>DASTAY010000001.1:0-17367 GCA_035712345.1 Solirubrobacterales bacterium
CCGTGCGCAACACCGGCCAGCCGATCTCCGTCCCCGTCGGTCCCGCCACGCTGGGCCGCATCTTCAACGTGGTCGGCAAGCCCGTGGACGAGCGCGGCCCGGTGAAGGCCGATCGCCGCATGCCGATCCACCGCGACCCGCCGCAGTTCCGGGACCTGACGCCGACCGCGGAGGTCTTCGAGACCGGGATCAAGGTCATCGACCTGCTCGCGCCGTACTCGCGCGGCGGCAAGGTCGGCCTCTTCGGCGGCGCCGGCGTGGGCAAGACCGTGCTCATCCAGGAGCTGATCCACAACCTCGCCCGCGAGCACGGCGGCGTCTCCGTGTTCGCCGGCGTCGGGGAGCGGACGCGCGAGGGCACGGATCTGAAGATCGAGATGACCGAGTCCGGCGTGATCGACAAGGTCGCGCTCGTCTACGGGCAGATGAACGAGCCGCCCGGGGCACGCCTCCGCGTGGGTCTCTCGGGCCTGACGATGGCGGAGTACTTCCGCGACGAGGGACAGGACGTGCTCCTGTTCATCGACAACATCTTCCGCTTCGTCCAGGCGGGCTCCGAGGTCTCGGCGCTGCTCGGCCGGATGCCCTCGGCGGTCGGCTACCAGCCGACGCTGGAGACCGAGATGGGCGAACTGCAGGAGCGGATCAGCTCGACCGAGCGCGGCTCGGTCACCTCGGTGCAGGCGGTCTACGTCCCCGCCGACGACTTCACCGACCCGGCGCCGGCCTCGGTGTTCGCCCACCTCAACGCGACCACGGCGCTCTCGCGGTCGATCTCCGAGAAAGGCATCTACCCCGCGGTGGACCCGCTCGACTCGAGCTCGACGATCCTCAAGCCCGACATCGTCGGCGAGGAGCACTACCGCACGGCGACCGACGTCCAGGAGGTCCTGCAGCGCTACAAGGAGCTGCAGGACATCATCGCCATCCTCGGCATCGACGAGCTCTCCGACGAGGACAAGCAGACGGTTTCGCGGGCGCGCAAGATCGAGCGCTTCCTCAGCCAGCCGTTCTTCGTCGCCGAGCAGTTCACCGGCCGCAGCGGCGAGTTCGTGCCGGTCGCCGAGACGGTCCGCGGCTTCCGCGAGATCCTCGACGGCGAGCACGACGACCTGCCCGAGGGCGCCTTCTACATGCAGGGCTCGATCGACCAGGTCACCGAGAACGCGAGCGCGGCGGCCTAGGGAGCGCGTTGGCCGGCGAGACCAAATTCGAGGTCGAGGTCCTCACCCCGGAGGGAGAGGTCTTCAGCGGCGAGGTGAGCCAGGTATCCACCCGCACCAAGGTGGGGGAGATCGGCATCCTCGCCAACCACGCGCCGCTGCTCGCCTCGCTGCGCCCGGCCGAGCTGCGCCTCCACCTGGACGGCTCCGAGACGCGGCGCTACGCCCAGGCGCACGGCTGGCTGCAGGTCTTCGGCAACCACGCCCGGCTCCTGCTCGAGGAGGCGATCCCGCCCGAGGACCTCGACGCCGGCGTGCTCAAAGAGCAGCTGGCGGACGCCGAGCAGCGGCTGGCCGACTGCAAGGACGGCAGCGGTGAGCAGAAGCGGGCGCTGAAAGACCGCGAGCGGAGCGAAGCGTTCCTCGCTATCGCTCAGGGGTGAGCGGAGGGGCCGATGTCCCTCCGCGTGAATTGAAGTCGCTCGGCCTTCGGCCTCCGCTCCTGGAGTTCGAGCACGGCCTGCGGCCGCGCAAGCTTCAGATTGCATATCGCCGCTTCGCGACATTCCCGCGGAGGGACATCGGCTCCTCCGTGCGACGCCGGGGCGTAGCTTCGCCCGCTTGCTTCTCGTGGAGCCGGGGCTGCGTATGAGCGATGAGCTGGTGGGGCTGGCCACGCGGCTGATCGGGTACGACACCTCGGAGGCGGACGGGGTGCTGGAAGCGGCCGGGTTCGTCGAGGGGTGGTTGGAAGCGCGGGGGATCGGGGTTGCGACTGAAGAGGTTCGGGGATTGCCGGTGCTCAAGGCCGAAGTCGGGCCCGAGGGGGCGCCTACCGTTGTGCTGCACGGCCATATCGACGTCGTCCCGGGACGGCCGGGGCAGTTCGATCCCCATGTCGAGGGGGAGCGGCTCTACGGGCGGGGCGCCTATGACATGAAGGGGGCGCTGGCGGCGATGCTCGTCGTCACCGCGGCGATGCGCGATTGCGAGGGTGTGCGGGTGCGGCTGGGGATCGTCGGCGACGAGGAGTCCGAGGAGGAGGCCGAACGCGGCAGCGACGTGCTGGTCGACGGTGGCTTCCTCGGCGACTTCGCGATCACCGGCGAGCCGACCGATCTGCAGATCGGTGTCGAGGCGAAGGGGGTGCTGGCGCTGCGGCTGGAAGTGAGCGGCGTCGCCGCCCATGGGGCGACGCCGTGGCTCGGCGACAACGCCGTGCTCAAGGCACACGACGTTTTCCGCAGTATCGAGTCGCTACCGTTCGCAAGGCACAGCTCGGAGCTGTTCGACCGCCCCTCGATCAATCTCGGCAGGATCCTGGGTGGCGACGCTCTCAACAAGGTGCCCGACCGATGCGCGATCGACGTCGACATCCGCTACCTGCCCGATCAGGACGCCGAGACGGTGCTCGCCCAGATCCGCGGCCTGCCCGACGTCGAGGTGACGCCGCTCCTGACGCGGCCGCCGGCGGTGGTCGATCGCGATTCGCCCTTCGTCCGCGGGCTGCGCGAGGCGGCCTCGGCGCATCACGACGGCGAGCCGATGAGCGTCGGTCGCGACGGGGCCTCCGACGCGGTCTCCTTCCTGCGCGTGGGAGTGCCTGCGGTCGAGTTCGGCCCGGCCGGCGAAGGGCACCATGGGCCGCAGGAGTGGGTCTCCGTGCCCTCGCTGCTCGCCTACCGGCAGACGCTCGAGCAGTTCCTGCGGGCGATCTCCGGGCGCCCAAGGACCTGAGCCGGGCGCGATGATCGAGCCCGTCTTCAAGAAGCCGCCGCCGGAGGGCGACCACGAGCCACCGCCCAAGCGCAAGCGCTACTGGTGGCGCTTCACGCTCGCCTCGGTGACGATCGTCAGCGTCGTCGCGGCGGCGACCGCAGCCAGCATCCTGCTCTACATCGGCAGCATCGCCACGGCCCTCTCGCACAACAACGTGCTGAAGAACCGCGTCCAGCGCGTGCTCGCGCAGACGCACGGGGGCGAACCGGAGAACATCGTCATCATCGGCTCCGACAAGCGCGCCAACGAACCGGAAGACCCCGGTCGCTCGGACACGACCCTGCTGCTGCGGCTCGACCCAGACCGCAACGCGATCGCGCTGATGTCGATCCCCCGCGACCTCAAGGTCGAAATACCCGGCTACGGGACCGGCAAGTTCAACGAAGCGTATTCGTACGGCGGCCCGAAGCTGACCCTGCAGGTGGTCAAGCAGCTGACCGGCCTGAAGATCAACCACGTCGTCAACGTCGACTACCTCGGCTTCGTCCGCGCGGTCGACGCGATCAACTGCGTCTACGTCGACGTCGATCGCCGCTACTACCACTCCAACGTCGGCCTGCCGCCCGACGAACAGTATTCGGAAATCGACGTGCAGCCCGGCTATCAGCTGCTCTGCGGTAAAAAAGCGCTGCAGTACGTGCGCTACCGGCACACCGACACCGACCTCGTCCGCGCCGCGCGCCAGCAGGACTTCCTCAGCGATGCCCGTCAGCGGGTCCCGATCGGCGACCTGGTGCTGGGCCGCAACGACCTGATCGACATCTTCACCGAATACACGACCTCCGACATCAGCGACAAGGAGACGATGCTGGAAGTGCTGAAACTGTTCATCGCCTCGCGCGGCGCCTCGATCAAGGAGGTCCACTTCCCGGCGACGCTGGGGCCCAGCTACGTCTATGCGACCGAGAGCGCGATCCAGGAAGCGGTCGGCAAGTTCCTCGGGATCGAAGCGAGCGGCGGGCCACGTGGCTCGATCGAAGGCCGCGAGCGCCACAGCGGCGAGAAGCCCAAGAAGAAGAAGCACAAGCCCCACATCGTCAAGCCGAAGCCGCCCGGTGACGACGGCTTGGTTCCCGCCGCCGAAGCGGGAGAATCGGAGGCGAAGACGGTCGCGCGGAGGGCGGACGGCCGCTTCCCGGTCTTCTACCCGACGCGCCTGCCCTCCGAAGCGCATTACGTCGAAAGCGACAGCTACCTGCACATCCAGGACCCCCGCGTCTACCACTTCAAAGACTCCGACGGCAAGCGCCACGCGGCCTACCGGATGGTCGCCGAGTATGGGCCCGAATACGAAACCCAGTACTTCGGCGTGCAGGGCATCCGCGGCTGGTCGGACCCCCCGATCCTGGACAACCCGAGCGAAACGCGCACGATCAACGGCCGCGAATACGAGATCTTCATCGACGGCGATCGGGTGAAGCTGATCGCCTGGCATCGCGGCGACAACACCTATTGGATATCCAACAGCCTGCTGCAATCGCTGACCAACGACCAGATGGTCGGCATGGCGCGCTCGGCGCGGGTGATAATTCCGAACCGCAAGCCAAGAACGAAACGGGGGAGCGCGCAGCCATGACGCAGAGCAGAGAGCCGATCGGCGTGATCGGAGTGGGTTGGGTCGGCCTGGTCACGGCGACCTGCTTCGCCGAGCTCGGCCACCCGGTCGTGGCGCGAGACATCCTGCCCGAGAAGGTCGCGTCGCTCTCCAGCGGTGAGACGACGATCCACGAGCCGGGGCTCGACGAGCTGCTCGTCCGCAACGCCGAGCGGCTCACCTTCACCACCGAGATGGGCGAGCTGCTCGAGGCGGCCCGGTTGATCTTCGTCTGCGTCGACACGCCACCGACCCGCTCCGGCGACGCCGATCTCTCGCGCGTGCGCGCGGTCCTCGAGGAGCTGCCCGCCGACGGCGAGCAGGTGCTGATCATGAAGAGCACCGTGCCCGCCGGCACCGGCGAGGCGATCCGCCGCGACCGGCCGGGGCTCGCCTACGTCTCCTGCCCCGAGTTCCTCAAGGAGGGCTCGGCGGTGGCCGACTTCATGCACCCCGACCGCGTCGTGATCGGCGCCGATCGGGGCGACGAGGAGGCCGGCGACGCCGTCGCGACGCTCTACGAGCCCCTGGGCGGTGAGATCGTCCGCACCGACGTCGCCAGTGCCGAGATGATCAAGCTGGCCTCCAACGCCTTCCTCGCCACCAAGATCTCCTTCGTCAACGAGATCGCCAACGTCTGCGAGGAGGTCGGCGCCGACGTCGGCGAGGTGGCCCGCGGCATGGGTCTCGATCAGCGCATTGGCCCCTCCTTCCTGCGCGCGGGGATCGGCTACGGCGGCTCTTGCTTCGAGGGACGGGAGACCTTGCTGGTCAGGCATCATGGCACCCCCAAGCTCGTCTCCTTTGAGCAGCTCTGGGAGCTTTGCGGGGGGGACGAGGTTTCGGACGAGGACGGTGTAATCGCACCCGAGAGCCTCTTTGCTTGGTCCTGGGTTCCCGGCGAGGAAAGGCCGGAGTGGATGTTCGTCTCGATCCTGACGAAGCGCGACTACGACGGGGCGATGGTCGAGCTTCGAACCAAGATGGGTCGGCGCGCGCGGGTGACCGCCGATCACCCGGTCATCGTCGGCGACGGTGAGGACGGCGAAATCCTGACTACGGTTCGCGCAGAGGAAGTTACGGAGTCCGACTGGCTGCCGTTGTCGCTGGGGGCCGCCGCCGGCTTCGCCCCTCGACGCCATTCCGTCATGGGGGCGATCGAAGACACGATCCCGACCGAAGAGGTCATCGTCCGCCCCGAGGTCCGAGAGATCGAGGCCCTCGAGGCGCGCCCGGTTGCGGAGCGGGCCGTGATTTTCGATCACCCACGAGGGCAGGCACAGAGGATGGGCGACATCTCCCGGAGCGGTGCGCTGCGGCTGCCGGAGGCGTGTCGTGCCGAGATGGATCTTCATGGCGCAACCCTGGGCACGGCGCGCAACGGAACCTACGTGCCGAAGGAACTGGAGCTCGGTGAGGAGTTTTGGCGCGTTGTCGGCCTCTATGTGGCCGAGGGTCACATCGCCCGCGACCGCGGCAGGGACAACACAGAGCGCCGACGAATCTGCTGGTCTTTTTACCCGACCAAGGAGGAGCATCTGGCCCGGCAGGTCGCCGACTACTGGGAAGCCCAGGGTGTGAAAGTGCGTGTATTCGATACTGCGACCTCTCGCTGTGCGCAGATCTCCTCGCGGATCGTCGCCGCATGGTGGAGCGACATCCTCGGCCTTGGGTCGAACAGCTATCGGCAACGCGTCCCGAATCTTCTATGGGAGCAACCGGTCAGCTGTAAATGGGCGTTCCTCTCGGGTCTCTGGGAGGGCGATGGCTCCTGGTCGTTGGTGAATCACGGCCCGAGCGTGAGTCTGGACTTCGGCACGATCAGCGACGAGCTGGCCGATGGGGTCGCTCGGCTGCTCGGCGAGCTGGGCGTGGTTTGTGCCTGGCGTCGCGGTCGTACGGCGAAGTCGACCAAGGAGACGCATTGGCTCAAGGTCAGCGGCGCCGATCAGGTGGAACGAGCGATTGCGCTGGTGCCCGCGGCCCAGCGCCAGGAAGTCGTCGAGCTGATGGCCCTGCAGAGCAAGCGGATTGCTCCCAGCGGGTATCGTCGTTTCACCGGCTCGCAAATGGCATGGGTGCGGGTCGTAAACGCGACCAAGGAGCACTTCCGGGGACCCGTGTACTCACTCGAGGTCCCAGGTTCGCAAACGGTGGCGGCGAGCGGTGGCCTGACCCTTCACAACTGTTTCCCGAAGGATCTGAAGGCGCTCAAGCAGCTGGCCGGCAACACCGGCTACCACTTCCAGCTGCTCACCGCGGTGATCGAGGTGAACGAGCTGCAGAAGCGCCGTGTCGTCCAGAAGCTGAACGGCCATCTGGGCTCGCTGGTCGGAAAGAGGATCGCCCTGCTCGGCCTTGCCTTCAAGCCGGACACCGACGACATGCGCGAGGCCTCGAGCCTCGTGTTGGCGCCGCGCCTGCAGGGCGAAGGGGCCGAGGTGGTGGCCTATGACCCGGTGGCGATGGGCGCCGCGCGCGAGCTGCTCGGGGGGGTCGAGCTGTGCGACTCGGCGCTGGCGGCGCTGGAGGGCGCGGACGCCGCGGTGCTGGTCACCGAGTGGCGCGAGTTCGCCGAGCTCGACTGGGCCGAGGCGGCGAGCCGGATGGCGCAACCGCTGCTGATCGACGGCCGCAACTTCCTCGACGCCAAATCGCTGATCTCCGCGGGCTTCGAATACGAGGGGATCGGGCGGGCCGTAGAGAGCGCGCCGTCGCAGGCTGCCGCCGACTGAGATGCAGGCGATAGTCCTAGTCGGCGGCGAAGGCACGCGCCTGCGTCCGCTCACCAACTCCACCCCGAAGCCGGCGCTGACCCTCGTCGACCGCCCCTTCCTCGCCTACATGATCGAGTGGCTCGCCGGGCACGGCGTCAGCGAGGTGGTGCTCGCCTGCGGCTTCTTGCCGGACGTGCTGCGCGAGGCGCTCGCCGGCGAGGAGGAGCGGGCGGGTGTCGCGATCCGCTACGCGGTCGAGCCCGAGCCGCTGGGCACGGCAGGCGCGATCCGCTTCGCCGCGGATGAGCTCGGCGACGATCTCGACGAACGCTTCCTCGCGCTCAACGGCGACGTGCTGACCGACCTCGACCTGACCGCGCTGCTCCGGGCGCACGAGCGCCGGGCCGCGGCGGCGACGATCGGCCTGCACCCGGTCGAGGACTCCTCGGCTTTCGGGCTCGTCAAGAGCGGCGAGGGGGGAGAGGTGCTCGAGTTCCTCGAGAAGACCGGCGAGCGCAGGCCGGGCGAGGTCAACGCCGGTATGTACGCGCTGCAGCGCTCGGTCCTCGACCTGATCCCCCCGGGAGAGAACGTCTCGATCGAGCGCGACGTCTTCCCGCGCCTGGTCGGCGAGGGGCTGCACGGCCTCCTGCTCGACGGCTACTGGTTGGACATCGGCACGCCGGAGCGTTACCTGCAGGCGAGCTGGGACATTCTCGAGGGCCGGGTGGAGACGCGGGTCGAGCCCTCCGGGCCGGACCTGCTCGTCGATCCGGGCGCCGAAGTCGACGGCTCGGCGACGCTCGGCCCCCGCGCGGTGGTCGGGCCGGGTTGCCGGATCGGCGCCGGCGCCGTGGTGATGGGCTCCGTCCTGCTCGACGGCGCCAGCGTCGGCGAGAACGCCCGCCTGGTCGATTCGATTCTCTCGCCGGGCGCCGAGGTGCCCGAGGGGGCCGAGATTGCAGGTGCGGTGGCCGGCGAGGGCGAAAGACTTCCCGCCTAGCCCCATGCTCGACGACGTCCTGGCCATTCCCGATCACCTGCGCGATGCCCTCTGGCGGGTCGAGTCGGCGCGCCTCGGTCGCAGCGAGTCCGCCGGGCTGCTCGTCTGCGGGATGGGCGGTTCCGCGATCGGCGGCGATCTGGCGGCGGCGGCGCTGGGCGAGCGCCTCACAGCCCCGCTGCTGACCGTGCGCGGCTACGCGCTGCCGAGCTGGGCGACGGCTGAGTGGGCAGTGCTCTGCTCGAGCTACTCGGGCGGGACCGAGGAGACGCTCTCCTGCTTCGCCGCCGCGGAGGCGCTCGGCGCCCGCCGCGTCGTCGCCAGCACCGGCGGCGCGCTCACCGAGCGGGCGCGCGCGGCCGGCGACCCGGTGATCGGCCTCCCGGGGCTGCTCCCCGCGCCACGCACCGCGGTCGCCTACATGCTCGTCTGCGCCCTGGAGGTCGCGGCGGCGGCGGGGATCGCGCCCCGCGTCGCCGAGGAGATCGAGGCGGCCGCAGCCTTCCTCGAGGGCCAGCGCGACGAGTTGCGCCACCTCGCTGGCGAGGTTGCCGGGGTGATCGGCGACCGCGTTCCGGTGATCCACGGGGCCGGACCGACCGCCGCGGCCGCGCGGCGCTGGAAGACCCAGGTGAACGAGAACGCCAAGCTGCCCGCCTTCTGCTCCGAGCTGCCGGAGGCCGATCACAACGAGATCTGCGCCTGGGGGGCGGCTGAGGCCGCTTCGCTGGCGGCGGTGCTGCTCGAGGATCGCGATCAGCACCCCCGCGTGGGGCTTCGCTTCGATCTCACCGCGGCGGAGGTCGAGCGCGACGGGGCGCCCGCCGTGCGGATCGAGGCCGCCGGGGAGAGCCGGGTCGAGCGCCTGCTCTGGACGGTCATGCTCGGCGACCTGGTCTCGCTCGAGCTCGCGTCGAAGCGTGGGCGCGACCCAATGCCGATCGAGGCGATCGACAGGCTCAAGGCCAGGCTCGGTCGGCCTTAGCGCCGACGGCCCGAAGCTCCGCCGGCGAAAGGCCCGTATCCTTCGCCGGAAGCTGGAATAGACGAAAGGAACCGATGGCAACCGCCACCGCAAACTACAAAGTCGCCGACATCGACCTGGCTGACTTCGGCCGCAAGGAGATCGGCCTCGCCGAGGTGGAGATGCCCGGCCTGATGCAGACCCGCGAGGAGTTCGCGACCGAGCAGCCCCTGAAGGGGGCGCGGATCACCGGCTCGCTCCACATGACGGTGCAGACCGCGGTGCTGATCGAGACCTTGGTCGCCCTCGGCGCAGAGGTCCGCTGGGCCAGCTGCAACATCTTCTCCACCCAGGACCACGCCGCCGCGGCGATCGCCGCCGCCGGCATTCCGGTCTTCGCCTGGAAAGGCGAGACCCTGGAGGAGTACTGGTGGTGCACCGAGCAGGCCCTGGACTGGCCCGACGGCGAGGGCCCCAACATGATCCTCGACGACGGTGGCGACGCCACTCTGCTCGTCCACAAGGGCGTCGAGTTCGAGAAGGCGGGCGCCGTGCCCGATCCGGCCTCGGCCGACTCTGAGGAGTTCCGCGTCGTGCTCGAGATCCTGCAGCGCTCGCTCGAGTCCGATCCGCAGCGCTGGACCCGGATCGCGGCGGGGATCAAGGGGGTCACCGAGGAGACGACCACCGGCGTGCACCGGCTCTACCAGCTGGCCGAGACCGGCGACCTGCTCTTCCCGGCGATCAACGTCAACGACTCGGTCACGAAGTCGAAGTTCGACAACCTCTACGGCTGCCGCCACTCGCTGATCGACGGGATCAACCGCGCCACCGACGTGATGATCGGCGGCAAGGTCGCCGTCGTCTGCGGCTACGGAGACGTCGGCAAGGGCTGCTCGGAGTCGCTGCGCGGCCAGGGCGCCCGCGTGATCGTCACCGAGATCGACCCGATCTGCGCCCTGCAGGCGGCGATGGAGGGCTACGAGGTGCGGACGCTCGACGACGTCGTCGGGACGGCCGACATCTTCGTCACCGCCACCGGCAACAAGGACATCATCACCGCCGAGCACATGGCGCGGATGAAGCACAACGCGATCGTCGGCAACATCGGCCACTTCGACAACGAGATCGACGTCGCCGGGCTCGAAGCGTCTCCCGCCGAGAGGGTCAACATCAAGCCGCAGGTCGACGAGTGGCGCTTTCCCGACGGCCACTCGATCATCCTCCTCTCCGAGGGCCGCCTGCTCAACCTCGGCAACGCGACCGGCCACCCGAGCTTCGTGATGTCGAACTCGTTCACCAACCAGGTGATCGCGCAGATCGAGCTCTACGGCCAGCCCGACGGGTTCACGGCCAAGGACGTCACGGTCCTGCCCAAGCACCTCGACGAGAAGGTCGCGCGGCTGCACCTCGCGGCGCTGGGAGTCGGCCTCACCGAGCTGTCCGAGGAGCAGGCCGCCTACCTCGGCATCCCGGTCGAGGGCCCCTACAAGCCCGATCACTACCGCTACTGAGATACACCGCCGCCTCCTCTGCTCCCGCGAATGCCTGAGGAATCAGATATGGACAGGGATTCGCTCCCGCGTCCGGGGGCGGCATGAAGGCGATGGTCCTCGCGGCCGGGCTCGGCACCCGGCTGCGCCCGATCACCTACGCGGTGCCGAAGCCGATGGTGCCGGTCCTGAACCGGCCGGTGATGGAGCACACCGTGCGGCTGCTCGCCCGGCACGGCTTCCGCGAGGCGATCGCCAACCTGCACTGGTTCCCGGAGACGATCGAAGCGCACTTCGGCGATGGCTCGGCTTTCGGCCTCGAGCTTTCCTACAGCCTCGAGCAACAGCTGCTGGGAACGGCCGGGGGGGTGCGCAACGCGGCCGGCTTCCTCGGCGACTCGTTCCTGGTCGTCGCCGGCGACGCGCTCACCGACATCGACTTCGGGGCGATGCGCGAGTTCCACGAATCCCACGACGGCCTGGTCACGATGGCGACCAAGCGGGTTGCCGAGACCGACCAGTTCGGCGTCGTGATCGCCGCCGGCGACGGGCGCATCCAGGGCTTCCAGGAGAAGCCCGACCCGGCCGAGGCCCTCTCCGACCTGGCCAACACCTGCATCTACATGTTCCGCGCCGAGATCTTCGACTACTTCCCCGCGCCGGGGACGAGCAACGACGCCGGCGCCGACGATCCGCCTGAGTTCGCCGACTGGGCCAAGGACGTTTTCCCGGCGCTGCTGGAGGCCGACGTGCCCTTCTACTCGCACGAAATCGACGCCTACTGGAACGACATCGGCAACCTCGCCGAGCTGCGCCAGGGCAACCTCGACGCGCTGCAGGGCGATGTTGCGGTCGAGCCCGGGGCGCCGGAGGTGTCGACCGGCGTGCGTGCCGCCAGCCCGCTCGACGGCGTCGAGGTGACGGCCCCGGCGCTGATCGGCGCCGATGTCGAGATCGGCTCGGGTACGAAGCTCGACGGCCCGGCGATCGTCGGCGACGGCTGCCGCATCGGCGCGGGCTCGATCGTCCGCGATTCGATCCTGCTCGAAGGCGCCGAGCTGGTGCCGAACTCGGTGCTGGTGGGCGGGATCGCGGCTCGCGCGCAAGAGCCTTGACGAAGAATTGACATCTGGCGCGCCACACGCGCACCGCCGCCCCGCAGGCTCGGGGCGTGAAGCTCCTCCAGGCGATAGCCACCGGCCTCATCCCGCCTCTCTGCGCTGCCTGCGGCCGCACCTGCCGCCCGGAGTCGATGCTCTGCAGCCGCTGCTCGCGTCGCCTGGCGGCAGCCGACCCGGTGCAGAGCGCCGGACCGCCCGGCCTGGATCGTGTCTGGTCATCGGCCCCGCACGAGGGCGTCGCCCGCGACCTGGCCGTCGCCCTCAAGTTCCGGCGTCTGCTTCCCGTGGCGGACCTGATGGCGGACCGCATTCAGTGGCTTGCCCCCGGCGCCCTGCTCAGCGGCGCCGTCGTCTCCGTCCCGACGGCCCGCCTCCGCACCCTCAGCCGCGGCTTCGACCCCGCCGCCGAGATCGCTCGGGCCCTGGCGGCCCGGGCGGACCTGCCGGTCGCGCCCTGCCTCGTCCGTCGGGGCGGGGGCCGCCAGGTGGGCAAGCGCCGGGCCGACCGCATCGGCCACCCGCCCCTCATACGGGTTCGCGGCCAGGTCCCGCGCAGCGTCCTGCTGATCGACGACGTTCTCACCACCGGCGCCACGCTCTCCGCGTGCGCCCAGGCCCTCCGCCAAGCCGGAAGCGTCCGGATCGCGGCGATCACCTTCTCGCGGCGCCTCTGAATCATCGAAGTGGCCTCTTGCCGCGATCCGGGTACAGGCGTAGCATCGACACGGACCCTAGAAGGAGGCAGATATGCGGATCGAGGTGCGCGGGCGAAACGTCGATGTCGACGACGAGCTGAGAGACCACGTTCTGAAGCGCTTCCGTCGCGTCGGCAGGCAGGTCTCCGAGCTGGCGACGCTCGACGTCACGGTTTGGGAAGAGCGGAACCCCGCGATCGCCGACAGCCAGGTGGCCGAGGCGACGCTGCGGCTCAAAGGCGTGACGCTGCACGCGAAGGAGTGCTCGCCCGAGATGGCCCACAGCGTGCACGAGCTGGCCGAGGACATCCGGCGCCAGGTCAAGCGGCACCGCGAGAAGCGACGCAAGCGGGCCAGGACCCGGCGGCTGGTCAATCAGCTGCGCGGGAGGCCTGTTACTTCGTAGGAGCGCCCGGCCCTCTTCTGCGCCTCGCTACCCTTGGCTGCATGGCTAATGCCAGGGACATGGTCACCCGTGCGCTGCGCGTGGGCGAGGGGAGGAAATTCAAGGCTTACGAGAAGCGTGCCCAGAGGATCAACGCGATCGAGCCGGAGATGGAGCTGCTCAGCGACGAGGAGCTGCGCGGCGAGGCCGACTCGCTGCGGGAGCGTGCCCGGAACGGCGAGTCGCTCGACGAGCTGCTGCCCGAGGCCTTCGCCCTGACCCGCGAGGCGGCGCGGCGCAGCATCGGCCAGCGCCACTTCGACGTGCAGCTGATCGGCGGGATGGCGCTGCACGACGGTGCGATCGCCGAGATGAAGACCGGCGAGGGCAAGACGCTCACCGCCACCCTGGCGGTCTTCCTCAACTCGCTCGGTGGGGAGAGCGTCCACGTCGTCACGGTCAACGACTACCTGGCACGACGCGATGCCGAATGGATGACGCCGGTCTACGAGGCCCTCGGGGTGACCGTCGCCGCGATCCAGGACTCCGACGACCACGATGCGCGCCGGGTCAAATACGCCTGTGACGTCGTCTACGGCACCAACTCGGAGTTCGGCTTCGACTACCTGCGCGACAACATGGCCGAAGCGCTCGAGCACTGCGTCCAGCGCGACCATCAGTTCGCGATCGTGGACGAGGTCGACAACATCCTGATCGACGAGGCGCGGACGCCCCTGATCATCTCCGGCGCGCCCGAACAGGCGGCGCAGATCTACTACCAGTTCGCCCGCTTGGCCCGCCAGATGGACGGGGTCCCGTCCAAAGACAGGCTGAAATCGCTGGGCGAATCGAAGGACACCTCCGAGGCCGAGCACGACTACGAATACGACGAGAAGCACAAGACCGTCGCTCCGACCGAGCGCGGGGTCAAGCGGGCGGAGGAGTTCCTCGGGGTCGACAACCTCTACCTGAGCGAGCACGGGACCCTGGTCAACCACCTCAGCCAGGCGCTCAAGGCCGAGTCCCTCTACAAGAAGGACAAGGACTACGCCGTGGTCGACGGCCAGGTGATGATCATCGACGAGTTCACCGGCCGCATCCTCGAGGGGCGGCGCTGGTCGGAGGGCCTGCACCAGGCGGTCGAGGCGAAGGAGGGCGTGGCGATCGGCGAGGAGAACCAGACCCTGGCGACGATCACCCTGCAGAACTACTTCCGCCTCTACGACAAGCTCGCCGGGATGACCGGCACCGCGCTGACCGAGGCGACCGAGTTCATGAAAATCTACAAAGTGCCCGTGGTCGAGATCCCGACCAACCGGCCGATGGTCCGCGCCGACCTCAACGACCAGATCTTCAAAACCAAGGACGGCAAGTGGAAAGCCGTGCTCGAGGAGATCTTCGCCCGCCACGAGAAGGGCCAGCCGATCCTCGTCGGAACGGTCTCGGTCGAGGTCTCGGAGATGATCTCGGGCGAGTTGAAACGCCACGGGGTCGAGCACGCGGTGCTCAACGCGAAGCCCGAGCACGCCGAAAAAGAGGGTGAGCGGATCGCCGAAGCGGGGCGCAGGGGTGCGGTGATGATCGCGACCAACATGGCCGGCCGCGGCGTCGACATCAAGCTCGGCGGCGACCCCGAGCACATGGCGCACAAAGAGCTGAAGAAGCAGGGGATGAGCCCGGGCGAGGAGGGCTACGAGGAGGCGCTGGCGGCGAAGACCGCCGAGCTGGAGCCGCGGTGCAAGGCCGAGGCCGAAGAGGTGCGCGAGCTCGGCGGGCTCTACATCTGCGGCACCGAGCGGCACGAATCGCGCCGCATCGACAACCAGCTGCGCGGCCGCTCCGGCCGCCAGGGCGACCCGGGGGAGACGCGCTTCTTCCTCTCCGCCGAAGACGACGTGATCCGGCTCTTCTCCGGCGACCGCATCTACAAAATCCTCGATCGACTGGGTCCCGTCGACGAGGACGGCGAGGAGATGCCGCTCGAGGCGAAAATGCTGACCAAAACGGTCGAGGGCGCCCAGAAGAAGGTCGAGGAGCAGAACTTCCTGATCCGCAAACGCGTGCTCGAGTACGACGACGTGATGAACGAGCAGCGGCGCGTGGTCTACAAATACCGCCGCGAGATCCTCGAAGGGCGCGACATCTCCGAGAACGCCCGCGACGAACTCGAGGGCGTGGTCGAGCGCCTCGTCGACGAGTACACCGCCAGCGACGTGCTCGAGGACTGGGACCTGGAGGAGCTGGAGACGCAGCTGCGCCAGATCTGGCCGGTCGGCGTCGAGGTCTCGAGCCTGGCGCCGGAGACGGTCGACCGGATGCAGCTGAAGGAAGCCCTCGACGACGACGTGATGAGCGCCTACGACGAGCGCGAAGAGCAGCTCGGCGAGGAGCTGATGCGCTTCTTGGAGCGCTCGATCCTGCTGCAGGTGATCGACAACCGCTGGCGCGAACACCTCTTCGACATGGACTACCTGCGCGAAGGCATCCACCTGCGCGGCTTCGCCCAGATCGACCCCCTCGTCGCCTACAAAAACGAGGGCTTCCAGATGTTCGAAGAGCTGCTGCACTCGATCTGGGACGAGTTCTCGAAGCTGGTCTTCCGCGCCGAGATCGAAGTCCAGCCCGAAGAAGCGGGTGCGGCGGTGGCCGGCAACGGCGGTGGCGAGGCCGCGACCCTCGCCTATTCCGGCGGCAGCCTGGAGAACCAGCCCTCGGCACTGCAGGAGGTCGCTGCCGCCAGCGGCGCCAGCGCGGTCGACGTCGCCGCGGCCCAGGCCGCCGGACCGAACAGCGGCGGCTTCGAAACGGTCGAGACGGTCGTCAACGACGACAAGGAGAACATCGGCCGCAACGACCCGTGCTGGTGCGGAAGCGGCAAAAAGTACAAGAAGTGCCACGGCGCCTGAGGGCGTGGGACCGGCGCATCTCGGGGTCCTCAGTCGGTCGCCTGCGGGTCACGCACTAACTGTGCGCTCCCCTTGTCTCCCTCCCTGCGTCCCCCGACCTGCTTGGTCCCACGCCCTCAGGAGGGTGGATGATTGATCCCGTCCGCGAGTTCATCCGCGCTTTCAACGAGCGCGACCTGGATGCGTTCGTCGCCGTGCTCGACCCCGAGGTCGAGCTGCACTCGGGGCGGGGGCTGCGCAAG
Source organism: Solirubrobacterales bacterium (assembly GCA_035712345.1). Taxonomy (GTDB): domain Bacteria; phylum Actinomycetota; class Thermoleophilia; order Solirubrobacterales; family 70-9; genus VRUE01. The sequence continues at coordinate 16,063 of DASTAY010000001.1, forward strand.
GGTCGCGAGGCGGCGCGGGTCTGGGCGACGCGGGAGCCCGGCGGGGTGCAGCAGACGATCGAGCTGGAGCAGCTCTACGAGGAAGGGCTGGAGGGCGGCGGCGGCCGTGCCGTGGCGCTGATCCGCCGGCGCTGGCACTGGGCCGAGGACGGCGGCGAGGCGGGGGTCGAGGAGATGGCCTGGGCCTTCGAGCTGCGCGACCACAAGATCCTCGGCTGGCGCCCCTACGACGACCGGGAGGAGGCGCTGCGGCTGGCAAACTTCGCCCCGCCGCTTGGCTGAGCGCCGGGTCGGGCGTACGATCGCACCATGTCGTCGGTTGCCCCCGACAACGCCGAGACCACCGAGGCGTGGAGCGGGCCGCTCTTCGACCTCTTCGTCAAGTACCGTGACCTGACCACCGGCGGTCTCGGCGCCCACGGCGAGGTGGCGATGCGGTCGAATCCGCCGCAGCCGGGGGAACGGGTGATCGACGTCGGCTGCGGCTTCGGCGACACCACCCGGCGACTTGCCGAGCTGGTCGGCCCGGAGGGCTCGGTGCTCGGCGTCGACGTCTCCTCGCCCTTCATCGAGACCGCCGAACAGGAGGCGGAGGAGGCGGGCTCCGGCAACGTCGAGTTTCGGATCGCCGATGTGCAGACGCTGCAGCTGCCCCAGGAATTCGACTACGCCTTCTCGCGCATGGGGATCATGTTCTTCGCCAACCCGGTTGCCGCCCTGCGCAACGTCCGCGCGGCCCTGAGGCCGGGCGGCCGCTTCACCGCTGTCGTCTGGCGGCGCAAGCTCGACAACGAGTGGGTGCGGCGTGCCGAGGAGATCGTCGACGAGTACCTCGAGCATCCCGAGGAGACCGAGGAACCGACCTGCGGGCCGGGACCCTTCTCGATGGCCAACGCCGACACGGTCTCAGAACAGCTGAAGATCGCCGGCTTCGAGGAGATCGGCCTGCAGCGCTGCGACCTGCCGATGAAGGTCGGGTCCGACCTCGACCAGGCGGTCGAGTTCGGGATGGCGCTCGGCCCGGCCGGTGAGATCCTCCGCCTCTGGGGCGACCGCGTCGACGAGATCCGCCCCGAGATCGCCGCCAAGATCCGCGCCGCGATCGCCGAGTTCGAGCAACCCGACGGCGTCTGGGCGCCGGCCAGCACCTGGATCATCACGGCGCGCGTTCCTACCGGCTAGGGGCCAAGGCCCCGCTGTACAGGGGGCCGGCACCCCTCCTCCGGAATTGACCTCCCCTCCGCTTCCGCTGCGGGGAGAACATGCTGCGCGGCTCCGCCGCGCCCCAGGATCAGATTGCATATC
>DASTAY010000002.1:0-40684 GCA_035712345.1 Solirubrobacterales bacterium
GCAACAGCGGCTCCAGCTCGGCCCAAAGGCCGTCGTCTACCTCAAAGCGCGATGGCACCTCCGACACCTCCGAGAGTCGACCACATGTGCCGGAGGTGTTCACCGCTCAGGCGGCAGGTCCTTCTTTCTGAAACCGGTTCTAAGGTGATTCCTTGTCGGTTGGGTGGACGATTCGTTGCGCCACCGACCAGCGCACCTCCACATCGCGGTAGGTAACTCCCTCCTCCGGCTCCTCCGGGATATTGTCCCGCTCCACCTCGACCTCTGTTTCATGGTCCGGCTCGCCGTAGTAGCGCACCTTCTTCTCCGGAACCCGGCCGAACCTGAGCTCCTTAGCCTTGACCAAAGTCACGAAGTCGAGGTCAGGCCGGCCTTTCATTCGGCAGTCGCCGCCTTTTCGACGTCGTGGATGGTGACGCGCCCTTCGGCACCCGATCCCTCCACCTCGTCGATGTCGAGGTCCAGCTCCTCGGCCTTCCGTAGCGCTCCCGTGGTGGCGTTGTGCTTGGTCGCCCGGCGGTGACGTCGTCGCTCGCCCATCTCTAACGCCTTCTGCGAGGCGGCGAGGCTCAGCTCCTTCGCCTCGTCGCTGGCCGCGGCGCCAAGCTCTTTTGCGAGGAGCTTCGCGAGATGCTTGGCGACCTGCCCGCTGGAAAGAGCTTGACCTCCTTCGCCGTTGTTGCCTCCGCCGCCACCGCCCCCCGCAAGCGCGCCCACGCCCTGGCCGAGGCCGCCGACTGCCTGCCCAGCGCCTTGGCCCAGCTCACCGGCCGCTTTACCGGCGCCGCCGCCGACCTCTTCGACCGCGCCGCCGGCCCCTTTGCCGACATCTTTAACGGCCCCCTCGGCGCCTTCACCGATGTCCTCGACCGCGCCGCCGGCCCCTTCGCCGATCTCCCCGACCGCTTTGTTCGCTCCTTCGCCAACTTCGCCGACCGCTTTCCCCGCGCCTTCGGTGACCGGTTCCAGCGCGTGCGCGATCTCCTTCAGAACGTCCGGGTTGCGGTCGAGCGTGGTCAGGACCCGATCGATGATCGCCGTCACGTGGTCGAGCCGCGCCCGCAGCAGGGCCTGGGCTTCGACGCCTTTGATGTTGAGTTCGACTTTTCCCAGCTCAGCATGGACGCCGACGCTGAGCTTGACCAAGTCGAGCACCTCGGCGTGGAGCGAGATCCGGGCCTTGAGATCGTCGAGCTCGAAGTGGAGCTCGTCGACCTTGACCACTGGGACGTCGACGACGACGTCGGGCTCGTCGGTATCGCTGATTTCGCCCGGGTCGATGATCGTGTAGTCCTCGTACATCCGCTCCGGCACGGTCTTGCTGGAGCCCTGGTTCCGAGCCTTCCCGTTCGAACTTCGTTTCTTCTTCGAGGTCGGGCTTTTGTTGCGGCCGCTGCCGCTTTTGCGCCTAGTCTGCTGGGCCATCTCCTTTACCTCTCCAACTGGTATCGGTTGCTCTTCCCAAAAGAAAAGTTCCCGTTGTATGGGAGACCAAACGCCAGGACGCGCGGTCCCCCGCCGCGACGAAAGCACCGGTGAGACCAGGCGCGAACCCAGCCCGCCGAGCTGGAAGCCCGTGGCGGTTCGTAGATCCCAGGCCGATCCGGACCGATTCCGGTCGTACTCCATTTGACAGAAACCGCTTGAAATTGCATTCCACGTCCTATTCAGGCCGGAAACGCCCGGATCGGTCGATCTCGATGGCTTGCGGTTGACCCGTGACGAATCGTGCAGCGGTTGCGGTCAGCGACCGACCGCGGCTCCAAGCGCGTCCCAGTCGATCTCGCGGAAGTTGTGCATCGGGCAGTACTTGGGCCCGCACATCGAGCAGAACTCGGCCGTCTTGAAGTAGTCGTCGCCGAGCGTCTCGTCGTGCATCGCCCGCGCGGTCTCTGGATCGACGGCGAGCTCGAACTGACGCGTCCAGTCGAAGGCGAAGCGCGCTTCGGAGAGCGCGCGGTCCCACTCCGCCGCGCGGCGATCGCCGCGGGCCAGGTCGGCGGCGTGGGCGGCGATCCGGTAGGCGATGAGCCCCTGCTTGACGTCCTCTGCGTCCGGCAGCCCCAGGTGCTCCTTGGGCGTCACGTAGCAGAGCATCGAGGTGCCATGCCAGCCGACGACCGCGGCGCCGATCGCCGAGGTGATGTGGTCATAGCCCGGAGCGATGTCGGTGACCAGCGGTCCGAGCGTGTAGAAGGGGGCCTCGTGGCAGAGGCGCTGCTGCTTTTCGACGTTGCGCTCCAGTTGGTGCAGGGGGACGTGTCCCGGCCCCTCGACCATCACCTGCACGTCGCGCTCCCAGGCGCGCTCGGTGAGCTCGCCCAGCGTTCGCAGCTCGGCGAACTGGGCGGCATCCGAGGCATCGGCGATCGAGCCCGGGCGCAGACCGTCCCCGAGCGAGATCGACACGTCGTGGGCGCGGCAGATCTCCAGCACGTCCTCGAAGCGCTCATAGAGCGGATTCTCGGCGCGGTGCTCGACCATCCAGCGGGCGAGGATGCCGCCGCCACGCGAAACGATCCCGGTCACCCGGTGGCGGGTGAGCGGCAGGTGGGCGAACAGCACGCCGGCGTGGATCGTCATGTAGTCGACGCCCTGGAGGGCCTGGCGCTCGATCGTCTCCAGCAGCAGCTCCGGCGTCAGGTCCTCGATTCGCGCCACCTCCTCCAGCGCCTCGTAGATCGGCACGGTGCCGACCGGCACGCTCGCCTCGGCGAGGATCGCCTCGCGCGTCTCGGAGATCCGCTTGCCGGTGGAGAGGTCCATCACGGTGTCGGCGCCCCAGCGCTCAGCGAGGCGGAGCTTCTCCACCTCTTCGGCCAGCGAAGAGCTGGTCGGCGAGGAGCCGATGTTGGCGTTCACCTTGACTCGCGCTCGCAGCCCGATCGCCATCGGGTCGAGAGTGCGGTGGTGGACGTTGGCGGGGACGATCATGCGGCCACGGGCGACCTCTTCGCGGACCGTCTCGACTGGCAGGCGCTCGCGCTCTGCCACCCGTTCCATCTCGGGCGAGGCGATCCCTTCGCGGGCCAGCCGCATCTGCGTGCGGCACTCGGCGTCGTCGGCGAACGCACTGCGGTGCTTCTCGGGCATATCTGCTCCCTTCGCTGGTATGAGCCAGATCAGGTTCGGCGGGTGGTGGCGCTAGGAAGCGCCATCTCAGCCCCTCGACAGGGACCCCCCGGGTTGTCTCATGCTCCGCCGAGGCTACTACCGCCGGTCACGGAAGCCTCCAGGGTCGACATGAATACCGACCGGGCTTCCCGGCTCATCGATCTGGACAGCACTGTCTTTGCCCGCCGCGACGGGGCCCGGTTAGATGTCCCCGGGCGCCTGGGGCATCGCTTCGGCTGCGAGCTCGGCGGACTCCGGGAAGGCGGTGAGGTCGATCAGCTCCTGCGGAGGGCCGCCCCGCAGGAGCCAGCCCTCCTCGCTGCGCTCCAGCACGCCTTCTCGGACGAGGCCGGCGATCGCGGTGCTGACCGTGGGTCGCCGCGCCGCGACCAGCCCACCGAGCAGGGAATGGGTGAGCGGGACGTCGAGCGTGACGCCGGACGTACCGGTCCTCCCCCAGCGGTCGGCCAGGTGCCAGAAGAGCATCCTCAGCCTGGTGTCGATTCGCGCCTGCTGCACGATCGCCAGGTTCACCGCCAAGTGGCGCGAGCGGAGCATCGCCCGGCCGACGATCTGGGACGCCACGGATGGATAGGGAGATGCGCGGCGGGCGAAGCTCGACCCGAGGATCGCGAGTCGGGTGTCGGCGATGGCTTCCCAACGCGGCTCGAAGGGGATGCTCGCGACCTGTCCCACCGTCTGCCAGGGGCGCAGCAGATCGCCCGGCCCAAGCAGCTCGGCGCCATAGCGGCCACCTTGGCCGACCCTGCGCACGAGGAAGCCCGAGAGCACGAGCAGGCCGAAGCCGCCGGGATCGGGGCTGTCCAGCCCGTGCGGCTGCCAGGTTCCCCTCGCAACCGTGATCACCGGGCTCACGCAGTTGCGCCGTGCGCCGTCGAGGCGGGTTCCGTCGAGGCCGTCGGCCAGCTCGCCGTCGATCGCAAGCACCTCCACCAGTTGGTCGCCCATGTCCCACATTGTGATCTGAAGTCCCTGTCAGGATTCTGACGCGGCCTGAACAGGTCGCCCCGCGCCGCCGCGGGCGTCTCCTAGGCTCGATTCATGGATCGAATCGCGCGTCTCACGCATGGATCGAGCGCCCTGGCGGCGTCGCGCCGGGACCTGCGCGCGGCGCTTGGGGGGGAGGGCGGCCTGCTGGCCGCGCTCGCGCTGCTGATCGGCGTCGGCGCGGGGCTCGGCGCGATCGTCTTTCGCTTCCTGATCCGCAGCTTCACCGAGCTCTTCAGCGGCTACAGCGATCCGAGCGCCCTCGGGCATTTCAGCAACCCCCACCTGCCCTTTCTCGGCCCCTTCGTCGTTTTGGTCGTCCCGGTCCTCGGCGGCCTGCTCTACGGCCCGCTCGTCTACCGCTTCGCCCCGGAGGCGCGCGGCCACGGGGTGCCCGAGGTGATGCTGGCGGTGCACAGCGACCAGGGACGGATCCGCGGTCGGGTCCCGATCGTCAAGTCGCTCGCCTCGGCTCTCTGCATCGGCGCCGGCGGCTCGGTCGGGCGGGAGGGGCCGATCGTGCAGATCGGCTCGGCGATCGGCTCCTGGGTCGGCAAGGTCGCGAGGCTGCCGGGGCATGAGCTGCGCCTGCTCGTCGCCTGCGGCGCGGCGGGCGGCATCGCCGCCACCTTCAACGCCCCGATCGCCGGGGTCTTCTTCGCGCTCGAGCTGATCCTGCGCGACTTCCAGACCCGCGCCTTCGGCGTCGTCGTGCTGAGCGCCGTGGTTGCGACGGCGGTCGGGCGGCTGGCCTTCGGCTCCGGCGCCTTCCTGCACCTGCCTGAATTCCACGTCGTCTCCGCGGCCGAGTACCCGCTCTACGCCCTGCTCGGCATTCTCGCGGCGCTTGCCGGAGTCGCCTTCATGCGCACCCTCTACGGCGCCGAGGACTTCGCCGATCGCATCTGGCGCGGCCCGGCCTGGTTGCGGCCCGCCGTCGGCGGGTTGCTGCTCGGCGCTCTGCTGCTCGCCCTGCCGGAGATGTACGGGGTGGGCTACCCGGTGCTGGAAGGGGCGATCGACGGGCGGTACGTGCTCGGCCTGCTGCTGGTCTTCCTGGTCGGCAAGATCGCCGCCACCAGCCTCACCCTGGCGATCGGCGGCTCGGGCGGCGTCTTCGCTCCCTCGCTCTTCATGGGGGCGATGCTCGGCAGCGCCTTCGGCCTCGGCGCGCACGACCTGCTGCCGGCGGCGACCGCGGGCGCGGGCGCCTACGGCCTGGTCGGGATGGGCGCCGTCTTCGCCGCGGCCGGACGCGCGCCGATCACCGCCGTGCTCATCGTCTTCGAGCTGACCGGGGACTATTCGGTGATCCTGCCGTTGATGCTGGCCGTCGTGATCGCGACCGCGATCAGCCGCCGCCTCAGCGCAGACTCGATCTACACGCTGAAGCTGCGACGGCGCGGCATCGACATCGAGCGTCCCGCCCGCGGCGGACCGCTGGCGGGGCTGCGGGTCGGCCAGGCGATGCAGCCGCCGCCGCAGGCGCTGGACGCCCGCGCGAGCCTCGCGGAGATCGCCGCAGCGTTCCTGGAGCAGGGCCGAAGCGTCCTGCCCGTCGTCGACGACGCGGGGCTGCTGATCGGCGTCCTCCGCGCCCGCGAGGTCGAGCGCGAAGCGGCGGGGGGCGATGAGCCTGACGCTGCGGCGCTCGCCCAGGAGGCGCCCGAGCTCTTTGCCGGCGAGGACCTCGCCGTCGCGGTCGACTATCTCGCCGAGGAAGATCGCGAGGCGGTTCCCGTCCTCGCCCCCGGCACGCGCCAGCTGGTCGGCTGGGTCGAACACCGCGACCTCCTGCGCGCCTACGCGGGGAAGCTCGGCAACGGCGCCGGCTCGCCCTCGCGCAAGCGTTCGGACTCGGTTGCTCTTACCCGGTAGCAACCCGAGGCAGGGGCTTCGGCGCCAACGGTTACCGAGGGACACCGAAGAAACGAGGCGTATGCCTGCGATAACGCTCGTATTCGACGCCGAAGACCTTGGCCAGGTGCGATTCCTCATAGCCGAGGTATGCATAGAAGACGGCCCAAAAGCCCAGAGCCGCGACCAGGGCCAAGCCGGAATCGAGCAGGAACGAGACACCGACGAGCATCAGCGCTACGCCGACGTTCTGCGGATTGCGGCTGAAGCGAAAGGCGCCACCCTGGATCAGGCGGTCCGGTCTCGTCCCGGACATGCGCCGAAACGAAGCCATCGAAGCGAGCCCCCAGAGCACGAGGGCGACCCCGATTGCGTCCGACGACACACCGAGAAGCATCTCCACGGCGCGGGGCAATTGCATGGGCCAGGCGCTGAAGGTCGCCGACAGGCTCGCAGCCGCGGCGATGGCGAGGTACTGGCACCACACGACTGTGACCGTCAGATCCGACAGCACGCCCACCCCCTCGCACTCGCGCTTGACGCGGAAAATGACAGGTATGGCGGCGGACAGCACGATGAGCGTCAGGGCTGCGAGGGCGATTTGCATCGCTCGCATTAACGCGCTTGAGCGCGTTACAGGAGACGTCTTCGAGCGGCGCCGGTCAGCATTCTGACGCGGCGGCGAATGCTCGCGCCCCTCGACCCAAAGCTGGCTTCGCGCGCGCTCGCTCAGCCCGTATAGGGATGGGTGGGCGTGGTCCCGTCGGGCGCAAGCAGGTCGAAGCCGTCGGGAATGTGGAGGTGGTCGGGCCCCCGCCCCGGTTCTCCGGTGTGGCCGTACTGCCAGACCACCTTGCGGGTCTTCGGGTCGATGATCACGACGCGGTCGCGGTAGTCGTCGTTGGCGGCGATCAGGCCGCCTGGCAGGCGCTCGGCCAGGCTCGGGTGGTTGAGCATGCCGTTGCCGGAGGAGGGGTGGTAGGACCAGAGGATCTTGCCGGAGCGGGTGAACTCGTAGATCCCGCCCGGCCTTGCGTAATCGGCGACGAGATAGCGGTCGGGTCCGAGTCGCTGGGGATCGGAGGGGTAGGAGATCGGCAGTTGCGTGCTCCAGACGAGTTTCCCCTCTGGGGTGATTTCGTCGATGTAGGAGCCGTTCACCTCGGAGACGAGGATGTTGCCGTCGCGCAGCGGCGTGTCGCCGTTGGGCGAGCCGAGATAGCGGGGCGGCTCGTGGCTGCAGGAGGCGGGGCTGCCGATTTCCTTCAGCACCTTCTTGGCGTGGGAGATGACGAGGACGCGGCAGTTCTGCGCGTCGGCGACCGTGACCGAGCCGTTGCGCAGGAGGTAGGCGTCGTCGGGCTCGTGCAGGTAGCCGGGTTCGGAGCCGGCGATCCCTGGATGCCCGAAGGACCACAGCAGCTTGCCCGAAGGGAAGGCGAGCTGGACGATGCGCTCGTTCTGCTCCTCGTTGGAGATGATCCCGGCGCCGTCGTGGATGAAGAAGGCGTCGTCGGGGAAGTAGAAGCCGCCCGGAGGCGCGGGGTGGGCGTGGGACGGAAAGCGCCAGAGGACCTGCTTGCGGGCGTTGACGACGAGCAGCCGGTCGTTGCCACGGTCGGCGATCATCAAGCGCCCGGCGAAGGGGTAGGAGGCGCCGGTCGAGGACGCGCTCTGCGGCTTCGACCGGGTCTTCCGGGCGACCTTTTCGCGGTGGACGGTGAGGGTGAGGACCGTCGACAGGGCGGCTTCCCCGGCGCCGGTTCCGCCGATCAGATAGGCGGTCGAGCCGACCGTCGTGGCGCCGCCGCCGGAGACCGCGACCGGGAGCCTGCCCGCCGGCACCACCCTGTCGCCGGCGGGGTCGAAGCGCCAGATCGCAGCGCTCGGCGCGCCGCCGATCTCGCCGCCCAGAATGTACACGCGCCCGCCGAGGACGACGGCGCTGGCGTGGGAGAGCGCCCGGGGGAGGCGGCCGACGATCCGGGCGGCCCCCGCCCGGGGGTCGACTTCCCGGATCGCGGCGCTGGCCGCGCCCCCCGCGGTCTCACCTCCGAAGGCGTAGATCCGGCCGTCGAGTGCCGCCACCGCCATGTAGCGGGCGGGGGCGGGGAGGGTCGCAACCTGGGTGAAGCTCCTGCCGTCCGCGGTTTCGAGGACGGTGTCGATCGGCTTGCTGCCGTCGTAGCCGCCGAGCAGGAAGGCGCGGCTGCCGATCGTCACGGCGCTGAGGTCGGAGCGAACGGTCGGCAGCGTGCCGACCCTGTGCGCGGTGGCGCCTGCGGCGACCGCCCCACCCGGCGCCGGCAGTGACTGGACGGAGTCGGTGCTCGTTTCGGCGCCACCGCCGAAGACCAGCACCTGGTTGCCGAGCGCTACCGCGGCGGCGTCGTGCAGAGGCCCGCTGAGGGCGCCGGCTTCTCGCAGCTCTCCGTTGCCCGAGTCGAGCTGGAAGACGCCGCTGACCGAGGCGCTGGTGGAGTCGAGACCGCCGAGAATAAACGGGCCGGCCCGCATCGGGACCACCGACTCGCCGGAGACCGGCGCCGGAAGCGGGGTCGCCGAGCGGGCGACGACGGTGGCCTTGAAGGTCGGTAGGTCGGCCGGAGCTTTCCCACCGGGCCCCCCGCGTGAGCTCGCGACCGTGACGGCAATCGCCGCGAGGAGGATGAGCGGAACGAGCAACCGCGCCCGGCGGCGTCGTCGCGAGGCTCGCCGGGCCGGCGCGACGCCGCTGTATTTGTCTGACCCGCTCAGCGGACGCTCGGTCGCTGGCGTCGAGGATCGGCGCCGCGCGTCCCGGCATCCCCTTCGTCCGAGGCCCGGGCGAGCCAGCGCAGGCTGAGCAGGAGCGCCGCGGGGACGATCGCCACGCCGTTGAGGATCAGGAACCACGGCTCGACCGCGTCGCTGCCGGCGCCGACCGTGTGGACGATCGCCAGCAGCCAGAAGGCGGCGGTGAGCCGGTGGGCGCGGCGCCAGCGCGCGGCGCCGATGCGGTCGCGGAAGTAGTAGGAGACGCCGAGTACGGCGAGGCCGTAGCCGGCGAGGATGCCCATGCCGGTCCACAGCGGTCGGTATTTGCCGACGAACGGGACGACGACGCCGACGATGCCCGGGTTCAGGTAGGCGTCTCCGAAGAGGGAGACGCCGTGGAGGCCGACCATCGCCAGGGCAGTCAGGGAAAGGGCCTCGTGGAGGGTGCGCAGGTCGCGCCGGTTCGGATTGCGGCGGCTCGAGCTCATCATCAGGCCGAGCAGGACCGAGGCGCTCGACAGCAGCAGAGCGGCGCTGCCGGCGGCTCGGCTGGTGATCCAGAAGAGGTGGTGGGCGGCGCTCATGCAACGGTCCCGATCGGAGCGTGGGGGGCCACGGTCTCGACACCGCCGTCGGAGAGGACGAGGACCCCGCCAAAGGGAAGGCGTGAGGGAGCGAGGTCAGGGCCGGAGAGCAGCGCCCACTTGGCGTGGACGTCGGCGAGGAAGGCGCTGGGGGCCAGCGCGGTCGCCTGGACGATCCCGGTGAAAGCCGGCTTGCCCGTCGCGGGGTCGAGCAGGTGGTGAGCGGGGGCGCCCCCGGCGCCTTCCCAGCTTCGGCGGGTTATCCCGCTGGTCGCTACGCCGCCCTCGCTGATCTCAAGCGAGCAGACCGGCTCACCTCCGAAGGGGTCCTCGATCTCGATCGGTCGCAGCTGTCCTGCAGCCCCGCCGATGCGCGCGTCTCCACAGCAGTCGACCGCGTAGGCCGGAAAATCCGCCAGGGTCGCCGCGACGTCGTCCGCAAGCAGGCCCTTGGCGATCCCGCCGCTGTCGATTTCAACCCCCGGTGGCCGCTCGATCGCTCCCGCCCGCCAGTCCACCCGGAGCTTGGCCCAGGATCGCGTCGATCGGGGGCTGGCCGGTGTCGCGACGTGCGGCCGAGCCGGCGGGACGGTGCTGGGCCGGCCCCGCATCGACTCGCGGTATCCGGCCGCCTCGATCTCGCTCAAAAGCGTCGCGTCCACCAGGCCATCGGTCATCTCGCCTGCCTGGCGGGCTGCGCCGGCCACCCTGAGCAGCAGAGGATCGGCCGGGACCCTCATGCGGCGGTCGCGGTTCAGGCGGCTGAGCTCGCTGTCGGGCAGGAAGCGCGAGAGCCGCCGGTGAGCGGCGAGGAGCTTTGCTTCGGCCGCGGCCGCCGCCTTCTCGGGTTCCATCGAGGCGGGTCCGAGGACGGACACGCCGACCGAGCCGCCGAAGCACTCGAACGTCCGCCGCGCCTGGCTCACGACTGTCCCGTGGTGACCGCTTCCAGTTCTTCCAGTTCGCGGACTTCGGCTTCCCGCTGTTCGATTTCGATCTGTTCGGCTTCGATTCTTTCGGCTTCGGCCCGTTCGGCTTCGATGTGGGCGGCTTCGCTCGTTTCGAGCTCTTCGACCGGCGCGCTCTCCCCCTCGCCGTCTTCTTCGCTCGGTGGTGGCGCCGTGACCTGGCGGCTGCCGCGTTCCGGCTCGGGGGCATGCTTCTTCTCGACCGCCGAGCGCGACGCCGCTCCGCTTCCGAGGGCGGGGTCGTTGCCGGTCGCCATCTGCACGAAGACCACCGTCCAGAGGAGCACGAAGCCGATGACCGCGGTCGCCACGACGCGCAGCCGCAGCAGCCCCGCGCGCCGCTTCATCGCGTCGACCTTGCGCTGACCGCGTTGCCGCGCCAGCTCGCGATCGAGCGGGCCCATCAGCCCCACGACCCCGCGGCGGAGAAGCTGAGCACGACCAGCCCGGCGCCGACCGCGAGCGCGGCGGCGAGCGCGGCGAAGCGCAGCCCGGTGCCGCTGAGGCGCGGTCCGCGCCAATCGGCGAATGCCGGCCCCGGCAGCTCGAGGATGTGGCCGAGGACGTGGATCGTCATCAGCGCAAACCAGGCGATGAAGCTGGCCTTGTGCAGGAAGTCGAGCTCGCCGTTGCGGCCGACGATCAGCAGGGCGACCCCGGTGCCGAAGAGGGCGACGGTGGTGAAGACGACTCCGGGCGCCAGCAGCCGCAGGGCGATCTGCGGCGGTCCCTTGCTCACATAGGCAGGAGAGCGGAGGTAGTAGCGAGCGAAGCGGTAGCCGGTGCTGGCCAGCTTCGCCGCCACCGGGCCGAGCAGGAGCATGCCGATCAGGATGTGCTCCTCGCGGAGCTGTCCGATGAGGGGGATCGTCGCGCCCTCGGCTGCGAGCAGGACCAGGAGCAGGGCGCCGAGGGCGGCGGTGAGTCGGCCATTGCCGGCAACGCCGTCCTCGCGAACCTCGACAAGGGCGCTTTCCTCGGGCTTGAACACGCGGCCATCTTCGGCAACGGCGCTACATGCCCCCTAAGCGTCGCGTGAGAGTTTTCTCAGGACGCCGATGTGAATCCGGGCAGCTCGAAAGCGGCTCTGGCGCCGCCGAGCGCGGAATCCTCGACCCAGATCCTGCCGGCGTGCGCCTCGACGATCTCCTGGGAGATCGCCAGTCCGAGGCCGCTCCCGCCCGAGTCGCGGTCCCGCGCCGGGTCGATCCGGTGAAAGCGCTCGAAGACGCGCTCGCGCTCGCCCGGGGGTATGCCAGGCCCGTCGTCGTCGACGCCGACCGTGACCCGGCCATCGGTGGCCACCGCGCTCAGAATCACCCGCCCGGAGCCGCCCGCATGGCGACGAGCGTTGGCGAGCAGGTTGCGGACGACACGGGCGAGCAGCTCGGGACTGCCGGTGATGTGGCCCTCGGCCAACTCGCCCAGCTCGATCCCGGTCGTGTCTGCTCCGGCCAGCTCGCGGAGCAAGCCGGCGAGGTCGACTTGGCTCGTCTCCATCTTCGAGCGCTCGCCGAACTGGGCAAGCTCGAGCAACTCGTCGACCAATCGCTCCATCCGCTCCACCTCGGCGATCGTCACCGTTTTCACCCGCCGCACCTCCGCGGCGCTCGTATCTGCGCCGCCTGCAAGCACTTCGAGCTGGCCACGGATCGCGGTCAGCGGCGTGCGCAGCTCGTGCGAGGCATCGGATACGAAGCCGCGCTGCTGCGAGAAGGCGAGATCGAGTCGGTCGAGCATCCGGTTGAACGCCGCGATCAAGGCCCGCAGCTCGGGGGCCGCGGCTGCGTCTTCGCGCAGGCGCGGGGTGAGGTCGCCGGAGCGCACCTCCTCGACGGTGGCCGCCATCCGCCGCAGGGGCGAGGCGGTGCGGGCGGCGATCAGGTAGCCGCCGAGCAGCGCCGCCACGAGCGCGATGCCGCCGACGACGAGAAACGTCCTCTCGACCTCTTCTTGGGCGTCGGAGATCGGCGGGATCCCGTGGCTCTCGTCCGTGCCGGCGCCGCTGATCGCCGCGCGGTGCTCGCGTGCCTCCTCGCGGGCGATGATGTGCGACTCGTCTGCCATCTCCCCGCGGACGAAGACGAAGACGACGCCGAAGGCGATCAGCACGAGGGCGCCGATCGAGAGGGTGAGCCTCCCCCGCAGGCCCAGCCCTGTCCAGGCGCCTCGCACCTAGCCCTCGCTCAGCTTGTAGCCGACCGAGCGCACCGTCTCGATCGGGGCGGGTGAGCCAGGACGGCTGAGCTTGCGGCGCAGGTAGCCGACGTAGACCTGGACGATGTTCGTGCCGGGGTCGTGGTCGTACGCCCAGACCGCGGCGAGGATCTCCTCGTGGCTGCAGACCCTGCCCGCGTGCCGCATCAGGTAGGCGAGAAGTTCGGCCTCGCGCTTGGGAAGGTCGACGGTGAGGCCCTCGCGCTCAGCCCGGCGCTCGACCAGATCGAGGCGGATGCCGCCGGCCTCCAGCGTCGTTGCCGCCTCGCTGTCGGCCTGGCGCAGATGCGCTCGCACCCGCGCCGTCAGCTCCTCGAAGGAGAAGGGCTTGGCCACGTAGTCGGTGGCCCCCTGGTCGAGCCCCTCGATGCGGTCGGCGACCTCGGCCTTGGCGGTCAGCAGGATCACCGGCAGCGCCGGCTTGCTGCGGCGGATCGCCGCCAGCACCTCGAGCCCGTCGCGGCCGGGCAGCATCCGGTCGAGCAGAACCAGGTCAAAGGCGTGGTTGAGGGCCAGCCGCTCGCCCTCGGCGCCGTCGGTCACGGCGTGGACCGTGAAGCCCTCCCTCGAAAGGCCGCGCTCGAGAAAGTCGGCGATCGCCGTCTCGTCCTCGACGATCAGGATCTCCACGGCGGCGATGCTAGTGGGGCCGTCGCACCCGTGCGAGAGCGGTCCCGATTCGCGTCCACGTATGTCGGCGCCCGGCAAAGCGGCGAAGATCTTCTCGTGCCCGAAGCGCTCGTCCTCCTCCTGGCCGCCTCGGCAACGGCGCTCGCAACCGGCTTGGGCGCGATCCCGGTATTCCTCTTCGGCCCGCGCACGGACCGGTTCACGCCCCTCCTGCTCGGGTTCGCAGGGGGTGTGATGGCGGTGGCCGCGCTCTCCGGCCTGCTCGTCCCGGCCTTCGAAGAAGGCGGAGCCGGCCTGGTGATCGCGGGGCTGGCGGTCGGCGTCGGCTTCCTCGCCCTCGCCAGGCGCAACCTGAGCGCCGATGCCACCTTCATGGGTCGCAGCGGACCCGGCGCTCGGTCTTCCGCCCTCGTCTTCCTCGTCCTCTTCCTCCACAGCCTGCCGGAGGGGCTGGCGGTCGGGACCGCCTTTGCCTCCGATCGCACCGACCTCAGCCTGTTCGTGATCGTCGCGATCGCGATCCAGAACGTCCCAGAGGGAACCAGCGTCGCGATCCCGATGCAGGAGGCGGGGTTCGGTGCAGCGCGCCAGTTCTGGGCGGCGGTCGGCACGAGCGCGCCTCAGCCGGCCGGCGCCCTGATCGCGTTCTTCGCCGTGGAAGAGGTGGGAGGCCTGCTGCCCCTCTCCTTCGCCTTCGCGGCGGGGGCGATGCTCGCACTGATCGCGGTGGAGATACTGCCGAAGGCATACTCGGGCGCATCGCCGCTGAGCCCGAGCGTCGGTTTCGCCGCGGGCGCATTCCTGATGCTGGCCCTGGGCTTCGCTTTGGGCGTCTGAGCGAGCCCGTCCTCAGGCGATCGCCAGCGCCCCGAGCGCCACCACCGAGGCCACGATCACAGCCAGCGCGACTCCCGTGGCCAGGCGTCCCCAGAGGCCCAGCGCGTGCTTTCCCATCAGCTCGCGGTCGCGACCGAGACGACGAATGAACGGGAGCAGGACCAGGAGCAGAACGGCGTTCAGCGCCTGCGACAGGAAGAGGATCTGGATCAGCGGCGCCCCGGGAATCAGCACGATCGTCGCCGCGACGGCCATCACGGCGCCGAAGCTGAGGTAGAAGACGGGCGCCTCGGAGAAGCTGTCGTCGAGGTCGGCCTTGCGACCGAGGGTCTCCGAGACCGAATACGCGGTGGAGAGCGGCACTATCGCGCTTGCCAGCAGCGCGGCGCCGAGGAA
This sequence comes from Solirubrobacterales bacterium, assembly GCA_035712345.1. GTDB lineage: Bacteria > Actinomycetota > Thermoleophilia > Solirubrobacterales > 70-9 > VRUE01. The sequence goes on from DASTAY010000002.1 coordinate 14,369, forward strand.
GCCGAGGCCGAAGAGGGTCGCGGCGGCGTTTCCCGCGAGCGGTTCGAGGGCGGTGGCGGCGTCGCGGGCGTCGCCGATCTCGATGCCGCGCGCGTGCAGGGTCGCAGCACAGGCGACGATCACGAAGAGGCCGATGACTCCGGTGAGCACCGCGCCGGTGATCACGTCGACACGCTCGAACTTCAGATCCGCGATCCGCAGGCGCTTGTCGACGGCGTAGGACTGGATGAAGGCGAGGCCCCAGGGCGCCAGCGTCGTCCCCACCGTGGCCACCGCGACCAGCAGCGCGTCGCGAGTCAAGGGGAGGCTGGGAACCACGGCCCCCTTCGCGGCCGCACCCCAGTCGGGGTGGGCGAGGAAGCCGGAGATCACGTAGGCGACGAAGACCGAGCTCAGCATCAGCAGGAAGTGCTCGACGCGGTGGAAGTTCTCGCGCAGGACGAGTGCGGAGACGGCGAGCGCGGCCAGGGGAACGCTCAGGTAGCGACTGGTGCCGAAGAGCAGTTCGGAACCGGCGACGATGCCGGCGAACTCGGCGCAGAGGGTGCCGGTGTTGGCGATGACGAGGGCGGCGAGGACGACGCGCGCGGCGCGGGAGCCGTACCGCTCGCGGACCAGCGTCAGCAGCCCCTTGCCGGTGACGATGCCGAGCCGCACCCCCAGCTCGTGGAAGACGACCAGCGCCGCGGTCGAGAGAACGAGGACCCAGATCAGCTCATATCCGTATTCGGCGCCGAGGATCGAGTAGGTGGTGATCCCGGCGGGATCGTCGTCGGAGAGGCCCGCCAGGAGCCCGGGCCCGATCACCGCGAGCAGCGCGGCGGCGGTGCCGCCGCGAAGCAGGAGGTGCCGGCGCCTGGCGAGGCGCCAGTGCGTGTGACGACCGGGGATGCGATGGGCTCGATGCCTGTCCACGAACGCCATTAGTCTCGCCTCTGCGATGGCGGTAATCGAGACCGACCGGCTGACCAAGCTCTATGGCGGCGCGCGGGGGATCGAGGACGTGACGGTCTCGATCGAGAAAGGCGAGGTGTTTGGATTCCTCGGCCCCAACGGGGCGGGCAAGACGACGGCGATCCGCACCCTGCTCGACCTGCTGCACCCGACCAGCGGCAGAGCGCGCATCTTCGGCCTCGACAGCCGGCGCGACAGCGTCGCGATCCGCGCCCGGCTCGGCAACCTTCCCGGCGACTTCGGGTACGGCAGGCAGGCCACCGGCCGGGAGGCGCTGCGCCTGCTGGCCCGCCTGCGGCGGATGGACGGCCTCGGGCGGGCGGAGGCGCTTGCCGAGCGCTTTCGAGCCGACCTCGATCGCCCGCTCGGGGAGCTCTCGCGCGGGAACCGCCAGAAGGTCGGCCTGATCCTCGCCACCTTTCACTCGCCCGAGCTGCTGATCCTCGACGAGCCGACCAGTGGCCTCGACCCGCTGATGCAGGAGGAGTTCCTGGCGCTGGTCGCCGAGGAGCGCGCGCGCGGCTGCACCGTCCTGCTCTCCTCGCACGAGCTCGACGAGGTCGAGCGGGTCTGCGACCGGGTCGGCATCGTCAGGGAGGGAAAGCTGATCGCGGTCGAGCGCGTCGCCGACCTGCTCGGCAAGACGCAGCGCCGCAACCTGGTCGAGGTCGAGTTCGCCGAGCCGGTCGAGCTGGAGGACGTTCGGGCGATCCCCGGCGTGGTCGACGCCAGGTTCGCCCACGCGACGCTCGAGGAGGTCTTCCTCACGTTCTACGAGGAGAAGCAGCTGTGAGCGGACAACTCGGAGCGCTGTCCATCGCCCACCTCTCCGACCGTCGCCGCTCGCTGCTCGCCTGGGGCCTGCCGCTCGGCCTCTGGTCCGCCTTCATCGTCCTCATCTTCCCCTCGGTGGAAGGCGCTCTCTCGAAGGCCGTGAAGGGCTATCCGCCAGCCCTGAAGGAAGCGTTCGGGATCGGCGAGCTGGCCAACGTCGAGCAGTACCTGCACGCGGAGATGCTGAGCCTGATCGTGCCGCTGGCGCTCGGCTACCTGGCGGTGCGCGCGGTCGCCAGCGGCCTCTCCGGCGCCGCCGAAAGCGGCCGTCTCGACGTGCTGCTCTCGGCTCCCGTCTCGCGCTCGCGGCTCGCCGTCGCGAGCTTCGCGGCGACCGCCGTCGAGCTGGCGATCGTCCTGGCCCTGACCGTGGTCCTCACCGTCGTCGGCGGCCTCATCGCGGGCGCCGACCTCTCGCTCGGCTCCGTGATCGCCGGCTATGCCGGCGTCTGGCCGCTGGCGCTCGTCTTCGCCGGGCTCGGCGTCGTCGCGACCGGCTTCTCGCTGCGCACTCCGGTCGTCACCGGCGCCGTCGCGGGAGTGCTGGTGACGATGTACGTGATCGATCTCGTCGGCCGCCTCGACCCAAGCCTTTCCGGGATTCGCTATGCCTCCGTCTTCAGGTACTACGGCAACGCGATCGAAGACGGGATCGACCCACTGTCCTTTGTCGGGGTGACCGTCGCGGCGATCGTCCTCGCCGCGCTGGGAGCTTGGCTTTTCGAGCGCCGCGACCTCTCTGCCTAGGTCAGGCCGCTGGCCCACGTAGGGAATGCGGCAGCGGCGGCCTGCCCTGCCTCAACGGAGCGCCAGGACGATTACCGCGCAGAGCGCACCGGCGCCGGCGGTCAGCCAGGCGACGTAGTCGCCGGGGTGCCCGGACTGGGCTGCCTCGAGCGGTTGCAGGGCAGACTCGCCTGCGCGGCGCAGGCGCTCGGGCACGCGCTCGACGAGGCCGCGGCCGAAGAGGGCGAGACCGCTCACCGCAAGCGCCAGCAGCAGCGAGAGCGCCCCCCAGACGAAGTCCGCCGCCTTCAGCCCCTCGGTCGGCAGGGCGACGAAGGTGTTGCGCCCGTGGAGGACCGCGTCGGCATAGGCGCCGGTTTGGACGAACTGCGCGGCCGCATGCTGGACGGCGTCCTCGAGGCCCGGCGCGACGCTGACGAGCAGCGCCGCCACGGTCAGGAGCGCCGGCGGTACGACCATCGTGGCCGGGGTCCTGTCGTGAAGCTCGAGCGTCTCGGGCTCGACGTCGCCCTCCTGCGGTTGGGCCACCCCCGGCGGCTCGTCCTCTCCCCAGCCGCAGAAGATCGAGCCGGCGGCGCGCAGGACGGCGCCCGCGGTGAGGCCCGAGGCCACCACGAAGATGGCGACGGTCCAGCCGAAGCCCGCCTCCTCGACGCTCGCCTCGCCGAGAGACTTGCCGAGGAAGGCGCCGATCATCGGCGCCCCCGCGAGGACGATTCCCGATGCGGCGAAGAGCACCCCGACGAAGAGCAGGCCGGCGTCGCGCCTTCCGCAGCCCCGCAGCCTCAGCTCGTCCACCTCGGCGAAGCGGTGGATCAGCACGCCGACGCACATGAAGAGCGCGCCCTTGGCGAGCCCGTGGGCGAGGACGTAGGCGGCGAGCGCGGCGATGCCGATGTGGCTGAGCGCGCCGAGGCAGAGCAGGAAGATGCCGACGTGACTGACCGTCGAGAAGGCGAGCAGCCGCTTAAGGTGGCGCTGGCGGAAGCACATCACCGCGCCGACGAGGGCCGTGAGCACGCCGATCCAGACGAAAACCGGGCGCAGCGCGATCGCATCGCCGCCGAGCGGCGCGGCGAAGCAGGACCACCAGACCCGCGCCACCCCGTAGACGCCGAGCTCGACCATCGCCCCCGAGAAGAGGACGCAGACCGGGGTGGGGGCGACGGCGTGCGCGTCGGCGAGCCAGAAGTGGACCGGGAAGGCCGCCGCCTTGACGAGGAAGCCGAGGACGATCAGCGCGAAGGCGACGGCGACCAGCGCGTCCGGCGGCCGCTGCGCGAGCGCCTCGCCGATCTGGGCGAGGTTGAGCGCGCCGGTGCGGCCGTAGGCGAGCGCGATCCCGATCAGGGCCATGATCCCGCCGAGGCTGTTGGAGACGGCGAAGTTGATCGCCCCCTGCAGCGGCCCGCGCTCCTCGATCTTGTAGGCGGTCAGCGCGTAGGCGGCGACGCTCATCAGCTCGAAGAAGACGAAGAGGTTGAAGAGGTCGCCGGTCAGGCAGAAGCCGACCATCGCCGCGAGGAAGACGAGCATCAGCGCCTGGAAGAGGTTGCTGACCGCGTCGAAGTACTTGACCGAGTAGAGAAGGGTCGCGGTGACCAGCAGGGCGGCCAGGGTCGCCATCGCGGCGCCGAGCGGGTCGACCGCGAGCGCGATCCCGAGCGCCACCCCGTGGCGGGGGTGCCAGGCGCCGAGCCAGTAGACGATCGGCCCGGCGGCCGAGCGGAAGATCAGGATGGCGCAGAGGGCGGTGACCGTCGCCGCCGTCGCGATGGCGACGAGGTTGGTCACCCGCCGCCGGTGGACGAAGTCGGTGGCGGCCAGCGCCGCGGCAACGATCAGCGGCACCGCGATCGGCAGCGGCGCGATCGTCATCTCGTCCTCAGCCGCGCAACGCGCGCAGCTCGTCGGGGTCGACGGTCCCGAACCGCTTCTTGGTTTGCACGGCGATCGCCAGCAGCAAGGCGCTGACCGTCGCCTCGACGACGATGTCGGTGAGGGCGAGCGCCTGCACCACCGGGTCGACGACCGGCGTGCTGCTCGGGATTTCGGCGAAGATCGGCGCGGTCGCCCCGCTGCGATAGCCGACGCCGATCAGCAGGATGTAGGTCGAAGCCTGGGCGACGCTGAGGCAGACGACCAGGTGGACGAGGTTGTGGCTGGTGACGATCCCGTAAACGCCCCAGCTGAGGACCCAGATCGCCACCAGGTAGGGAAGGACGCTCATCGCGAGCGCACCACCAGCGCCTGGTCTGAGAACTCGGTCCACAGCATCAGGAAGGCGCCCGCGACCTCGATCCCGACGGCGAGGTTGCCGATCGGGATCGTCCCCGCCGAGAGGATCGCGCCCGGCGAGCCGAGCGAGATGAAGTTCTTGAAGAAGACCCCGGCGAAGATCAGCCCGCCGAGCCCGACCAGCGCCAGGCCGGCGGCGCCGGATGCCTCCGCCAGCTCGAGCGCCGCGTGCGGCGCCACCCGCTTCATCGCCACGTACTCGCCGGCCAGGAAGACGATGAGGATCGCCGCAGCGAGGACGACGCCGCCCTGGAAGCCGCCGCCCGGCGTCAAGTGGCCGTGGGTGACGACCCAGGCGCCCAGCACCAGGACCGGCCCGACGAGGGCCAGCCCGATCGCCCCCAGCGCGCTGCTCGAGCCGGGGAAGTGGTGCTCCTCGGGGGGCTCCTCTGACGTTCGTTCCTCGCCGCGGCGCCGGCGCAGGACGAGCGCGACCCCGAGCACCGCGGTGAAGAGGATGAACTCCTCGCCGAGAGTGTCGAAGACGCGGTAGTCGAAGTTGACGGTGGTGACCAGGTCGGTTCCATGCCGCGCGGCGACGCCGGTGCGAGCGATGATCGTCCCGTAGGGCCCGGGGTAATGGCCGAAGCCGGGCAGGTCGCCGACCGCGACCGCCAGCGTCGCTGCCAGCGCCGCCATTCCAGTGAGGAAGAGGCCGAGGCGGACCGGGCGCGTCATTCGTCGGCCTCGTCCTCGCGAATCTTGGCCCAGGCCAGGAGGATCATCAGCGGCAGCCCGACTGCCGAGATGACGATTTGCGACAGCGCCACGTCAGCTGCCTGGAAGATGAAGAAGAGGATCGCGAGCGCCGTGCCGAAGACGCCGGCGCAGAGCGCCTGCCTGGTCGGTTCGCGAGCCAGCACGACGAGTGGCGCCCCGACCGCGACGAGCGCGAGCGCGCCGCCCTGCAGGGCGGTCATCGTCTCACCCGGTCGACCCGCTCGCCGGCGGCGAGCTCCCAGCGCCCATGCCGTCGGATGCGCTCGGTCCGCGCAGTGACGTGGACGAGGACGGGGGTGGTGAGAAGCGAGGCGAGGCCGGCGACGATCGCCTGGTCCCCGACTACCGAGAACGACTCCTCGACCAGGATCGCGGCGGAGATCGCGACGACGCTGAAGCCGGCGGCGCCGACGTAATGGAGGCGGTCGAGGGTGTCCCGCATCGCAACCATGCCGATCGCGGCGAGGAGGTCGAGGCCGACGCCGAGCACCAGCAGGGCCCCGACCACCACCCCCTTGAAGGTCATAGCCGTCGCTCCAGCAGTCGGGCGAAGGCGAGCGCGCCGACGAAGGAGAGGAATGCGAAGACGATCGCGAGGCTCGCGAACGACGGACGGTTGAAGCCCTCGGCGAGCAGCAGCAGCACCGCCGTGCCGACCGTCCCGGAGAGCTCCAGTGCGACGAGCCCGCTGCCTAGCGGCAGGACCGCGGTCAGCACCATGCAGAGGAGAAGCACGGCGAAGAGGACGAGGGCGGCCAGCTCCCACTCGTTCATGGCGTTTTCCGGCTCGCCAGCTCGAGCCGATCGAGCGAGCGCTCCGGTTCCTCTTCTTGGGGAACGAGTTGATGGGCGAGCAGGAGGCCGCGCTCCGCGTCGATCCCGATCACGATCGTGTTCGGGGAGAACGAGCCCGTCAGCTCAGCCAGCGCCTGGCGGCCGTGGTCGGTCGGATCGGCGACGCCTGGGTCGAAGGGCAGGGCGCGGATGCGGCTCGTCGGGCGCTGGCCGGGCAAGACGGCGACGGCGAGGCGGAGCAGGTCGCGCGGCACGCTCGACACCGGCCGCCAGAGGCGGGCGAGCCACCGCGGCCGCACCTGAACCTGGGCGATGCGCTGCCGGCGGACCAGCTCCGATATCGACCCGGCGAGCATTGCTACCCCGACGCCGACCAGGATCTGGGCCTCTTCGTGGGTGTCGACGAGGAGGAGCCAGAAGGCGAAAAGGGCCGCGGTGGTCAACGTCCAGGCAAGGGCTTTTCGCGCCGAGGACGTCACGCCGGGTGATTACCCCGGGGGCCGCTGCGGAAACGAGGGACCTCCCGAGATGCTTGGGGCGATGCATAATCTCCCCAATGGCGATAGCGGGCGATCGATTTGAGATGCCGGACGGCAGCATCTACGAGGTCACCGAGGCTACGCTCGAAGGCGACGATCGCTCGGTGGGAATGAACTTCATCCTTCCCTCGGGCGCGGTCGCACCGCCACCGCACCGCCATCCGACCCAGGAAGAGACGTTCATGGTCGTCGATGGGCCTTTCGAGTTGATGGTCGACGGGAGGTGGCGGACCCTCGCGACCGGCGAGACGACGAGCGTCAGCGCTGGGACGGTGCACACTTTCAGGAACCGCTCCGGCCGGACCGTCATCGTCCACAGCACCCACGCCCCGGCTGGGCGCTTCGAGCAATTCATCGAACACGTGAGCAAGCTGCTCCCGGCCCGGGGGGTCAAGAGCGGCAAGGACCCGCGGGTCCCGATCTACCTCTCGATGGTCCTGCTCGAATACGGCGACACGCTGCAACCGGGCAGGCCCAGAGAGCGCTTCGCGATCAGCCTCATGGCATCCCTCGGGCGTCTGCTTCGCTTCGACACGAGCATCCGGGACCAAGGCCCTGGGAGCCCGCCGGCTATGTGAAGGAGACGATCGATGAGCAGCGACCGCTATGGACAACTGCGCGACCAATACTCGTGGCGGGTCCCCGCCCGCTACAACATCGCCGCCGACGTCTGCGACGCCCGCGCCCCCGACGCGCTGGCGATGCTCCACGAGCATCACGAAGGCGCCACGCGGGAGGTCCACTGGGGCGAGCTGCAGGCGCTCTCCAACCAGGCCGCCAACCTGCTCGCCGGCCTCGGGGTGGAGAGGGGCGACCGGGTCGCCCTGGTCCTGCCGCCCACCCCGGAGACCGCCGCACTGTTCTTCGCGACCTGGAAGCTCGGCGCGATCCTGCTCTCGATGTCGGTCCTCTACGGGGACGAGGGGATCGCGCACCGCGTCACCGACTCCGAACCGAAGGTGCTGGTCACCGACGCCGCGAACGCCTCCCGCTTCGAGGGTCTCGACGGCCCGCGCCTCGTTGTCCTCGAGCCGAGCCTCCTCGCCCCTGAGTCCGACGCCTTCGAGACCGCCGACACCTCCGCCGAGGACCCCGCGCAGCTCTACTACACCTCCGGCACCACGGGCCTCGCCAAGGGCATCGTCCACGCCCACCGCTACCTGCTGGCGCACAACGAGTTCGAGCTCTACCACGAGGTGCGCGAGGGCGAGCGCTTCCACGGCATGGGGGAGTGGGCCTGGGCCGCCGGCATCTGCCCGCTGCTCGGGCCCTGGCGGCTCGGCGCCATCCAGCTCGTCTACCAGCGCGCCGGCGGCTTCGATCCCCACAAGCAGCTGGATTTCCTCTCCCGCTACGAAGCCTCGAACGTCTTCGCGACCCCGACGGCGATCCGCTCGATGATGGCTATCGGGGACGCCCGCGAGCGCTACCCGCAACGCTTCCGTGTCGTCTGCTCGGCCGGCGAGCCGCTGAACCCCGAGGCGATCCGCTGGTTCCGCGACCAATACGGGGTCACCGTCCTCGACTACTACGGGCTCACCGAGTCCTACCCGCTCTGCGGCAACCTCCCCTGGATGGAGGTGCGGGAGGGCTCGATGGGCAGGCCGATGCCCGGCTGGGACGTGGCGATCCTCGACCCCGACGAGAACCCGGTCCCCAAGGGCGAGCGCGGCGAGATCTGCCTTCGCGCCCGCTCCAATCCCCACTACCCGCTCGGCTACTGGCGCCAGCCGGAGGCCTCCGAGGAGGCCTTCGGCGGCGAGTGGTTCCATTCCAAGGATGCCGCCCGCGAAGACGAGGACGGCTACGTCTGGTACGAGGGCCGCGCCGACGACGTGATCATCGCCGCGGGCTATCGGATCGGCCCCTTCGAGGTCGAGTCGGTCTGCCTCGAGCACCCCGCGGTCGCCGAGGCAGCCGCGGTCGCCTCGCCGGACGAGCGGCGCGGCTCGGTGGTCAAGGCCTTCGTCGTCCTCGCCGAGGGAGGCGAGCCATCTGACGAGCTCGCCGGGGAGATCAAGGCCTTCGTGCGCGATCGCCTCTCCGCCTACGCCTACCCGCGGCGGATCGAGTTCGTCGACGGGCTGCCGAAGACCTTGACGGGGAAGATCCGCCGGATCGAGCTGCGCCAGCGCGAGGCGGAGCGGACCTACTGACCGTCGGCTGGCGGTCCTGCTGGCGTGCGCCTACCGTAGCCGCGATCGGAGTCCAGATCAATGGGTGAAAAGTCTTACGCAAACCTTGATTTCCTCAAATTTCGGCATACGGTTGGCTTGCGGGCCAGTGGACGGAAAAGGAGTCACAAACCCTGGCTCTCAACCACAGTCCGGGCCGGAGAGCTCGGGGAGAGGAGTCACGATGGAGGGAAGTCGCACCTCTAGGCCGCCAGCGGGCGGCGAGTACTCAGGCTGGGCTGCGTTCGCGGGCGTGATGATGCTGATCCTCGGGTCGCTCGATGCGCTCTGGGGCTTGGCGGCGATCGTCAATGACGAAGTCGTGGTGGTCGGCGGCAACGGTGCGCTGATCCTCGACATCACGACCTGGGGCTGGGTTCACCTGATCCTCGGCTCGCTGGTCGCCCTCACCGGGCTCGGGCTCATCTCGGGCAACGCCGCCGCTCGCGTGGCCGGCATCTTCTTCGTCGCCGTCAACGCGGTGGCCCAGATCGTCTGGTTCCCAGCGGCGCCGCTGTGGGCCTTCTTGATGATCATCCTCGACACCGTGATCATCTACCAGCTCACGGTCAACTGGTCGGCAGAGGAGGGAGTTCGATGATGCCGCTCGCCGACTACACCTTCGGACAGGGCCTGCTGACCGTCCTCGAGATCTTCCTCTTCGTTGCCTGGATATGGGTCCTGATCACGGTGTTCAGCGACCTGTTCAGCGATCACGGCGTCTCGGGCTGGGGCAAGGCTGGATGGTGCATCCTGCTGCTCCTCGTCCCGTTCCTCGGCGTCTTCATCTACCTGATCGCTCGCGGCGGGTCGATGCAGGAGCGGATGGCCAAGAGACAGGCGGCTGCCCAACAGCAGCTCGACACGTACATCCGCCAGGCCGCCTCCGCTTCGCCTGCCGACGAGCTGGGCAAGCTCGCCGATCTGCGGGACAAGGGGACGATCTCGACGGCCGAGTTCGAGCAAGCCAAGGCGAAGCTCCTCTCCGGAAGCGCCCCAGCCATTAGCTGATGACGGTTGCCGGCTTGGCCTCGGCACATGACCTCCACCGCCCAGCGAGCGTCGCGACCCCATCGCAAGACCGTGGAGGTCACGCCTGGGTGAGCTCCCAAACGAGGAGCCGGGGCGGTTCGGCCAGCGCGTGCGTGAGTTGTACGACCGAGGCAGGGGCCCCTGGAGCACGCTGATGCCCGCAGCTGTGACGTCGAGAGCGCAAGTTCCGGGTAGAGAGCCCTGATGAAGTCCAACCGTGCTGTTCGCCTGTTCGCGGCTGTGCTGGTGCCAGCCGCGGTGGTCGTTGCCCGCCGCCGGCGCCGGCTGAAGCTGCCCCAGGTCTGCTCCTTGATCGTCGCGGCGAGCGTGCCAACCATGGTTCTGACCGGGACGCCGCGCGGCCGCGCCCGCTCTGTCGCCGGGTGGGCCGCCTTCATGTGGGCCTACAAGATCGCCTTCGAAGTTCCCTACGACCGGCCCGGCCAGCTGCGCCGGCGGCTTCGCATCGACGAGCCGATCGCGATCGACAGCCGGCTCGGGGGCGGCATTCCTCCCGGCGCGAGGCTGCAACGGTTGCTGCGCGAGGCTCCGCGCCTGACCGCCCTCGATCGCGCCGCGTCTCTCTTCTACGCGACGTGGGAGGCGGCGCCCCACCTCGCTCTCGGTTGGATCCTGTTGCGGCGCCCGGAGCGTTTCCGGGCGGCCGCCCTCCGTCTCGGCGCGACGTTCGCCGCCACGGTCCCCTGCTATTTCCTCTATCCCCAGGCCCCGCCGTGGTGGGCAAGTGAGCGCGAGGAACGGATGGGAGGGGAGGTGCGCCGGGTGACTCTCGAGGTCAAGAAGGAATTCCGCGGTGAACCGCGCCCGGGCATCGATCACAACACCGAATCGAATCCCTGGGCGGCAATGCCCTCCGACCATCTCGCGACCAGTGCGATGGTGGCTGTCCTGCTCGGGGAGATCGACATGCGGGCCGGGCTCGCGGGGACGATCTACACCTCGCTGCTCGGCGGCGTCCTGGTCTACACCGGCGAGCATTACGTCGTCGACCTCTTCGCCGGCCTGTCGCTCGCGGGGTCGATCTATGCGGCGGCGGAGATTCTGGCCGGCTGCCAGGGGTAGTACCTGGTAGTGGCCGCGTTCGAGGAGCCCAAGATGGACACCCTTCCCAGGGGCCCCTCCGTCGGCGTCTTCCTACGACCGGTGGGGAATCCGACGCCGCTCGGCTTCCTCGGGCTCGCGGTGGGGACGATGGTCCTTGCCGCGATGCAGCTGGGTTGGATCCCCATCGGGGAGAGCAGCGACGTCGCGCTGGTCATGGTCGGCTTCGTCTTCCCCCTGCAGCTGGTGGCGATGATCTTTGCCTTCCTCGCCCGTGATGGAGCAGCAGCCGAGGGAGTCGGCCTCGTCGCCGGCGGCTGGTTCGTGATCGGCCTCGTGATGCTCACCTCGATCCCTGGGTCGACCAGCGACACGCTGGGAATCTTCCTGCTCACGGTCGGTCTGCTGCTGCTTGGGCCGGCACTCGCTTCGGCCCCCACCAAGACCGTCGCGGCAGCTGTCTTTTTCGGCGCGAGCATCCGCTTCGCGCTGACCGGCGTCTATGAGCTCACCGCCAGCGGCGCCTGGGAAAGCGTGGCCGGCATCGCCGGCCTCGTGCTGTTCGCAATCGCCCTTTACGCCGGCCTCTCGCTGACGCTCGCCGACAGCCGCCAGGGCGACGGGCCGCTCCCCCTCGGGCGTGCGGAAGGCGGCTATCCGGTCGGGTCCGATCCCATCGAGCAGGTCGCCCGGGAGCCCGGCGTGCGGCCGCTGCTCTGACTAGACGAGCGCCAGAGGGGAGGAATTGTGAAGCGGGGCATGGATAGCCTCCTCGCCAATCTCGGCTCGGTGCCGGATCGGCGATTCCCGATCCGCTCGAGGCTGCTACTGCTCCAGGAACGGGATCGCCGCGTCCAGGCCGGTCAGCGCGAGAACCCGGCAGACCTCCGTGGCTTTGCTGCACGCGAGCTGGAAGCGATCGCCGTCTGCGTTCAGGCGCCGGTGGGCGGCGACGAGGATCGCGATGCCGGTCGAGTCGATGAACTCCAGCTCGGCCATGTCGAGGATGATCATCTCCGCCGAGCCGTCGCTCCCCACTCGCTCCAGCTCGGCAGACAGATCGTCGCCGTTCGCCAGGTCGAGCTCGCCGGCAAGGGCAATCGTGTATGAGGAGTCGTTGCGATGCGTCCTGATCGTCAGGGTTCCCGCACGTATCTCCCGGTCCATCTCGTCGAGCGCCATAGATGCCACTTTCTTCGCAGTGCCCCGAGATTCCGAAAGGGCCCGACGCGGTAAGCGTCTCCCAGATATCGGCTGAATGACGGAGGTGGTGCCAGTTCCGCGTGACAGGCGCCTCGCCAACCTGATTGAAGGATACGGCAGATGTCCTTGCTGTGGGGGATCTCGCTGTCTTGTGCGGTGGGGAGGTCAGGTCACCCAGGCTACTCGGCGAAGCGGTATCCCACCCCTGGATCGGTGCGGATGAAGACGTGCTCGCCCGGAGGCTCGATCTTGCGGCGCAGATTCGCGACGTGGGCGCGCAGCACCTGCAGGTCGTCTTCGTACTCGATTCCCCACACCTCGACGAGGAGGTCCCGGTGGGTCATCAGCCGCCCGCGGTTGCGGACGAGCACCCGGAGGAGCTCGAACTCGGTCGGCGTCAGGTGGATTTCCGCGCTATCGCGGCGGACGAAGCGGGCGGCGAGGTCGATCTCCAGGCCCTCGACCGAGATGGTCGACTGCCCGGTCTCCGGCTGGGCCCGCCGCAGCGCCGCTTCCAGGCGCGCCACCAGCTCGCGCGGGCCGAAGGGCTTCGTGACGTAGTCGTCCGCCCCCGCCGCGAGCGCCTCGACCTTGCGGTCCTCCTCGCCGACGGCCGAGAGGACGAGGATCGGCACCTCGCTCCACTCGCGGATGCGCCTCGTCACCTCGACGCCGTCCATGTCCGGCAGCATCAGGTCGAGGATCGCCGCGCCGGGTGGTCGCACCGCGGTCAGGTCGAGGGCCTCCTCGCCCGTGCTTGCCGGCACTGCCTCGAAGCCGGCGTCGCGGAGGATCACGCGAAGCGCCCTCAGGATCTGCGGCTCGTCGTCACAGACGAGGACTCGCGGCTGCTTGCTCATCTTCCCCCGTCCTCGAGCGGGAACGAGACGACGAAGGCGCTGCCCCGGCCGGGAGCCGACTCGACCGCGATCTCGCCGCCGTTGGCTTCGACGAACCCCTTCGCGATCGCGAGTCCGAGTCCGAAGCCACCGTTCGAATCCTGGCGCCGATAGAAGGGCTCGAAGATCCGTTGCCGCTCCGACTCGGGAATGCCCGGGCCCTGGTCGACGATCCTGACGACGAGCCTCCCGCCGGTCTCGCGCGAGCGCACGAGCACCGGACCCCCGCCACCATGCCTGATCCCGTTTTCGAAGAGGTTGGCGAAGGCGCGCTCGAGCTGCACCGGGTCGGCGAGCAGCGCCGGCGCCACCGGGTCGACGCCGAGCTCGACCTGCCCAGGCCCCGCCGCGACCGACTCCCGCGCCGTCTCGAAGACGCCGGCGAGGTCGAGGGGCTCGCGCCGCGGAGCCGCGTCGCCCGATTGCAGCCGTGAGACGTCCAGCAGGTTCTCGACCAGGCGCGAGAGCCGCTGTCCCTCTCCGACCACCGCTTCGCTCAATTCGCGGCGCTCCTCGGGGCTGATGCTGGGCGAGTCCAGCGCCGCGCCGGCCGCGATCATCGAGGTGAGGGGCGTGCGGAGATCGTGGGAGACCGAGCGCAGCAACGCCGTCTTCAGCTCGTCGCTCCGCCGCAGCGCGCCGGCCTCGATCGCCTCCGCCTCCATCCTGTTTCGTTCGGCGCTGAGCTCGCGCAGTTCCCCCAACACCCGGTTCGTCTCCTCGCGGCGGCGCTCTGCCTCGGCGGCGCGGGCGCGGGCCAGCTCGGCCAGCGCGCTGCTGGCGACCGCGACGATGACGAAGGCGACGAGGGCGACGGCGTCGCGGTCGGCGGCGATGTCGAGGTGGCCGGTGGGCGGGATGTGGAAGAAGTTGAAGGCGAAGGCGCTGCCGACCGCGCTGATCAGTCCGAGGCGCCATCCCCACACGGTCGAGACCAGCAGCACTCCCGGGATGTAGACGACGCCGAGGGAGATAGCGGGCGCGACCGATTTCAGCGGGTAGACGAGTCCGGTGCCGAGGGCGAGCACCGCCACCACGGCGATCGCTCCAAGCGCCGTCGGCGGGGGCTTTCCCGTCAAGCTGAGGGAAGGACGGGATCGCGCCATCCCCCCAGGGTATTGCCGGCGGGAGCGCCCGTGGCCTCGGCCTGGCCGCCCTCGACGATCACGCGGCAGGGCCGCTTCGCCAGCAGGTAGCGGGTCGTCGGGCCAAGCAGCCGCTCGTCGCTGGGCGCGTGCTCGGTGCTGACGTAGATCAGGTCCGCGCTCCGCTCGATCGCCTCTTCGACGATCGCACGGCCGGGGTTGCGGGTGCGAATCAGCTTCGTCCGCACCTTGAGGCCACGGGACCGGGCCTGCAGGCGGGCGATGTCGAGCACGCAGCGCGCTTCGTATTCCAGGGCGTCGAAATCGGTGCCCGACAGGGCGTGTCCGGCCGGCACCTTGAGCACGTAGAGCGCCTCGACCGTCGCGTCGCGATCGACCACCGCCGCGGCGCGGTGCATCGCATCGGCATCGACGCTGGTCCCGAAGATCGGCACCACCACCGATTTGTAGGAGACGTCGAGGAAGTCGAGCGGGCGCTCGGGTCGGTGGACCTGCTGCAGCTCACGCGGGTCGAGCCCGAGGTGGCGGCGGTAGAGCAGGTAGCCGGCCAGGCCCGCGCCGAGCCAGCCGGTGCCGATGATCCTGGCCTCCGGGTGGAGGACGATCACCGAGATGAAGGCGGCGCCGGTTCCGAGCGAACCGAGGACCGCGGTGAGCGGGACGTCGCGACCCCGCCAGCCGACGTTCCAGGGGGCCCGGTAGGGACGCTCGCGGTCGGGATGGCGCAGCCGCAACGCGATCACCGAGAGGTGGGCGATCGTGAACGAGAGCATCGCTCCGAAGCTGTAGAGGTTGCCGAGGAAGTTGGTGTCGCCGGGCAGCACCAGCAGCACCGCGATCGCCGAGAAGAAGAGGATCGTGAACCACGGGGTGTGGTAGCGCGGGTGGAGCTTCGCGAAGACACCCGGCAGCTGGCGGTGCTCGGCGAGCGACCAGGAGAGGCGGGAGGCGCCGATCAAGCCGGCGTTGGTGGCGATCAGGAGGATGGTCGCCGCCAGGGCGCCGACGTAGTAGTTGGCGACGGTGGCGAGCGTCCCATGGAGACCCAGCGCCGAGACGATCCCGAGCACCGGGTCGTCGGCGTAGGTGGTTCCGAGCTGGGTCGAGTAATAGCCGGCGGCGTTCTGGGTGACGGGCAGGGCCGAGAGGGCGACGATCGAGATGCCGGCGTAGATGCCGAGCACTGCAATCAACACCAGGTTGACCGCTTTCGGCACCTCCTCACCCGGGTCGCGCGCCTCCTCGGCCATGTTGGAGACGGTCTCGATGCCGGTGTAGGCGAGCATCGAGATCGAGACGGCGAAGATCAGCTGCGAGAAGCTCGGAGCCACGCCGAGGTGGATCTGGTCGATCAGGACCGTGGGATGCAGCACCGTGGCCACGCCGAGGACGACGAGGGCGAGCTGGGTGAGGAGATCGAGGATCGCCAGGCCGATGTTCAGGTTCGCCGACTCGCCCAGGCCGCGAACGTTGACCAGAGCGAGCAGCGCGATCACCGCCGCGCCGCCGAAGACGTCGCCGGGAGAGTGACCCAGCGCCGGGAAGAACGCTCCCAGATAGTGAGGCACGAAGAAGGCGCTGATCGCGATCGTGAGGATATAGTCCAGCGAGAGGCCCCAGCCGGCGACGAAGGAGACGACCTCGTTGAAGGCATGGCGGGCGAAGGACGAGGAGCCCCCTGCCTCCGGAAACATCGCGGCACCCTCGGCGTAGGTCTTGGCGGCCAGGGCGAAGAGCCCTCCGGCGAAAAGGAAGACCAGCGGCGTCAGACCGAGCGCGTGGGCGGCGACCAGTCCCAGCGCGTAGTAGATCGAGGAGCCGACGTTGCCGTAGGCGGTCGCGAAGAGACCGGGAACGCCAACCGTCTTGCGCAGCCCGCGCACCTTCAACTGAGCCATCGAGGATCAACCCGATCGTGCTCCTCCCAGCGTCAAGAAAGTGTCAAGAAGATGCCCTTCCGCATACAGATTTCGTGAAGTTGGGCTGATTCCGCGCGTTTGAGGCGGCTCAAACGGGTAGGAGGGCCACGCTCGTTTCGTAACCAAAGAAAGGAGAGGAAAATGGCCGAGCTGACTACGTTGGAGGAGAAGCTCGCGGAGGTCCTGGGCCTCGCGCAGGCCGCGCAGGGCGCCACCGAAAAGGTGGAGGGGATGGTCGAGGACGAGGAAATCGTCGCCACCCTGAAGCAGATGCGCGAGGAGGCGGAGGAAACCGAGCGACGCTGTACCGACATCGCAGATGCTCGCGATGGCAAGAAGACCGCGATCCTCGAAAAGGCGCAGGAAACCAAGGGCGAGGCGACCGACATGATGTCGACCTATCTCGGTGGCGACTCCGACGGGCTCGACGGCTTCGAGTTCCTGACGATGGCCGAGGCCGGTGAGGTCGGCCACTGGGCGGTGCTCGGCAAGTTGAACGAGTCAGCCGGCGAGAGCGAGATCTCCGAGCTGGTCGAGTGGGCACTGCCGATCCAAGAGCGCCACTTTGCCGACGTCAAGGACGGGTCGCTGAAGCTGGCGGGGGAGAAAGACCCCTACGAAGAGTCATAGGGCAGAAGCGCCACCCTCCTCGCCGGTTCCATCCCAGGCTGACCGCCGTCTTCGCGGAAGACTTCAAGGCCGGCCGACTGCCGGCCGACTGCCGGTCCGCTCATTTTGCATCGAAATCCTTAACCGGGGTACTAGGCAGGGTATGCCCTGCTTTGAAGGCGGCCACCTCGTCCCCTGATGGCCGCTCCCCCGCAGCTGGTCGAGAGACCCGAGCCACCCTCGCAGCAAGTCCGGCCCCGAACGCCGCGACGTAGTTCCGCCTGGGCGAGCTCGCCGATCGGCGCCGGCTCTGACAGGCGACTGGCACGGCGGGCCAGCAATGGCGACCGGCGGGCGATCGCCACGATCTTCGAGCGCTACCAGCGGGAGCTCTATGGCTTCTGCCTCGGGCTTCTCGGCGAACCCCAGGACGCTCAGGACGCGCTTCAGAACACGATGGTCAAAATCCTGCGTGCCCTCCCCGGGGAGGAGCGGGAGATCGCGCTGAGGCCCTGGCTCTACCGGATCGCGCATAACGAGGCGATCGAACTGCGGCGGAGCAGGCATCCGACCCAGGCCCTGGACGGCTACCTCGTCGACGAGCAGCCCAGCGTCACGGAGCGAGCGGAGCAGCGCGAGCAACTCGAGTGGCTGCTGAACGACCTCGGCGACCTGCCTGAGCGTCAGCGAACCGTGCTGGTGATGCGCGAGCTCAGCGGGCTCGACTTCGCGGAGATCGGCGCCGCCCTCGATACCACCGGTGCCGTCATACGACAGTCCCTCTACGAGGCGCGGCGAAACCTCGAGCAGATGGACCGCGGCCGCAGCCTGAGGTGCGAGGCGGTTATCGGGGTGCTTTCGGATGCCGACGGACGAATCACCCGCCGGCGGGACATACGCGCGCACCTGCGGGACTGCCCGGATTGCCGGCGCTTCCGCGATGCGATTGACAGGCGTGAAGGCGTGCTGGCCACGCTCCCGCCACTCCCGGCCACAGTCGCAGCGGCGGGAACCGCGCGGGCCACCCCCGGGGGCTCGGGTGGGGTGGAGCGGGCGCGGCGCTTGCGGGAGGAGTCGCCAAGTCGGCCGGCGCCTACGGCGCCTTGAAAGCGGCCGGGCTCGAAGGGTAACCGGGCGCCTCGCCCGAATCCAGGCAGGACAAGCCGGAGCATCCGGTTCATCCTCCGCATCCCGATCAGGCGAAGGCCACCCCGGGCGCCCCGTCGCCTGCAGCGGAGGAATCCGCACCCGAGCAACCGAAGACGCCTCCCGGGCAGGCCAAGAAGCAGACGGGAACGGAGGCGCAGCCATCCCCGCCGGCGTCGCTCCCTCCGGCGGAAACGGAGCCTGCGGCAACGGGCGCGGAAACGTCTCAGCCCGTCGGAGGCCCCGGCCCGCATGGCGAGGCCAAGGGCCACGAACGTTGATTCGGGATCGCGCCCGATCGGAACTGACAAAGGTCGACGAGGCCCGTTCTCCCTATTCGTTCAGAACTCTTTTCCAACCCCGCGGTGAGGTTCACCGGGGTTGGTGGCACGAGAGGACGGTCGCTATGGCTGAGGCCAAATCGAAAAAAACCCAGACGAAAAAACGCGCGTCGGGATCGGCTTCGAAAGCCAAATCCAAATCTCGCGCCTCGGGCTCCGCATCGAACGGCTCGGGTTCGGGGTCGCTCACCAACTCGGTCAAGCACGGCGCCCAGGGAGCGATCGAGGGAGCCGGGTCGGTCCTGGAGAAGGCGAAGCTGCCCCTTCTCGCCGGCGGCGCGGGCGTGGCGGGGGTGGTCCTCGCGAGCAAATCCGGAGGGCGGCGAAAGGTGCTGGGGGTGCCCGTGCCCAAGCGCTCGAAGCTGAGTCTGCCGAAGCGAAATGGCTTCAAGCCCGATGCGCACAAGGTGGCGAGCGCCGTTACCGACGCCGCAAAGCGCGCGGACGACTTCGGTCAGGGGGTGAGCCGGATCGCGAGCTCCATGAAGAAGGCCGGCGAGGCCGCCGACGAGGCGATGAAGAAGAGCTGAACGCCGCTATGAGCGGTGCCGAAGGGTGCGATGAGTCAGGCCGGACAAGCGGAAAAAGGAGCAGCCGAGTACGCGGGCGCTCCTCTGCCGATCCAGGCTTCGATCGACGTCGCGCTGCCGGTCGCGGCCGTCTTCGAGCTCTGCAAGGAGCGACGGGAGCGCCGATGACCGACTCGGCCCCGACGCGAGAGCTGCAGGCGGCGGTCGAAGCGCTCGCCGCCGAGATGGCGCCGGCCGTCGTCGCCGAGGCTCGCAGCGATGCCGAGGCGAAGGCGCGATCGATCCTCGCCAAGGAGATCGCCCGGGCGCTGCTTCGCGAGGCCGAGGGCGTCATGGGTCCCCCCGGCGACTCGCGTGAGCCGCCACGTGAGTCGAGATCCAGGCCGAGAGACGGCGAGTCCGCGCTGGGGTTCTACCTGTACGGGATCTTGCGCGCGAACGTGCGCATCACCGGCGAGCTTTCCGGCGTCGACAGGCGCCGCCGGGTCTTCCTGCTCGAGGGCAATAAGCTGGCGGCGATCGTCAGCTCGGTCCCGCTGGAGGAGTTCGGCGAGGAGCCACTGCGCGAGAACTTGAACGATGTCGCCTGGCTGGAGGAGAAGGCGCGGGCGCACGAGGGCGTGCTCGAGGCGCTGCTCGAGTCGACCACGGTGGTGCCGACCCGTCTCTGCACGATCTTCCACGACGAGAAGCAGGTGCGCGAAATGATGTCCCGCGAGGGGCCGGCGCTGCTCGATGCGCTCGAGCGCCTCGAGGGGAAAGCGGAGTGGGGCGTCAAGGTCTTCGCCGAGTCGGGCGCGCTCGAGCGGGCCGCCCAGGAACGGGCAGGGGAGGAGGCCGAGGAAGGGCCGATCTCGCCCGGGGCCGCTTATATGGAGCGTAGGCGCAGGGAGGCTCGCGCCCGGGAGAACGCCGAGGAGATCGCCGATGGCTGGGCGCAGGCGATCCACGAGCGCCTCGCGGCCTGCGCCGCCGAGGCATTGCTGAACCCGCTGCAGCGCCGCGAGCTGAGCGGCCACGACGGTGACATGCTGCTGAACGGCGTCTACCTCGTCGGCGAGGAGGAGGTGGATCGCTTTCGCGAGGTCTCCTCCGAGCTCGGGGAGGAGAGCCGCGCGCGCGGCCTGGTGGTCGAGCTGACCGGCCCCTTGCCCGCCTACAACTTCGTCAAGAACTCGATCGAAGCGGCGCGATGACGAGCTGCACCGGCCCCTGGCCCCCCTACAGCTTCGTCGCGGAGGAGCGGTGATGAGCGCCGGCCGCCGGCCAGAGGCCTCACGCCGGAGCAAGCTGTTCTCCGGCGAGCCGGAGCTCACCCTGTTCGGCGATGAGCTCGACCGCCTCGACGGGGCGCTTCGGCGCCGGGTAAATGCCGATCGCGAGGGCCTCGAGAAAGGGCTGGCGCAACTGGTCCTCACCTTGATCGAGTTGCTGCGCCAACTGATGGAGCGTCAGGCGCTGCGCCGGATCGACGGCGGCTCGCTCACCGCAGACGAGATCGAGCGCCTGGGTGAGACCTTCATCCTGCTGGAGGAGCGGATGGAGGAGCTGAAGGAGGCCTTCGAGATCGAGGACGAGGAGCTGAACCTCGATCTCGGACCGCTGGGGAGACTGATCTGAGCGATGAAAGGAAGGTCTCGCAACCGCTCGAAGCCAGGGTGCCCTTGGCGGCGGACGGATCGAAGCGGTCCAAGTAGAGAGGAGCGTGGGACAGAATGGCCGGAAAGATGGATAAGGGAATCAGGCGCGCCGGCTAGCCGATCGACAGGCAAAGCCAGGGCCGGGAAGTCGAACCGCGACAAGGAGCCGCAATGGGCGAGAAGACCGACATAAAGCAGCAAGCGCCGCGCGGTGAGCAGGCAGCCAGAGGCGGGGGGGAGGTCCGAGGTGGTGCGCGGCGCGACCACAGGCCGGAGGGCGCCACCGTCGATTCAGGCATCTTCGCGACGCTGAAGCGCACCGCGAGCGAGTTCATGGAGGACAACCTCACCGATTGGGCCGCGGCGCTGACCTACTACGGGCTGCTCGCTCTCTTCCCGGCCCTGGTCGCGATGGTCTCCCTGATCGGCTTGGTCGGCGATCCCAAGAGCACCACCTCGACCCTGACCGAAATCATCTCCTCGCTCGGTCCGAAGTCCGCGGCTCAGACCTTCTCGGGACCGATCGAATCGATCACCTCCAACCAGAGCGCCGCGGGTTTTGCCTTCGTCGCGGGGCTGGCCGTGGCGTTGTGGTCGGCCTCGGGCTATGTCGGCGCCTTCATGCGGGCCTCGAACGTCATCTACGAGACGCCCGAGGGGCGACCGTTCTGGAAGCTGCGCCCGCTCCAGCTCGCGATCACCCTGGTGATGATCGTCCTGATGGCGATCCTGGCGCTGGCTCTGGTCCTCACCGGTCCGGTGGTCGACGCGGTGGCCGGTCCGATCGGGCTCGGCGACACCGCGGTCAGCGTCTGGAACATCGCCAAGTGGCCGGCGATGGTGGCGATCTTCCTGCTCATGGTCGCGGTTCTCTACTACGCCTCGCCAAACGTGAAGCTGCGCGGCTTCAAGTGGGTGACGCTCGGGAGCCTGGTGGCGATCGTCGTATGGGCGATCGCCTCGGCTGCCTTCGCCTTCTACGTCGCCAACTTCGGCTCCTACGACAAGACCTACGGCACCCTCGGCGGCCTGATTGCCCTCCTGGTCTGGTTTTGGATCAGCAACCTGGCGATCCTCTTCGGCCATCAGCTGAATGCCGAGCGCGAGCGCAGTCTCGAGATCGAAGAGGGCCGCCCGAGGGCAGAGCGGGAGATCCAGCTCGAGCCACGCAGTGAGCCCAAGGAACGGAAGACCACCTGAACCCGAGGGAACCCCGATGATCGAGCGCAGGCTCCTGGCCATCTACCTGAACGATCACCTCGCGGGTGCGACGGGCGGGGTCGAGCTGGCTCGACGGGCACGGTCGAGCAATCGCGGCTCCAGGTGGGGTGTGCCCTTGGACGAAATCTGCGCCGAGGTCGAAGCCGACCGGGACACCCTGGGAGAAATCATGGAGAGCCTCGCGGTCAGGCGGAACACCGCCAAGGTCGCGGGCGCGTGGGCAGCCGAGAAGCTCGGTCGCCTGAAGTTGAACGGACGCCTGAGGGGCTACTCGCCTCTCAGCCGTCTGGTCGAGCTGGAGATGCTTCACATCGGGATCACCGGCAAGCTCGAGTTGTGGCAGGCGCTGCAACGGACGCTGAGCTCGAAGCTTCCGGACGTCGACTTCGCCGCTCTCCTCACGCGGGCCGAATCCCAGCGCCAGGCCTTGGAGCGATTGCGTATCGACGCGGCGGCGGAGGCTCTGGCCGGGGAGCTCGACGACGTGAGGCCGAACCCCCGGGTCCAGGACGCCGGGGGCTCGGCTCTACCGTGAAGGTGGGCTGCTAGCCGGCCTTCCTGATTGACGCGACCGGGATCTGGCCGGCCGTCGCTTCGAGCTTCATCTCATCACCTCCTTTCATCGATAGGAGAGAAATGGAGTAAAACGCGGCTTCATTTCAGAACTGCCGAGGCCCTGTCTCGAAAACGTCGTAGAATGCGCTCAGCGGTTTGCAAGCAATACGGAGGAGTCAGGCGGTGCCGAAAATCTGGACCGGCCTTGAGCCTCGGATCGAGTATTTGCGGCGCCTGTCGGTCGTCTTCGCCGTCGATCTTCGGATCAAGATCCTCACCGAGCTCTACCAACGAGAAATGAGCCCCAAGCAGTTCTTCGCGGAGCACGGCGGAGGCTCGCTCTCGCGTGTCGACAAGAACTTCAAGAAACTCGAGAAGCACGGCTGGCTTCGATACCTGCGCAGCGAGACCGGAGGCAGCCGGCGCGGCGCTCGGGAGAACTTCTACCGCGCAACCGGCTTGGCGTTCATCGACAGCGAGACCTGGGCCCTGGTTCCCTACTCGATGCGGGTCGCGTTCAGCTGGCGAACCTTCAGGCTCTTCGCCGAGCGGGTGCACGCGGCGTTTGCGGCGCGTACCTTTACCGCTCGCGCGGGCAGCGACTTCGCCTGCGAGACCTTCGCCTTGGATCAGGCTGGATGGGACCGGGTGATAGCGGCGATCGACGCGCTGTTTGGCGCATTGTTCGAGGAGCAGGAGGACGCCCTGCTGAGGATCGCCCACTCCGGCGAGACTCCCATGGCAGCAACGGTCGGGCTCGTCGGGTTCGAGTCAGCTCAGAGCTCGAAAGGCACGCATACCGAGGGGGCCGGCCCATGTCTGGTCCCGGTTCAGGCGGAACCTCTTGCTCCCTTCATGTCGAGGGTGTCGAAGGTCTTTGCCGACGAGCTCTGCCTGAAGATCGTCGCGGAGGCGAACCGGCGCGAGATCAGCGCCCCGTTGTTCCACGCGGAGTGCGGGGGGGAATCATTGGAGGGCATTCGACGGCGCTTCAAGAAGGCGGAGAGCGCTGGGTGGCTGAAACAGGTCAACCAGAAGACCGGTGGACGGCGACGCTCGGCCGTGGAGCTCTTCTATCGGGCAACCGGCCCCGCGGTCGACGACGGTGGGCCATGGAGAACGCCTCCGGGATCGACCGCCACGTCCGCCGAGTGGAATGCATTCGAGGAGCTGACGAAGGAGGTGATCGCGGCGATAGCCGCCGGCACCCTCGAGGCCCGCACCGACGATCATCTCAGCTGGTCGGCTCTCCGGCTCGATGAGCAGGGATGGTTGAAGGTGACTGGTGAGATCGAGACTGCGCGCAAGCTGATCCGCAAGGAGCAAGAGGCGGCGGCGGCTCGACTGGCAAGGTCCGGCGAGGATCCGATCGTAACCACGATCGCCCTGGCCGCATTCGAATCTCCCAAGGAGTCCAAGAGAGAACCCTAGGCGCCGATATCGCCGCCGGCGAGATCGGCGACGCCCCCCCGGCGACCTGCATGGATCGGTCGTAGCCGAGGGCGCTCGCCAGCCTAGCTACGCTTCACCCCTCCGGCGCCTTGGCGGAGTGGCTACGCAGCGGCCTGCAAAGCCGTTTACACCGGTTCGATTCCGGTAGGCGCCTCTGGCGGATTTCGATTATGTGGTGGCTGGGTGCGACAATGTGTCGGCGATGAAACCGCAAGCTCCTGCCAAGCCTTCGGCGAAGGCCACGCCGGATTCCAAAATGAAGTCTGGGCTTCCTGGCACTCCTGAGGAGCAGCGCCGCGAGCTTCGCGCAGCAATGAAAAAGCATCAAGAGACGCTGCCCCGCTTGGCGCAGTAGCCCGCCACTCGAAAGTGGCCGGGGTCTTCTACGTCACGTTCGGCGACTACTGCCGCATCGCCGCCGAGGTACTCGGCACGACCCCTGAGCAGGTCGCTCGGTTGCCTCGCATTGCCCTAGCCGATTCTGCGCTTGCATCTCCGCGCGCTGGGTTCGGAGACCACGATGCCTATCCGACCCTGATCGAGAAAGGCCGCCGTTCTGGTTGAGCACCTGGCTCGCAATCATCCGCTCCCCGACGGCAATAAGCGCTGCGCTTTCCTGGCTGTGGAGCGCTTCCTGGCGGCTAACGGACGACCGATTACCGATGCCGATCCCGATACGGACGTTCCGATGGTGGAGAAGATCGCGGCCGGGGAAGCGACCCCCAACGAAATCATCAGATGGCTGGAGGGTCGAACCGTCTCGGAGTAACGGAGCGCCGTCGGATGAAGCACGGGGCTTTGAGCGCGCAGCCATGTGCTCGCGCGACTGGTCGCCGTGGACCGCATCTGTCAGGCTGAAAAGCGGTGAGTACCGCAACCGTGATCGAGCCGGCAGCGGCCCCGGCAGAGCGTGTGCCGGCGGATCAGGTGATCGTGCTCTTCGGCGCGACCGGGGATCTGGCGAAGCGCAAATTGCTGCCCGGGATGTTCCATCTTGCACAGGTGGGGCTGATGCCTGCGGGCTTCCGCATCGTCGGCGTCGCCAGGCGCGACGTGGGGGAGGAGGGCTTTCGCGAGCTGGCGCGGGGGGCGATCGAAGGATCCGGCCGCAGGCCGCCCGCGGCGGAGGCGGTGGAGCGCTTCGTCGAATGCCTCAGCTTCGTCTCGATCGGCGATGGGCTGGAGCCGCTCGTCGGCGCGGTCGCCGAGGCGAAGCGCCAGCTCGGCGACGATGCCCGCGTCCTCCACTACCTCTCTCTGCCGCCGAAGGCGACGGGCTCGACCGTGCGCGAGCTGGGCGAGATCGGGCTCGGAGAGGGCGCCCACGTGATCACCGAGAAGCCCTTCGGGCTGGACCTGGCCTCGGCGCGCGAGCTCAACTCCTGCCTGCTCTCCGTCTTCCCCGAGGACGACATCTTCCGCATCGACCACTACATCGGCCGCGAGGCGGTGCAGAACCTGCTGGCGCTGCGCTTCGCCAACGGCATGTTCGAGCCGGTTTGGAACCGCAACCACATCGACCACGTGCAGATCGACGTGCCGGAGACGCTCTCGATCGGCATGCGCGCCGGCTTCTACGAGGAAACCGGTGCGTTTCGCGACATGATCGTCACGCACCTCTTCCAGGTGCTCAGCTTCGTCGCGATGGAGCCGCCGACCTCGCTGGATGCGAAGCCGCTCACCACCGAGCGCGAGAAGGTGTTCGACTCGATGGCGCCGCTCGACCCGGCCGGGGTCGTGCGCGGCCAGTACGACGGGTACCGCGCGGAAGAGGGCGTGACTGCCGATTCCGACACCGAGACCCTGGTGGCACTGCGCGCCTTCGTCGACAACTGGCGCTGGGACGGCGTGCCGTTCTACCTGCGCTCCGGCAAGCGCATGGCCGAGGACCGTCACATCCTGACGGTCGCCTTCAAGCAGCCGCCGCGGCGCATGTTCCCGCTCGACTGCAGCGAGATCGCCGAGTCCTTCGGCCACGACCATCTGACCTTCGAGCTGGGCGAGCCCGGCAGCATCTCCGCCTCCTTCCTCGCCAAGGTGCCGGGGCCGACCATCCATCTGGGGGAGGCGCACATGCGCTTCAACTACGCCGACAACTTCGGCGAAAACAACCACGCCCTGGACCCGTACGAGCGCTTGATCCACGACGTGATGCTGGGCGACCGCACGCTCTTCACCACCTCGGAAGGGATCGAGCGCCTCTGGGCCGTCTCCGAGCCCCTCCTGGATGAGCCGCCCCCCGTCGAGGAGTACGCCACGGGGAGCTGGGGCCCGTCGGCGATCGACGAGCTGATCGCGCCGCGCCGCTGGCACTTGCCGAGCACCCACGTCGACTGAGCAACGGAAAAGGGCCCCGAAGGGGGCCCTAGCTCCGAAGGACGTGCCGCCAGAAAGGTTTAAGAACCGGTTTCAGAAAGAAGGACCTGCCGCCTGAGCGGTGAACACCTCCGGCACATGTGGTCGACTCTCGGAGGTGTCGGAGGTGCCATCGCGCTTTGAGGTAGACGACGGCCTTTGGGCCGAGCTGGAGCCGCTGTTGC
>DASTAY010000003.1:0-33150 GCA_035712345.1 Solirubrobacterales bacterium
CTGCACGCCATCGAGCACGGCACCGAGCCCGCGGCCTCGATGGGCGCGTTCATTGCCGAGCGCATCGTCCGCTGTCACCTCCAGACGATGGCGCGGCTCAACATCGATTACGCGCTGCTCACGTGGGAGAGCGATATTCTCCGGCTGAAGTTCTGGGCCCGCGCGTTCGAGGTGCTCAAAGAGCAGAATGCGGTGTTCCTCCAGACCGAGGGGCGACTGGCAGGCTGCTGGGTGATGACGATCGACGAGGACCCGGCGGCGCCGACCGTCGCCGACCTCTACGGCGAGCTCGACGCCGACCGCACCACCGAGGTGATGACGGTCAACATCGGCCCGCACCACCCGGCGACCCACGGCGTGCTGCGCCTGGTCGTCGACCTCGAAGGCGAGGTCGTGCGCGATCTGAAGCCGGTGATCGGCTACGTCCACCCCGGGATCGAAAAGTCCTGCGAGGACAAGAGCTACTGGAAGGTCATCCCCTTCGTCGAGCGGATGGACTACGTCTCCTACTTCTTTCAGATGGAGGCCTACTGCGGCGCGGTC
Source organism: Solirubrobacterales bacterium (assembly GCA_035712345.1). Classification (GTDB taxonomy): domain Bacteria; phylum Actinomycetota; class Thermoleophilia; order Solirubrobacterales; family 70-9; genus VRUE01. The sequence goes on from DASTAY010000003.1 coordinate 544, forward strand.
GAGCGGCTGATCGGGCTGGAGCTGCCGCCCCGCGCCAAGTACCTGCGGACGATCTTCCTCGAGCTGAACCGCATCCACTCCCACCTGGTCTGGCTGGGGACGACGGCGCTCGACCTCGGCGCGATCTCGATGCTCTGGTACTGCTTCCGCGAGCGCGACCGAATCCTCGACCTCTTCGAAATGGCGACCGGGCAGCGGATGCACACGCGTTATTTCCAGGTCGGCGGCGTGATCGAAGACATCCCGCTCGGCTTCGAGGAGAAGTGCCGGCAGTTCGTCCACGACATGCCGATCCGCGTCGGCCAGTACGAAGCGCTGCTCGACCGCAACGAGGTCTTCCTGCAGCGCACCAAAGGCGTCGGCGTGGTCAGCCGCGAGCGGCTGCTGGACCTCGGCGTCACCGGGCCGCTGCTGCGCGCCGCGGGCGACCCCTGGGACCTGCGCAAGGCCTTCGACTACCTCGCCTACCCGGAGATGGACTTCAAGATCCCGGTCGGCACCGTCGGCGACAACTACGACCGCTACCGCGTGCGGGTCGCCGAGATGGTCGAGTCGTCGAAGATCATCGGCCAGGCGCTGGAGGCGCTCCCCGGCGGCCCGTTCATCGCCGACGACCGCAAGTACGTCCTGCCGCCGCGCTCGGAGCTCTCCACCTCGATGGAGTCGCTGATCCACCACTTCAAGCTCGTCACCGAGGGCTTCCGCGTCGACCCCGGCGAGATCTACTACGCGATCGAGGGGCCACGCGGGGAGCTCGGCTGCTTCGTCCTCGCCGACGGCTCCTCGAAGCCCGCGCGCGTGCACTTCCGTGACCCTTCCTTCGTCAATCTGCAGGCGTTCCGCGACATGGCCAAGGACTCCTACGTCGCCGACATGATCTGCAGCCTCGGCATGCTCGACCCGATCCTCGGCGGGGTCGACCGATGAGCCCGGTCGACGGCGCGGGCGCCTCGAACCCGAACCTGCCGGTCGACCGCGCGGTCACCGTCGGGCGCGAGCCGAGCTCCAGCCCCGAGCAGATCCCGCAGCTTTCCGAAGTCGACTGCCCGGCGGAGCTGCAGGAGCGGATCGAGACGCTGATGGGCCGCTACCCCGACCGGCGCTCGGCCTCGATCCCGGCGCTCTGGGCGGTGCAGGAGCGCTACGGCTGGTGCACCCCGGAGGGGATCCGCCAAGTCGCCGCGGTGATGCGCGTCACCCCGGCCTACCTCGAGTCGGTCGCCAGCTTCTACGACCTGCTGCACACGACCCGCGTCGGCGAGCACCGGATCGAGGTCTGCACCAACATCAGCTGCTGGATGCGCGGCGGCGACGAGCTGCTCGACGCCTTCCGCGCCGCCGCCGAGGGCGCCGACGACGTCTTCGTCACCGGGTTCGAGTGCCTGGGCGCCTGCGACATCGCGCCGATGGCCTCGATCGACGAGCGCTACTTCGGGCCGCTGGAGACGGGCGAGGCGAAGACGGCGATCGACCAGCTGCTGGCCGGAGAGGACGTGCTGCCAGAGAAGGCCCTGGCGAAGCGACCGCTGGCGGGCGACGCCGCGGGCGGGGAGGGAAGCCGCGATGCCTGAGACGCGCGTCCTGCTCGAGCACGCCGAGGACCCTCAGCTGCGCACGCTCGACGGCTACAAGGGCTACGGCGGCTACGCCACCCTGGAGAAGGCGTACCGCGAGATGGAGGCCGAGGAAATCCTCAAGGAGCTCGAAGACTCCGGCCTGCGCGGCCGCGGTGGCGCCGGCTTCTCGATGGGCAAAAAGGCCTCCTTCCTGCCGCGCGGCGAGATGGCCAAGTACCTCTGCTGCAACGCCGACGAGTCCGAGCCCGGCGCCTTCAAGGACCGCGAGCTGATGCAGCGCAACCCCCACCAGCTGGTCGAGGGAATCGCGATCGCGGCGATCGCCGCGGGCGCCGGCCACGCCTTCATCTTCATCCGCGGCGAGTACGACGCCCAGGCCGACATCCTCGACGCCGCCGTCGCCGAAGCGTACGAGGGCGGCTATCTGGGCACCGACATCCTCGGCTCGCACCGCAACCTCGAGCTGATCGTCCACCGCGGCGCAGGCGCCTACATCTGCGGCGAGGAGACGGCGCTGCTCGACGCGCTCGAGGGCAAGCGCGGCAACCCGCGGCTGAAGCCCCCCTTCCCGGCGGTGCAGGGCCTCTACGGCGGGCCGACGCTGATCAACAACGTCGAGACCCTGTCCAACGTGCCGCGCATCGTCGCCCACGGCGCCGAGTGGTTCAAAGGGTTCGGCACCGAGCAGTCGCCGGGGACCAAGGTCGTCTCCGTCTCCGGCGGCGTGCGCCGGCCGGGCAACTACGAGGTCGAGCTGGGGATTCCGACCCGCGAGCTGATCTACGACCTCGCCGGCGGCCCGTTGGAGGGGCGTGAGGTCAAGGCCATCTACCCGGGCGGCTCCTCCTCGCCGGTGCTCACGGCGGAGGAGGGGCTCCACCTCCCCTACTCCTTCGAGGCGATGGCCGAGGCCGGCTCGATGCTCGGCTCGGGCTCGATCATCGTCGCCGACGACAGCGTCTCGATCCCGCACATGGCGCTGCGCACGGCGCGCTTCTACCACCACGAGTCGTGCGGCAAGTGCACTCCCTGCCGCGAGGGCACCAACTGGACGGTGAAGATGCTCGAAAGGGTCGTGCGCGGCGAGGCGACGCCGATGGATCTCGACATCATCAGCTCGGTCCAGGAGAACATCATGGGCCACTGCCTCTGCGTGCTAGGCGACTCGATGGCGATGCCGGTGAGCGCGATGGTGAGGAAGTTCCGGCCCGAGTTCGAACGGGTGATGGACGAGGCCAGCGAGCGGATCGCCGCCGTCCAGGGCGCGCCCGAGACGTTGGGGGCGGCGACGTGAGCCGCGCGGTGACGATCGTGATCGACGGCCGCGAGGTCGCCGCGACCGAGGGCGAGATGCTGCACGACGCCGCCAAGCGCGGTGACGTCGAGATCCCGGTCTTCTGTTACGAGCCCAAGCTCGGCGACCCGGTCGGCGCCTGCCGCATGTGCCTGGTCGAGATCGAGGGGATCCCCAAACTGCAGACCTCCTGCTCGACCCCGGTACGAGACGGCATGATCGTCCACACCCGCACCGAGCAGGTCAAGCACGCGCAGAGCGCCGTGGTCGAGTTCCTGCTCGTCAACCACCCGCTCGACTGCCCGGTCTGCGACAAAGGCGGCGAGTGCCCGCTGCAGGACATCACGCAGGGCTGGGGACCCGGCAAGACGCGCTTCACCGACGAAAAGCGCCACTTCGAGAAGCCGGTCGAGCTATCGCCGCTGGTCGCGATCGACCGCGAGCGCTGCATCCTCTGCTATCGCTGCGTGCGCTTCAGCCAGGAGGTCAGCGAGGACTCCCAGCTGCAGCTGCTGGAGCGCGGCGATCGCACCTTCGTCGGCACCTTCGACGACCGCCCCTACGTCGACCCCTTCCACGGCAACATCACCGACCTCTGCCCGGTCGGCGCGCTGACCAACTACACCTATCGCTTCCGCGCCCGGCCCTGGGACATCGAGCAGGCCGGCTCGGTCTGCACGCTCTGCCCGAGCCAGTGCAACGTCAGCTTCACGGTCCGCGACGAGCAGGTGAAACGGGTGATCGCCCGTGACAACCCGGACGTCGACGACGGCTGGCTCTGCGACCGCGGCCGCTACGGCTTCGAGATGTTCGCCGCCGAGGAGCGGGTGACGGCGCCGCGCCTGCGCAGCGGACCGGCTGAGTGGGACGAGGCGATCGCCAAAGCCGCCACCACACTGCGAGCCGGCGTATCCGAGATTGACCCCCCCAGAGGTGGGTCGATCTCGGATACGCCCAGCAAGGTCGCGGCAATCGTCGGCGACGCCTCCAACGAGGAGGGCTACCTCGTCCAGCGCATCTTGCGCGAGGCGCTCGGCTCGCCGCACGTCGACTCGCGCCTCTCGCACGGGCCGGGCCGGGACACGCTCCTGCGCCTCGCCCAGCCCGAGCTCTCGGCCCGCGTGCGCGACATCGACGACGCCGGGGCGATCCTGCTCGTCGGCTCCGACCCCCTGCACAGCTCGCCGATCCTCGACCTGAGGATCCGCAAGGCGATGCGGCGCAACGGCGCCAAGCTGGTCGTCGCGACCGACCGCCCGACGACCCTCGACGGCGGCGCCGCGGCCGTCGCCCGCTACGCACCAGGCGGCGCGACCGAGCTCCTCGCCGCCCTGGCAGGAGCGCTCGGCGGCGCTGTGGACTTTGAGCGCGCCCCAGCACGTACAAAGTCCACCGCGGGAGAACGAGCCGCCGAGGTGGCCGACGTGCTGAAGGACGCCGAGCGCGTCGTCGTCATCTGGGGCGAGCGCATCTGCCGCGAGGGCGAGGCCGCCGCCGAAGCCCTGCTCGACCTCGCCGCCGCCCTCGACCTGGCCGGCAAGGAAGGCTCGGGCCTGCTCGAGATCCCCGAGCTGACCAACGCCCGCGGCCTGCGCGAGGCCGGCTGCCTACCCGACGCCGGGCCGGGGCTGACGAGCGCTGCATCAACCAGGCCATCCGGGGCAAGCGCAGCGCTCACCACTGGCAAAGGGACCGAGGAAATTCGCCAAGCGCTCGAGTCCGGCGAGCTCGAGACCCTGCTCCTCTTCGGCGTCGACCCCCTGCGCGACTTCCCGGACACGGCGGCGTGGCAACGGTCCCTCGCCGCGGCCGACCACCTGGTCGTCTTCTCGACCTTCGAGAACGCCACTACGGCCATGGCGGATGTGGTCTTCCCCCTGGAGACCCACGCCGAGAAAGACGGCACCGTCACCCACCCCGACGGTCGCCTGCAGCGCGTCCGCCCCAGCGCCGGCCGGCCCGGGGACATCCGCCCCAACTGGGGCGTCCTCGCAGAGCTCTCACTGGCTCTCGGCCACGACACCGGCATCACTTCCCAGCCGTCAGCCTTCGCCGCTCTTACCGAAGCCGTTCCGTTCTACGACGGCATCACCGACGCCGAGATCGCCGGCCGCGGAGTTCGCTGGCAAGACCGACCGGCCTCTTCGAAGCTCCCGCGGGCCACGGGGGATGACTCCCCAGGATCGCGTTCGCGAGGAGTTCCTGGTGAGTCATCCCCCGTGGCCCGCGAGGGCGTTCAAGGGACGAGCGATCCGGGGTCGATCGGAACTCCTCGCGAAGGCGAGCCGAGCGAGCCCGGATCGCTCGTCCTGGGCACCTACCGGGATTTGTGGGCGGGCCCGATCACCGAGCTCAATCCGCCGCTGAAGTTCCTGCGCCCGCAGCAACGGGTGGAGCTGTCCCCAGCCGACGCCGAGAGCTTGGAGCTGAAGAGTGGCGACACGGTGCAGGTCGCCCAGAACGGAAGCAGCGTCCAAGCCAGCGTGGTGATCCGCGAGCGGATCGAGTCAGGCGTCTGCTTCCTGATCGAGGGCACCGCCGAGGGCAACGCCAACGGCCTGCTGAACGGCTCGCCGGTAGCGGTGACGATCGAGAAGACTGCCGGCTGATGCTGCCGCTCGCCGACACCCAGTTCGTCGAAGCGACCTGGATCATGATCGTCAAGTCGATCGTGATCTTCGCCGTGATCTTCGGCATCGTGCCGGTGATGACGGTCGTCGAGCGCAAGCTGATCGGCCGCTTCCAGCACCGCTACGGGCCCAACCGGGTCGGCCCCTTCGGCCTGCTGCAGCCGCTCGCCGACCTCTTCAAACTGATCAGCAAGCAGGGCTTCCGCCCGGCCAACGCGATCCCGATGCTCTACGTGGCGGGGCCGTTGCTGCCCGTCCTCTCCGGCGTGATGGCGCTGGCGATCATCCCCTGGGGGGACGTGCAGGGCGGCGTCGGCCTCTATGGCATCGACGTGCCGATCGGCATCCTCTACTTCTTCGCCGTCGGCTCGATTAGCTTCTACGGCATCCTGCTCGGCGGCTGGTCCTCGGGCTCGAAGTACAGCCTGCTGGGGGCGATGCGGGGCGCCGCGCAGCTGATCTCCTACGAGGTCGCGATGGGCCTGGCCCTGCTCGGCGCGATCATCATGGGCGGTTCGCTCTCGCTCGTCGACATCGTCCGCGCCCAGGGCCACATCTGGTTCGTCGTGCCGCAGATCGTCGGCTTCCTGATCTTCATGCTCGCCGGCTTCGCCGAGACCAATCGCACCCCGTTCGACATGCCCGAGGCAGACGCCGAACTCGTCCAGGGCTTCATGACCGAGTACGGCGGCATGCGCTTCGGCAGCTTCCTGATGGTCGAGTACCTGGAGATCATCGTCGTCTGCGGGGTCGCGGTGGCGATGTTCCTGGGCGGCTGGATGGGGCCCGGCCCGGGCTGGCTCGACCCGATCTGGATGCTGCTGAAGATGTTCGCCCTCGTCTTCTTCTTCATCTGGGTGCGGGCGACGTTGCCGCGGCTGCGCTACGACCAGCTGATGAGCTTCGGCTGGAAGGTGCTGCTGCCGCTGGCGACGCTCAACGTCCTCGTCACCGCGGTCCTGGTGGTGGTCACGTGATGGCGCCGGGCGCGTTTGTCGCGCTATATCCGACAAACGCGCCCGAAGGGAGGGTGTCGCGTGGCTGAGTTCCCGTATTTGAAGGACCAGGACGTGGTCGAGGTCCAGCGCGGCCCCGAGCCGGGCGGCGCCGGCGGCGCCTACCGCGCCTTCGGCGAGACCCTGCGCGGGCTGAAGACGACGATGGCGCGGCTGATCGAGGGGCCGATGACGATCCAGTACCCCGAGCAGAAGACGCCGGTCTACCCGCGCTTCCGCGGCCGCCACAAGCTGCACAAGTTCGAGGACACCGGGTTGGAGAAATGCGTCGGCTGCTCGCTCTGCGCCGCCGCCTGTCCGGCCGACTGCATCCGCGTCGTCGCCGCCGAGAACATCCCCGGCGAACGGGTCTCGGCCGGCGAGCGCTACGCCGCCGTCTACGAGATCAACCTCTCGCGCTGCATCTTCTGCGGCTACTGCGAGATCGCCTGTCCCTTCGACGCGATCACGATGGGCCACGACTACGAGATGGCCGACTACGACCGCGAGAACCTGATCTTCACCAAGGAGATGCTGCTCGCCGAGCCGCTCGAGCGCACGCCGCTGAAAGCCGAGGGGGAGTAGTGGAAGCGGTCCTCTTCTTCATCGCCGCGATCGGCGCCCTCGGCGGCGCGATCGGCGTGATCGCCCTGCGCAACCCCTTCTACGGCGTGCTGGCGCTGATCGCCCACCTCTTCTCGCTCGCCGTCCTCTTCCTGCTGCTCACCGCGGCCTTCGTCGCCGCCGCCCAGGTCGTCGTCTACGCCGGCGCGGTGATGGTCCTCTACGTCTTCGTCGTCGCCTACGTCGGCGGCGGCACCGAGTCGGCCTGGGAGCCGATCCCCGGTCAGCGCTTCCTCGCCCCCCTGCTCGGCATCGCCCTCTTCGTCGAGCTCGCCGTCGCCGTCCTCTCCTCCTCGCTGCTGGCGCTCGGCCACGACGGCCCCCACGTCAACCCCGGCTTCGGCGACCCCGCCGCAATCGGATATTTGCTGCTCGAAAAGTTCCTGATCCCCTTCGAGGCCTCCTCCATGCTCCTGATGCTCGCGGCGGTCGGCGCGATCGTGCTGGCGGCGCGCCGCGATCCCGGCGAGGGGGCGGCGAGGGGGTCCTCAGAACACTCAAGCGAGGCTCCCGCCGAGCGTTCTGAGGACCCCCTCGCCGCCCCCGCCCACGCTGGCGGTGCCCCGTCATGAGCATCGAGTGGTACGTGGTCCTGTCGGCCCTGCTCTTCGCCACCGGCGCGATGGGCATCCTGATCCGCCGCAGCCCGGTCGTGATCCTGCTCTGCCTCGAGCTGATGCTGAACGCCGGCAACCTCGCCCTGGTCGCCTTCAGCCGCATGGTCGGCAACCAGCAGGGTCAGGTATTCGCCCTCGTGGTGATGGTGATCGCGGCCTGCGAGGTCGTCGTCGGCCTCGGCCTGATCGTCGCGATCTTCCGCCGCAGGCTGCCGCTCGACATCGACGAGCTGAGGGAGCTGCGCGGATGAGCGCCGTTTCCTGGGCCTGGCTGGCCCTGCTGCTGCCGCTGCTCGGCTCGATCGTCGTCGCGCTCGGCTTCCGGGTGCTGCCCGCCCGCGTCGCCGGGACGATCGGCACGGCCGCGATCGGCCTCGCGTTCGTCTGCGCGGTCGGCGCCCTGCTCAACCTGCTCGGCGAGGGCGCCGACGCCCGCCACCACGCATCCTCGCTGTGGACCTACGCCGGCGCCGCCGGGCTCGACATCAAGCTCGGCATCTACGTCGACCAGCTCTCCGTCTTCATGCTGCTGGTCGTGACCGGGGTCTCGACCCTGATCCACCTCTACTCGGTCGGCTACATGCGCTCCGACGAGGGCTACCACCGCTTCTTCAGCTACCTCAACTTCTTCGTCTTCTCGATGCTGCTGCTGGTCCTCGCCGGCAACTTCGTCCTCCTGATCGTCGGCTGGGCCTTCGTCGGCTTCGCCTCCTACGCGCTGATCAGCTTCTGGTACCGGCGGACCACCGCGACCAGGGCCGGGATGAAGGCCTTCGTGATCAACGTCGTCGGCGACATCGGCCTCGTCCTCGCGGCCTTCCTGATCTTCCGCGAGATCGGCAGCTTCGACTACGGCACGGTCTTCGCCCGGGCGCCGCACGTCTTCACGACCAACGAATGGACGGTCACGGCGATCTGCCTGCTGCTCCTCCTCGGCGCCTTCGCCAAGTCCGCCCAGCTGCCCCTCCACACCTGGCTGCCCGACGCGATGGAGGGCCCGACCCCCGTCTCCTCGCTGATCCACGCCGCGACGATGGTGACCGCCGGCGTCTACCTGATCGCCCGCACCCACATCCTCTTCGTCCTCGCTCCGACCGCCGCCGACATCGCCGCCTTCGTCGGGCTGGCGACCCTGCTCGTGGCGGCGACGATCGCCCTCGTGATGACCGACCTGAAGCGGGCGATCGCCTACTCGACGATGAGCCAGATCGGCTACATGGTGGTCGGCGTCTCGATCGGCGCCTACGGCGCCGGGATGTTCCACCTGATGACCCACGCCTTCTTCAAGGCGCTGCTCTTCATGGCGGCCGGCTCGATCATCGCCGCGATGGCGAACGAGCAGAACATCGACAAGATGAGCGGCTTCGGCAGGGCGATGCGCTTCACCTCGGTCACGATGCTCTGCGGCGGCCTCGCCCTCGCCGCCTTCCCGCTCACCTCGGGCTTCTTCTCCAAGGACGAGATCCTCGCCTACGCGGGGGCGCGCGGCGGCATGTACCTGATCTTCACCGTGCTCGGCTACCTCGGCGCCTTCCTCACCGCGATCTACACCTTCCGGCTGATCTTCCGCGTCCTGCCCGGACGGCCCTGCAGGGAGGCGCAGGAGCTGATCGACACCGGCCACGTCGCCCATGCGGCGCCGCGCAACCCGGCCACCGGCGAGCAGGAGGACACCGACGTCGGCTTCCCCGGGGCCGAGCACCACATCGCCGAGCACTCGGCCTCGATGCGGGTCGCGATGGCGGTGCTCGCCTTCCTCGCGCTCTTCGGCGGGCTGATCCAGGTACCGGGCGTCGACAACGTGATCGCCAACTTCCTCGACCCGGTCTTCGCCGACTCGCCGCTGGCGGCGATCCACCCCTCGACCAGCTGGAGCTGGATCGGCCTCGGCATCGGCGCCGCGATCTCGCTTGCCGGCATCGGCGTCGCCTACTTGCTCTACGTGCTCCGCCCGGACGCGCCTGCCGCCCTGCAGCGGCGCCTCTCCGCCGTCCACGCCTTCCTCTTCAACAAGTGGTACTTCGACGAGGCGATCGACCTGGTCGTCGTGCGACCGGCGCTCGCCATAGGCCGCTTCGCCAACGACGTCTTCGAGCGCTTCGTCGTCGACGGCCTCGTCGCCGGAACCCGCGACGCGATCGGCGGCGCCGGCGGCATCGTCCGCATCGTCCAGAGCGGCTTCGTGCGCAGCTACGCGCTGCTCCTGCTCGCCGGCTTCGCCGGTCTCGCCCTCTACTTCCTGCTGAGCAGCTCATGATCGACCTGCTGCTCTGGATCCCGCTCGCCTTCGGCCTCCTCGGCCTCGTCCTGCCCAAGCGGCTGACCGGCTGGTGGGCGACGCTGGGCACGCTGGTGACGCTTGGCATCGCGGTCGCCCTGCTCGCCGGATTCGACTCCGCGGCCGGCCTCCAGGACACGGTCGACGTCAACTGGATCCCCGGCCTCGGCGTCGACTACAGCCTCGGCATCGACGGGCTCAACGTCTTCCTCGTCGTGCTGACCGCGCTGCTCTGGCTCGGCGGCACGGCCTTCGCCGCCTTCCGCGAGCAGGAGCGCCCGCAGCTCTTCTTCCTGATGATGCTGCTCGGCGAGACCGCGACCCTGGGCGCCTTCGTCGCCCAGGACCTGCTGCTCTTCGTCCTCTTCTTCGACCTGATGCTGATCCCGTTCTACTTCCTCTTCGGCGCCTGGGGGACGGACCGCGAGGACGGCCCGACCGCCGCTGCGGCGACGCTGAAGATGCTCGTCTACACGCTGGTCGGCTCGCTCTTGATGCTGGTCGGGGCGATCGCGACCGCGATCATCGCCTCCCAGCACGGCGGCCACCTCACCTTCTCGATCGCCGAACTGGCCAAGCACCCGATCGCCGACGGCAGCCAGCGCTGGATCTTCTGGTTCTTCGCCGCCGCCTTCCTGGTCAAGATGCCGGCCTTCCTCCTGCACGGCTGGATGCCCGACGCCTACCGGGCGGCGCCGCTGCCGGTGCTGGCGGTCTTCTCCGGCGTGCTCGCCAAGGTCGGCGCCTACGGCTTCCTGCGCGTCGTCCTGCCGCTCTTCCCCGCCGCGACCGTGCAGTTCCAGACCGTGGTGCTCCTGATCGCCCTGGCCTCGATCCTCTACGGCTCGGTGATGGCCTTCACCCAGACCAACATCCGGCTCGTCGGCGGCTACTCCTCAGTCGCCCAGCTCGGCTTCATCACCGCCGGCATCTTCGCCCTGCGCGGCGACGGCGGCGACGGAGCGGTGCTGCAGATGGTCAACCACGGCCTCGTCGTCGCGCCGCTCTTCATCATCGTCGCGATCCTCGTCGAGCGCAGCGGCACCGAGGACCTGCGCGAGATGGGCGGTATGGCGCTGCGCGCCCCCGTGCTGGCGGCGCTCTTCCTGATCGTCACCCTGGCGACCCTGGCGATGCCCGGCTCGGCCAACTTCGTCGGCGAGTTCTACATCCTCAACGGCCTCTTCCAGGCGAAGATCATCTTCGCCTTCGTCGCGATCTCAGGCGTCGCGATGTCGGCCTACTACGCCCTGCGCCTCTACCAACGCACGATGCACAACCGCAGGCCGGAGGGGATCGCCTCGCGCGAGCTCGGCCTGCGCGACGGCCTCGTGCTGGCGCCGCTGGTGCTCTGCATCGTCGGCCTGGCGCTCTATCCGCAGCTGATCCTCCACCGCACCGACCCCGCCGTGCAGAAATCGGTCGGAGCGGTGAAGTCCCCGGTCGAAGGGACCCTCGCCCGGCATCGCGGACGCGGGAGCGCGGGTCTGTCCATATCCGATTCCTCAGACCCGCGCGGGAGCAGAGCAGATGCCGGCTGACGTCTTCCACGCTCCCGACATGGACTACGCCTCGCTCTCGCCGCTGATCGCGCTGACGGCGGGCATCTGCGTCGTGCTCCTCGGCCCCCTCCTCGGGCGCAGCAGAGGTTCGAGCCGGATGGCGGCCCAGAGCTCCACCGCCCTGACGTTGGTGGCGCTGGCGACCACGGCCGGCCTCTTGATCTGGCGCTGGGACGACCCGGTCAACCTCGTCTCCGGAGCGCTGCGACTCGACGACCTGGCGATCTCGATCTCGCTGATCGCGATCGCCGCCGCCGCCTTCGCCGTCTTCCTCTCGATCCGCGAGCCGGCCGCCGAGCAGGCGGGCGGCGGCGAGTACCACGCGCTGCTGCTGGGCTCGGTGCTCGGCATGACGATGCTGGCGCAGGCGCAGAACCTGGTCACCTTCTTCGTCGCGATCGAGACCCTCTCGATTCCCCTCTACATCCTCTGCGCCACCAACATGATCCGCGAGAAATCGCTCGAGTCCGGCCTCAAGTACCTGATCGTCGGCTCGCTCGGCTCGGCGACGCTGCTCTACGGGATGGCCTTCCTCTACGGCGGCTCCGGCTCGACCGACTTCCTCGGCATCTCCGAGGGCATCGGCCACGCCGGCCTGCTCGGCGATCCGCTTGTCCTGGTCGGCATCGGCATGGTCGCCGTCGGCCTCGCCTTCAAGACCTCGATCGCGCCCTTCCACCAATGGACTCCGGACGTCTACGAGGGCGCGCCGACGCCGATCACCTCGTTCATGGCCGTGGCGACCAAGGCGGCGGCCTTCGCCGTCTTCATCCGCTTTTTCGACGTCGCGCTGGCGGGCGAGGCGGGCGACTGGCAGCCGGCGCTCGCCGTGCTCGCCGCGGTGAGCATCGTGATCGGCAATGTCGGCGCGCTCGGCCAGAGCTCGCTGAAGCGCCTGCTCGGCTACTCGGGCGTCGCCCAGGCCGGCTACATCCTCGGCGGCCTCGTCGTCGCCAGCCAGGCCGGGGTCAACGCGATCGTCTTCTACCTCGCCGGCTACCTGTTCATGAACCTCGCCGCCTTCAGCGCGATCGTCGCGCGCGAGCGCGAGACCGCCTACGGAGACGACATCCGCGCCGTGCGCGGGCTCGGCGCCGAGCGGCCGCTGCTGGCCTGGCCGCTGACGATCTCGATGCTGGCGTTGGCCGGGATGCCGGCGACGGTCGGCTTCATCGGCAAGCTCTACCTGATCGAGGCCCTGGTCGAAGGCGATTACACCTGGCTCGCCGTCTTCATCGCCGTCGGCTCGATGATCTCGCTCGCCTACTACCTGCGCGTGGTGGCGGCGATGTGGATGCGCCCGAGTGACGAGGCCGCCGGAACGGCCCCCGCGATCGCCGGCGCCTCCCCGGAAGCCGACCCAATCGACGCGAGAGCCGGCACCAGCCTGTATCTCGTCGCTCCGGCGCTGCTCGCCGCCGCCGGCGCCGTCTTCTTCGGCGTCATTCCCCAGCCTTTGGTCGAGTTCGCCCAGCACGCCGGCACCGCTTTGTTCTGAGCGGCCCTCGCGGACTGAAAGGGTCTCCGGCATGGGTGTCGTCCTGATAGCCGCGGCGACCGCGGCCTCGGTTGCCGTCGGCGTCTGGGCGGAGCGGCGCAAACCGCGGGCCGCCGCCCTGGCGGCGCGGCGCTCGCTGACGCTGATGCTCTACGTGCTGCTGCCGCCGGTGATCTTCTTCAACATCGCCTCGACCAACCTCGATCTGAGCCACGGGGTCGGCTTGCTGCTCGGCCTGGTGGCGTCGGCGCTGGGAGCGACGGTCGCCTACCTGCTCGCCAGCCGCGTCCTGCGCCTTTCGCGCCCGCGGACCGGCGCCGTCGTCTGCGCCGTGCTCAGCGTCAACACCGGCTACCTCGGCTACCCGCTGGCCGTGGCCCTGCTGGGGCGCGACCAGCTCCCCACCGCCGTCCTCTACGACGTCCTCGTCACCGGGCCGTCGCTGCTGCTCGGCGCCTTCGCCGTCGGCGCGGCACTCGGGACGAAGGCCGGCGAAGGGGCGGGCGAGCGCCTGCGTGCCTTCTTCACCCGCAACCCGCCGCTCTACGCGGCGATCGCCGGCCTGCTGGCGCCCAGCGCCTTGGCGCCGCCGGTGCTCGTCGACGCCTCCCAGGCGCTGATCGTCGCGATCCTGCCGCTCGGCTTCTTCGCCGTCGGCGCGACGCTGGCCGAGAACGCCGAGCACGGCGATCTGCCGATGCCGCCCAAGATGACCAGCCCGGTCGCGCTCGCGCTCGCGGCCCGCCTGCTGCTCGTGCCGGCGCTGCTGACGTTGCTCGCGGCGCCGTTGATCCACCTCCCCGCCCCCTACCGACTGCTCTCCGCGATGCCGTCCGGGATCAACTCGCTGGTCGTCGCCCACGCCTACGGCCTCGACATGGAGATCACCGCCGAGGCCGTCACCTGGTCGACCGCGATCGTCGTCGCCGCCTCACTCGCCGCCGCCCTCATCTTTTGAGCTCGAGAGCGCATCTAGCGTCGCTATTCGACGCTCGATGCAGTCTCGGCTGCCTATGCTGAGTCGGTGCTTCAGCACGTGACCCTCGAGGTATCGCCGGGTGAGATCGAGCGCTCGGTCGCGTTCTGGGAGCTGCTCGGATTCGCACGTGTCCCGCCCCCTGCCGCGCTCGCCGAGACCTTCACCTGGATGGAACGTGAGGGGACCCAGATCCACCTCGAACGCAACGACTCGCCGGTCGTCCCGCCGCACGGGCACGCCGCGGTCGTCGTCGGGGACTTCGAGCGGACCGTCGAGCGCCTGCGCGAGGGCGGCTTCGAGGTGCAGCCCGGCCGCGAGCACTGGGGCGTCCCGCGCGCGAAGGCGGCCGCGCCCGGGGGGCACCTCGTCGAGCTGATGGCGGCTCCTCCCGCGCCGGCGAGCTAGGCGAGCCGCGTCGGAGGGCGCAGCTACGATGCGCCGGTGCGCTACCCGGTCGAGGACTTCACCGCCACCGAGCGAGAGCTGCTGGCTCCCCACTTCACCAATCTCGACCTGCCCGTGTTCGCCCTGGTCAACCTGCCGGAGACCGTAAAAGGGGCGCTTTTTGCCCGCTATTCACGCTATTCGGGGACGGTTCGCCGGCTCTTCCTCGACGAGTTCGCGGGCGACCTGCCGGACGGGGCGCGGCCGTTCGACGGGGACGAGGGAAAGCGTGCGGCGGAACTGTACGAGCGGATCTTCGCCGGCTACGGCGACGACTCGATCGCCCAGCTCGGCGGCGCCCACATCGCCTGCGAGTGGGTCTCCAACGTGCTCACCAAGGTCCTGCAGCGGGGCCGCCTCGCCGCCTATCTCGAGCAATCGACCCGCTATATCCCCTACGACCGGCAGCTGCCCGGCGGCGGCTACCGCTACTACGGCGACGAGGAGCTCGGGCCGGAGTTCGCCGCGGCGATGGACGAGCTCTTCGCGATCTACTCGCGCTCCTTGGCCGAGGTCGAGGGGTGGGCGGCGGAGCGCTGGCCGCGCGGCGAGGGCGAGCCGGAGGGGCCCTGGCGGCGCTCGATCCGCGCCAAGGCGCTGG
The DNA here is from genome assembly GCA_035712345.1 of Solirubrobacterales bacterium. GTDB lineage: Bacteria > Actinomycetota > Thermoleophilia > Solirubrobacterales > 70-9 > VRUE01. The sequence continues at coordinate 15,643 of DASTAY010000003.1, forward strand.
ATCTCCTGCGCGGGCTGCTGCCGGCCGCGACGTTGAGCCACGTCGGCATCTACGCCACCGGACAGGCCTACGAGCAGCTGCTGCTGAGGCTGATGTCATCCCCCCTGCCCGAGGCGCGCGAGTACGGCGGGATGATCCTCGCCGAGCTGAAGCAGACCATGCCGAGCTTCGTCTCACGGGTCGAGCGCCCCGACCGCGGCGGCGAGTGGGTCACCTACCTGGAGGAGCGGCGCGAGGCGACCGAGGGCTGGGTGGCCCGACTCGGGCTCGACCGCCGTGACGCCGGCGGCGACACTCCCTCGGTCGAGCTGGTCCACGTCGACGGCAGCGAAGAGGACCTGCTCGCCGCCTGCCTGTTCGAGTCGGCCTCGACCTCGGAGACCGAGATCCGCAACCGCGTCGACGTGCTCGACCGCGACGAGCGCGCGGAGCTGCTCGGCGCGCTCGTCGGCGAGCGCCCCAACCGCCGCCACCGCCCGGGCCGCGGCTTCGAGGCGTTGCGCTACCGCTTCGAGGTCGTCTCCGACTACGGCGCCTTCCGCGACCTGCAGCGCCACCGCATGCTCACCTGCCAGTGGCAGCGGTTGAGCCCCGATCTCGGCGCCGGCGTCCCCGACGAGGTTCGCGAAGCGGGCGTGGGCGGGGAGTTCGAACGCGCGCTCGAGGTCTCCCGCGGCGAGTACGAGCGCCTGCGCGACGCCGGCCTCGCCGAGCAGGCGCACTACGCCCTCTGCCTCGCCTACCGCATCCGCTACGTGCTCGACCTCAACGCACGCGAGGCGATGCACCTGATCGAGCTGCGCTCAGGCCGCGAGGGCCACCCCGCCTACCGCGCCGTCGCCCAGGCGATGCACGAGCGGATCGCCGCGGTGCACCCGGCGGTCGCGGCGGCGATGAGCCACGTCGACACCTCCCGGGAGCCCCGCCTGGAGCGCATCCTCAGCGAGATCCGCACCCAGCGCAAGCGGGCCGCTGCCGGCCGCCCCTAGTCAGCCGGGTCATCGGGGTCGTCGGATCCGAAGTGGGTGGCAGCTGCCTTCTCCCCCGGGCTGGGCCAGGGCTCGGCTTCACCGGAGCTCCAGGCGGGCGGTTTGTCGCCGGGGATCAGGCCGAGGAGGAGGAAGGCGACGTAGATGAACCAGAGGAGGGTGAACTGGAAGAAGATGAAGGAGACGGCCCCGAGGGCGATGCCGAGGGAGCCCCAGAAGCGGGTCAGCAGGCCGGTCCGCATCGCGTAGAGGGCGGTGTAGATCATCGCAACGAGAAAGCCGATCTGACCGCCGAGGCCGAAGCCGGCGGCGAGCGGGCGCAGCGGCGCTTCGGTGATCGCGTCGTTGGCGGCTTCGTTGGCCTTGTCGCTTCCCAGGGCGATGCCCTTCGCCGTCATGTGCGGGATTTCGTTGTTGACGAATTCCGACGCCGCGTGCAGGGTCGAGAGGCCGCTGAGGATCGCCAGCACACCGAGGAATAGCGGGGCGGCGACGACCACCCCGACGAGCTGCCCCCGCATCTGCTCGCTGCGCGCCCTGGCCGCGCGGAAGAGGTAGTAGAGGGGCGCGGCAAGCAGGCTGACGCCGACCGCCTGCAGGATGCTGGAGATCATCTGGTCGCTGCGATGGGCCTGGACGTTGCGCAGCAACTCCGATTCCCCATCGCCGCCGCCGACCCCCTGGCTGGCGACGATGATCGCCGCGACGATCAGCACGATCGAGAGCAGGGTCGCCACCGCGACCGGTCGCGCCCAGCGCCGCTCCCAGTCGAGAATCGCCGCTCTGCTCAAGCTCCGCTCAGCCCCGCTCGTGGAAGTAGAACTGAGGCAGGGCGCCCTCGATCACCTCGGCGGTCATCCGCTGGGCGACCTCGAGGTTGCCGGTCCGCACCGCGATGTCGTCGAGGGTGACGATCCCCGCGAGGTCATCGCCCTCGACCACCGGCAGGCGGCGCACCCGGTGCTGGACCATCAAGGCCGCCGCCTCGTCGAGCTCCATCTCCGGCTCGCCGCAGATCAGCGGCCGCGACGCGTGCTCGCCCACCGTCGCCGCGGGGTCGACGCCCTCGGCGAAGACGCGCACGGCGATATCGCGGTCGGTGATCATCGCGATCGGGGTGCCGGCCGGGTCGACGACGACCACCGAGCCGACCCGGTTGTCGCGCATCTGACGGGCGACCGAGACCGCGCTCGCCTGCGGCGGAGAGGTGACGACGCCGGCGGTCATGATCTGGCTGAGCTTCACGCCCCGTACGCTACCCAGGGTGCGGCGCGAGCGTCACCCCAAGTCGCCGTCCACCCTCACGTAGCGACTGCCGCGGCGTTGGCCGACGCGCGCCAGGCGGCCCTCCGCGACGAGCTCGTTCAGCAGAGTGAGCGCGTCGAGTCGATCCAAGCCCGTCCTCGCCCGTACGTCTGCGTTCTGCAGCGACTGCTCGCTGGCCATTTCGTATACGAGGTCTTTGAGTTCACTCCTGTCGAGGCGAAGGCCGGCGGGCGGTTCCAGGCCCCCTCGCAACTCATATACCGCGCCGCCGCGCTTACCCCGCTGGCTGAGAAAGCCCGTGTCGCGGAGGCGCCGCAACGCCTGCGTTGCGGCAAAGCGATCTACGTGAGCGATCTCCCTCACCCGGGCGTTGGTGAGCTCCTCCCCCCTTGCCGCATGAACGAGGAGGATGCGATCAACGGGCTCTATCTCACCGCGAGCCTCGATCTCGCGCACCCAGGCCCGCTCGGCAGTCGTGACACCGCCCCGCACAGGCAGGGCAACCTCAACCGAGTGCCCGGAATCGGCGAACGCCGGCGGATCGAGGAGCTCCTCCATCATCGAGTCCTGCATGACATCGACTCCCCGTCCGGCGTCCTCCGCGAGTCGGAAGCGGCGCATCAGCGCGATGAGCCTCGGGTTGCGAGAGGACTGAGCGTCGCGGATGTTGTCAACCGTGACGGGCGCGGGCAACGAGCCCGGAGAGCAGACGGTGACGGCGCCCGGCCGAAGGTCAACCCTGATTGCGGTGCCACTGCTCTCGTAGGAACGGTGCACGACCGCGTTCGCCAGGGCCTCGCGAACAACGACACGCGGCAACCGCGGCAGATCGTGCCGCCTAAGGCCAAGAACCACGACCTCCGAGCCCAGCTCCTGCATGACCTGCTCGGTCGCCTCCGCCACCTGATGATGGATCGGACCGCAGACCTCAGTTCGCTTGTCCGGGTCGACGCTCTCGCTGTCCGGATACCGGCGCAGCTCGATGAACGCCTTCGCGAGAACGCCCTCCGGCCTTTGGAGCAGGTACAGAGCGCCAGCGACCGTGAGGCGATCTGCCGCCGGGAGCAGCAAGCCTTGCTCGCGCAAGCGCTCATCGATCTCGGAGTCCTCCGTCCAATCAAGCGCGCCGGCGACCTCGGCGACAAGGGCGGCGTCGGCGTCGGCGCGGGAGACGCCGGAGTCTTCCAGCTCGAACCGCTCCAGCGCTCTGCTGGAGATGAATTCGAACAGCTCGGCGTCGAAGAGGGCGACGTTCATCGCCCCCCGACGGACAAGGACGCGGCCGCTTGCGGTCTGCGCAAAGCCCTGGACTCGACGCTCTACCGAGAGAACGACAACCGGGGTCTCGTCGATGAGCAGCTGGTTGATTTCGTAGCGTCCTGGATTCCGGATGGTCGCAACAGCTTGGTGTATCGACTCTTCCATGCCTTGCGTCAGCTGCTTGCCCAGCACTCGTCCGTCGTCGTCGACTCCGATCAGGACCACGCCGCCTTCGGAGTTCGAGAATGCGACCACTGCCTCTTGAAGCGCTCGGCTTCCGAAGCCGCTCTTGCGCTCCACATACTGCCCCTCCCGAGGAAAGGCCCGGTCGAACTCCGCATGCGAAAGCGCCAACTGCCGTGGGGCTCGGCTTTCTGGATGGAAGAGAGGAAATGACATAATTGCGATCTGTGTACGACAGCCTCAAATATATACAAACTTGAGATTGAGGTTTCTCGCTTCTCAAGTTTGTCATAAAATGGGAGAATCCCCACGTCAAAAAGTGGTTCCGCTCGAGGCGGGCGCCGGTCCCGAGAACCCCCCCTGCCCCGCCTGTGGCGAGCCGCTCTTCGGCTGGATCGACCGGCGGCCGGGCCTGGCCGGACCGGTCAGCCGCTGCGAGAGCTGCGGGCTGGGTGTCGTCGGCGAAGCCGGAGACGCCGAGGAGGTCCTGCGAGAGCTCGATCGGCTTGGCAAGGAAGAGGCGGTGAGGATCGCCAACCGGGCCGGCTTCTCAGCCTGGATCGGCGGCGCCGGCTGGGCGGGGCTGGAGGGCGGCAGCCATTACATGTTCACGCCGGAGGCGGTGCGCCGCCTGATCGCGCGCCGCGACCAGGTCGTCAAATCCAGCCGCTGGGCAGCCGGCAGTGGCATCGCGACGATGTGGCAGACGATCCTCAACGGCTTCACCTTCGGCCGCAACGTCGCCCTCGGGGCGCTCGGGCGGGGTACCGCCGTCGCGGCCGAGAAGCCCTGGCAGCGCCGTCTCGACGCGCTCATCTCCGTCGTGGTCGCGATCCCGGCGATGCTCGCCGCGGTCCCGCTCGAGCTGATCGCCGCAGCCCTGCGACGTGGCGGCGCGATCACCCTCCGCTTCGAGCTCCTCTAGGAAAGGCCTTCGCGGCTAGGAGAGGCCTTCGCGGGCCTCGCGCACGAGGGTGACCGCCTCCGGGAAGAGGACCCGGATCGCGTCGCGAGCCTGCATCGCCTGCTCGTCGCTCGAGCCGGAGAGCTCCATCTGGCCAACCGAGGCGACGGTCAGCTCGACCGCGAGCTTGATCGCGTTGTCGGCCCAGGCGACGCGCTGGGAGGACTGCATCTGCTCGCTGAGCTCCTCCATGCGGGCGCGGAACTCGTCGGGGTCGCCAAAGAGGTTGAAGCCCTCCACGGGAGGAATGTAAGCAGACTGCCGGGCCGAGGGCACGAACTCGTTTCGTTTCGCGCGCCACCCGCGCGCCGGCGCCGCCTAGCGTCGTCGCGATGCGAAGCCAGAGAGGGACCGCGAGCGTCGAGCAGGCCGGGCTGACGGCCCTGATCGCGCTGGCGCTCCTGGTTGCGATCGCGGCGCTGGAGGCAGGCGGCGAAATCGACCCGCGCGACGACATCGGCGGCACGATCGCCCGCCGCCTCGCCTGCGCGCCCCGGCTGCCCGACGCCTGCCACCACCACCCGCTGGTCCCGGCCTACGGCTGGCCGTTGGCGCGACTCGCCCGCGCCCTCGCCCCGGCCCCGGCCGCCCGCAGAGGCCCGGCCGGCCTGCCGCTGATGCCGGTCGACTTCCGCCGCTGCCGCCGCGAGAGCTGCGCCGTCGCCGCCGGGCCCCACGTCACGGCTTCCAACCGACGCGTGACCGTGTTCACTCAGCTCGAGGACCGGCGCCGCGGCCTCGGCTGGGTCGAGCTGACCTACTGGCTCTACCGCCCCGGCCTCGGCTGGGAACGGATCGTCCGGCGAGCCAGCCAAGCCCAGGTCGAGGCCGCGAGTCACGTGCGTGTGTTGCTGAAGGACGACCCGAACCTGGTGCCGCTCGAGACCCTGCCCGGTCGCGACCAGTACGACTTCCCCGCGGACGAAGAGCCGCCTTGGCGATGGAGGGTCCACGGTCTCTACCCAGGCTGGTCGAGCTGACGGCCCCAGGTGTCGCCATACGGCGTCCTCGGTCGGCCGTCTGCGGGTCACGCACTTGAGTGCGCTCTCCTTGCCGTTCTCCCTGCGTCCTTGTCTGGCGACACCTGGACCTCGTCAGCCTTGTCTCTGTCCTCTTCGGCTTGGCGAATCAGCTCGCGCCAATCCGTGGTGCGGAAGACGAGCAGCATCGCGGCGAAGCCGAGCACCACCGACCAGGCTGCCATCGCGATCTGGGTGCCGACCGAGAAGGAGAGGACCGCCGAGCGCGAGGGGCCGGAGAGGGTCGCCACCAGCAGCGCCTGCTGGGCGCCCGCGCCGCCGGGGGTGAAGGGGACGATGTTGGCGATCGCCTGCACGCTCATCACCAGCATCACGTTGCCCACCGAGCCGCCGATCCCGAAAGCCTCCAGGAAGAACCAGAAGGCGGCGAAGCGCAGGAGCCATCCCAGCCCCTGCCAGGCCGCGACCTGGCGCAGGTAGCGGCGGGGGGTGGTGAGGATCGCGACCCCCTGCCGGACGCGCTCCCAGAAGGCCCGCACCCGGTGGGCCAGCAGGTAGATGGCGACCACGAGCGCCACCAGGACGACGCCCACCGTGATCAGGAAGACCTGGGGGTGTTCGGCCCAGAAGGAGAGCTCGAAGGCCGGCAGGTCGGGCAGGCTCGGCGGCTTCGGCAGCAGCCCCCGGCCGATCGCGTAGAGCAGGACGAGCACGCCGATGCTGGTGTCGAAGACCGTCTGCACGAGGAAGGAGGAGGTGACCGCCGGGTAGGAGGAGTCGGGAATCTGCCGCTTGACGAGGAAAACCTTCGTCGCGTCGCCGGCATGGGCGGGGAGGATCGCGTTGATCCCCGCCCCCGCCAGGTAGGCCGCGGCGAGCTGCAGGAAGGAGATGCGGACTCCCGGATAGGCCGCGCGGAGGACGTTGCGCCAGGCCCAGGCACGGGCGAGCTGCATCGCGGCCAGGCAGAGCAGGGCAATGACGAACGGCGTCCAGCGCACGTCGGAGAGATGCTGGAAGAACTGCGCCGTTGCGCGCCCGAAGGCTTCGGCGCTCGATGCGAAGTCGGCGATCGGCATCGCAGTTACACTAGCCCGCTCGTGTCAGAGCCCGAGACCACCCAGGCCGTGCCGGGAGCCCCCCACGACCCCGCCGACGCGGCGATGTGCGACCGCGCCCGCGAGCGCTTCACGGGCGATCGCGGCAGCCGCTTTCGCCGTCGCCGCAAGCGCCATGCCGAGCTGCCCAACCTGATCATCATCGGTGGGCTCAAGTGCGGCACGACTAGCATCCACCACTACCTCGGCCTGCATCCCCAGATCCACATGTCGAAGCCGAAGGAGCTCAACTTCTTCGTCTCCGAGCTCAACTGGGACCTCGGCCTCGACTGGTACGCGAGCCGCTTCGACGACCGCTTCGAGGTGCGTGGCGAGTCTTCCCCCCACTACACCAACCTGCCCCGCTTCCAGGGCGTGCCGCAGCGGATCAAGCAGAACTGCCCCGACGCCCGCCTGCTCTACATGGTGCGCGACCCGATCAAGCGCATCCTCTCGCACTGGGTGCACGCGACCGGCGCCGGCTATGAGACCCGCGAGCTGGTCCCGACCCTGTCGGAGCCCGACTCCTCCTACATCCACCGCTCGCTGTACTGGATGCAGCTGCAGCCCTACCTGGAGCTGTTCGACCGCGAGCAGATCGAGGTGATCACGCAGGAGGAGCTGCAAGGCGAACGCGAGGAGACGATGCGCAAGGCCTTCCGCTTCGCCGGCGTCGACGAGACCTTCACCTCCGAGCAGTTCGACCGCGAGTGGGAGAAGTCGAGCGCCAAGCAGGGCGACAAATACCAGGTGATGGAGAGGCTGGTGAAACTGCCGGGCCTGCGCTCCTTCGACCGCAACTTCGACCGCCTGCCCGAGTCGCTGCGCTGGATCGTCGAGAAGGTCGTCCACGATCCGGAGAAGCCGCCGGCGCCGAAGCCGAAGCTGCCGGACAACCTCTTCGAGACGCTGCGCGGCCGCTTCGGCGCCGACGTCGCCGGCCTGCAGGAGTTCGCCGGTCGCGAGTTCGCCGGCTGGCACGACTACTCCTGAGCTCACGCCGTAGAGGTTCGGCCCTCTATGCGATCCAAACCTCTACGGCACTAGGCTGACCGGCCGATGCGACGGTTACTGCCCGATCCCGGCCCGACCACCGTCGAGGAGCAACTCGGCGGCTACAAGCCGTGGGAGCAGACACGCGACGACCGGCCCTTCGTGGCGATGAACTTCGCCGCCACGGTCGACGGCCGGGCATCGATCGGGGGGGTGTCGGGACCGATCGGCTCCAACACCGACACCGAGATGCTGAGCGGCCTGCGGACCCGATTCGACGCGGTGATGATCGGCGCCGGCACGATGCGGGCCGAGCGCTACAGCGGGCTCGAGAAAAGGCTCATCGTGGTCGAAAGCGGGCCCGAGGGACGCGTCGACCTCCCTGCGCTCCTGGGCTCCCTGCGCGGAGAAGGCGTCCGGGCGCTGCTCTGCGAGGGCGGGCCGACGCTGCACGGCGCGCTGCAGGCGGCCGATCTCGTCGACGAGCTCTTCCTGACGATCGCGCCGAAGCTGACCGGGAGCGGCGCGCCGAGCATCCTCGAGGGCATGCTGCCGCAGGTGACCGCGCTCGAGCTCACCTGGCTGCTCGAGCAGGACGGCGAGCTCTTCGCCCGCTACTGCCGTCCCCGGTAGCTTTCCCCCACCGGAACCGAGGAGAGGACGCGGCACCCATGGACTTCAAGCCCAGCCCCCAGGTCGAGGCCCTGCGCGAGCGCATCCTCGACTTCATGGACACCGAGATCTACCCGCAGGAGCGGGAGATCATGGAGGCGCTCGACGCCGAGGTCGAATCCGGCGTGCCCTATCCGAAGCTGCTGGTCGAGGTGCGCGAGAAGGCCAAGTCCGAGGGCCTGTGGAACCTCTTCATGCCCGACGAGCGCTTCGGCCCCGGGCTGACCAACTGGGAGTACGGGCTGCTCTGCGAGGAGATGGGGCGCAGCCCGGCGGCGGCGCCGATGGCCTTCAACTGCTCGGCGCCCGACACCGGCAACATGGAGATCCTCGCCGAGCACGGGACCGAGGAGCAGCGCCGGCGCTGGCTCGAGCCGCTGCTCGAGGGGCGGATCCGCTCCTGCTTCTCGATGACCGAGCCCGAGGTCTCCGGCTCGGACCCGACTCTGCTGCAGGCGCGTGCCGTGCGCGACGGCGAGGAGTGGGTGATCGACGGCCACAAGTGGTTCACCTCGGGCGCCGTCGGCGCCGAGCTGGCGATCGCGATGGTCGTCACCGACCCCGATGCGCCCCCCTACAACCGCGCCTCGATGGTCTGCGTGCCGACCGACACCCCGGGCTTCAACCTGGTGCGGCCGATCCCGGTGATGGGTCACGACAAGGGCCCCGGGCACTGCGAGATCCGCTACGAAGAATGCCGCGTGCCGGTCGCAAACCTGCTCGGCGGCGAGGGGCATGGCTTCACGATCGCCCAGGACCGGCTCGGCCCCGGGCGCATCCACCACTGCATGCGCGCGATCGGCACCGCCGAGCGGGCGCACGAGATGATGTGCCGGCGCGCCAACGAGCGTCAGGCCTTCGGCGGCCCGCTGGCCGACAAGCAGTTCGTCCAGGAGGCGATCGCCACCTCGCGGATGGAAATCGACCAGGCGCGGCTGCTGACGATGTACGCGGCCTGGAAGATGGACAACGAGGGCAAGCGAGCCGCCCGCCAGTCGATCTCGGCGATCAAGATCGTCGCTGCCAACATGGTGATGGAGGTGCTCGACCGCGCGATCCAGATCCACGGCTCGCTCGGCATGACCGACGACACCCCGCTCGCCGCCCTCTGGCGCTTCAGCCGCATGCTGCGCCTCGCCGACGGCCCCGACGAGGTCCACAAGATGGTCCTCGCCCGTCGCGAGCTCAACCGCTGGTCCAAGCGCGCCGAAGCCGAGGCGGCGGGCGAAGAGCCCGAGCCCAAGCACGCCCCGAGGCCGATCTGAGCTGACGAGGGTAAATTATCGGATCTGATAATCTGCCCTCGTGAATGAAATAGAGGACAGGGGACCGCAATTCATCTCCCTGATGGAGTCGGCCGCTCATCTGCAGCGGCTCGTTCCAGGCGCCGTGCTGGTCGGTGGCTCGGCAGCGATTCTCTACGCGGACCATCGCGAATCGCGCGACCACGATCACGTCCTCTCCGACTTGGCCGATCGTTTCGAGATGGTGCTGGAAGCGGTCGAGGAAGACGAGGGCTGGGCGACCAATCGGGTGACCCCGGGAAAAGTGATCCTCGGAAACCTCGACGGGATCGAAGCAGGGGTGCGACAGATGATCCGCAGGGCTCCCCTCGAGGTCACCACGGTCACCATCCCCTCGGGAAGCGAGGTAGCCGTGCCGACGATCGAGGAGACCCTGCGCATCAAGGCTTTCCTGATCGTGCGCCGCAACCAGGCGCGCGACTACCTCGACCTCGCCGCGCTCTCGGATCGCCTCGGGATCGACCGCGCGGCTGAGGTGCTGTCGGCAATCGACGAGTACTACGCCGACCAGAACGACAGCGACGAGGGGATCGCGTCCCAACTCGTGCGCCAGCTCTCCGCGCCCAAGCCGGCCGATCGGTCGGTAATCGAGCAGCTCCCTTCCTACCGGCGCCTGCGCGAGCGCTGGAGGGACTGGAGCTCGGTTAGCGAGGTCCTCGGCGCAGTCGCGACGCGGATGGTCGAATCGTGAACGCGCTGGCCTTCCGCAACGTCGAGAGCTCGCCGAACGACCCGGTATCCGAGTGGCCGCAGGAGGCCATCCAGGCCGCGCTCGAGCGCGGGAGCCTTTTCCACTGGCGCCGGCTGGCCAAGCCAATCCGGGACGAGCCATGGGGGCCGATCGCCCGCAGGGTCGAAGAGGTGCTCGACTACAGCCGCCCCTACGGTGTGGCGGAGGCGATGGAGCAGGTGATCGCGCGAGCACGCGAGTCGGCTGAGGCAGCCGAGCGGCAAGCGGTGGCAACCGAGGTTGAGAGGCTCATCGAGGCCTCGGGCCTCACCCGAGCCGAATTCGCATCCCGCATCGGAACCTCGACCTCACGGCTCTCGACCTACGCCACCGGAAAGGTCAGCCCCTCCGCGGCGCTGCTCGTACGCATGCGCCGCGTGGCATAGCTGAGCGGCAGCCCCGACGAGGTCCTACAAGGATGGGGTTTCGCCCAACCCGCGCTCAACCGCTGGTCGAGGCGCCGAGGCAGGTCGCCTATCTGATCTTGAACGTCTTTTTGCCCGGGGTCGAATCGACACCACCGGCGCCGGTAGCGCGGACCTCGAACGTGTACTTGCCGCGCCTCAACCCTTTGTAGGTCCTCGGCGAGCTGCACGTCCTGAACTTCGCTTTTTTGTGCTTCTTGAAGAGCGCGCACTGAAAGCCCGTCGAGCTCCCGGTCGCCTTGAACTTGAAGGTGGCCATGTGCTTTTTGGAGTTGATCTTGGCCTTGCTGATCTTGGTGTTCGGGGGTGACGTCTTGGCGATTGGGGAGGTCGGTGGCGCCGGCAAGGTCGGTGGCGCCGACACGGTAAAGGGCGCGCTCTCCTGCGCGGTCGAGCCGGCGAAATTGGTCGCGGTCGCCCTGCACCGATAATCACCCGGCGTGCTCGCGGTGATCGAGCCCTGGACGGCGCCGGCGAGGTCGGTGCCGTTCAGGCTCCACTGAAGGCCAACGCTTTGGGGCGCCCGGTACAGAAGCTCCCCGAGCAAGTCGGGGGCCCAGGAGCCTTGCGAGCAGCTCAGCGTGGAGCCGACGGTGGAGGCACCGGTGATCGATGGTGCGCCGGTGCCGGCCGGCGACCTGAGGATCGCCGGCATGGCCGGCTGGGAGGCCGTCGAATACAGGGTCCCGCCGCCAAAGCTGCCGTCTGACTTCCCGAACACGATCGCGCTTGCATTCCAGTTCGACCAGTAGATCCTGCCGGTGGTGGGATCGATCGCGCCGGGCATGGGGCCGCTCTGCGCCGCGCCAGGGGTTGAGAGAACCCCCCCGCCGGTCCCGTCGAGGTTGGCATAGTCGAGCGCGTCGGTCGTAAAGTTGCCCCAGTAGATCTTGCCCAGGGCGGAATCGATCGTCACGCCCCATGGCGAGCTGACAGTCGTTCCGACGATGTTGAGATCTCCACCGCCGCCGCCGTCGAGCTTGGCGAAGGAGATCTTGTTGCCGAAGTAGTTGGCCCAGTAGATCTTGCCTGCGGCCGGATCGGGCGCGAGCCCCCACGGGGTGTTCACGGTGGCACCGGTGGTCGGGAGGGTGCTCGGCGAGCCACTGCTTCCGTCGAGGTTCGCGAAGAAGATGCTGCTAGGGGCGGAGTAGGGATTGGTCCAGAAGATGGTGTTTGCCGCCGTCGCCAACGGGACCATCCAGAGGCAGAGAAATACAGTGCCAACCAGCGTTGAGAGGAGCCGTCTACCTCGTCGGCCCCGGGTCGTGATGTTCATCTCCGCCTTTCTTACCATCGTCCGAGCCGCGAGGCTATTCGGGCGCTGCCTCCCTGTCAACGCTTTCGGAGCGTCGAGCTGCCGCCGCTCTCGCATACACAGAGGGGGAACGCGTGACTCCTGGCGTGACGTCGTGAACCAGATTCTGGTCCAACTCGTTTCGGGTGTTGGTGTTGTTGTCCAGGGAGCCAAAAACCCGGTCTTCGAATCCGAAGGCTCCGAGAACGTTGCAGGCCTGACGACGGCCCCGATGAGGTCCACAAGATGGTCTCGCCCGCCGCGAGCTCAACCGCTGGTCAAAGCGCGCCGAGGCCGAGCGAGCGGCGAGCAGCCGGAGCCCAAGCACGCCCCGCGGCCGATCTGACGGGCACCGTCCTTGCGGCCTCCCGCGGGCCTTCGACCAAACAAAGGATGACGGTGCCCCGGCGGCTGCCATTTCCCAACCGACCGGGCCGGGACACGCTGCAATAGCGTGCCCCGGCTTCCGCTCTCTGTCTACAACCCCGTCAGCAGAAAACGGCGAGACTGAACGGCTTGTTCGCATTCGTGCCGCCCGCCGTTTCGGTTTCAACCCACACTCCATTCGGCGTGAATTCCCGCGGTTCGGCGTAGATAAGCCCCCCTGGGAACTCCGAGGTCGCCTCGTATGCGCATTCGGAGACGTCCTGTTCGAAGTCCACCTCGTAAGTACCGGTACCGAACGGCTGTAGCGCGCCCGTCACGCCACTGCCGCTCAACACCGTGCCGGTGGAGCTGATCACTGCCCAAAGGCTCGTAGCGGGAGTGCCGGGAGCTCCCTTGTCGCCCTTTTCCCCCTTCGGTCCGGTGTCACCCTTCGGTCCGGTGTCACCCTTCGGTCCCTGCGGACCAGCGGGAAGCTGGCCGCTGGCGAAATCGGCGGCATTCAGTGAGCCGTTCTTGACTTTGGAGGAGACGACCGCGTTCTTCTTCAGCTGCTTGGTGCCGACGGTGTTCTTGCCTAGGTGTCCGGCGGCGAAGGCCGTTGCGCCGCCGAGGACCAGAAAGACTGCGAGTGACGACATCACGTTTGCGTACGTGAGTCGCTTGGGTATCTGCTTCAAGAGACCTCTCCTTGAGTAAAGGGCGGACGGACGTGGGCACGAGCCTTCCGGCCCCGTGGGTGGTGATGGGGACATTCCCAGGTAGAGCTGCCCCCGTCAAGAGGATTGAAGCGGTCTCCCGTCAGGTGGGGAGCTGATTCAGCCGCGTCGCTCGGCGGCCTCGGCCGCTTCCGCCAGGCGCTCGACCAGGCGGGCGAAATGTTCGATGCCAGGATCGACCTTGCCGTACTGGCCGGCGGCGTAGCGGGCGTATACGCCCTCGAGGATGATCGCCAGCTTCCAGTAGCCGAGGGCGACGAAGAAGTCGAGCTCGGAGAGGTCGCGGCCGGAGCGCTCGGCGTAGCGGCGGCGCAGCTCCGCGCGGGTGGGGAAGCCGGGCGCCAGGTTGGCGGGCATGCCGAGCGCGATCGGCTCCTCGCCGTCCTCGCCGCGGTCGGGCCAGTAGACCATCAAGAGGCCGACGTCGGCGAGCGGGTCGCCGAGCGTGCAGAGCTCCCAGTCGACGACCGCGGCGACCTCACCCGCGGGGGTGAGGATCATGTTGTCGAGGCGATAGTCGCCGTGGACGATCGTCGCCGGGCCCTGCTCCGGGATGCGGGTGGAGAGGCGCTCGTGAACGGCGTCGATCGCCGGCAGCTCACGCGTCTTCGACTTCTCCCACTGGCCCTGCCAGCGATGCAGCTGGCGGGCGACGTAGTCCTCCTTGCGGCCGAGATCGCCGAGGCCGGCCGCGTCGGGGTCGACCGCATGGATGTCGACCAAGGTGTCGGCGACGCGCTCGCCGATCGCCCGCCGGTCGCCTTCGTCGGGGAACGCCTCCGCCTCGGCGAGGCCGCGCAGGATCGGCCCCTCGACGAACTCCATCACGTAGAAGGGCGCGCCGTTGACGCTCTCGTCCTCGCAGAGGCCCACGACAGGCGCGACCGGCACCGGCGTCGGTCCCAACGCCGAGACGACCTTGTGCTCGCGCGCCATGTCGTGCGCCGAGCCGAGCCGCTTGCCGAGCGGCGGCCGGCGCAGTGCCCAGCGCCGCCCCCTCGCATCCTTCACCCCGTACGTCAGGTTCGAGTGCCCGCCGGAGATCCGTTCGAATGCGAGCGGCAGCTCGACGCCCTCGACATGCTGCCCGAACCACTCCTCGACGCCCGTTCGATCGATCCCCTCAGGCGCGGTGGCGCTGCCGTCGGAGCTGCCTGTAGCCTCGTCGCCCATTGCCGCGCAAGCATATTCCGCGCTCAGCATGGACAAGTATCCTGATGTATTGAGAAAATAGGATACATCTGGAGAAAGCCCTAGACTCGCCTCGGTGGATGCGTACAGGAACCCCTATACGCCGGGCGCAGGCTCGAGGCCGGCCGCGCTCACCGGACGGGATGCGGAGATCGAGCGCTTCCGGATAGCGATAGGTCGGCTCTCTCGGGGGGCGACCGAGCAGGGCATCGTGATTCACGGCCTTCGCGGAGTGGGCAAGACCGTGCTCCTCAACAAGCTGGAGGAGGTGGCGAGCGATGCCGGTTGGGCAACCGCGTTCGCCGAGCTGCGCAGGGGAGACGACTTTCGCCTGGTCATGGCGCGTGCTTTGTTCAATGCCATCCGACAGCTGGATACCCATCGGATCGGGCGCCCTGTCATCGCCCGGGTCAAGGCGGCATTCGCGTCCTTCTCGGCGACGCTTGCGAGCGACGGCACGATCAGGTTCGGATTCGACGTGACGCCGACCCGGGGGACCGCTGACAGCGGAGATCTCGAGACTGACCTGGTAGAGATGCTCCAGGAGCTCGGCCGCGCCGCCGAGCAAGTCGAGACCGGGGCCGCGATCTTGCTCGACGAGCTGCAATTGGCGAACCGAGACGACCTCGAAGCGTTCGTCGCCGCGGTGCACCGAGCCACTCAGAAGGCGCTGCCGATCGCGGTCGTCGTGGCCGGGCTTCCAACCCTCCCCCCCGCCTTGGCCGAAGCCAAGACCTACGCCGAGCGCCTCTTCTCCTTCCCCCGGCTCGGAGCGCTGGGGGAGGACGATGCGCGGGACGCGCTTCTCCTGCCGGCCCGTGAGGAGGGCGTCGGCTACGACGACGAGGCGCTGGCGATGCTGCTCGACCGAGCCGGCGGCTACCCGTACTTCCTGCAGGAGTGGGGACGCGGCGCCTGGGATGTCGCGGTGGCCAACCCAATCTCCGCAGAGGACGTCGAGGCGGCGATCCCGGAAGTCGAGAGGAAGCTGAACGAGGACTTCTTCGCGGTGCGCCTGACTCGCGCCACGCCCGCCGAGCGTCGTTACTGTGCCGTGATGGCCGGCCTCGGCGACGGAGCCCAGGAGAGCGGAGCCATAGCGCGATCCATGGGCTATACGAACGTGCGGGCGGCATCCTCGCTTCGCGCTTCGCTGATCGACAAGGGCGTTCTCTACAGCGTCGGCCGAGGCCAGCTCGACTTCACCGTACCCAGGTTCGCCGAGTTCATGCGCAGCGACGCCGCCTCGTCCGATCTCCTCACAGCGGGGAGCTGAAGCGATCATCGCCACGTCACCGTATTCCCGACGACGATTTCGGCTCAGCCCCTCGCTCGCCAACCGGCTGACGATCGGCTTCGCGATCGCCTTCGCGATCCTCACCGGCCTGGCGGTGATCGGCGTCGCCCGCTTCCTGCAGCAGCGCCAGGACTTCGAGAACGCGACCGCCCGCTCCTACCAGCGGGAGATCGAGGCGCGCAACCGCCTTGCCCAGGGCGAGCACCCGGCCGCCGCCCGGGCGGAAGTCGTCTCCCAGCAGGCACGGAGACGGTCGCTGCGCGACGAAATCTCGAGCGAGACGCGCGACACCGCGCTGCTCGTCGGGGCCGGGCTGATCGCCGGCCTGACCGGGGCCGCGCTGCTCTTCACCGGCCTGATCTCCTCGATGCGGCGACCGTTGGAGGACCTGGTCGAGGCATCCGGACGCCTCGCCGGGGGAGATCTCGACGCCAGGGTGAAGATCGGCGGCCTCTCGGAGACCGCGACCCTGGGCAGCGCCTTCAACGACATGGCGGGGGAGCTGCAACGGCGGGCGGGCGAACGGGACCAGCTCGACCGGATGAAAGACGAGTTCGTGCTCACCGCGTCGCACGAGCTGCGCAGCCCGTTGACCTCGGTCCAGGGCTTCGCCGAGCTGCTGCTGCTCGAGCGCGAGAAGCTTAGCCCGAGCCAGGCCGAGACGGTCGAGGTGATCCTCGACAACACTCGCCACCTCGTCCGCCTGCTCAACGACCTGCTCGACCTGGCGCGCAGCGATGCGGGGCGACTGACGATCAAAGCGACGCCGACCGAGGCGGGCGAGGTGGTCGAGGAGGCGGTGCGGACGATGCGCGCCCAGTTCGACGCCCGCGAGCAGCTGCTGAAGCTGGAGGCCGAGGCCGATCTGCCCCGGATAGAAGCGGATCGCGATCGTATTCGCCAAATATTGGTGAACCTGCTTACCAACGCGAATGAGTATTGCCCGCAAGGAGCGACAATCGAAGTGAAGGCTCGGCGCGCGGGAGCCGATGTGGAGATCGACGTGATCGACGACGGACCCGGCATACCCGCGGAGCAGCTGGAGCACATCTTCGAGCGATTCAGCCGCGGCGACGCGGGTGAGACGCAACGGGTCGGCGGCACCGGCCTCGGCCTGGCGATCTCGAAATCGCTGGTCGAGCTGCATGGGGGCACGATCGAGGCGACCTCGGCCGCAGGGCAGGGAGCCACCTTCAGCGTCCGACTTCCGGCAATGGCCGGCGCCCGAACCGAGGCGATCTGATGGCCCGGATCCTGCTCGCCGACGACTCGGAGACGATCCTGCTGCTCCTCCGCACCCGGCTCGAGATGGAGGGGCACGAGGTGCAGACCGCCGCCGACGGCCAGGAGGTGGTCGACGCGGTGCGCGGAGCCGCCGTCCCGCACGACGTCCTCCTGCTCGACGCGATGATGCCCCGCAAGTCCGGCATCGACGCCCTGCGCGAGCTGCGTGGCGAAGGAGTCCAGACCCCCGCTCTCATCGTCAGCGCCCACACCGAAGGCGGCAACGGCGACGACCACGCCGGCCTGGAGATAGCCGCCTACATCACCAAGCCGATCGACTTCGACCAGCTCTTCGCCGAGATCGCCGAGTTGGTCGCGTAGCGCGCCCTAAGATGGACGGACTCCAAGATGTGCCGACACCTCAGGCTCATCTGATCTCCATCTTGCGGGCACCGTAGACGATGTCGGCGGGGATCTGGCCGCCGGTGAGGCGGCCGTGGTGGACGCGGTCGAAGTTGTAGAAGCGCAGGTAG
>DASTAY010000004.1:0-9944 GCA_035712345.1 Solirubrobacterales bacterium
AGAGGTGGCGGCCGCCTTGGCGGAGCGGCTGCAGGCGCCGCTCGAGCCCTGCCTGGAGCGGCGCGGCCGGGGTAGGCAGGCGGGCCGGCGGCGGGCCGAGCGGATCGGGCACCCGCCGCGCATCCACGCGACGGGAACGGCCCCGCGCAGCGCCCTGCTTGTAGACGACGTGCTCACCACCGGGGCGACCCTCGCGGCCTGCGCTCGCGCGCTGCGGGCCGCGGGGTCGTCTCGGGTGGTTGCGGTGACTTTCTCCCGGCGCCTCTAGTTGGCTCTCCGCGGCCCTACGGCCGTGCCTCGGCCGGGCGTCCCCGCATCTGGTCGACAAGCCGCCGCGTGCGACGACGCTTGCGACGCAGCTCACGATGCTTCTTCACCTGCCTGCTCATGTCCTCGGCCAGCTCGTGCACCGAGTGGGTCATCTCCGGGCTGCACTCTCGAGCATGCAGCGTCACTCCCTTCAAGTAGAACGTCGCCTCCGCCACCTGGCTGTCGGCGACCCGAGGATTGCGCTCCTCCGAGAGCACCACCTCGAGGGTCGCGAGCGGTGAGACCTGCCGTCCCAGCCGCTGGAAGCGCTTCCGCACCGTCTCACGCAGCTCGTCGGTCATCTCGACGTTCCTGCCCCGCATCTCAATCCGCATGAGTCGCCTCCTTATGGGTTCCGCCACGAGCTTACGACGGCATCTACCCGAAAACAAGGGCACTAACTACCTGAGTGAAACAGAGAAAACATCGCCCCGAGGCAGGGAGCCGCGGCGCCACCGAGGGAGGCCGATGTCCCCTCGTCAGAGGCTTTGGGTCGCGCCTCCCCGGACGCTGGAACCCTGTGCCCATACGGTCTCTGGCGAGCGGACATCGGCCTCCCATCCCACACCGCTACCCTTGACCAATGCCAGCGATGGACCTCGTGACGAAGGCGCTGCGCGCGGGAGAGGGTCGGAAATTCAAGGCCTACCAGAAGCGCGCGGAGGCGATCAACCGCTATGAGCCGGAGATGGAAGCCCTCTCCGACGCCGAAATCCGCCAGGAGGCGGACAAGCTGCGCGAGCGCGCGCGCGGCGGCGAGTCGCTCGACGACCTGCTCCCGGAGGCGTTCGCGCTCACCCGCGAGGCCTCGAAGCGGACGACCGGTCAGCGCCACTACGACGTCCAGCTGATCGGCGGCATGGTCCTCCACGACGGCGCGATCGCCGAGATGCGCACGGGTGAGGGCAAGACCCTGACCGCCACCCTTCCCGTCTTCCTCAACACGCTCGCCGGCGCCAGCGTCCACGTCGTCACCGTCAACGACTACCTCGCCCGCCGCGACTCGGAATGGATGAAGCCGATCTACGACGCGCTCGGCTGCACCGTCGACGCGGTCCAGGACTTCGACGACCACGACGCCCGCCAGCGCAAATACGCGCTCGACATCACCTACGGGACCAACTCCGAGTTCGGCTTCGACTACCTGCGCGACAACATGGCCGACCGGCTCGAGCACTGCGTCCAGCGCGGCCACCGCTTCGCGATCGTGGACGAGGTCGACAACATCCTCATCGACGAGGCGCGGACGCCGCTGATCATCTCCGGCGCGCCCGAACAGGCGGCGCAGACCTACTACACCTTCGCCCGCCTGGCCAAACAGATGGTCGGCGTGCCGGCGAAACAGAAGCTGAAATCGCTCGGCGAAAACAAGGACACCACCGACGCCGACTACGACTACGAGTACGACGAGAAGCACAAGACCGTCGCCCCGACCGAGCGCGGCGTCAGGAAAGCCGAGGAATTCGTCGGCGTCGACAACCTCTACCTCGGCGAGCACGGCACCCTCGTCAACCACCTCACCCAGGCGCTGAAGGCCGAGTCGCTCTACAAGAAGGACGACGACTACGCGGTGATCGACGGCGAGGTGATGATCATCGACGAGTTCACCGGCCGCATCCTCGAGGGCCGGCGCTGGTCGGAGGGCCTGCACCAGGCGGTCGAGGCCAAGGAGGGCGTGGCGATCCGCGAGGAGAACCAGACCCTGGCGACGATCACCCTGCAGAACTACTTCCGCCTCTACGACAAGCTCGCGGGCATGACCGGCACCGCCCTCACCGAGGCGACCGAGTTCATGAAGATCTACGAGATGCCGGTGGTCGAGATCCCGACCAACAAACCGATGGTCCGCAAGGACGAAAACGACCAGATCTTCAAAACCAAAGACGGCAAGTGGGGGGCGGTCCTCAGCGAGATCGTCAGCCGCCACGAAAAAGGCCAGCCGATCCTCGTCGGAACCGTCTCGGTCGAGGTCTCGGAGATGATCTCCGGGGCGCTGAAACGCGAGGGGATCAAACACGCGGTCCTCAACGCCAAGCCCGAGCACGCCGAACGAGAGGGCGAGCTGATCGCCCAGGCCGGGCGCAAGGGCGCGGTGATGATCGCCACCAACATGGCCGGCCGCGGCGTCGACATCAAGCTCGGCGGCGACCCCGAGCAGCTCGCGGTGACGGAGCTCAAGAAGCAGGGCATCACCCCCGCGAGCGAGGGCTACGAGGAGGCGCTGGCCGAGAAGACCGCCGAGCTGGAGCCGCAATGCAAGGCCGAGGCCGACGAAGTGCGGGAGCTGGGCGGCCTCTTCATCTGCGGCACCGAGCGGCACGAGTCGCGGCGGATCGACAACCAGCTGCGGGGGCGCTCCGGCCGCCAGGGGGATCCCGGCGAGTCGCGCTTCTACCTATCCGCCGAAGACGACGTGATCCGCCTCTTCGCCGGCGATCGGATCTACAAAATCCTCGACCGCCTCGGGCCGGTGGACGACGACGGGACCGAAGTGCCGCTCGAGGCGAAAATGCTCACCAAAACGGTGGAGAACGCGCAGAAGAAGGTCGAGGAACAGAACTTCCTCATCCGCAAACGCGTGCTCGAGTACGACGACGTGATGAACGAGCAGCGCCGCGTCGTCTACAAATACCGCCGCGAGATCCTCGAGGGGCGCGACATGTCCGACATCTCCCGCGACGAGCTCGAGGGGGTGATCGAGCGCCTGGTCGATGAGTACACGCCGGGCGACGAACTCGAGGACTGGGACCTGTCGGGGCTCGAGCAGCAGCTGCGTCAGATCTGGCCGGTCGGCATCGAGGTCGGGTCGCGACCGCCGGAGACGATCGACCGCGAAAAGCTCAAGGACGAGCTCGACGAAGACGCGATGAACGCCTACGACGAGCGCGAGCAGAAGCTCGGCGAGGAGCTGATGCGCCACCTCGAGCGCTCGATCCTGCTGCAGGTGATCGACAACCGCTGGCGCGAGCACCTCTACGACATGGACTACCTGCGCGAGGGAATCCACCTGCGCGGCTTCGCCCAGATCGATCCTCTCGTCGCCTACAAAAACGAAGGCTTCGCGATGTTCGAGGAGCTGATGCACTCGATCTGGGAGGAATTCAGCAAGCTCGTCTTCAACGCCGAGATCGCAATCGACCCATCGCAGACCATGGAAGGCGCTTTCGGCGGGAACGGGGGACGGGCCACCGCGCTCGACTACTCCGGTGGCACGTCCGACGCGCAGCCTTCGGCATTGCAGGAGGTGGCCGCTGGCGGCGGCATCAGCGTGACCGAAGGGACGGCCGTGCCCGGCGGCGGCAACGGGGCGCCCACGCCCGAGGTGATCGAGACCGTGGTCAAGGACGAGCACGAGAACATCGGCAGGAACGACCCGTGCTGGTGCGGTTCAGGGAAAAAGTACAAGAAGTGCCATGGCGCCTAGCCAGCGCCCGTGACTCACGATCCCGTCCGGGAGTTCATCCGCGCGTTCAACGAGCGGGATCTGGATGCTTTTGCAGCCGTCTTGGATCCGGCGGTGGAGCTGCATTCGATGAAGGGGCTGCGCAAGGGAGTCGAGGCGGCGCGGGTGTGGGCTACGCGCAAGCCCGGCGGGGTTCAGCAGACGATCGAGCTGGAGGAGCTCTTCGAGGACGGCACCGAGTCGGGCCGGGGTCACGCCCTGGCGTTGATCAGGCGCGACTGGCGCTGGGACGAGGACGGCTCCCACGCAAGCAGCGAGGAGATGGCCTGGTTGTTCGAGCTGCACGATCACAAGGTGCGGAGCTGGCGGCCGTTCGAGGACCGCGAGCGGGCCTGGCAGGCGTACCATGGCGAACATGGCCGAGATCGCCGCGTCGAACAAGGAGGCGACTGACGCCTGGAGCGGGCCGCTCTTCGACCGCTTCGTCCAGTTCCGCGAGCTCGTCGCCGGCGGGCTCGGCGCCCACGGCGAAGCGGCGATGGACGCTCACCCGCCGCCTCCCGGCGGGCGGGTGCTCGACCTCGGCTGTGGGTTCGGCGACACGACGCAGCTGCTGGCGGAGCTGGTCGGGCCCGACGGCGAGGCGATCGGCGTCGACGTATCCGAGCCCTTCGTCGCCATCGCGCGCGAAGAGGCGGAGGCGGCCGGCGTCGAAAACGTGAGCTTCCTCAGCGGCGACGTCCAGGTCATGGACCTTGGCGACGGCTTCGACCACGCCTTCTCGCGCATGGGGATCATGTTCTTTGCCAATCCGGTGCAGGCATTGCGCAACGTACGCGGGGCGTTGGCGCCGGGCGGGCGGCTCTGCGCGGTGGTCTGGCGGCGCAAGGAAGACAACGAGTGGGTGCGGCGCGCCGAGCTGGTGGTCGACGAGTACCTCGACCACCCCGAGGAGAGCGATGAGCCGACCTGCGGGCCGGGGCCGTTCTCGATGGCGAACGCGGACACCGTCAGCGAGCAGCTCAAGATCGCCGGCTTCGAGGACATCTCCCTGCGGCGCTGCGACCTGCCGCTGAAGATCGGCCGGGATCTCGACCACGCGGTCGAATTCAACATGGCGCTGGGCCCCGCCGGTGAGGTGCTGAGGCTCTGGGAAGACCGCATCGCCGAGATCCGTCCCAAGATCGTCAGCGATCTGCGCGCGGCTCTGGCCGAGTTCGACGGCCCCGACGGCGTCTTCGCGCCGGCCTCGACCTGGATCGTCAGCGCCACGGCGCCCTGAGCGGCGCCCTCACCCGCGAGCGCACGCAGCACCGCCGCCATATCCGAGATCGACCCCACTGGGGTGTGGTCGATCTCGGATGGGCGTCCAGGGATCGGGCCTAATAACCTCTTCGCATGGCCGATGCCTCGCAGACCGAATCGGTACCGGCGCGGCTGGCCGAGATCCGCGAGCAGTTGAAGCTGCTCTCGGACTACCTTTGACCCGGCTTCGCTGCGGGAGGAAGCAGAGCGCCTGGAGGAGGAGATGGGCCGGCCCGGCTTCTGGGACGACCAGGAGTCGGCGGCGCGGACCTCCGCCGCGCACGCCCGCGCCCAGCGCAAGCTGAAGACCTTCGAGGAGCTCGAGTCGGAGGCCGGCGACCTCGCCGAGCTTGCCGAGATGGCCGCCGAGGACGAGGAGATGGCGGTGGAGCTGGGAACCCAGATGGCCTCGGTGGAAGCGCGCCTTGCCGAGCTGGAAGAGGCGCGGCTGTTCAGCGGCGAGTACGACGCCGGCGATGCGGTCGTCACCGTCCACGCGGGCGCGGGGGGCACCGATTCCCAGGACTGGGCCGAGATCCTCCTGCGGATGTACCTGCGCTGGGCCGAGCGGCGCGGTTTCGAGGTCGAGATGAAGGAGGCCTCGCCGGGGGAGGAGGCCGGCCTCAAGTCCGCGACCTTCCTCGCCCGGGGGGAGAACGCCTACGGCCTGTTCGCCGCCGAGCGGGGGGTGCACAGGCTGGTGCGGATCTCACCCTTCGACTCCTCGGCGCGCCGCCACACCAGCTTCGCCCAGGTCGACGTCGGGCCCCTGGTCGGCGAGAGCGTCGAGGTCGAGATAAACGACGACGAGCTGCGGATCGACACCTACCGCGCTTCGGGAGCCGGCGGGCAGCACGTGAACAAGACCGATTCGGCCGTGCGGATCACCCACCTGCCGACCGGGGTCGTCGTCCAGTGCCAGAACGAGCGCTCCCAGACTCAGAACAAGGCGGTGGCCATGCAGCTGCTGCGTTCGAAGCTGATCGAGCTGGAGGAGCGCAAACGGACCGAAGCGCTGGCGAAGGAGCGGGGAGAGGTCAAAGACGTCGCCTGGGGCTCGCAGATCCGCAGCTACTTCCTGCACCCCGACCAGCGGGTCAAAGACCACCGGACCGGCCACGAGGCCGGCGATGCCCAGCGGGTGCTGGACGGCGACATCGACGACTTCATCCGGGATTACCTGAACAAGACCGCCGCGTCCTCCGCGCGCTAGGCGACGGGAAGTACAAGCCGCCGAGAGGGGCACCCGGCCCTCTCGCTCGCGGCGAGCTTGATATGGACGACCAAATGCCCGTGCGTCTTGCTCAGCTTCTTCGTGAAGCGGAGGACGCCGCTTTTGCCCAGGTGGCGCTTGAAGGTGCCGATGCCGTGGACCTGGATCGTTGCGGTGACGGGGAAGGCGGTCGTGTAGCCGACGGTCAGCCTCAGGTGGCCGTTGTGGGTCGAGGCGTGGGCAGTGGCGCTGTGGATCGGGCATTCGGCGGCTGCGGCCGAGCTCGAGCCGGCAGTCTTGGAGGCGGCTTCGGCTTCCGCCTTGGCTTCCTTGCAGAGGGTGTCGGCTTCGGCCTGGCTGATTTCGCCTTCCGTGACTTCTTCGTCGGCGATTTCGCATTCCTCTTCGGCGAATTCGCCTTCGGCTTCTTCTTCGAGTTCGAATTCTTCTTCGGAGGCGAGCGGGGCGGGATTGCCTTCCGGTGAGGCGGCCTGGGTCGATTTCACCCCCAGCAGCAACATGGCGAGGATCAGCGGCACGACGAAAGCGCAGAGCCAGGCGGCGCGGGCGATGCGTGCGGTGTGGTCGTGCGCGGTCGTGTCGGTCTTCCCGTCCACGCCTCCCATATCGACCCTACGGCCGATCCGCTTGAGGAGGGGATTCTACTCCCCCTTTTGCAGCACGCCCTCCATTTCCAACAGGCCCTCCTTCATCGGCAGGCCGCCGCCGTAGCCGCCGAGGCCGCCGCCGCTGCGCAGCACCCGGTGGCAGGGGACGACGATCGGGATCGGATTCGCCCCGCAGGCCGTGCCGGCCGCCCGCACCGCGCGCTCGTTGCCGGCGCTGCGCGCGATCTGGGTGTAGCTGCGGGTCTTGCCGTAGGGGATGCGGCCGATCGCGCGCAGGGCTCGCCGGCGAAAGCCCCGGCTCAGCCGCCAGTCGAGCGGCAGGTCGAACGCGTGCCGCCGTCCTTCGAAGTAGTCGTCGAGCTGGCGCCGGACGTCGTCCAGGCGCGCCGGCGCCTCGAGCAGCCGAGGCGAGATCCGTGCCGCGAGATCCTCCAGCGTCTGCTCGGCGTCGTGGTTGGGCAGGCTGACCTTGACCAAGCCATGGGGCGTCGTGGCGACGAGCAGCCGCCCGTAAGGCGAATCGACGCTCGCGTAGGCGACGTCGAGCAGGCCCTCCTCGGCGGCGCGGTCGACGAGTCCCTCCAGGGTTGCCTTCATGCCAGCTCCTTTCGCAGTCGTTTGATGCCCTCGTGCAGGCTGCGGCGCGCAGCCTCGGGTGAGCAGCCGAGCGCGGCGGCGATCTCGGCGTGGGGGAGGTCGCAGGCGTAGCGCAGGGCGACCGCGGCGCGCTGCTTCGGCGGCAGCGCCCCGACCCGCGCCCAGATCCCCGCGTCCAACTCGGGCTCCGCAGTCGCGCCGCCGAGCTCATCGGCCTCGGCCACCGACAGCGGCCGGCGTCCGTTCGCCCGGTGGTGGTCGATCGCCTTGCGGTGGGCGATCGTCAGCAGCCAGCCGCGCAGGTTGCGGCTGTCGTTGAGCGTCGGGTAGGCGCGCAGCGCGGCCAGGAAGGTCTCCTGGAAGCAGTCCTCGGCGTCCGCCCGCCCGACCGCGCCCCGCAGCACCGCCATCACCTCGGCGGCATGGTCGTCGATCAGGACCTGGAACGGGGGCAGCGCGGTCACCTACGGGATTAAACGCGCCCGAAGCGCAAGATGTGAGAGACCAAGCGCCGTAGAGGTTTGGTCCGCTATACGGGCCGAACCTCTACGGCGCTTGGCTGGATTAGGGTGCGGCCATGGACGATTTGACCCGAGATTTGGTCAGAGGGGCCCTCGCCGAGGATCTGAGAGCTGGCGACGTGACCTCGGCCGCCACCGTGCCGGAGGGGGTGAGGACAAGGGCGCGGATCGTGCAGAAGCAGCCGGGTGTGGTCTTCGGCTTGGGCGCCGTTGCCGAGACCATGAGGCAGTGCGGGGTCGAGGACGTCGACAACCTCGTGGTCGAGGGGCAGTGGCGGGAGCAGGTGCCTGCTGAGATCGCGCTGGTGAGCGGGCCTGCCGCGGGCCTGCTGGCGGCCGAGCGGACGGCGCTCAACTTCCTCGGCCACCTCTCCGGCATCGCTACGCTGACCGCCCGCTTCGTCGAGGCGGTGGCAGGCACCGGCGCGCGCATCCTCGACACGCGCAAGACGACGCCGGGCCTGCGCGCCCTTGAGAAGGCGGCGGTTGCGGCCGGTGGCGGCGTCAACCACCGCATGGGCCTCTACGACGCGATCCTGATCAAGGAGAACCACGTCGCCCTGGCCGGCGGCATCGCCAAGGCGATCCACGCCGCCCGCGCCGCGCAACCGGAGATGCCGTTGGAGATCGAGTGCCGCAACCTGGACGAGGTCGCCTACGCCCTCGGCGCCGGCGCCGACCGCCTGCTGCTCGACAACATGGATCCGACGACTCTGCGCGAAGCGGTGAAGCTGCGCGACGAGCACGGCGGCGACACCCCGAAGCTCGAGGCATCCGGCGGCGTGACGCTCGAGACCGCACGGGAAATTGCAGAAGCGGGTGTCGACTACATCTCCGTTGGCGCTCTGACCCACTCTGCCCCGGTACTGGACTTCAGCATGTTGTTGGACGCCGTCTGAGGAACGGGTGCTCCTCCGACGGAGGCTGGCAGTTGGGGTCTCCGGCGGAGGGGCACCCGTTCCTCACTTCAGCAACCTAGATAACCGGCGATCTTTCAGAACCCGGCCGCCGGTCTGCTCCTCGGGGCAGTAGTTGGTCTGGTGCTCGGCGAAGAAGACGGCCTCGATCGTCGTGCCGCAGCGCGGGCAGGGCTCGCCCTCGCGTTTGTGGACCCGAAGGGGCATCGGCAGCTTGTCCGGCAGCTCGGCGCCGATCGTCTCCTCGTAGTGCTCGATCGCGTCGCCGAGCACGTGCAGGGCCGCGTGGAGGCGCTCGATCTCCGCCTCGTCCAGCTCCGAGCCCTGCCTGAAAGGCGAGAGCCTGGCCTCCCATAGGATCTCGTCGACCCAGGAGCGGCCGATGCCGGCGATGTCGCGCTGGTGGCGCAGCAGCGGGTGCAGGTGGCGCGGCTGGTCGATCGCCGCGGCGAAGGCGTCGAGCGGGGGTGAGGGCCAGGCTTCGGGGCCGAGCGTCGCGACGGCTTCGTCCTCCGCGACGGCCTCGCTGGACAGCAGCTTCGCCCAGGCGCGCTGCTTGGTGCCGAACTCGCGCAGGCGCAGCTCGCGCCCGCCCTCGAGCCGCACCAGCACCCGCGAGGCGCGGTCTTTCGGCGAGGCGCGTTTGTCGAAGACGCGCAGCCTTCCCGCCGACATCAGGTGGATCAGCAGCGCCAGGTCGCCGAACTCGACGACCGGCATCTTGCCGACCCGTCGCACCGCGGTCAGCTCGCGCCCGGCCAGCGCTTCGAGCGGCGGCTCGAAGGTCTTCATCACGTTCATCCCCGGCGCCAGGACGGACTCGACCTTCGCGCCGCTCAGCGCCGAGCTCAGCCGGCGTGCCGTGATCTCCACCTCGGGAAGCTCGGGCATGCGTTGCTCCTATGTCAGGCCGCGACCGCAATATGCGGCGCCGGCATGCCTCTCTGAGAGTCGACGGTTTTCAAGGATCTATCAATTTCAGAATCAATCAAAAGCCGCCAGACCCGCCTGGCCAGGTGGCGCTTGAGGCAGCGTAGGGCTTCCATTCTG
>DASTAY010000005.1:0-4214 GCA_035712345.1 Solirubrobacterales bacterium
GTGGTTGACGGCGATCACGGCCGGGTCGAGCGGCGAGCCGGGCGGCGCCGTACCGCCCTCACCGAGCTCGCTCATGTCGCCCTCCGCCGAGGCGACGAGGTCGTAGCCGCCGCAGAAGCCGCTGCCGTTGCCGGCGAGGGCGATCGCGTGCACCTCGGGGTCGAGGTTGGCCCGCTCCACGCATTCCGCCAGCTCGACCGGCATCCGCGCAGTGATCCCGTTCCCTCTCTCCGGACGGTTCAAGGTGATGCGCGCAACCCGCCCGTCAGTGTCGTAGGTGAGGGTCTCCACGAGCTGACCCTACTTAGAGCCTGGCCCGGCAGGGGTGGAGCGTCTTGTACTTTTTCGCCGCCATCGATCTCGGACGGCCACAGGCGATCCTCGAAAAAGTTAAGCGGAACCCCTGCCGGGCCAGGCTCGGCGTTAGTTCATCCTTTCGACGAGCATCGCCTTCCCCTGGCCGCCGGCGACGCACATCGTCTCCAGGCCGACCTGCTTGTCGTCGGTCTCCAGCACGTTCAGCAGCGTCCCCATGATGCGGGCGCCGGTCATCCCGAAGGGGTGCCCGAGGGCGATCGCGCCGCCGTGGGTGTTGAGCTTGTCTTCGTCGATGCCGCATTCGGCCATGATCGGGATCACCTGGGCGGCGAAGGCCTCGTTGAGCTCGACCACGTCGACGTCGTCCATCGTCATCCCGGATCGCTCGAGCACCTTCTTGACCGCTCCGATCGGGGCGACGCCCATGTACTCGGGCTCGTTGCCATAGGTGGCGGCGGTGACGATGCGGGCCCGCGGGGTCAGGCCCAGCTCCTTCGCCTTCGTGTCGCTCATCAGCAGGACCGCGGCGGCGCCGTCGTTGAGCGGGCAGGAGTTGCCGGCGGTGACGCCGCCGCCGCCGAAGGACTCCTCGAGCTGGGAGAGCTTCTCCAGCGTGGAGCTGGCGCGCGGGCCGTCGTCCTTGGCGACCTCGGTGCCGTCTGGCAGCTTCACCGGGACGATCTCGCGGTCGAAGAAGCCGTCCTCCTGGGACTGGACCGCGAGTTCCTGCGAGCGCTGCGCGAACTTGTCCATGTCGGCGCGGCTGACCTCGTATTTCTCGGCCACGTTGACGGCGGTCTTGCCCATCTCGATGTAGGCGTTGGGCTGGCCGTCGTTGCCCTGCAGGTTCTCGTTCTGATCGGCGGCGCCGGCGGGCTCGGTGCGCTCGTTGTAGCGGCTAACCCACTCGACCCCGGCGGCGATGTAGACGTCGCCCTCACCGGCCTTGATCGCGTTGCCGGCGTGGCGGATCGCGTCGAGGCTGGAGGAGCAGTAGCGCGAGACCGTGACGCCGTTGACCTCTTTGGGCAGCTTCTCGGAGAGCAGGCTGACGATGCGGCCGATGTTGAAGGCCTGCAGTCCCTGCGGCATGCCGCAGCCGCAGAAGAGGTCTTCGACCGAGGCCGGGTCGACCTCCGGGTTGCGCGAGAGCAGCTCGTCGACGACGTAGGCCCCCATCTCGTCGGGGCGCAGCTGGGCCAGCGAGCCCTTGAAGGCACGGCCGATCGGCGTGCGGATGGTGTCGACTATGACTGCCTCGGGCATGCGGGGACTCTCCTTGATTCTCGGGATGGGAAGTGCGACCCGCAGGGTATTTGACCCGGCTCCCCGGCGCGGTTCTCGATTAAGTTAGGGCGATGTCGCTGGAGGGGCTGCGGGCATGGATCGGCGAGGTGGAGCGCAAGCTCGGCAAGCGCACGCGCGTCTTCCTCGCCTTGACGGTGATCGCGATCGGGCTCGGCGGGGCAGCGATCTACCTGGCGATCGACGCGCGCGAGAGCTCGGTCAGCGAAAGCGACGTGCGAGCGCTGCAGGAAAAGCTCGAAACGCGGATCGACGAAGTCTCGGCGGGCGCGACGACGCCGCCGGTGGAAGTCGAACCGGAAGCGGAAGCGACCCCGGCGCCCGAAGGACAGACGCCCCAGCCGGAAAATGGCGACAGAGGGCAGGGCGGCGGTGGTGGGTCGACCGGCGGTGCCTCGAGTAACAGCGCAGGCGAAGGCGCCGCAGGGGCCGTCCCCGGCATCCCGCCTGGGGCGACCGGCGGCGCGGCGAGCAGCGCCAAGCTGCAGGAACTGCTCCAGCAGGCCAAAGAAAAAGCGGAAGCGAGCGAATGACGCGTTTGTGGCATTCGGCACGTTTGTGCCTGTAGCCGTCCCCCGCCTGCGTTACATTCGCCGCAATCCACCTCGCGCCCAACGCGAGTCTTGCCCGGAGCGGCAACGAAAGGAGACCCCATGCCAGAGGGTTACTGCGTCAAGGAGCGCAAGAAGGTCGAGATCAAAGACGCCAAACAGGTGACGATGAAAAACGGTCGCCCGGCGATTCAAGGCGTCTGCCCCGACTGCGGCACCAAAATCTTCAAGATCGGCAAACTCGAATAGGCGGCGAGGCGGCGCGCCGTCGGGGGGCGCCGCCTATAGCTGCGTTACGAGGACGCTGACGATCCCGGCGATGAGGGTGGCGATGATGCCGCCACCGGTGAGAATCAACGTCTGTTGCAGCGAGTCGAAGCGATCGTCGAGCCGGTCGAGGCGCCGATCGACGGCGTCGAAGCGCCGTTCGACATCGTCGCGAAAATCGTCCATCCGCTCGTCGGTCCAGCCCATGCGGTACATGATGGCAGAAGCGTAGACAGAACACCTCGCGCGGGTAGCGCGCTAAATCAAAATCTTCTGCCTACGCTTTGTGCCTGAACTGAACCAACGAGGGCGTATGCAAGTACACCGGAGTGTGGGCACCCACCGAACCGAAAGCCCCGCCTGAATGCCGCCCGGCGCGCTCAGCGACGAGCGCGGCGTGCGCGAGGCCTATGCCGCGCACGCCGGCGAGCTCTACGGCTTCGCCGTGCGGTCCCTGGGGGACGCAGGGCTTGCCGAGGAGGCCGTGCAGGAGACGTTCGTCCGAGCTTGGCGGGCCGGCGCCCGCTTCGACCCGCAGATCGGCTCGCTGCGCACCTGGCTGTTCGCGATCCTGCGTAACGTCGTGATCGACCTCAGCCGGGCGCGGGCCTCTCGGCCGACGGTCGCCGAGGGCGGAATCGAGCCGACGGTCGAGCCGCTCGACGGGGCGCTGCTCTCCTGGCAGGTCGAGGAGGCGATGCGGCGGATCGGCGACCAGCACCGCCAGGTCCTGGTCGAGACCTATTACAAGGGGCGTCCCTACGCCGAGGTGGCGGCGGAGCTGGGCGTGCCCGAGGGCACGATCAAGAGCCGCGTCTACTACGGCCTGCGGGCGCTGCGGGTCGCGCTGGAGGAGATCGGTTATGACGACTGAGAACTGCAGGGAGTGGCGCATCTCGCTCGGCGCGCACGCGCTGGGACAGCTGCCGGAGGAGGAACGCGCGGCGCTCGAGGCCCACCTCGAAGGCTGCCCCGAGTGCCGCGCCGAGCTCGAGTCGCTGGGCGGCGTCGCGCGGCTGCTGCCGCTTGCGGACCCGACGTACTTCGAGACCGCCCCGTCGGCGCCGCCGTCCCTGGCGGATCGCGTGGTCGCGACGATCCGTGCCGAGCGGCGCGCGCAGCGAAAGCGGCGCCGGCGCCTGGGCTTCGCCTTCGGCGGCGCGACCGCCGCCGTGGCCGCCGCCGCTTTGGCCCTCTTCATCCTGCCCGGCGGGGGCAACCCGGCCCCCGAGCAGCAGGTCGCCTTCCGGTCCCTACCCCCCGGCCTGCACATCTCCGCCACCCTGGAGCCGCACGCCTTCGGCACCGAGATCCACATGTACGTGAAGGGAGCTCCCTCGGGCACCCTCTGCCGCGTCTTCGTCCGCGGGCCAAACGGCCTTCGCCAATCGGCCGGCTCCTTCCGCTATCGCTGGGGCGACGACTCAGACGCGGTGCTCAGCGCCGCTCTGGACCTCTCGCGGACGCGGGCGATCGGGGTGCGGGTCGGCGAGCGAACGTTCGTGGCGCGGGTCAATCCAGGCGAAACAGCCTGAGCAGATGTTGGTCAATCGGTGATCAATCGAGTCGAAGCGACGGCGGCGCGAGCGCGAGGGGCTCGGCCGCACACGTCCCACAGGCTCGATTTCGCACCCTAAGAACCTGTTTCACAATGACCTGAGCCTCCGCCAGCAGACGATCGCGCAGGCAAGGTGCATGAAGGCGAGGTGTTGGTCGGGGTCACGCTCCCAACGGATGCGGAGCCTGCGGAACTGGTGAAGCCAGGTGAAGCTT
>DASTAY010000006.1:0-16474 GCA_035712345.1 Solirubrobacterales bacterium
CGATCGACTACGTCGTCACCAAGATCCCGCGCTTCGCCTTCGAGAAGTTCCCCGGCGCCGAGGGGAGGCTCTCCACCCACATGCAGAGCGTCGGCGAGGCGATGGCGATCGGCCGCACCTTCGGCGAGTCCTTCGCCAAGGCGATGCGCTCGCGCGAGCTCGACTCGCCGGCCGAGCCGCCGGCCTCCGAAGGGGACCTGCTGGCGGCGATCGAGGCGCCCAGCGCCGAGCGCTTCGACCTGATCCTCGAGGCCTTCCGTCGCGACATCGACATCGAGGCGGTGCACGAGAGCTGCCTGGTCGACCGCTGGTTCCTGCGCGAGCTGCAGACCCTGGCGCTCGAGGGCGACGGCACCGAAGGCCTCGTCCGCACCTACAAGGCGGTCGACACCTGCGCCGCCGAGTTCGAGGCGGCCACCCCCTACTACTACTCGACCCACGAGCGCCCCGGCGCCGACGGCCAGGTCGTCTCGGAGGTGCGCCGCCCGGCTGGGCGCGACTCGGTCGTCATCCTCGGCGCCGGGCCGAACCGGATCGGCCAGGGGATCGAGTTCGACTACTGCTGCGTGCACGCGGCGATGACCGCGCGCGAGCTCGGCCGCGACGCGGTGATGGTCAATTGCAACCCGGAGACCGTCTCCACCGACTACGACACCTCCGACCGCCTCTACTTCGAGCCGCTGAGCGTCGAGGACGTGCTCGCGGTCTGCGAGCAGGAGAAGCCCGAGGGCGTGATCGTCCAGTTCGGCGGGCAGACCCCGCTGAAGCTGGCGCGCGCCCTGGAGGAAGCCGGGGTCCCCCTGCTCGGCACGCCGGTCGACGCGATAGACCTCGCCGAGGATCGCGGCCGCTTCGGCGCCCTGCTGCGCCGTCTCGGCATCGAGCACCCGCCCTACGGGACCGCGCTCTCGGCCGAGGAGGCGACGGTGATCGCCGAGGAGGTCGGCTTTCCGCTGCTCGTCCGGCCCTCCTACGTGCTCGGCGGCCGGGCGATGGAGATCTGCTACTCGAACGAGGACCTGAACGCCTATCTCGCGGCCCACGTCAAGGCCGACCAGGAGCACCCACTGCTGCTCGACCGCTTCCTCGAGAACGCGATCGAGATCGACGTCGACGCGCTCGCCGACGGCGGCGAGGTCCATGTCGCCGGAATCATGCAGCACGTCGAGGAAGCGGGCGTGCACTCCGGGGACTCGGCATGCGTCCTGCCGCCGCT
Source organism: Solirubrobacterales bacterium (assembly GCA_035712345.1). Lineage (GTDB taxonomy): Bacteria > Actinomycetota > Thermoleophilia > Solirubrobacterales > 70-9 > VRUE01. The sequence goes on from DASTAY010000006.1 coordinate 1,217, forward strand.
CTCGATCGGCGAGGAGATGCTCGAGCAGATCCGCGCGACGACGACGCAGATCGCGCTCGAGCTGGGCGTGGTCGGGTTGATCAACATCCAGTACGGGATCGCCGGCGGTCGCCTCTACGTGATCGAGGCCAACCCGCGCGCCTCGCGCACTGTCCCCTTCGTCTCCAAGGCGATCGGGATCCCACTGGCCAAGGTGGCCGCTCGGCTGATGCTGGGCGAGAAGCTCGCCGACCTCGACCTGCCGGAGCCGCCGAGCGGCCATGTCAGCGTCAAGGAGGCGGTGCTGCCCTTCGCCCGCTTCGCCGGCGTCGACTCGGTGCTCGGCCCGGAGATGAAGAGCACGGGCGAGGTGATGGGCATCGCCGCCGACTTCCCGACCGCCTTCGCCAAGGCGCAGGCGGCCGCGGGGGTGCTGCTGCCGACGCAGGGAACCGTCTTCATCACCGTCACCGACACCGACAAGCCCGCGGCGACGCAGATGGCGGCGCGCTTCCACGACCTCGGCTTCGACGTGATCGCAACTGGCGGCACCGCCCAGTCGATCTCCTCGATGGGGATCCCGGTCACGCGGATCAACAAGATCGGCGAGGGCTCGCCCCACGTCGTCGACCTGATCCGGGAGCGCCGCTGCGACCTCGTGATCAACACCCCGACCGGCTCCGGCGCCCGCGCCGACGGACAGGCGATCCGAACAGCCGCGGTGCGCCACGGCATCCCCTCTGTGACGACGATGACCGGCGCCTCGGCCGCGGTGCGCGCGATCGCCGCCCAGAAGCAGGGCGAGCCGGCGGTCCTCAGCCTGCAGGAGGTCCACGGGACAAGGGCCAAGCAGCCGCGATGAACGCCCCGTTCGGCCGCCGGGCCTGCGAGGTGACCGACAGCCACGCATCGGGCGGCTACCGCGTCTTCTCCCTGTCGGACCCCGAGGGGCCCGCGCCCGAGCCGGGCCAGTTCTACATGCTCGCCACGGAGTCCCATTGGGAGGGGCGCGACGGCCGGCCGTTCCTGCCGCGCGCCCTGTCCGTCGCCGATGCAACCCCCGCACCGCGGTCGAGGTTTGGGTCACATAGCGAACCAAACCTCTACGGCGATGGGGTGCGGCTGGATTTTTTGGTCGAGGGCATCGGCCCCGGCACCGACCGTCTCTGCGAGCTCGAGGTCGGTGAGCGGGTGTGGGTAAACGGCCCGCTCGGCAACGGCTTCTCCATGCCCCGCGAGCTGTCCGAGAACGCAGCGGGCGCAATTCTCGTCGGCGGCGGCATCGGCATCGCCCCGCTGGCGCTGCTGCGCCGGCGGCTCTCGGCTCGCGGGGTGCCCTTTCGGATCTTGCTCGGCTTTCGAGACGCGGCCCACTCCGGTGGCCTGGGCGATCTGTTCCCCGGTTGCCAGATGAGCCTCGCCAGCGACGACGGCCACGTCGGTCACCACGGCTACGTCACGGATCTGCTCAACGCCATGCTCGAAGGCGACGACGCGCGGAGCGCCGCCGTCTACGCCTGCGGCCCGCCGCCGATGCTCGACGCCGTGCAAGCTCTTTGCGCTTCCCACGACGTGCCATGCGAGCTCGCCATGGAGTCCCCTATGGCCTGCGGGTTCGGCGCCTGCTACGGCTGCGCCGTGCCCAGGCCGGACGGGGAGGGCTATATCCGGCTCTGCGTCGACGGGCCGGTGGTCCGCGGTGCCTGAGTTCTGCGGAATCGAGCTCGCCCACCGGGTTGTCAACGCCTCGGGGACCTTCGACGCGATCGCCGCCAGGCGCGTCTACGGCGATCGGCTGCTCGAGGACTTCCCGTTCTCCGCCTTCGTCTCCAAGACGATCACCCTGGAGCCTCGGGTTGGCAATCCGCCACAGCGGATCTGGGAGACCCCGGCGGGGATGATCAACTCGATCGGGCTGCCGAACAAGGGGCTTGACGGGTTCTTGCGTGAGGATCTGCCGCTGCTGGGCGAGCTGCCGGTGCCGTTGATCGTGTCGGTGATGGCCACCGGCCACGACGACTTCAAGCGGATGGTCGCTGCGTTGGACGAGCGTGGGGAGGTCGCCGCGCTCGAGCTGAACGTCTCGTGCCCGAACGTGCACTCGGGCCTGATCGTCGGCGAGCAGCCGACCGAGACCGTCGCCCTGCTGGAGGCGCTGCGGCCGCTGACGCGCAAGCCGTTGATCGTGAAGCTGACGCCGAATGTGGCCGATCCGGCCGCCGTCGCCGTCGCCGCTGCGGAGGGTGGGGCCGATGCGGTCTCGCTGATCAACACGATCAAGGCGGGCGCGATCGATCCGGCGACCGGGAAGCCCGGGATCGGGGTTGGGCAGGGGGGGTTGTCCGGCCCGGCGGTCAGGGCGATCGCGGTGGCGCAGGTGAGGGCGGTCGCGGCGGCTGTCGAGCTGCCGATCGTCGGGATGGGAGGGATCTCCTCTGGCGCGGACGCGGCCGAGATGCTCGCCGCGGGGGCGACCCTGGTGGCGGTGGGAACGGAGAGCTTTCGCGACCCGCGGGCGGGCAACCGCGTCGCCGCGGAGCTATCCAAGCGATCTGAGCGGTCCCCCTAACCTCAACCTCGACTCAAGGTCTAGGTGAATTTCGCGAAAAACGGGACGGATGCCCTTGCACCCCCGCGAGCCGCGGCTATACTCGCCGCCCAGATGCCCGCCCCAGTCAAGACTTCCGCAGCGGCCCCGGAGAGGTCGCTGGACCAGCGAATGGACGCGCTGAAGCGGGCAAACGACATCCGCACCGCCCGCGCCAAGCTCAAGAAGGACCTCAAAGCGGGCAAGGCGAGCATCCACGCGCTTCTGCTCGACCCGCCGGAGTACGTGATGACCGCCAAGGTCTTCGACATGCTCCTCGCCGTCCCGAAGTACGGCCGGGTCAAGACCAACCGGATCCTCAATCAGTGCCGGATCTCGCCCTCGAAGACGATCGGCGGGCTCTCCGAGCGCCAGCGCGCCGAGCTCGTCTCCCAACTCCGCAGGTAGCGAAGCCGACCGGTCCGCCGGTCAGTATCTCCGGCCGCCATGGCCAAAGTGTTCGTGATCACGGGCCCATCGGGGGTCGGCAAGGGGACGCTGATCGCCAAGCTGCTCGAGCGCGTGCCCGACCTCGAGCTCTCCGTCTCGGCGACCACGCGGGAGCCGCGCGCGGGCGAGGTCGACGGGCGCGACTACCACTTCCTCACCGGGGAGGAGTTCGACGCCCGGATCGCGCGCGAAGACTTCCTCGAGTTCGCCACCTACAGCGGCAACCGCTACGGCACGCTGCGCTCCGAGGTGCGCAAGCGCCTCGACGCCGGCCACTCGGTCGTGCTCGAGATCGAGGTGCAGGGCGCCCGCCAGGTGCGCGCCGCGATGCGCGAGTCGATCCAGGTCTTCATCGCCCCGCCCGACCCGGCTGTCCTCCGCCGACGGCTCGAGTCGCGCGCCTCCGATTCGGCCGAGGCGATCGATGCCCGGCTCGAAGTCGCCGAGCAGGAGCTGGCCGCCCAGGGCGAGTTCGCCTACTGCCTCGTCAACGACGATCTGGAGCGGGCTGCGGAGGAGCTGGAGCAGATCGTGCGCGGCGAGCTGGGCCTGCCGGTAGACTCCTCGGTCAGATGATCAAACCACGCGTAGACAAGCTCCTCGAGCACGCCGACTCGCATTACGCCGCTGTCGTCGTCGCGGCAAAGCGAGCGCGTCAGATAAACAGCTACTTCCACAACCTCGGCGAGGGCGGTTTCGGCGAGTATCCGCCGCCGATGGTCGAGGTCCGCGGCGACCGCAACTACCTGTCGATGGCGTTGGAGGAGCTTGCCGAGGGCAAGCTCAAATACGAGTACCGCGCCTAGCGCACTCTTCTAACCCGGGAGGAGACATGGCCAGGATCCTGCTCGGCGTAAGCGGCGGGATAGCCGCCTATAAGTCGCTGGAGCTGGCTCGCCTCGCGACCCTCGCCGGGCACGGCGTGCGCGTGGCGATGACCGGGAACGCGCAGCGCTTCGTCGGCGCCGCGTCCTTCGAGGGGATCGTCGGCGCCCCGGTGCTCACCTCCGAGTTCGAGCGCGACCCTCTCGGCGGCGCCTTTCCCGGCGACCCTCGGCCCGAGCACGATCCGATCGGCCACCTCGAGGTCGTCGCCAACTGCGACGCCTACCTCGTCGCCCCGGCCTCGGCCAACACGATCGCCAAGTTGGCGGCCGGGATGGCCGACTCGATGCTGACCACCTCCTTCCTCGCCTGCGCCGCACCGCGCCTGGTGGCCCCGGCGATGAACGACCGTATGTATGCATCGCCCGCGACCCAGGCCAACCTGGAGACGTTGCGCGAGCGGGGGGTCGACGTGATCGAGCCCGGTGCGGGCCGGCTCGCCTCGCGCGGGGAGCACGGCAGGGGTCGCCTGCCCGACCCGGCCGAGCTGCTGGCCCGGGTCGAAGCGGTGCTGCCGGCGGGCGAGCGGCCGTGGGACGGCATGCGGGTCCTGGTCACCGCGGGCGGCACGCGGGAGCCGATCGACTCGGTGCGCTTCCTCGGCAACCGCTCGAGCGGCCGCATGGGACTCGCCCTGGCGGCCGCGGCCGCGCGGCGCGGCGCCGACGTGACCCTGGTCGCCGCCAACGTCGCCCTGCCCGAGCCCGCGGGCGTGCGCCGGATCGACGTCGAGACCGCGGCCGAGCTGGCCGAGGCCGCACGCCAGGAGTTTCCCTCCTCCCACCTGCTGCTGATGGCGGCTGCGCCGGCTGACTTCCGCGCGAGCGAGCCCAGCGAGGGCAAGCTGCAACGAGAGGGCGCGCTCGACCTCCACCTGGAGCCCACCGAGGACATCCTCGCCGCCCTCACGGCAAAGCGGACCGAGGCCCAGACCGTCGTCGGCTTCGCCGCCGAACACGGCAACGACGTCGCCCGAGCCCGCGAGAAGCTGACCCGCAAGGGCGCCGACCTGATCGTCCTGAACGACGTCTCAAACCCCGAAATCGGCTTCGAGAGCCAGGAAAACGCCGCAACCCTGGTCAGCTCCACCGACGAGACCATCCTCCCGCAAGCTCCCAAGGACGTAATAGCCGAGCAGATCCTCCAAAGAGTCGACCAGCTCCGAACCAGATCCAATCTCAAGGCCGGATAGCCCGGTTTTGTGGCGTAAAGGGGTGGCGGGGGTGTCTGCCGGCGCAGCGGCGTCCGTTTTTCGCCCCGCCAACTCGCGAGTGGCGCGGGCTCCCCAGGCGAAAAACCCAGCAAGCGGGCAGACACCCCCACCGCCCCGCCACCCAACCGGGCTATACTGGCTCCAAGCTTTTTGTCCCTATGCAGTTACGAGAAGTGGGCCTGGCCCACTTTTTTTTCGTCCCGAACCAGGCATGGCAGACCTCAAAGACAGCATCCAGCAGCAGCTCTCAGAGCTCGATTCCGAGCTCGACCTGGTCGCGCTCGAGCAGCCGGGAACCGAGACGCTGCGCCTCTTCATCGACCATCCGGGGGGCGTCGACCTGGCGCTCTGCGAACGGGTCACCAGGCACCTCAACGAGCTTCGCGCCGAGTACGCCCTGGAGGTTTCCTCGCCGGGCCCGAAATACCGTAAGGAGCAGTCGTGAGCAAAGAGATCGTCGAAGCAATCAAGGGGCTCGAGCAGGAGAAGGGCATCTCGGCCGACAAGCTGATGGACGCGCTCGCCGACGCCCTGCTGTCCGCTTACAAGAAGACGCCCGGGGCGGCGAAATACGCCCGCGTCGATCTCGACCACGAAACCGGCGACTTCCGCGTCTTCGAACTGATCCTGCCCGCTGAGCTGGAGGAGAAGCTGCTCGCCGAGGCCGCCGAGGCCCAGGAGGCCGAAGAGCGCGAGATCGACCCCGAAACCGGCGAGCTGAAAGAGCCCGAGGAGCCCGAGCTGGACCCGGAGATGATCGCTCCCTACGAGGACCAGATCGAGACCCGCGACGTGACCCCCGAGGACTTCGGCCGGATCGCCGCCCAGACCGCCAAGCAGGTGATCCTGCAGCGGATCCGCGAGGCCGAACGGATGATGATGTTCGAGGAGTACCAGGACCGCGTCGGCGAGCTGATCACCGGGATCATCCAGCAGTCCGACAAGCGTTACACGCTGGTCCAGCTGCGCGAGCGGGTCGAGGCGCTGCTGCCCAAGTCCGAGCAGGTCTACAACGAGCGCTACGACCACGGGATGCGGGTCAAGGCCGTGATCACCGACGTCTCGGACTCGACCAAGGGCCCGGCGATCGTCGTCTCGCGCCGCAGCCCCGAGCTGATCAAGAGCCTGTTCGAGATGGAGGTGCCGGAGATCGCCGACAAGCTGGTCGAGATCGTCGGCGTCGCCCGCGAGCCCGGCTACCGCTCGAAGATCGCGGTCGTCTCCCACACCGAGGGGGTCGACCCTGTCGGCGCCTGCGTCGGCCCGCGCGGCTCGCGCGTGCGCATGGTCGTCTCCGAGCTGCGCGGCGAGAAGATCGACATCATCCCCTACAACGAGGAGCCCGCCCGCTTCGTCGCCAAGGCGCTTTCGCCCGCGCGGGTGCGCGAGGTGATCGTCGACGACGAGGAGCGTCAGGCGACGGTCATCGTCCCCGACGACCAGCTCTCGCTGGCGATCGGCCGCGACGGTCAGAACGCCCGCCTTGCGGCGCGGTTGACGGGCTGGCGGGTCGACATCAAGTCGGAGACCGAGTTCGCCTCCGAGGAGGAGGTCGAGGAGTACGAGGGCGAGGAGCAGTCCGACGGGCACTGCCTGGCGGTCCTCTCCAATGGCCGTCGCTGCCCCAACGCCGCGATCGGCGACTCCTCCTACTGCGGCCTGCCGACCCACCAGGCGCTGGCCCGCTTCGAGACCAACCAGATCGCGGTGCTCTCCTCGCTCGAGGAGGCCGAGGTGGCGATCCTGGCCGACTCGGGCGCCGACGAAGGGCAGGTGAGCGAGATCGTCACGAAAGCCGAGTCACAGTTTGAGGAGGCTCAGGACGCGGGCCCTGTCGACGCGGGAGAGACGTCTGAGGCTGAGCTTTCACAGGACGACGCCTCTGAGGAGGAGCTGTCGCGGGATGGGGCGGAGGAAGCTGTTGCTGAGGAGGCGGAGCAGGCTTAGTGGCTAAGAAGCGGGTTCACGAAATCGCCAAAGCTCAGGGGGTGAGCAGCAAAGAGCTGCTCGCTGCGCTGAAGAAGGCCGGCGTCGAGGCGAAAGCCGCTGCGTCGAGCGTCGAGGAGGCCGATGCGCTGAAAGCGCTCGGCGACGGCGCGGGCGCGGCCACGGCGACCAAGCCGAAAGCCGAGGCGAAACCCGCTCCCACGGCGCCGAAAGCGCAGGCCCAGGCGCCGCCGAAACAGGATGGCCAGGCCCCGCCGTCACAGGCCGCACAGCCGCCGAAAGCGGCGGCGGCGAAAAAAACGGCCGGGGGCAAAAAACGCCGCGTCGTCATCGATTCGCAGGCCGCCCGCCGCGATCAGATGGGCGGCCCGCCCCCCCAACGCCCGCCGCGGCGGCGCGGTGGGCGGCGACGCCGGCCGCTGCTCGAGGAGCCGCCGGTCAAGACGGAGGAGCCGGCCGAGCCCGAGGCGACCAAGGTCAATTCCGGCGCGACCGTGCGCGAGGTCGCTGAGCTGCTCGGCCTGGGCAGCGCCGAGGTGATCAAGAAGCTGATGATGATGGGCGAGATGGCGACGCTCACCCAGACGCTCACCGACGAGTCGATCAAGGCGATCGCCGACGAGTACGACCGCAAGATCGAGATCGTCACCGTGGGCGAGGAGGAGCCCGAGGCGCCGCAGTTCGAAGACGCCGAGGAGAGCCTCGTCGACCGGCCGCCGGTGGTGACGATCATGGGCCACGTCGACCACGGCAAGACCTCGCTGCTCGACGCGATCCGCGAGACCGAGGTGGCCGCCGGCGAGGCGGGGGGGATCACCCAGCACATCGGCGCCTACCAGGTCCATCACGAGGACAAGACGATCACCTTCCTCGACACCCCCGGCCACGCCGCCTTCACCGCGATGCGCGCCCGCGGCGCCAAGGTCACCGACGTCGCGGTCGTCGTCGTCGCCGCCGACGACGGCGTCATGCCGCAGACCAAAGAGGCGATCGACCACGCTCGCGCCGCCGACGTGCCGATCCTGATCGCGGTCAACAAGATCGACAAAGAGGGCGCCCAGCCCGACCGGGTGCGCAACGAGCTCGCCGCCGACGGACTGACGCCGGAGGACTGGGGGGGGGAGACCGTCTACTGCGACGTCTCCGCCAAGACCCATCAGGGCCTCGACAACCTGCTCGACATGATCTTGCTCGTCTCCGAGCTGGAGGAGCTGGGGGCGAACCCCGACGCGCCCGCCTCGGGCACGGTGGTCGAGTCCCAGCTCGACCCCGGCCGTGGCCCCGTTGTCACGATCCTGGTCCAGCGCGGCACCCTCTCGGTCGGCGACTCGCTCGTCGCCGGGCCGCAGTGGGGCCGCGTGCGGGCGATGCAGGACTTCACCGGCGTGCGGGTCCAGGAGGCGGGCCCGGGGATGCCGGTCGAGGTGCTCGGCTTCGACGGGGTCTGCGAGGCGGGTGAGCACGTGCGCGCGGTCGAGAACGACCGCCGCGCCCGCCAACTCGCCCAGGAGCGCGGCAACCGCCTGAAGACCGAGGCGCTGGCCCGTCGCCAGGCGCGCAAGGTCAGCCTCGAGGAGGTCTTCTCACGCGCCCAGGAAGGCGACATCAAGGAGCTCGACATCGTGCTCAAGGCGGATGTCGCCGGCTCGCTCGAGGCGCTCCAGGACGAGATCGCCAAAGTCCCGCAGGAGCAGGTCGGCATCAACATCATCCACTCGCAGACCGGCGGCATCAACGAGTCCGACGTGATGCTCGCCTCGGCTTCCGACGCGATCGTGATCGGCTTCAACGTGCGGCCGCTGGCCGACGCCCGCAAGGCCGCCGAGCGCGAGGGCGTCGACGTGCGCACCTACTCGGTGATCTACAAGATCACCGAAGACCTGCGCAACGCGATGGAGGGAATGCTCGAGGCGGTCGAGGTCGAGGAGATCCTCGGCGAGGCCGAGGTCAAACAGACCTTCAAGGCGTCCAAAGTCGGTCGCATCGCCGGCTGCATCGTCAACGAGGGCAAGGTCACCCGCACCGCCAGCGTGCGCCTGATCCGCGAGGGCACCGTCATCTGGGACGGCAAGCTCGGCTCCCTGCGGCGCTTCAAAGACAACGTGCAGGAAGTCGAGGAGGGCCAGGAGTGCGGCGTCGTGCTCGACGGCTATGCCGACGTCAAGGAGGGCGACGTGCTCGAGTTCTTCGAGACGAAACAGGTCGAGCAGACGCTGGAGTAGGATGACCACCCCTCGCATGCGCCGCATCAACGAGGTGCTTCGCGAGGTGATCGGCGCAGCGATCGCCACCGAACTGAGCGACCCTCGGATCGGCTTCGTCACCGTGACCTCGGTCGAGACCAGCCCAGACCTACGCAGCGCAAAGGTGCACGTGAGCGTGCTCGGCGACGCCGATGCACGGGAGGGCGCGCTCGCCGGGCTACGGTCCTCGCATGGCGTCCTGCAGTCCAAGGTCGCTGCGGAGACGCGGATGAAGCGGACCCCGACCCTGACCTTCCACTACGACCCGACGGTCGAGCAGGGGATGAGGATCTCCCAGCTGCTCGAAGAAGACGAGAGGGAATGAACGAGACCACCGACATCGGCACCACCGCGATCGAGCGGGTCGCGCACGAGATTCGCGGCCGCGAGCGCTTCCTGCTCACCGCCCACGAGGGGCCCGACGGGGATGCGCTCGGCTCGTTGCTCGGCATGCACAACCTGCTCACCCAGCTGGGCAAGGACTCGGTGATGTTCCTCGCCGCGAAGGAGTTCCCGCTGCCGATCGAGTACCGCTTCCTGCCGCTGGAGGAGGTCTTCCACGAGGCGCCCGCCGACATGGCCGACCGCGCCGTGGTCTTCCTCGACTGCGGCAACATCGACCGCATGCCGGTCGACTTCCTCAGCGAGGACGGCAACTTCAAGATCAACATCGACCATCACCACGACAACACGCTCTTCGGCGACGTCAACCTGGTCGAGGTAGACGCCTCCTGCACGGCCGAGATCGTCTACGAGCTGGCGGTCCTGCTCGGCGCCGAGATCGGCCCCGAGATCGCCTCGGCCCTCTACGTCGGCCTGGTCACCGACACGGGCAAGTTCATGTACGAGAACACCAACGCGCGCACGCACCGGATCGCGGCCGACCTGATCGAAGCCGGGGTCGAGGTCGACGAGACCTACCGGCGCCTCTACGAGCACGTGCCGCTGGAGAAGCTGCGGCTGCTCTCGCGCGCCCTGGACGGGATCCAGCACTATTGCGACGGGCGCCTGGTGCTCGCTTACGTCACCGCCGCCGACTACGAGGCGAGCGGCGCCGGCGAGGAGATGACCGAGGGGATCATCGACCACCTGCGCTCGGTCGAGGGATCCCGCGTCGCCGCCCTGATCCGCGATCTCGGCGATCGCGGCCGGGCTGCGCGCAAGGTCAGCCTGCGCTCCAGCGACGGCGCGGTCGACGTCTCGGCGATCGCCCGGGTGCACGGCGGCGGCGGGCACAAGCGCGCCGCCGGCTTCTCCACCGATCTCGAGCTGGAGGGGCTCGTCTCCTTCCTCTGCGGCGAGGTCTCCGCGCAACTCGATCCTTGACCCTGCTGCTCTGCGACAAGCCGGCGGGGATCACCTCGCACGCGCTGGTGCGCCGAGTACGCCGCGAGCGCGACTGCAAAGCCGGCCACGCAGGCACCCTCGACCCCTTCGCCACCGGCCTGCTGCTGGTTCTGCTGGACGAGGCGACGCGCCTGCAACGGTTCCTCACCGGGATGTCGAAGACCTACCTGGCGACCGCGCGGCTCGGTTGGCGATCGAGCAGCGGCGACCCCGACGGCGAGCTGACCGAGACGGGGCGGAGGCCGCGCTCCCTGGAGCTGCCGACCGGCACCGTGCGGCAACAGGTGCCGATGACCTCGGCGGTGCGGGTCGGCGGCGAGCGCCTCTACCGCAAGGCCCGCCGGGGTGAGACGGTGACGACCCCCTTGCGCGACGTCGAGGTCCACCGGGCGGAGCTGCTCTCGCACGACGGGGAGCTGGCGCGCTACGAGATCGAATGCTCCAGCGGCACCTATGTCCGCACCCTGGTCGAGAGCCTGGGCGACGCCTACTGCGCCGAGCTGCGCCGCACCGCGATCGGGCCCTTCCGGGTCGAGGACGCCGGCCGGGAGCTCTCGCTCGAGCAGGTCGGCGAGCTGATCCCGGCGGCGGCGGAGGCGATGAGGTAGTGGCCAACATCGAGGTCACCAGGCTGCCCGACGCCGAAGCCCGGCCGCGCCATGTCGCGATCGGCACCTTCGACGGCGTCCACCTCGGCCATCAGGCGGTGATCGAGGGCGCCGACACCGTGCTGACCTTCGACCCGCACCCGCTCTCGGTGATCCACCCGGCGGCGCTGCCGAAGCTGATCATGCCCTTCGAGGTCAAGCGCGACGTGATCGAGGGCCTCGGCGTGCGCGAGCTGGTCGTCGTCCCCTTCGACGAGGAGTTCGCCAAGCGCTCCGCCGAGGACTTCATCGAGCACGTGCTGATCGAGACGCTGGGCGCCGACCGGGTCTCGGTTGGGGAGAACTTCCGCTTCGGCGCCAAGGCCAAGGGCGACCCGCGCATGCTCGCCGCCCGCGAGGAGTTCGAGACCCGCGTCGTGCCGTTGGTCGAGGTCGACGGGGAGACCGTCTCCTCGACCCGCATCCGGGCTCTGGTCGCCGCCGGGGACATGGTCGGGGCGCGGCACTGCCTCGGCGCTCCGTTCATGGTCGAGGGCACCGTGGTAACGGGCGATCAACGCGGTCGCGAGCTCGGTTTCCCGACCGCGAACATCGTTCCCGACGATCGCCTCGCCTATCCCGGCCACGGCGTCTTCGCCGCCTTCGCCGACGGCGTCCCGGCCGCCGTCAACGTCGGCGTGCGGCCGACCTTCGAGAGCGGCCGCGGCGTCCTGATCGAGACCTATCTGATCGATCGCGACGAGGATCTCTACGGCCACACCCTGCGGGTCGCCTTCGTCGAGCGCCTGCGCGGAGAGAAGCGCTTCCCCGACGTCGAGGAGCTGATCGCCCAGATGCGGATCGACGTCGAGGACGCGAAGCGGGTCTGTGCTAGCTTCACCGGCGCGCAATGAGCTTGACCAAGGACAAGAAGAACGAGCTGATCGGCAAGTACGGCCGCGCGGACGGCGACACCGGCTCGGCCGAGGTGCAGGTCGCCCTGCTCACCGAGCGGATCAACGAGCTGACCGAGCATCTGCGCACGCACGCCAAGGACCACCACTCCCGACGCGGCCTCTTGATGCTCGTCGGCAAGCGCAGGCGCATGCTGCGCTACCTCGAGCGCAGCGACCTCGAGCGCTATCGCGCGCTGGTCGCCGACCTCGGCCTGCGGCGATGATCGCCACGGGGGAGACCGCCCCCGAGTTCACCCTGCGCGACCAGGATGGCGAAGAGGTCTCGCTCTCCGACTACCGCGGCCGCAAGGTCCTACTGGTCTTCTACCCGCTCGACTTCAGCCCGGTCTGCTCGGACCAGCTCTCGATCTACCAGGAGGTCAAGCCGCAGATCGCCGAGAAGGGGGTCGAGATGATCGGGATCAGCGTCGATCACGGCTTCGCCCACAAGGCGTTCCAGGAGAAGCTCGGGATCGACACGCGACTGTTCGCCGACTTCGAGCCCAAGGGAGAGGTCGCGCGCGCCTACGGCGCCTACATCGAGGCGACCGGCCACACCAACCGTTCGCTCGTCCTGATCGACGAGCAGGGCACGGTCGAGTGGGTGCACGAGTCGCCGACGCCGCTGGAGATCCCCGGCGCCAACCTGATCTTCGACGCGCTGGCGTCGGTCGAGGCCTGAGCAGCGACCTCACCAGCGCCGCGGTCCCGCCGCCCGGCCCCGACGACCACGCCCGCGGCGAAGGCGAGCTGTTGATCGTCTACGCCGATCTCGGCTGTCCCCATTGCGCCGCCGTATGGGCCGAGCTGTGCGAACGCCCGGCGCGGGTCGTCTTCCGCCACTTCCCGGTCGCCAGCAAGCATCCGCGGGCGCCCGCCCTGCACGGCGCCGCCGAGGCGGCGGGCGCGCAGGGGCGCTTCTTCGAGATGGTCGACTCGCTCTACGCCGAGCGCGGCCGCGTCGACGACCCGCATCTGTGGGAGCGGGCCCGGTCGCTGGGCCTCGAGCTGGACCGCTTCGAGACGGATCGTCGCTCCGAGGCCACCAGGGAACGGGTCCGGCGCGACTTCGAAACGGGAATTCGAGCCGGTGTGAGCGGAACCCCGGCGCTCTTTCCGCAGCGCCTGTAGTCTTTTCGGGGACAGAGAACGAGAGTTCTGAATGCAAATGGCCGCCATCCGGGTGGCCGGAGGTAGGACAACCAAATGAGCATGTTTGACGTTACCCGCGTCTCGGCGGATATCGGCGACAGCCAGATTTCCTTCGAGACCGGAAAACTCGCGAAGCAGGCGGGCGGCGCGGTCGTGGTCCAGGCCGGCGACACCATGGTCCTGTGCACCGCAACCGTCGGCAGCCTGCGCGACGTGGACTTCCTTCCCCTCACCGTCGACATCGAGGAGCGGATGTATGCCGCGGGCAAAATTCCCGGCTCCTTCTTCCGTCGCGAGGGCAAATCGAGCGAGAAGGCGACGCTGACGGCGCGCATGATCGACCGGCCGATCCGGCCGCTCTTCCCCAAGGGCTGGCACTACGAGACCCAGCTGGTCGCGATCCCGATGTCGGTGGACCAGGTCCACCCCTACGACATCCTCGCGATGAACGGCGCCTCGGCCGCGCTGGCGATCTCGCCGGTCCCCGTCGCCGACCACGTCGGCGCGGTGCGGATCGGCAAGCTCGACGGCGACTTCGTCGTCAACCCCTCCGAGGAGGACCACGCCGAGCTCGATCTCGACCTGATCGTCGCCGGCACCAGCGAGGCGATCCTGATGGTCGAGGCAGGCGCCAGCGGCGTCACCGAGCAGGAGATCCTCGACGCGCTCGACATCGCGCACGGCGAGATCAAGAAGCTCGTCGCCGCGATGGAGGAGCTGCAGCAGAAGGCCGGCAAGGAGAAGATGGAGGTCGAAGCGCCCTCGATCGACGAGGGGCTGCTCAGCGATATCCGCTCCTCCCACGGGCAGTCGCTGGTCGACGCGATCGCCACCGAGGGCAAGCTCGAGCGATACGAGGCGATCGAAAAGGTCAAGGAGGAGGTCGTCGCCAAGTACGCGCCGGATGGCGACGAGGACGCCGACCGCAAGGCCGAGGTCTCCACCGCCTTCGACAGCATCGAGAAGGACACGATCCGCAAGGCGATCGCCGTCGACAAGAAGCGCCCCGACGGCCGCGCCCAGGACGAGATCCGGCCGATCGAGTGCGAGGTCGACATCTCCCCGCGAGTGCACGGCTCGGCGCTGTTCACCCGCGGTGAGACGCAGATCCTCTCCAACGCCGCGCTGGGCACGACCCGCATGGACATGCGGATCGACACGCTCGGCCTGGAGACGTCGAAGAAATTCTGGCACCACTACAACTTCCCGCCCTTCTCGGTCGGGGAGGCCGGCTTCATGCGCGGCCCGAAGCGGCGCGACATCGGCCACGGCGCGCTTGCCGAGCGGGCGCTCGTGGCGACGATCCCCAGCGAGGAGGACTTCCCCTACGTGATCCGGGTCGTCTCGGAGACGCTCGAGTCCAACGGCTCCTCCTCGATGGGCTCGGTATGCGCCTCCTCGATGGCGCTGCAAGCGGCCGGCGTGCCGGTCTCCGCACCGGTTGCCGGGGTCGCCATGGGCCTGATCAAAGAGGGCGACGACTACATCGTCCTCACCGACATCGCCGGCGTCGAGGACCACCTCGGCGACATGGACTTCAAGGTCGCCGGCACCGCGGACGGCATCACCGCCCTGCAGATGGACATCAAGATCACGGGCGTCACGTTCGACATCCTGCGTGACGCGCTGAGCCAGGCCCGCGAGGCGCGCCTGGACATCCTCGGCCAGATGGCCGCCGTGATCGACGCGCCGCGCACGGAGCTCAGCGCCTACGCGCCGCGCATCATCACGCTGCAGATCGATCCTTCGAAGATCGGCATGCTGATCGGCAAGGGCGGCGAGACGATCCGGGCCCTCCAGGAGGAGTTCGAGTCGCAGATCGACGTCAACGACGAGGGCCAGGTCCTGGTCTACGCGGCCGACGGCGAGCGCGGCGACGCGCTGGTGGACCGCATCCGCGCGATGACCAAGG
>DASTAY010000007.1:0-57003 GCA_035712345.1 Solirubrobacterales bacterium
TCGTCCCCCACATGAACTTGCATTCTTCGAGCAAGGCGCCTTCGGGGTTGACCGTGCCGTTCAGGGTCGCGGTCGTCTTCTGGATTTCAGAGGCGGCTTCCGTGGTCGCGGTGGGCACGGCCGCGCTGGCCAAAGCCGCGATGAGCGAAAGTGCGGCGAGGATCGCCGCAAAGGCGCCGATCGGCAGCGCCGCTCGTCTGGTCCTGGTCGATCCCGCGGTCGATGCCTTCGCGTGGCGTCTCACGTAGCTCTCTCCTTGTCCCTCAAGCCCTCTGCCGGCCGCTTCCCTTAGCGGCCCCCTTGGGCTCCGTTTTCCCTGTGGTGCTTCCTGCCCGCCAAAAGCGAGCGTTGCGAGACTGTAAACAAGTACCTTTATAAAGTCAAGGCAGATGTTTTTGTAGGAAAGGGCCTTGTCGGACGGTTCGAGAAAGCGCCTGCAAAGCACGGGCGCCGGTACGGGTACATCGTCGGTACCTGTTTGAGCGCGAAAGCGCTGGGCGACGACCGAACAGGTGCGGCCCCGGGGGCCGGAGCTCAGCCGCGGTCGGGACGGTCCGGGTAGATCTCGTCGATCGTGACGAGGGCCCGGTAGGGGGCGGCCGCGGCAGCTTCAATCGCCTCGCCGCCGCCGGCCAGGCGGTCGACGACGGCAACGACGGAGACGGGCTCGAGGCCCTGCTCCTTGATCTTCTCGATCGCCTTCACGGTCGAGCCGCCGGTGGTGACGGTGTCCTCGACGACGAGAACCTTGTCGCCCTCTTCGACCGGCCCCTCGACCCAGCGCTGCAGGCCATGCGCCTTGCGCTCGCCGCGGACGAAGAAGCCGACGAGGCCGTCGCCCGCGGGGACCGCGAGGGCGGCGCAGGATGGTGGGATCGCGGCCGTGGCCGGCCCGCCGACTGCGCTCGCGCCGGCCTCGACCGCAGCGGCGGCGATCAGCTCGCCGGCCGCGCGAAAGCCCGCGGGGCGCAGCAGCGCCCTCCGCGCGTCGACGTAGTACTGCGCCTTCGCGCCGCTCGCCAGCGTCACCTCGCCGATCACCAGCGAGTGCTCGCGCAGCTCGGCGAGCAGCGTGCGCTTGGCGGCGTCGAGGTCCGCCACGTCAGAAGACGAAAATCGGCTCGCCGTAGTGAAGCTGTTCGTAGATCCGCGGCTGGTCGGCGATGTAGGTGCGGACGCAGCCGTGACTGGCGGCGTAGTCGGGCACTTCCGCGTAGCCGTGCACCGCGTAGCCGTTGTGCCAGTAGAAGGAGTAGTACATGCCCTCCGAGTTATAGCCCGGTTCCTGGCGGTAGAAGCTGTACTCGCCGGTGATCGTCGGGGTCGAGGGCTTGCCGGTCGAGACCGGGTAGATCGCGAACGGCTTGTCGCCCTTGCTGAGGACGAGCACCTGCTTGTCGAGCGGCACCTCGGCATGTTCTCCGGCCTCCGGGTGGCGCACGCGGTAGCCGCCCCGGCCGCCGAAGACCCGCTTGACGACGCCCTTGCCGGCGTGTTCGTTGCGCGACATGCCGTTGACTTTGCGGTAGGCGAGCACCTCACGCCCGGTGCGACCGTTGAAGCAGGAGCCGCCGCCGGAGACGTAGCCCATCTTCGCCATCGCGTCTTTGAAGCCCTTGACGACGCGGCCGCAATCGCCTTGGGCGATCGAGGGGAAGCTGACCTTCCAGCTCTTGCGCACCGTGCGGTCGCCGCGCAGCGAGCCGCTTGCCGGCAGGTGCGCGCCGGCTGCGTACTTGCCGTCCTTGCGGATCAGGATCGAGGCTTTGAACACACCGGCGTCGCCGCTGCCCGGTCGGACGTGCACCTTGCGGGTCAACAGCTCGTGGGCGTCGAGGTAGAAGGTGACTTCGACCCGCTGACCGGATTCGAACGGCTCGACCGTGCCGTAGACCGGCACCGTGCCGTAGATCGGCGCCCGCCCGTCGCGCAGCTTGCCGACGCTGATCTTCACGGTCGCCTGGCTCGGGCTCTGCGGCTGCGCGTTGCCGGCCCCCTGCGGGGGCTGCTTGGCGACAGCCGCTGGAGCCATGAGCAGCAAAGCGAGAGCGAGCCCGGCAGTCAGTCGTCTGAACATCGCGGACATTCTGCCCTACGCACCGGCACCTCGCTACTGCCCGATCAGGGCAACAGAGTTGTTCAGCATGTGCAACAGGATCCCCGGCACGATCGAGCCCGTCTTCTCGTAGAGCAGCGCGAGGACGAAGCCGAAGAAGATCAGCGGCGGCACGGCGCTGATGCCCGTGAGCGCATGCAGGCCGCCGAAGACGAGGCCGCTCACGAGCGCCGCGGCGAGCCGTGGCATGCGGGTGCGCAGGCCGCCGAAGAGCATGCCGCGGAAGCAGACCTCCTCGCTGATCGGCGCGGCGATGACGATCAGCAGGATCTGCACCGGCAAAGAGCCAAACGATTCGGCGATGTCTTCCTGATGGGGCGAGCCGAAGATGCCCGCATAGAGAGCGGCGAAGGCGAGATAGGCGCCGACGGCGGCCAGCATCCACTTCAGCGCACCCGGGCGAAAGCCGCGCACGCCGAGCCGCCGCAGCGCCACGCCGACCGAGGACTCGCCCCAGCGGGTCGCGATGACCAGGGGGACGAGCAGGAAGCCCAGCGCCGTCGCCAGCTGGACCACCGCGTTGGCGGCGTCGCTGAGGTTCCCCTTGGACGGGTGGTCGACGATCACCGCCGGGATCCCCATCACGATCCCCGCCCCCAACGCCATGAGCAGTCCACCGATTGCGAGCTGTGGGCCCCAGGTTGCGTACGGGAAGGGCCACGGGGGTCGCTCCGGGGGAGCCTCCCTGCCGTTCGCTCCCACGGAGCGACCCCCGTGGCCCTCTGCGACTAAGTTCCCGTCCATGACGCCGCAAGTCTCACAGGTCTCGCGGTCCACCCGGACCCGCCTGCGGCTCCTGCGCCGGCTGCTGTTCCTCGTCGTCTTTCTCGTCCTGGTGGCGATCGCGATCGCTCAGTTCACCGAGCTGAAGCGCCTCGCCACCGGCATCCTCGCCTCGACGGCAGTGCTCGCGGCGATCGTCGGCTTCGCGGCCCAGCACACGCTCGCCAACCTCGTCGCCGGGGTGATGCTCGCCGTTTCGCAGCCTTTCCGCATCGGCGACCGAATCGCCTACGACGAAGTCGACGGCCGGGTGACCGACATCACCCTCTCCTACACCTACGTCGACCCCGGCGACGGCACTTCGGTGGTCATCCCCAACCAGCTCCTGGTCGAAGGGGTCGTCCACAACCTCTCCACCGGCGACACCATGGAACACCCTTCATCAGGGGATTGAGCCTCCACGCGGCCCAAGCGGCGCGGCGGCGATCGCCGGATACCCTCTCTCCGAGATGACGCAGCGCAACCGTCGTCGCCAGCGGAACCGGGGAGGCGCTCGCGGCAAGATCCTCTTCGTCGCCCTCGGCGTCGCCGCGCTGCTCGCGATCGCCACGGTCGGGGTCGTCTCCTGGGTGCTCGACGTCGCCGCCAAGGCGCCCTCACTCGCGGCCTGCAAGCCGATCGAGAAGGGCGGCAACTCGACCCTCTATGCCGCCGACGGCAGCAAGCTCGGCGTGGTCTCCTCCGAAGAAGCGCGGGCGCCGGTCTCGATCGACCGCATCCCCAAGAGCCTCCAGCACGCGACGGTGGCGATCGAGGACCAGCGCTTCTACGAACACGGCGGCGTCGACCCCGAGGGCATCGTCCGCGCCGCGCTGAAGAACCTGGAAGCCGGCAAGACGGTCGAGGGCGGCTCGACGATCACCCAGCAGCTCGTGCGCAACCTCTGCATCTCCAACCCTGCACGCACTCTGGAACGCAAGATCATCGAGGCGAAGCTGGCGATCGAGTACGCCGAACGCCACTCGCGCCGCGAAATCCTCAGCCAGTACCTCAACACGGCTGCCTACGGGACGCTCGAGGGCGCAACCGCGATCGGCGTGGGCGCGGCGTCGAAGGTCTACTTCTCCAAGCCGGTCTGGAAGCTCGACCTCGGGCAGGCCGCCCTGCTCGCAGGCCTGCCGCAGGCGCCGACCGACTACAACCCGGCGCTCCACCCGGCAGTGGCGCGGGAGCGCCGCAACGAGGTGCTGTCGAAGATGGCGAAGCTGGGCTGGATCGCCCCGCATCTGGCCCGGCAGGCGCGGCAGCGCGGCCTCGAGCTGGACCTCGACCACGGCTACTTCGACAAGCGCCAGCCCTACTTCTTCGACTACGTCGAGGACAAGCTGCTCGAAGCCTATGGCGTCAACACGGTGCGCAAGGGCGGCCTCGACGTCTACACGACGCTCGAGCCGCATCTCCAGGAAGTCGGGCTGGAAGGAATGGCCTCGGCGCTGCCCTACGCTGAAGACCCCTCCTCGGCGCTGGTCTCGATCGACCCGCGCAACGGCCACATCGAGGCGATGGCCTCGAGCTCCAACTATGCCCAGAGCAAGTTCAACCTCGCCGCCCAGGGCCACCGCCAGCCCGGCTCGACCTTCAAGATGTTCGTCCTCACGACGGCGATCAAGCAGGGCATCGACCCCTACACCACCTACTACGACTCCAAGCACCTGGATCTGGACCTGCCCAAGTGGGGGCACTGGGAAGTGAGCACCGCCGACGAGGGCTATCTGGGCCGGATCAACCTGCAGCAGGCGACGGTCGCCTCCGACAACACCGTCTTCGCCCAGCTCGACCTCGACGTCGGGCCACAGGCGGTGAAGGCGACGGCCAAGTCGATGGGGATCGAAAGCCCGCTCGACGGCATCCCGGCCGAGGGGATCGGCGGCCTGCGGGTCGGCGTCTCGCCGCTGGAAATGGCAGATGCCTACGCGACCCTCGCCGCCGGCGGCATCCACCGCAACCCGATCGCGATCCGCAAGGTCGCCTTCCCCGACGGCCGGGTCGGTAGGCCGGAACACGCCGAACCGCGCCGGGTCGTCTCCGCCCCCGTCGCCTACCAAGTCTGGCGCCTGCTGCACGACAACATCGTCGAAGGCACCGGCACCGCCGCCTACACCGGCTGTCCCGGCCAGGGCGGCAAGACCGGGACGACCGACAACTTCACCGACGCCTGGTTCGCCGGCGTCCAGCCCAACCTGGCGACCGTCGTCTGGGTCGGCTACCCGCAGTCCAACGCGATCGAAATGACCAGCGTCCACGGCACGACCGTGTATGGCGGCACCTTCCCGGCCGAGATATGGCACTCGCTCTACAGCGGCGCCGAAGTCCCCTGCGAGGAATTCAGCGAACCGAAGACGCCGATCAGCTGGGCACCGTTCTACGGCCGCTACACCGCCTCGACCACGAGCGGCGGCTTGGGCTTCACCGCGAAGCACGGCGGCGACGGCGAAGGAAGCGAAGCCGAGCGGCTGGGCCGGGAAGCGACGGGGGGCTACAACCCCGACGCCTACGCGCCGGGCGTTGGCCAGGAACCCACTCACGTGCCGCCGCCACCGCCCGAATACGGAACTGGCGGCGCGGGCATCGGCGCCGGCGCCGCAGCCGGCAATTGACCAGCTCGAG
The DNA here is from genome assembly GCA_035712345.1 of Solirubrobacterales bacterium. Taxonomy (GTDB): domain Bacteria; phylum Actinomycetota; class Thermoleophilia; order Solirubrobacterales; family 70-9; genus VRUE01. Next base: position 5,507 of record DASTAY010000007.1, read on the forward strand.
CCGAGGCAGCATCCGGCGTCGCTATTCGACGCTCGATGCGGCTTCGACGACCTGGGTGGCGATCGGCGGCCTCCTCGTCGCCTTCGCGCTGGCCCCGGTCCTCCTTTCCCACGACGTCTACAGCTACGTCGACTACGCCCGCTTGGGAATCCTCCACGGCCTCGACCCCTACGTCCACCCTCCGGCGGCCGAACCGTTCGACCCCGCCTACGCCCGCGTCACCTGGATCGACGCGACCAGCGCCTACGGCCCGCTCTTCACCCTCGCGACCTACCCGCTCGCCTGGCTGCCGGCCTGGTGGGCGGTGGCCGCGCTGAAGGCGACCGCTGCGCTCTCGGTCCTCGCCATCGCCCTCCTGGCAGCCCGAGTCGCCCCCTCGCGCGGCGTCTCGCCGGTGGGCGCGGCGGCTTTCGTCGCCCTCAACCCCCTCGTCCTCATCCACGTCGTCGGCGGCGCCCACAACGACGGCTTGGCGATGCTCGCCGGGACCGCCGGCGTCGCCGCGACCCTGTCCACTGCCGAGGCGTCGGCGGGCGCAGCCTTTCTCGCCGCCTTCGCCCTCAAGCCCCCGGCGGCCGTCGCCGCCCCCTTCGCGCTGCTCGACGCGACGCGTATCCGACATTCACCCCCCCGGAGTGGGGTCAAAGTCGGATGCGCGGATAGGCGCGCATCGCGGATGCTGGCCGGCGCCGCGCTCACGGCGATCGGGCTGGGCGTCGCCGCATATGCCGCCTTCGATTGGCACTGGCTGGATGCAATCGGGCTGGCGGGCGAAAACCAGCACCGCACCGCCCATATGAGCGTCCCGATCACCCTCGCCCGCCTGACCGGCCTCGACCCGACCGCCGTCCGCATCGCGGCGCTCGCCCTCTTCGCCGCCGCCTTCCTCTACCTCCTGCTCAGGACCTGGCGAGGCGCCGACTGGCTGCGCTGCGCCGCCTGGGCCTCCTTCGCCCTCCTCCTGGCCACCGCCTGGCTCCTCCCCTGGTACCTCGTCTGGGCCCTCCCCCTGGTGGCCCTATCCCGCGACCGCCCCCTGCAGCTATTGACTCTGGCGCTGACCGCGTACCAACTCCCGGCCCGTATGCCTCTCTGAGTTTCTGAGTTTGGGACCCGCAGAAGAGCCCGGGGTCGGGTTCGAGGGAGCCTCGCGAAGCGGCGCCCCGGCGGGCTATTCCAGCCGCGAAGCGGCACCATCATCACGAGCGAGCGCAGCGAGCGAAGTTAGGCTCCAGCGAACCCGACCCCGGGCTCTTTCCGCGGACAACTAGAGAATCTCGGGCGTGTGAATCGGCCTCTCGGCAGGCCCCGGCGGCCCCTCCGCCTCCTCCTCGGCCGACGGATGGATCACCCCGGTCGGGATCGACCATCCCTCGCGTTTGCCGAGCGCCGTGACCGCGCCGACGTAGAGCAGCTCGACCACGGTCAGCACACCCCGCACGGCGATCGCGATCAGCGAGCCGACCGCGAAGCTGTTGCCCACCGCGCCCTTCACCGCCCAGGCGAAAGCCGCGTCGCGAATGCCGAGGCCGGCCGGGGCGACGAGGGTGACGAGGGCCGCGACGTAACCGACCGCCTGAGCCGAACCCACCGTGAGCACTTCGTTGACGGTCAGCGGAATGTCGGTGACCGAGCGCGCCACGCAATACATCCCCAGCGCAACCACCACCCAGACACATAGATAGAACAGCGTCATCGTGACGACGCCGCGCATCGGCATCACCTCCGGCAGCGGCTCGCGGCCGAAGGCGCGCAGCACCCGGTTGGCCAGCGGCCCGAAGACGCGCGGGTGCAGCACGGCGAGCGCCAACGGAATCAGCAGCAGCACCGCCCAGCGCAGCGGCTGGCCCTGCAGGTCCGGATGGCTGATCAGGAAGTAGGCGGCGAAGACGATCGCCGAGGTGGCGGAGATCGCCTGCTCGTAGACGATGCTGGCGATCGTCACCCGGCGTTGCACACCGGCGCGCTCCGACAGCAGGACCCGGCCGAGCACGTAGAGGACACTGCCCGGCACGTAACGGGCGAGGAGCGGTTGCCCCCAGGCGATCTGAGCCCGTCCATAACCGATCCGGTGGCCGAGGAAGCGCAGGATCAGGTCCCAGCCGAGCGCGCTGAAGGCATAGAAAAGCGGCAGGAAGACGAAGGCGGGGATCAGCCAGAGAACGTGGAAATGGACTCCCTTGTCCTTTATCTCCGCCCACTGGTCGACGACGGTGAGGACGAGGAAGCCGAAGATGACGAGAGCGAGGCCGAGCTGGATCGCCAGGCGCACCCGTTTGCTGCGCGGCGGCCGGGTACCGAAGCGGGCGCCGGCATCGCCGATCTTGTGTAGGAGTGATTGGTCCTCGGCCACGTTTGCCGCACCTTAGAGCCATCGGGGGCTGCTACCGGCTACCCGCAGGGGCGAGAATGACGACATGGGTGAGTTCGAGCTGCTCGAGGCGATCCGGAGCAGGCTGCCCGCGGCCGGGCCGCGTGTGCGGCTCGGCAGCGGCGACGACGCCGCGATCTCGGTTCCCGGCGGCGCCACCGCGACCTCGGTCGACGCGCTTATCGAGGACGTCCACTTCCGCCGCGGTTCGGGCAGCCTGGAGCAGGTCGGCCGCAAGGCGCTTGCGGTAGCGCTCTCCGACCTGGCGGCGATGGGCGCCGAGCCGGGCGAGGCATACGTCGTCCTCGGCATCCCGAGAGACCTGGACGAGCAGGGCTGCATGGAGCTGGTCGACGGAATGACCGCCCTGGCCACGGAGACCGGGACGACCCTCGCGGGCGGCGACGTGACGCGGGCGGCGGCGCTGACCCTCGCGATGACCGTCGTCGGCCATGCCGAAGCGGCGGAGGCCTTCGTCACCCGCTCCGGGGCCCGCCCCGGCGACGCCCTGATGGTCACCGGCGAGCTCGGCGCCGCCGCCGCCGGCCTCCTCATCCTCGAAGCGCCGCCCGCGGCGCCGTCGAGGTTTGGTCCGTTATCCGGACCAAACCTCGACGGCGCGCAGTCGCAGTCGCTGGTGGCGCGGCAGCTCGAGCCCTCGCCACGGCTCGAGGCAGGACGGGCGCTGGCCGAGCTCGGCGCCACGGCGATGATCGACCTCAGCGACGGGCTCGGCGGCGACGCCGGCCACATCGCCGCCGCCAGCGGCGTCGGCCTGAGGATCGACGCCTCGGCGCTGCCGATCCAGGCTGGCGTCGCCGAGGTCGCCGCAGCCGCCGGGCGCGATCCGCTCGAGCTGGCGGCGGCGGGCGGCGAAGACTACGAGCTGCTCGCCACCCTGCCCGTCGAGCGGATCGACGCCGCAATCGGGGCCCTCGAAGCGAAGGGGGTCAGGCTGACCCGCATCGGCGAGGCGCTCGCCGGAGAGGGGGTGGAGATCAAGCTGCCTGGGGGCGGGAACCTGCGGCCGAGCGGGTTCGATCAGCTGCGCTGGCGGGCACCCCCGTGAGCAGCGCCCGCATGCCACGGCGGCGAAGCATCGCCTGCGCAACGAGCTCCGGCGCGGGCCGGTAGCTGCCGCTCTCGATCAGGCTCTTCAGCTGTCCTTGCTGCATCACTCTGCTCCTATCGGCCCGAGTCCCGGGAACCTTAGTTCTTGGTACTCGCACATACGTCCAAGCATCTCGACGCGACTTCCAACCGTCTTCGCGGCGCCCGCGGACTACCCTTTATCCATGCCTAACGGGTCTACGCGGATTCTGCTCGTCGACGACGAGCAGTCGGTACAGACCCTGCTCAGCTACCCACTGCGCAAGGACGGCTACCACGTCACCTCGGCCCTGGACGGGCGCGAAGCGCTCGAGCGCTTCGCCGAGGCCCGCTTCGACCTCGTCGTGCTCGACGTGATGCTGCCCAAGCTCGACGGGGTCGAAGTCTGCCGGCAGCTGCGCCGCAACAGCCAGGTGCCGATCATCATGCTGACCGCAAAGGGCTCGGAGACCGACAAGGTCGCCGGCCTCGAGGTTGGCGCCGACGACTACATCACCAAGCCCTTCTCGATGCGCGAGTTCCGCAGCCGCGTCAAGGCGGCCCTGCGGCGCTCCCGGATGGCGATCGAGGAGCCCGAGGAAGGGCCGATCGAGCATGCCGAGCTGAAGATCGATCCGGATCGCCGCCTCGTCACCCTGCGCAAGGAGGAGGTCGCGGCCACCTACGTCGAGTTCGAGATCCTCAGCGCGCTCGCCCGCTCCCCCGGCAAGGTGCTGAGCCGCGAGACGCTGCTCGAGCACGTCTGGGGCGACTCCGACTACCGCGACCCGCGGACCGTCGACGTCCACATCCGCCACCTGCGCGAAAAGATCGAGGCGGATCCCAAGCAGCCCGAGTACCTGTTCACGGTGCGCGGGGTCGGCTACCGCTTCCGAGAATGAGGTTCCTCCGCCTGACCCCGCTTGGCAGCCGGATCACGACCATGGCGGTGGCGATCGGCGCGGGGACGGCAGCCATCATCTACTTCTGGGTCGTCGTCGTGACCGGCCACGGCCACGCGGCCGAGCCGATCGTCGTCGGGGGCCTGGTCGCCACGCTGATCGCACTCGTGGTCGGCGTCTACTCGGCCCGGCTCGTCACCCTGCGCGTCAGCCGCATCGAGGACGCCGCGCGGGCCGTCGCCGACGGCGACTTCGCCGTCCGCATCCCGGTCGACTCCTCCGGTCAGCTCGGTCAGCTCGCCCGCACGTTCAACGAGATGCAGCGCCGCCTGGCGGAGCTCGACAGCGCCCGCAAGCAGTTCATCGCCAACGCCTCGCACGAGCTGCGCACGCCGATCTTCAGCTTGGGGGGGTTCGTCGAGCTGCTCGACGAAGAGGACCCGAGCCCCGAGGAGCGAGCCGAGTTCGTGCGCACGATGCGCCGGCAGATCGAGCGGCTGACCAAGCTCACCGCCGACCTGCTCAACCTCTCCCAGCTCGACGCCGGGGGAATCGTGATGGTCCTCGCCGGGGTCGACCTGAGCTCGCTGGCGCGCGACGTGACGCGCGAGTTCGGCGCCCGCGCGGAGCTGCGCGACTCGCGCCTCGAGCTGCGCACGCCGGGGCGGCCGGTGGTCGCGCTTGCGGACCCGGAGAGGGTGCGGCAGATCATCCGTATCCTGCTCGACAACGCCCTCACCCACACCCCCGAGGGCACGAGCGTCACCGTGACCGTCTACTCCGTCAACCAACGCGCCGAGCTGACCGTGTCCGACGATGGCACCGGCATCCCCCAGCGCGTCCAGAAGCGCATCTTCGAGCGCTTCTTCACCGCTGACTCCGCCGGCGGCTCGGGCCTCGGGCTGGCGATCGCCAGGGAGCTGGCCCAGCGGATGGACGGGCGCATCGCGATCTCCTCCAGTCGCCGCTTCACCGCCTTCACGCTCGATCTGCCGCTTGCCCCACCGGGTGCGCCGGCGCCGCCCACCAGCGCCCGGGCGAAGGCCCCCGCGTGAGCGCGGGTCGCTTTACCGGGCGCATGGGAAAGCGGCTCGCCCCGATCGCGGCCCTGCTCTCCACGCTGGCGCTTTTGGCCGGCTGCGGCGGTGGCGAAAGCGCTGGCAAAGCGGGTGGCCAGGGGGCGACGAAGACGACGACCCAGGTGCTCGTGCAGACCGCCAGCGAGGGCTTCGACGCCGCCAAGGTCTACCGCGAAGCGGCCCCGGGCGTGGTCACGATCCGCTCGATCTTCGACGAAAGCGCCGCCGAAGGCTCGGGCTTCGTGCTCAACGCCAAAGGCCAGATCGTCACCAACGCCCACGTCGTCACCGACGGCGAAGGCGCGGACCGCAAGGAGGCGAAAGCGGTCTACGTCGAGTTCCCGGACCGCAACGTCGTGCCGGCGAAGATCCTCGGCTACGACCCCTTCGCCGACGTCGCTCTCCTCGAAGTCAAGCCCGACGGCTTCGAGCTGCACCCGCTGAAGCTCGGCGACGACCACGATCTCGTCGTCGGTCAGCCGGTGGCGGCGATCGGCAGCCCCTTCGGGGAGCAGCAGTCGCTATCGGTCGGCGTCGTCTCGGCGACCGATCGCTCGGTCCAGTCGCTGACCCAGTTCCAGATCGAGGGCGCGATCCAGACCGACGCCTCGATCAACCCCGGCAACTCGGGCGGACCACTGCTCGACGCGGGCGCCCGCGTGGTCGGGATCAACCAGCAGATCGAGACCAACTCCGGCACGGGCGACGGCGTCGGCTTCGCGGTGCCCGTCTCGGCGATCAAGCTCTCGATCGCGCAGCTGGCTCGTACCGGGCACGCCGAGTACGCCTACATCGGCGTCTCGACCCAGTCCCTCTACCCCCAGCTGGCCGAGAAGCTCGGGCTCGACACCGACCACGGCGCCCTGCTGGCCGAAATCATCCCCGGCGGCCCGGCCGATGAAGCGGGCCTGCAGGGAGGCGACGAAAAGATCCGATTCCAGGGACTTCCCTATGAAGTGGGCGGCGACACGATCCTCGCCGTCGACGGGCACCCGGTCGTCCAACCGGACGACCTCGCTCGCTACATCTCGGTTCACCAGCCCGGCGACACGGTGACGCTCGAGGTGCTGCACAAGGACGGGGAACGCGAAAAGGTGCAAGTGACCCTGAGCAAGCGGCCAGACGGCGAATCCGGCGAATAGCCGTCCGGCCGCCGATCCCTGTAGAAATCGCCGATGCTTCAGGAAGTCGCCCTCGGGCAGAAGTCCCTCTCCGACTACACCCACATCGCGGGCAAGGAGCTGACCGAGCGGATCCGCGAGCTGGCAAGACCGCTCGAGGGACAGCGCGTGCTCCACGTCAGCGCGACGGCGTTCGGCGGTGGCGTCTCGGAGATCCTCTACACGATCGTGCCGCTGATGCGCGACGTCGGCGTCGATGCCCACTGGCACGTGATCTTCGGCAAGGAAGAGTTCTTCAATGCGACCAAGCTGCTGCACAACTCGCTGCAGGGCGCCGAGGAGACGCTGAGCGACGAGCAATGGGCGATCTTCGACGAGATCAACGCCACCAACGCCGAGAACCTGCAGGGCGAGTGGGACACGATCATCGTCCACGACCCGCAGCCGATCGGCCTCAAGCGGGGCGCGGAAGCGAAGAGCCGCAACTGGATCTGGCGCTGTCACATCGACCTCTCCGAGCCCAACCCGGCGCCGATCGCCCGCCTGCAGCCGCTGATCGAGGAGTACGACGCGACGGTCTGGCACATGCCCGCCTACGTGCCGGCCGGGATGAACGGCAACGACGGCATTCGCATCATCCCGCCGGCGATCGACCCGCTCTCGCCGAAGAACATGGCCTTCTCGCCCGACGACGCCGCCTTCGTCTGCCATCAGTTCGGCATCGACGTCGACCGGCCGCTGATCACCCAGGTGTCGCGCTTCGATCCCTGGAAGGACCCGATCGGCGTGATCGACGCCTATCGCCAGGTGACCGCGGAGATGCCCGACGTGCAGCTCGCGCTGGTCGGCTCGATGGCGACCGACGACCCCGAGGGCTGGGACTTCTTCCAGCAGACGGTCGAATACGCCGACAGCGACGAGGACATCAAGATCCTCAACAACCTCAACAACGTCGGTGCGATCGAGGTCAACGCCTTCCAGTCGCAGTCCGACGTCTGCCTGCAGAAGTCGATCCGCGAGGGCTTCGGCCTGACCGTCACCGAGGCTTTATGGAAGGGGCGGCCGACGGTGGCCGGCAACGTCGGCGGCATCCCGCTGCAGATCGACGACGGGACGAGCGGCTTCCTGGTCGACTCGCCGAGCGAGTGCGCCGAGCGCTGCGTCGAGGTCCTCGCCGACCCGGAGCTCGGCAAGCGGCTGGGCAAAGCGGGAAAGGAACACGCCCGGCGCGAGTTCCTCTCGCCGCGACTGCTGCGCGACCTGCTGCAGCTGATCGGCGAACTGGACGAGTAGCGCGTAAGCGGTCGGGGTAGGCTGAGAGCCCGATGCCCGACTCCGATCCGCTGATCATCGTCTCCAACCGCGGGCCGGCCCAGTTCGAGCGCGACGAGGACGGCGAGCGCACCGTGCGGCGCGGTGGCGGTGGCCTGGTGACGGCGCTCTCGGGCCTGGTATCGCACCGCGAGGCGCTCTGGATCGCCTCGGCGATGACCGACGAGGACGTCGTCGTCTCCGAGGAGCGCGGCGGCCCGGTCGAGCTCTCGATCGACGGGATCGACTACAAGGTGCTGCTCGTCGGCAGCGACGCGGACGCCTACGACCGTTTCTACAACGTGATCGCCAACCCGATCCTCTGGTTCATCCAGCACTACCTCTGGGACCTCTCCAATGCGCCCGACATCCGCCAGGAGGAGCTCGATGCCTGGGATGACGGCTACCAGGCGGTCAACCGCGACATCGCCGACGCGGTCCTCGGTCAGATCGAGGGCCGCGAGCGGCCGCTGGTGATGCTGCACGACTACCACCTCTACACCGCCCCCGGGATGATCCGCGCCGAGCGCCCGGACGCCTTCCTCCACCACTTCGTCCACATCCCCTGGTCCCAGCCCGACAGCTGGCGCATCCTGCCCGGGCGGATCCGCGAGGCGATCTTCCGCGGCATGCTCGCCAACGACATCATCGGCTTCCACACCCACGCCTACTGCATCAACTTCATCCGCTGCTGCGACGAGCTGCTCGAGGTCGAGGTCGACTACGAGCACTGCCTGGTGAGGCACGCGGGCGGTGAGACCCGTGCGCGGGCATACCCGCTCTCGATCGACGCCGAACGCCTGCGTCGAGCGGCGGAGTCCCCCGAGGTCGCCCAGTACGAGCGCGAGGTGCTCGAGCGTCGGCGCGAGCACCTGATCATCCGTGTCGACCGCGCGGATCTCTCCAAGAACGTGCTGCGCGGCTTCACCGCCTTCGACACCTTCCTCGCCCAGCACCCGGAGTTCCACGAGAAGGTGACCTTCATCGCCCACCTGCAGCCCTCCCGCCAGGACGTGCCCGAGTACGCCGAGTACCTGGAGAAAATCGAGGCCCTGGTGGCGGTCGTCAACCATCGCCACGGCACCACCGACTGGATGCCGATCGACCTCAATATCTATGAGAACTTTCCCGAGGCGGTCGCCCGTTACAAGCACTTCGACCTGCTGATGGTCAACTCGATCTTCGACGGGATGAACCTGGTCGCCAAGGAGGCGCCGGCGGTCAATACCCGCGACGGCGTGCTGATGCTCTCCGAGAACACCGGCTCGCACGAGGAGCTCGCCGACTGCGTGCTCTCGGTCAACCCGTTCGACATCCAGGAGCAGGCCGACGCGATCCACCGGGCGCTGACGATGGGCGCCGAGGAGCGCAGGCTGCGCGCTCAGCACCTCAAGGAGATCATCTACTCGCGCAATCCGGGGGATTGGGTGGACGAGCAGCTGAAGGACATCGCCGAGCTGCGCGAGGCCGTGGCGTAGGGGGTCGGGGGTGTTCCCCCTGCTTGCTGGGTTTTTCGCCTATGAGGATGTGGCCGTCCGAGATCGTGGTCGGGGCGAAAAACAGGACGCCGCTGCGCTGGGGGAACACCCCCCGACCCCCTTCCCCAGGGCTCCAGGGGGCGAAACTCGGTCGCTGAGCACTTAGAAGCCATATGGGACTGCGCGTTCGCTGGGGGCTCGTGGCCAAAGGCGGCGGCGCCCTGGTGGCCGGCTTCCTCGCCTTACAGCTCGTCCCGCAGTTGCTGAAGCCCCCGGACCCGCCGCCGCTGCCGGCAGACGTGGGACTGCCGCGGGTCCAGGCGCAACCACCGCGGGATCCGAAGCCCAGGCGGTCGCGGCACCTCGGGCGGGTGGTGCGGGGTGGGGGTGTCCGGGCGGGGCGGCGTCGCGTTTTTCGCCCCGGCGAGGACCTCGGACGGCCGCACCGTCAGGGGCGAAAAACCCAGCCCCACCCGGACACCCCCACCCCGCGACAGGACCCGCCCGCGGACACCGTCGTCCCTCTGCCGGAAGCTCCGCCGCCAACGCCCGACCCCCCGCCGCTCGAACCTCCACCGACGTCCGCGCCCGCGCCCATCCCGCCCCCGGCGGCGCCGGCGGCGCCCGACGACGGCTCGACGGAGTTCGCTCCGCACTAGCGACCTGGCTATAGTGCGTCGCCGTTTTGGCGGCACAACGTGAATACGAGCTGGTCTTGATGCTGGACCCGGGGCAGGACGCCCCGGCCCGCGACGCTGTCGCCAAAGAGGCGAAGCAGCAGATCGAGGCCGCCGGGACGCTGAAGCACGAGAACGTCTGGGGACTGCGCAAGCTGGCCTACGAAATAGGCGGCCGCACCGAGGCCGACTACCGCTGGTTCCGTTTCGAGGCGCCGACCGAGCTGCTCGAGCAGCTCGACCACAACCTCAAGATCGCCGACGGCGTGCTGCGCTTCCGCATCTTCAAAGTCGACGCCGAGACGCCGGTGATGGCGCCGCCGGCGACCAGCGCGCCAGGGCCAGGAGCTTCGCGCGAGCGTCCACCGCAGGCGGCGCCGCCCTCCGCCGCCGCGCCGGTCGAGGCGGCGGCACCTGCAGCCGCCGAGGCGGCCGCTCCGACCGCCGTCGCCGAGGCGGAGCCGAAACCCGCTGCGGAGGCCACTGAGGCCGAGTCCGCCAGCCCCGAGCCGGAGCCCGCCGAGGCCCCGGCCGAGGGCGAGCCCGGCGACTCCGCCGCCTAGCGGCTTTTCGCCCAGATTCCGGCTTCGAGGGGGAGAGTCGCGCCGCCTGCGCTCTTAGACTGAGGTCTCGATAAACGATCTCGAGGAGTGAGAGCCGTGGCGGCTTCGAACATCAACGTGGTGGTCATCACCGGGAACCTGACCAAGGACCCCGAGCTGCGCAGCACCGGCGGCGGTACGTCCGTCTGCGAGCTGCGCGTCGCGGTCAACAGCCGGCGCAAAAACGGCCAGACCGGCGAATGGGAGGACAAGCCCAACTACTTCAACGTCGTCGTCTTCGGCGCTCAGGGCGACAACTGCGCCAACTACCTCTCCAAGGGGCGGCCGGTGGCAATCGAAGGTCGCCTCGACTGGCGCGAGTGGGACGCCAAAGACGGCAGCGGCAAACGTCAGGCGGTGCAGATCGTCGCCAACTCGGTTCAGTTCCTCGGCTCGCGCGACGGCGGGGGCGGGAACGGCAACGGCAACGGCTTCACCCCGCAGAGCGACACGCCGGCCGACACCTCCGACTACGACGCCGCGCCCGCCGGCGGTGGCGGAGGCGGGGACGACGACATCCCCTTCTAGCGCCGGGTCTGTAGCATCCCGGGCCGCAATGCCCCGAGAGCGAGACAACGGAGCCCCTTCCCCACGCCGCGGACGGCGTGGGGCCGACCGCGTAAGGCCGCGCAAATACACGCGGATCAACTCCGAGGCGGTCGACTACAAGGATCTCAACCTGCTGCGACGCTTCCTCTCCGACAAGGGGAAGACGCGTGGCCGCCGGGTGACCGGTCTCTCGCGCAAGCACCAGCGGCAGCTCTCGGTGGCGGTCAAGCGGGCGCGGGAGATCGCTCTGCTGCCTTACGTCGGAGAGCGTTGATGGCCCAGGCGATCCTGCTCGAGGACGTCGAGAGCCTCGGCCAGCGCGGCGAACCGATCGACGTCGCCCCCGGCTACCTGCGCAACTACCTCGTCCCCCGCAAGCTCGCCGCCCCCGCCACGCCGGGAGCGCTCGAGCAGGCCCAGCAGCGCCAGGCCGCGGCCGAGAAGGCCGAGCGACTGCGGGCCGAGCGCGAAGAGCAGGCCGCTTCGCTGCTCTCCAAAACCGTGCTGACGATCCAACAGCGCGCCGACGATGGCGGCAAGCTCTTCGGGTCGGTGGGAGCCAAGGAGATCGTCGACGCGATCCGCGAGGCGCGCGACCTGCGGATCGACAAACGCAAAGTCCGCCTCGAGCAGCCGATCCGCGAGATCGGCACCCACATGGTGGAGATCGAGCTCGCCGACGGCACGGTCGCCGCGGTGAAGACGATCGTCGCCGAGGAGTCCTGAGGCCACGGCGACTGGCCGGTGGCCTCGCTCAGCCCTCCCACCCGTCTGACCCGCCGCGCCCGCGCGCGGACGCGTTTCGGCTGGGCGCGCTCGGAGCGGGCCACGGTCGGGTTGGCAGCGGTTGCGCTGGGTGGGGCCGGCGTCGTCCTGGCGGGACAGTTCGGTCGCATGCTGCGGCGCCGCACGCATGCGCTCGACAACGGCGAGCCCCTGGTCGAAGCGGCCCCGGCCGCCGCGCTCGACACGGTCAACGTCGCGGTCAGCGGCTACGGCACTGCGCCGCGCAGCGAGGTCGTGCTGTTCAACCTGCTCTCCGGCTTCCTCGGCGCTTTCGCCCTGGTGCGAATCTCGACCTGGGGTATCCGCGACCGCTGGTGGCCATTCGAGGACGTCAGCGTGGGCGGTCGCCACATCCACCACTTCGTGCCCGGCATCCTGCTTGCCTTCGGCTCGGGCACGGTGGCCCTGCTGACCGACGACGAGGGGCTGGAAGACCGCCTGGCGATCGCGATGGGCGCCGGCATGGGGCTGACCTTCGACGAGGCGGCGCTGCTGCTCGACCTGCGCGACGTCTACTGGACCAGGGAGGGCCTGCTCAGCGTCCAGCTCAGCCTCGGCGCGACGGCGATCCTCAGCATCGCGATCCTCACCCGCCGCATCCTGCGCCGCGGCGAGCGCCAAAGAGAGGCGGCCGGACAGCTGCCGATCCCCCCACGCGCCTAGATCTGCGTCGCGATCAGCCCGATGAGCGCAGCGAACATCAGGCCGCAGAAACCCATCATCATCCGATAGGTGCCGAGCAGGCGCTCGTCCATCGCCTGAAAACGGTCGTCGATCCGCTGGTACTGCTTCTCGAAGCGCTCGTCCACCTTTTCGAAGCGCTCGTCGACCTTCTCGAAGCGTTTGTCGACCTTCTCGAAGCGCTCGTCGATCTTGTCGAAGCGCCTCTCGATCGCTTCGAAGCCCTCCCGCATCTCCCCCCGTACCGCAGCGAACTCCTCTTTCATCTCGCCTCGCACCGCAGCGAACTCGGTCTTCATCTCAACGCGCAGCCCGCGCACATCGGAGTCGACCCGGTCCACCTTCGCGCCGAGGTCGTCAATCCGGTCGTCGGTCCATCTGTCTCCCACGGGCGGTCCTCCCTCTGTTCTTATCGCCTCCATGATTGCACCGTAAAGGTTTCGGTGTCACGCGGGGCGTGCACGATGCAAAAAGTCTGTGACGGGCAGGCGATCGGCATCCGCATTCTCCGCAAACCGCGAAGTCCCACCCCACCCCGGTCTGCTGCCTTGGCTACCTTGACCACGCCCGGCCTGCCGCCGGACGAAACCGGAAACTGAGAGAGATGCCGCAGCCTTCCGCAACCCACGTCCCCCCGCAGAACATCGAGGCCGAGGAATCGGTGCTCGGCGCGATGCTGGTCGCCGAGCCGGCGCTGAGCCGGGTGATCGACGAGGTCAAGCTCAATGCCGAGGATTTCTACCTCGAGAAGCACGCGGCGATCTTCCGCGCCGTCCACGACCTCTACGCCGCCTCCAAGCCGGTCGACGAGCTCAGCGTCGCCGAGGCGCTGGTGCAGCGCAACGAGATCGACGAGGCGGGGGGGCGCAACTACGTCGCCGAGCTGGCCGCCAAGGTGCCGGCCGCGGGCAACGCCAAGCACTACGCGGAGATCGTCCAGCAGAACTCGCTGCTGCGGCGCCTGCTCGGCGCCGGTCAGGAGATCCAGGGGTGGGTGCACGAACGCGAGGGCGAGCCGCGCGAGCTGTCCGAGCGGGCCGAGCGGCTGCTCTTCGAAGTCGCCCACAAAGAGCAGGCGAGCGACTTCCGCATGCTGTCGGAGATCCTCCACGACGAGGTCGACCGGCTCGAGAAGCTCTCCACCGGCGAGCTCGAGCTGACCGGCACCCCATCGGGCTTCCGCGACATCGATTCGATCACGGGGGGCTTTCAGCCCGGCAACCTGGTCATCGTCGCCGCCCGCCCGGCGATGGGAAAGTCGGCCATCGTCGCCAACATCGCCGAAAACGTCGCGGTCAAGCGCGGGATGCCGGTCGCCTTCTTCTCCCTGGAGATGTCGGAGGTCGAGCTGGCTCAGCGCTTCATCGCCTGCCGGGCGCGAATCTCCGGCGACAAGCTGCGCAAGGGCCAGGTCGCGCAGAAGGACTGGCCCAAGGTGGTGCGCGCCTGCAACGAGCTGGAGGAGGCGCCGCTCTGGTTCGACGACTCCTCCGACCTCGGTCTGCTCGACCTGCGGGCAAAGGCACGGCGCCTGCACGCGCAGACGCAGGACCAGGGCGGCCTCGGGCTGGTCATCGTCGACTACCTGCAGCTGATGCGCGCCGACGACCTGCGCGCCAATCGGGTCGAGCAGGTCGGGCAGATGAGCCGTGGCCTGAAGATCCTCGCCCGCGAGCTCGAGGTGCCGGTCCTGGCGATCTCCCAGCTCTCCCGCGCTCCCGAGCAGCGCAGCCCGGCGAAGCCGATGCTCTCGGACCTGCGCGAGTCGGGGTCGATCGAGCAGGACGCCGACCTGGTCGCCTTCCTCTACCGCGAGGACTACTACCGCGATCCCGAAGACGAGCCGGACGGCTTGGCGGACGTGATCATCGCCAAGCACAGGAACGGGCCGATCGGCTCGCCGAAGCTGGTCTTCCTCGATCGCTTCCCCAAATTCGCCGACCACAGTGGTCACGAGGTGCCGGTCGAGCAGCCGGCCGGCGAAGAGCCGATGGACGGCACGGCAGCCGCCGGGCCTGCTTTCTGATGGCGGCACGGCCCCGCAGCGAGCCCTTCGCCGAGCGCGCCTGCCCGCTCGGCGTCTGCGACGGCTCCGGTTGGATCCTCGGCCCCGAGGACGTGGCCCGCCCCTGCGAGTGCCGCGAAGACCGGCTCAAGCGCGGCCGCATCCGCGGCGTCGCCTCGGCGATCCCACCCCGCTACCGCGGCGTCTCCTTCGACCGCCCCCCGGTCAGCGACATGAGCCGGGACATGGCCGCCCGCCATGTCGTCAGCGCGGTTCAGGGCTTCGTCGAGGAGCTCGACGAGAACCTCGGCGCCGGCAGGGGGATGTGGCTGATGGGAAACACGGGTACCGGCAAGACGACGCTGGGCATGCTGGTCGCCAAGGCCGCGCTTGCCGCCGGCCACACGGTCGCCGTCTACTTCACGCCGAAGCTGCTGACCCAGATCCGCCAGACCTACCAGGCGACCGAGTCCGAAGACGCCTACGACGCCTTCTTCCGGCGCCTGACGTCGGTCGACCTCCTCTACATCGACGACCTTGGCGCCGAGCGCCACACCGACTGGGTGGTCGAGCAGCTCTACGCGCTGGTCAACGAGCGCTATGAGAACCAGCGCTCGATGCTGGTCACCAGCAACGCACGCCAGGACGTCGAGGAAGGGCGCAAGCAGCTCGAGGAGCAGATCGGCTCCCGCACGGTCTCGCGCCTGATCGAGATCTGCGACGACCCTCTGCCCCTCTTCGGCCCGGACCGGCGCGAGCAGGCGCGCGCGGTCGGCGCCTAGAACCAGGCATTATCTCCTGCCGTCATGCCGGGCAAAGTGATAGTCGGCGCCCAGTGGGGCGACGAGGGCAAGGGCAAGGTCGTCGACCTGCTCGCCGAGCAGGCCAATGCGATCGTGCGCTTCCAGGGCGGCAACAACGCCGGCCACACGATCGTCCGCGATGGCGAGGAGTTCAAGTTCCACCTGATCCCGTCCGGGATCCTCTACCCGGACAAGCTCTGCATGATCGGCAACGGCGTCGTGCTCGACCCGCGCATCCTGCTCGGCGAGATCGACGGCCTCAAGCGCCGCGGCGTCGACGTCGGCAACCTGCGCATCTCCGCCAACGCCCACCTGATCATGCCCTACCACGTGCTGCTCGACACGGCGGGCGAGGTCAAGCTGGGCAAGCTCTCGATCGGCACCACCCGCCGCGGCATCGGCCCCTGCTACGCCGACAAGGCGCTGCGGCTCGGCATCCGCGTGCAGGACCTGCTCGACGAGAAGATCCTGCGCAAGAAGATCATGGCGGCGCTGGAGCCCAAGCAGCAGGCCCTGCGCGAGCTCTCGGTGCAGCGGCGCAAGCTGCGCAAGGAGGCGGGAGAGGGGGGGCGCGAGGGGGCCGACCAGTCCGTGGCCGAGGCGCCCGACCCGCGCCTCGACCTGCACGCGATGACCGAGGAGTTCACCGCCTACGGCCATCGCCTCGAGCCTCACATCGCCGACACCGCCCGCCTCTGCTGGGATGAGCTCGACAACGGCCGGACGGTCCTCTTCGAGGGCGCCCAGGCGACCCTGCTCGACCTCGACCACGGCACCTATCCCTTCGTCACCTCCTCCAACCCGGTCGCCGGCGCCGCCACCATCGGCGCCGGGATCGGGCCGACCGACATCGATGAGGTCTGGGGCGTGGCGAAGGCCTACGCGACCCGGGTCGGCGCCGGGCCCTTCCCGACCGAGCTCGAGGACGAGGTGGGACGTCACATGCTCGAGCGCGGCCACGAGTACGGGACGACGACCGGGCGCGAGCGGCGCTGCGGCTGGATGGACCTGGTGGCGCTGCGCTACGCCGTCCGCCTCAACCGGATGAGCGCCTTGACGATCACCAAGCTCGACGTGCTCGGCGGCCTCGATCCGTTGCGCGTCGCGGTGCGCTACCGCTCGCGCGAGGGGGCGGTTCTAGACACCTTCCCCTACCACCAGTCGATCCTGCACTCGGCGACACCCGAGTACGAGGAGCTGCCCGGCTTCGACGTCGACCTGACCGGGTGCCGCGAGGAGACCGACCTGCCTGCCCAGGCGCGCGCCTATCTCGACTTCGTCGCCGACTTCGTGGGCGTGCCGATTCGCCTCGTGGGCGTCGGGCCGGGGCGCGACCAGGTCGTATGGATTGGCGGAAACCCCGGCGTGCTCTAAAGTCCAGACGTGGCTTCCGGTAGACGCACCGCCAACGAGCGGCTGCCCCGGGGCCGTCACGGGCTACCGCGGGAGGCGGTGACGGAGTCCCAGCGGCGGCGCATCCTGCAAGCGATGATCGAAGTCGTCGCCGAGCGCGGCTATCCGGAGACGCGCGTGGTCGACGTGATCGCTGTCGCCGGGGTCTCGAGGAAGACGTTCTACGAGCTCTTCGCGAGCAAGGAGGATTGCTTCCTCGCCGCCTACGACGTGCTGCTCGGCAACCTGCTCGGCGATACCGCGCGAGGCTTCGAGTCCAAGCCGGGAGCGCCCTGGGCGGAGCGGGTGGCGGCCGGGCTCGGCGAACTGCTGAAACATCTCGCCGAGCACCCCGACGAGGGACGCTTCGCGATCGTCGAGGTGCTCGCCGCCGGCCCCAAGGCGCTCGCCCGCCGCGACGCCGCCCTGCGCCAGTTCACCGGGTTTCTGGATGCCGGCCGGGCGGAGACATCGGTCGAGCTGCCGGGCATCACCTCGCTCTCGCTCGCGGGGGGGATCAACGAGCTGCTCTACAGCGAGATCCTCCACGGCGCCTCGGCGCGCCTGCCGAGCCGCCTGCCGGACCTGATGTTCTGGATAACGCTGCCGTTCTTGGGCGCGGAGGGCGCCGCCGAGGAGCGCGAGCGGGTGCGCCTCTCGATGCTGGAGAGCTGATTCGTCGATCGGCCGATCCTTTGGCCGGGCAACCGGGTTACATAAGGGCCGAGGCTGGGTATCGGCGCCTCGCGGTGCCGTAGACGGCGCCGGCGGGCGAATCGACCCACCTCGCAAAAGCCAAAGGGCTAACAGCAATTCAAAGAGATGCGCTGGTAGCGTTGGAGTGGGATAAACACGATGTTCTACGGTCGCGACCCCACAGGCGGCGGGCCAAAAGGAGAGAAGAGAATGCGAAGAAAGCTGATGCTGGCGCTCGCTGTCACGGCGGTACTCTCGCTGGGCGCGGCCGCGGTAGCGAGTGCACTGACCTCGACCACCCTGCGGGCGGGGAACCTGATCGTTACCTTCGGCGGTGGCACCTCGCCGTCGAAGCTGCCGAAGACCAAGTACACCCCCGTCACCACGACGATCTTCGGCAAGATCAAAACCAGTGACGGCACCCACCCGTCTGCTCTGCGCGAAGCGGTAGTCGACATCGACAAGGACGTGAAAATCAACGTCAAGGGCTTCCCGGTCTGCAAGCCGGGCCAGCTCGAGGCGCGCGACACCAAGGCCGCGATGAAGGTCTGCGGCAAGACCGTGCTGGGCAGTGGTCTCGCCCACATCGAGATCGCCTTCCCCGAACAGAAGCCGATCCTGGTGGCGAGCCCGATCACCGTCTTCAACGGAGGCGAACATGGTGGCAAGGTGAAGCTGCTGATCCACGTCTTCATCACGGTTCCGGTGCCTGCGGCGATCGTCACCGAAGTGACGATCCAGCGCAAGGGCTCGGGCGTCCACTCGATCGCGAAGGTCCCGGTTGCCGCCGGTGGCAGCGGCTCGGCGATCGACTTCAATTTCAAGCTCGGCAAGATCTACTCCTACAAGGGCAAGAAGGTCGGCTACTTCGAAGCCAAATGCCCGGACGGGGTGTTCAAGGTGAACGCGAAGAAGGTCCTGTTCAAAAACGAAGCAAAGATCCCGGGAGTCGCCGCCCAGACGTCGCTCAAGGGAGGCCTGGCGGTTCCCTGCAAGCCCAAGGGCTAGCAGGTCAAGACGGAGTGGCTCGCCATCGGGCGAGCCGGCAAAGGGGCGGCCCTCGGGCCGCCCCTTTTTCTTGCTCTTTGCGTTGCGGGAACAGGTAGGCGACGTCGGTGCCCCAACTGGTACTTTGCGGGTCCATCCAATAAACGCCCGTGACAAAAGGCAAGGGTCCGAGCCGACGCGGGCAGAGGGAGGAAGACATATGCGCAAGAAGCTGGTGTTGGCGCTTGCCCTTGCGGCGGTGACGTCCCTTGGCGTGGTCGCGCTCGCAAACGCGGTGCAGATCACCCTGCGAGCAGGGAATGTGGTCACGACCTTCGGCGGCAGCACCTCGCCGAAAGCAATGCCGAAGAACAAGTACGTGCCTGTCACCACCAACATCTTCGGCAAGATCGGCACGGCCGACGGCGGACACCCTCCGGCCCTGCGAGAAGTCGAATTCGACATCGACAAGGACGTGAAGATCAACGTCAAGGGCTTTCCGGTCTGCAAACCGGGTCAGCTCGAGGCGCGCGACACGAACGCCGCGATGAAGGTCTGCGGGAGCACCGTCCTCGGAAAAGGCATAGCACACGTCGAGATCGCCTTTCCGGAACAGAAGCCGATCCTCGTCAAAAGCCCTCTGACCGTCTTCAATGGCGGCGAAAAGGGTGGCAAGGTCAAGCTGCTGATCCATATTTTCATCACCGTGCCGGTTCCAGCCGCTGTGGTCACCGAAGTGACGATCTCGCGCAAGGGCACCGGAATCCACTCGGTCTCGAAAATCCCGGTTGTCGCCGGTGGCAGCGGCTCGGCCATCGACTTCAATTTCAAGCTCGGCAAGACCTACTCCTACAAGGGCAAGAAGGTCGGCTACTTCGAAGCCAAATGCCCGGACGGGGTGTTCAAGGCCAATGTGAAGAAGATCGTCTTCAAGAACGAAGCACACACCCCTAGGGAAGCTGCCCAGACCTCGTTGAAAGGCGCACTCGCGGTGCCTTGCGTCGGCAAGGGTTGAGACGAGGCCCACTTCGCATCGGAATCCAAAAGGGGCGGCCTACGGGCCGCCCCTTTTGCTTGGGCTCATTCGCCCGGTTGTTCGAAGGTGTGCTGGTAGGTGGTTGCCGCGCCGCTGCCGTAGATCGGAGCCAACGGGGGCTGGGGGCTGCAGCCGGGGGCCGGGATCGAGGAGGAGTCTTCCTGACCGGCGAAGGCGTAGTGCTTGAGCCGTTCGAAGAAGCTGGCGGCTTTCTTGGTGTCCCCTTCCGTCCTCTGGTTGAAGGCCGATTCGTTCGGGGTGTCGGGGTTGAGGTGGGCCGTGATGCCCGAGCTGCACTGCGAGGTGTGGAAGTTGAGCAGGCCCTTGGCGAGGCGTTCGGCGTAACGGGGCCGGCTGTAGGCGCTGTTGCGGTTGGTCGTCGTGCGGGTGTCATAGGTGGCGAGCGATTCGGGGCCGAGCGGACCGAGTAGGCGCAGCACGTGGATCTGTTCGCCCGCGGCGCTGAGGTGGACCCCGTTGGTCGCCGAGGCGACATTGCCGAGCAGCGAGGTGAACTCGTTCTTGTAGAGGCCGAGGCCGCTGATGATCGGGTTGAGGTTGCGCAGGAACGGGTCGACCGCCCGCAGGAGGACGGGGAAGTCGCTGCGCAGGAACCTGCGCAGCGAGCCGAGGCCGGTGGGAGCGCGGTCGATCACGGTTTCGAGGCCGTTGAAGAGGCCCTTTGCCTGCGGCGCCAGGCGCGAGAAGGCGACCAGGGTCGGGGAGAGCTGCTTGGCTGCGGGGACCAGCTGGCGGAAGAGGGGATCCGAGTTCAGCGCAAAGGCCTTCAGCCGGTTGAAGGTGAGCCGCTGCTCGTCCTCGAAGGTCGGGAAGGCGCGGAACAGGGCTTCGATATCGCGGTTGCGCGCCGCGGTGGTGCTGAAGACGGCGTTCGAGTTGCGGATCAGGCCGGCGAGCTGCCCCTCGCGGCCGCGCAGCGCGCGGAAGGTCGTGGTGCCGTTGCGGAACAGCTGCTGCACCGCGCGGCGCTGCGTGTCCAGCAGGCGGAAGAGGCGGTCGAATTCGCCGAAGACCGGGTTGAACTCGGCAAACGCCGTCGAGAGCGACTGGCCCTGGCCGGCGATCGCGGTGGCGCCTTCCTGCATCCATTCCTGGAAGGCGGCCCGCGTGGGCTTGTCGAAGGTGCGGAAGATCTCGTCGAGCTGCACCGATTCGGCCACGTTGGCCCTGGCCAGGGTGGCGCCGTCGTGCAACGTCGGGCCCTGGGAGTCGCCGGGCGTGAGTTCGACGTAGGTCTCGCCGAGCAGCGTCTTGGTGCGCAGGATCGCCCGCGTGCCCTGCGGTAGCGGCGCGTACTTGTCTTCGATGTCGATCGTCGCCTGGGCCTGCTTGCCGTCGGGCGACTCTTCGATGTTCTGGACCTTGCCGACCGAGACGCCGGAGATGCGGACGTCGGACTGCTGGGCGAGCTGCGTCGCCTCCTGGAAGGGGACCTTGAGCTCGTACGGCTTGGCCTTGAACGGGGTCGGCCCGCCGAAGGTGATCCAGAGGAAGAGCAGGATGCCGAAGCAAGACAGGGCAAAACCCGCGATGACGAGGAGCTGCGCGGTGCTGGGGGCTTTCTTGCTCATTTTTCCTTGTATTCGCAGTGGCCGGACGGGTTGCTCGGCACCGGAATTTCTTCGGGACTCGGGATGCGCGCGCCTTCGAGAAGGGTCCGCAGGTACGGTTTCAGCGATTCGATGCTCCCGTCGGTTCGCGCAAACGGGAGGGTGAGTTTGTACGCGAGATCAGATCCATTACAGGAGAGCATCGCCACGCCTCGCGAGATCGGACCGCCGCCGTCGGCCAGGTTGAAGGTCGCGTTGATGTTGTGGTTCACCCACGGCAGGTAGAAGAGGAAGCTCTGCCGCCTGCCCTTCGGCTTGTAGGCGAGCTCGTTGAGGAAGCTGTTGAGCGCCCCGAGCGAGGTGCCGAATTCGCCCACCGAGGTGCTCAGCCCGGGGGCGCCTTCGTTGAGATGGGTCAGCGCGGGACGGATCTGGCGCGTGAAGGGGCGGATCTGGTCGCGGATCGGCGCCGTCGTCTGCTTGAAGAACTGCTCGTTGGCCTTGAAGGCCGGGACCGACGCCTGCGCCTGGGGAATCAGGCCGAGCAGGGCCGGACGCGCGGCTTCGGAGAAGCTGTTGGAGGCGGCGAGGGCCGAGCGCAGGGCGGTCAGGGTGGAGGGGAACTCGACCAACGATTCCTGGATCGCCTGCTGCTGGTTGGCGAAGTTGCCGAGCGCGTCCTTGGAGGAGGTGACGAAGCGTTCGAGCTCCGAATCGTGGCGGCCGAGTTCGGTCGTCAGCAGGCCGAAGTCGTGGATCACGCGGGCAAGGGCGAGGCGGCGCTGGGCGACGGCCCGGTTGAGGCCGGCGATGTAGTGGGAGAACGGCTGCAGGCGCCGGAACGCGCCCGACAGCTGACGCCCGCGGCCGCCGATGCCCTGGGCCCCGCCCGAGACGAGCAGCTGCAGGTACTGCTGGGTGTCGGTGTCGAGGGTGGAGAGGAAGGCTTCGAACTGGATGCTCGGTTCGGTTCGCGACAGCGGGAAGCGATACCCGGCTTCGACGTGCTTGGGACCGCTGCCGGGCGAGATCTCGACGGTCATGTCGTTGAGGTTGGTTTTCGGCCGCAGCAGCAGCGTCGCGTTGGGGTGGATCAGCTTCAGGTACTTCGGCTCGATCTCGAGGCCGACGACGGCGTGGCCGTCTTCGAGGTCGACCGAGTCGATCTTGCCCACCTGGATGCCGGCGATCACCACCGCCTGGCCCTGGCCCGGCGTGACAGCCTGGGCGTCGCTGAAGTCCGCCGTGAGGTGGACGAAGTCTTCGCCGACGAACGGCGCCCACGACGGCAGCGAGGCCTTCTGCTGGGTGAAGATCCACAGCGTCATCACGATCGCCAGCACGGTCAGGATCGCGATCGCGATCGTGTCTTTGCCGCGGCCGCGGGCCTGCCGCGCCAGCGAGGCGCGGTAGTGCTTCCAGCGGCCGACGCCCGGCTCGCGCTCACTCATGGGCTCACCGCCGTCAACTCGGCCGGCCCTACCTGGCCGAGCGCCCCGTTCACGTCGGGCACCGGCTGGGTCGAGCAGCGCACTTCCGGCTTCTTCGGCGGACGGCCGCCGAGCTGTGGCTGTACCCCAGCCGGCGCTTCGACCACGTGCGCCCAGTCCTGCTTATCGGTGCTGAGGTTGCCGGAGGGGTTCTCGATCTTGACCAGCGTGTCGCCGCCGCCGGGCTGGACCTTCAGGTAGGGGCCGTTTCCGTCGAAGTTCTGCTGCGCGCCGGCGAAGTCGGCCAGGTAATAGAAGAACTCGCGGTAGTTGGGCCCGGTTTCGAAGCTGTCGTGGATCGTCTCGTTGCCGGTCGGCACGAAGACCTTGCTGGTGCAGAGGCTGATCCGGTTGATCTGCGGGATCGTGCTCGCCTTTCCGGCCTGAGCCGCGGCCGTGAGCGGCGGCGTCGATTCCTCCAGCAGCCTCGCCACCCCACCGGCCTCCCTGCCGGAGAGCAGCGGCCGCGCCTGCGCGAGCCACGGTTCGGCAGCCGAGATCAGCGACGGCAGCTCGGCGACGGCTGGGCGGAACTCGATCGCCCAGGCGCGCAGCGGCGGCAGCGTGCGGTTGAGGCTGACCAGCGACTTGCGGCCGATCTGCAGCGTCGGCGCAAGGCGCTGCACGGTGGTCGAGAGGTTCTGCGACTGCTGCGCGAGCGCGCCGGTGAAGGTGTTGAAGTTGACGATCAGCCCCTGCAGGTCGGACTCGCGCCGCGCCAGGGCGCCGAACGCCCGTCCGGCGCCGGCGACGAGGCGCGAGAGGTCGCCCGGGCTCGTGCCGAGGAACGCGTTGGTGACCTGGGCGCTGTAGCGGCCGGCTTCGCCGCCGTATTTGAGCGCCCCGTTGAGCCCTTCGGCCCCGGTCTCGCCTTTCACCTCCGGCAGCTGGGTCGCGTCTTCGGCAGCGGTCGGCTTGTGCGTCAGCGCTTCTCCGTAGCTCTCCAGCAGGCGGCTGAGGTCTGCGCGAACAGGCGACTGCAGGGCGGTGAGGATCTGGTCGAGCTGGATCGCGGTCGAGGTGTGGCTGACCGGGATCGTCCCGCCGCTGTCGAATTCGGGAGCGCTCGGGCTGCCCGGCTTGAGGTCGACGAAGAAGTTGCCCTCGAGGAAGATCCTCGGTTTGATCTCGGCGAAGGCGTCGTCGTGGATCGGCCGGCCCTTGTCGTCGACCGTGAAGGTGACCTTGGTGTTGTCGCCGTCGCGGCTGACTTCGATCACTTTGCCGACGTCGACGCCGGCGATCCGCACCGGCGAGTTGGTCGAGATGTTGACCCCGTTCGAGAAGGTCGCGTTGAGCGTGTAGCCGTAGCCGGTGAAGGGCACGTGTTTGGTGAAGGCGAGGTAGGGGCCGATCGTGAAGATGAGGATGAAGATCACCGCGATCGTCGCGTTGCTCGGCCGCCACTTGATGCGGCTGTCGGTGGCCCCGACTCGGGTGTCGCGCTCGGGCAGGCGGCTCATCAGCCTTCTTCCCCCCTGGTCTTCTCTCCCCACAGCTTCGCGGCGTGGCCGATGACGGTTTCGCCGGCGGCGTAACGCTCGTTGCCGGCTTCGCAGACGCCGTCCTGCCCGGTCCGCGGATAGGGGTTGAAGTGGAGGTGATTGGTGTTGCCGGGGCCGTTGGCGGGCGCTGAAGCCGGCTGGGACTCGGCGTTCGGGCCGTCCGGCGCCTCGAAGGCGATCGCGCTCAGCCAGTTGGCCTTGCCGTTGGATTCGCTGAAGGCGTTGGCGAGGTTGGTCGCGGCGATGCTGAGGTATTGGCAGGTGACCTGGGCGGGGGCGATGTACTTGATCGCGGGCGCCAGGACTTCGTTCGTGTTCATCAGCAGGTCGAGGCCGTTGAAGACGCCGGGCTCTTCCTGGAAGTCGAGCAGCGCTTCCGCCGTCGGCGTCAGCTGCGCGTAGAGGCGCGGCGAGCGGTTCAGCGCGGGGATGCCCGCGCGCAGAGCGGCGTTGATCGTCGGCGAGGTTTCGCCCAGGGCGTTGGCGCCCGGCTTGAGCGCGGTGAAGAAGCGGCCGGAGTCGCGGAAGAACGGCCTCAGGGCCGGCAGGTCGGCCGTGACGGCGTCGAGGGTCGGAGGCCCTTTGACGATCGTTTCCTGGATGTAGGGCCGCGAGACCCTGGCGAAGGCGGCGAAGGTGCGGTCGAGCGCTACGAACATGCTCGCCTGCTGCTCGGCGACCGGGGCTACCGTGGCGGAGAGAGCCTCGAGCGCTTCCCAGAAGGCGCCGAAGCGGGTACCCGGATCGACCAGGGTGCGCAGGACCGGCTGGCCATGCTCGACCAGGTTGCGCAGGGACCCGAGGGCGGAGTTGATCTGCGGCCCGCGACCGGCGAAGGCGTCGCCGAAGCCGGCGTTGTTGCGCTGGATCGCCTTGCGGGTCTTTTCGTCGAACATGTCGAAGAACTGGTCGATGTCGACCGGTTCCGGTCGCGCCGCGGAGAGCGGGATCGTTTCGCCCGCCTTCAGGCCCCTGGGCGAGTCGCCGGGGACGATCTGCAGGTACTTGAGGCCGAGCGGCGATTTCGGGCGGATGATCATCGTCGAGTCGGCCGGGATCGGTTCGGCGCCCTTGTCGAGGCTGAGGCTGAGTTCGGCCGCGACGCGACCGTTCCCCACCTGGACCGGCTTGACTTCCTTGACCACGCCGATACGCGAGCCGCCGATCCGCACCTCGTTGCCTTTGACCAGCGCGGTCGCGTTCGGCACCCGCGCCTTGAGGTCGTAGGTCGAGACGAAGGGAAGGCCGTTGTTCGCGTTGTAGGCGAGGAAGACGGCGACGATCACGACCAGCACGGTCACCGCGCCGACGATCACCGGGCTGCTCGCCACTCCCTGTATGCCGCTGCGGCTTCTCATGGCCCCAGGAGGTAGTCGAGGAGTGCGCGTCGAGGGCCGCTTGCCCTGGCGCTGGCGCCGAGCTGTTCGCTTTCGCCCAGTTCCGGAGATTCGGGGGACGGTGCGGGCTTGGCCTGGCTCGGAGCGGCGGGGCGCGGCGCGACCGGAGCGATGCCGGTCGAGGTGCCGCCGGTCCTGGCGCCGAGCCCTTCCTGCAGGCTCTCGTAGAGACGCAGCGCGCTTGCCTCCGACGCGGTCGAGCTGGAGCCGGGCCCGTTGAAGTTCGCCGAGCATCCCGAGGTAGGCGCGGTCACGTAGTCGATGCAGTTGGTCAGGGCGGTCAGGGCGCGGGTGAAGTGACCGTACTTGTCGAATTCGTTGGTCGCGCCGGCGCTGTTGTAGATCAGGTCGGCGAGGCCGTCGAAGCCCTTGTCCTTGCGCGTGCTGAGCAGGAATTCCGCCAGTTCGGAGACGGGGGTTGCGCCGCTGAGCCCGAGGTCGCGGATCTTTTCGATCACCGGGTCGGCGGCGTTTATCTTCGGCCCGGCCGTTTCTCCGCTGGCGCCGAGCGACTTCAGGGAGACGGTCGATGCGGCCGAGAACGGGGTCAGCGCCCTGGTCGCCTTGGTCAGCGCGGGGGCGGCCTTGGCCAGCGATTCGGAGACCGGCGTACCGGCTTTGGAGAAGTATTCGAAGCTCGCCATCGTCTGCCGCAGCTCGCGCAGGAAGGCGGGCAGCTTCTGCAGCGAGGCTTCGAGCTCGGGGCCCTTTTCGGCGCTGGCCTGCGCGGCCGCGCCGGAATTCGAGAAGAAGCCGGCGACGCTGCGGCGCTCACGCGAGAGCGGTTCGAGGATCTGCTCGGAATCCGAGGAGAGCTGCGCCAGCTGGTCGCGTTGGGCGTGGAGGATGCCGAACACGCGGTCGACGTCGCGCAGAACCGGGTTCGCCCGCTTGACCACTTCTTCGATGTCTTCGCCGCGCCCGGCGAAGCCGGCGCCGAGTTCGTTGAGGATCAGGCGGAAGCGCTGGGCGTAGGTCAACTGGTTGATGTTGTTGATCAGGTCGGGGTCGACGCTGGTGCTGTTGTTCTCGAACGGCAACAGGTACTGGCCGGCGCCCGGCTTGCCGTCTTCGATCCGCTTCAGCGGTGGCGCCGGCTTGGAGCCGGGCGCGCGGGGCAGGGTCGGGGTGCAGTCGACGAACTTCTCGCCGATCAGCGACTGCGGGCGGATCAGGCAACTTGCGTCGCTGCGGAAGTCCTGGAAGCCCGGGTCTTCGATCTTCATCGCGATCACCGCTTTGCCGGGCACCGCGATCGGCTTGCCGTTCTTGTAGCCGTCGACTTCGCCGGGCATGGTCACCCCGACCGATTCGATTTCGCCCACGTTGGCGCCCGCGATCCGCACCTCCTCGCCGGCGACCATGAAGCCGCCGCTGTCGAAGATCCCGCGGACGACGTAGCCGTTGCCGCCACCGCCGCTCGAGGCGAGCACGACGACGACCACGATCGCGGCGACCAGCGCGGCTGCGAGCAACCATCTCCTCATGGGCCACCTGGCGGCGCATCCGCCGGGTTGCACTGCGAGGAGTCCGCGCCAGAGCCCGCGAAGGGCGGGTTGACGAAAGGATTGGAGCCGTCGGGCGCGGACTGGGTGCCGCCGCCGGGACAGAGCCGGCGGGCGCCCGCCGAGCTGCCGAAGGCGTCGTACTGTTCGCTCGGCGAGATCGGTTCGAGCTCGCCGCTGCCGCCGTTGCGCCGGAAGAGGTTGAAGGCGAGCTGGGCGCGGGCGTAGTGGCCGTTGCCGTCGTAGTAGCCGGTGATCTGGCCGAGCTTGCCGAAACCGTTGAAGATGTCCGGGGTGTAGCTGCGGGCGAAGTCGAGCGTCGGCTGGAAGGCTTCGATTCCCTGTTCCGCGTGGGGGAAAGCGGTCGAGGCGCGTTCCTGGACGACCGGCAGGAAGGCAAGCGCTTCAGCGGTGTCGTTGGCAAAGCCCTGGCGGCTGGCGCTGAGGCGGAGGTTCTTGAACACCGGCACCGCTTTGGAGAGGACGGGACGCAGTTCGCCGAGGAAGGAGGCGAGGTTCTTCGTCGCCGGCTTTGCCGTTTCCACCAGCGGGTCGACGTCGTCGAGCGCGGCGCGCAGGTTGACGAAGGTCGTGTTCGTCTGGCGCATGAAGGGCGGCAGCGCCCGCAGGGTCTGATCGAGCGCTTCGTTCTGGCTCGCGATCGCGCCGAAGGCCTGGCTGGCGTTGGAGATCGCGCTCGAGAGCTCACTCCCCCGCGCCGCGACCGCGGTCGAGAGCTTGCTCGAGCTGACGACGAAGCGTTCGAGCAGGTGCTGGTCGGAGTTCAGCTCGCCGACGAAGGCAGTGGTCCGGTTGAGCGCCGGGCCGAAGTACTTGAACGTTTCGTTGGCGTCTTTGCCCCGTCCGGAGAACTGTTCGGCATTGCCGCGCACGAACTGCCCCAGCGCGCGACGAACCGGCGTCGGGAAGGTGTTGAGGAACTGGTCGAGGTCGACCTCGGTCGTGGTCGAGCCCAGGCCGAGGGTCGCGCCTTCTTCGAGCGGCGGGTTGCTGTTCGGGCCCGGGCTGATCGAGACGTAGTGGTTGGCCACGCCGGAGAGCGAGGTCGCCCGGATCACGGCGGTCGAGCCCTCGTGCAGCTCCTGTTCGGAGCTGATCTCGATTTCCGCCAGGTTGTCGTCGGTGAGCTCGATGCTTTCCACCGACCCGACGGGCTGACCGCCGATCAGGACCTGGTTGTCGGGCACCAGCTGGGCGGCGTTCTGGAAGACGAGCTTGTACTTGTGCCCACCGCTACCGCCGAAGATGACCACGCCGAGGGCGATGACGACGATCGCGAGCGCCGCCAGCGCCGCGATGCGGGCGGGCGTCATCCCCCGGCTTTTCGCCGGGCTTTTCTCCTCGCCTAAGGAATTAGCAGCCACGGGTCGTCGCTTGCGGTTCCCCCGCCTCCATACAGAGGAACTAGCCGCCGAATCGTATCCGAGCGATCAGCCGCTACGCGTGTGCCCACGCCTGGCTTAACTCGAAGTCAACGCGCTGCAAATCGCGCGCGAGCCGATTCAGACGTTCAGCCGCGGCAGGGCTCGCGCGAGCGGCCGCGGCAACCACCAGACCCGGTCGCCGAGGAGCAGCATCAAGGCCGGCAGGAGGACGATCCGCACCACCGTCGCGTCGAGCAGGACGGCGACCGTGAGACCGACCCCCAGTTGGCTGATCGTCGCGATCGAGGCGCCCGCGAAGGCGATGAAGACGGCCATCATGATCGCCGCGGCGCCGGTGATCACCCGCGCCGTGCGCTGCAGCCCGAACTCGATCGCGGCGGCGTTGTCGCCGTGGCGGTCGTAGTGCTCGCGCATCCGCACGAGGAGGAAGACCGCGTAGTCGATCGAGAGGCCGAAGACGACCCCGAAGATCGCCGTCGCTCCGACCGCGTCGACGTAGGTGTGGCCGCCCAGCGGCCAGTCTTCCGGCAGGTTGAAGAGCAGCGTGAGGATGCCGAAGGCGACGCCGACGGTCGCCAGGTTGAGGCCGACCGCGATCGCGGCCAGGGGCAGCGCGCGCAGGACGAGGAGCAGCACGAGGAAGGTCGCGATCGTGATCGCCGCGACCACGAACGGGATCCGATCGCGGGTGATGCGACTGTAGTCGTCGAGCTGGGCGGGGCCGCCCGCCACACCGGTTTGGAGCCCGGCTTCGCGGCCCAGCGCGGCAGCCTCGGCGTCGAGTCGCTTGTTGAGGGCGATCGAGCCCGGCGAGTTGAACGTGTAGCGGGAGATGACCAGGATCGCCGCCGCCTGGCCGCCGCCATTCAGATCGACCACTTCGGCCGCCCGCTCGCGCGAGCGGGGCGGGGCGCCGTCGAGCGCCGAGAGCACGAAGTAGCCCGAGTCGAAGATGCCCGGGGTGGCGTGCTGGACGCGGCGCGCTTTGCGCTTCAGCGAGCTGGAGCCGGCGAGCACCTGCACGGTTGCGCGGCGCAAGCCCGACTGCAACGGATAGGACTGGCTGTAGCCGCGCGCGAGGTTTTCTTCCAACGCCGTCGCGCCTTCGCGCAGCCGGGCGATCCCACTCGCAAGCGCCGTCGCGCCGGCGCCGAGCCTGGCGACACCGCTTTCCAGCCCCCTCGCGGCGCGGGCCAGGCGGGTCGAACCGTGGGCGAGCTTCTTGCCGGCTCCTTGGAGCTTCTGCAGGCCGTCGGAGAGCCGTACCGTCCCCCTGTTGAGTTTCTTGATCAGGGCGAGCCCGGAAACCAGCCAGTCGGTCACCTGCTTCGATTCTTCCGCGTCTTCTACGAGGACCGCCTGCAGGGACGTGAGTTCGCCCGACAACCCGCTCGCCGCCGATAGAGCCCCCTGCACCGCCCCCAGCGTCGCGGCGTAGTTGGGGTCGGTTTTGCCGATCGTCATCCCTTCCAGCTGCGCAAGCGCGGTCTGCAGCTGTGCCGCCGCTTCTTCGGCCGAGCCCAGCAGGCGCGGGATCGACCGTTTGGAAACCTCGTTGAGCGATTTCTCCAGATGGCGTGACCGCGTCAGCGCGTTGCGGTTCAGGTTGGGGCCGAGGCTCTGCACCGCGAACTTGACGTTGAGGCCGGCGATCGCAGCTTTGTGCTGGGCGCCCGCGAGGCGGCGGGTGCCGTCGGCGAAGGTCTGCAGCGCGCCGACGGCGCGCCTGCTGCCGGCTTCCGCCTGGGTGAGCCCGTCGGCGAGCACGCTCGCACCGGTCGAGGCGCGACCCGAGCCCTCGGCCAACAGCCCGGCCCCGTAGCTCGCCTTCGCGATCCCTTCCCGCAGCTGGGCGACGCCCGAGGCGGCGCGACCGAGGTTACGGCCGAGCCGGGTCAGCTGCGCGATCGGCCCCGATTCCCCGGCGGTGGCGAACAGGCCGGCCGCCTGCCGCAGCGGCGCCACCGCCTTCGAGACCTGCGCCGGGCCGATCACCGTCTGGACCCCCGGCTGCGCCGCGATCTTGTGCTGCCAACGGCTCAACACGGCCAGCCGTCGCGGTTCGGTGACGGTCCCCTGTTCGGCGCTGGCGACGATCACGAACGGCGCGTCGTAGCCGGGGCCGATCGAGTTCTCGATCAGTTCGAAGTCCTTCCTGGCGGGATCGTCCCGGGCAAGCTGCGTCTGGCTCGGCGGGCCCGTCTTCAGCCCGATCGCCGGCGCCGCGAGCACGAGGACGACGGCGCCGATCGCGATCGCCACGGGCGCGGGACGGCGCAATGCGGCGTTCACGAACGCCATCAGGCGCGAGCGGCCCTCGCCGGGAGCGCGCCCGATCCGCCAGCGATCGAGGTTGGCGCCGACCAGGGTGAGGACTGCCGGCCCGACGACGGCCGCGGCGAGGACGCTGAGGGCGACGACGATCAGCAGGGTCGCCGCCAGCGAGCCGAGCAGGGAGCCGGGCACGACGAAGAACGCGACCAGCATCGAGAGCATCAGCGTGCTGCCGGCGAAGACCGTGGTGCGGCCGGCGGTGCGCCGGGTGGCGCGGGCGGCGTCGTGGGGCGTCGCGCCGGCGGCGAGCTCTTCGCGGAAGCGCGAGACCATCAACAGGGCGTAGTCGACCCCCAGCGCCAGGCCCATCATCGTGCAGACCGTGAGGGCGAAGGCGTCGATGCTGAACCAGTTGGTCAGGATCGAGAGCAGACCGCGCGAGCCGATCACCGTCACCGCGCCGAAGGCAAGCGGGATCCCCGCCGCCACGGGCGAGCGAAAGACCAGCAGCAGCACGACCAGGAGGATCGGCAGTGCGATCAGCTCGCCGCGCTCGGTGGCGGCGATCGAGTCCTCCTGGATCGACCGCGAGAGAGTCGCGTAGCCAGTCTGGGTCCAGCGCAGCGGCGGGTGGATGTTCGCCGCAAGGATCTCGTTCAGTTCGGGGACGACGTCGTTCACCGCCTGCGCGATGCCGACGTGGAAGTCGACGATCACGATCGCCCGCCGCGGCCCGGGCCGGAGGCGCCGCACCGCCCCGCGATCCCAGGGGGAGAGCGTCGTCACCGCGGGACTGCTGCGGCGCAGGGCACGGATCAACCGCGGTCCCTGGCGATCGAGCTGGCTCCTCGGCCCACGCAGGAGGACCACGAAGGGCGCGCTGTCGCCGAAGTGGCGTTGCAGCAGGGCGGTGGCCCGGGCCGAGGAGGACCCCGGGATTTCGAGGCTCGTCGGGCTCAGCTTCCCCTCGACCCCGGCGCCGAGGGCGCCGAGGGCGACCAAAATCGCGAAGGCGGCCACCAGCACCCGTCTCGGGTGCCCTAGCAGCCCGCCACCCCTGCTCCTCCTCGAGGCCACCGTGCTAGTTTGGCGGTCGGGGACTACGGAGGGGGATGAAGATGCGGAAGACTTTGTTAAGGACGCTGGTCGTGTTGGCGGCGGTCGGCCTCGTCGGAGCCGCGTCGGCTACGGCGATCAAGCTGCGGATCGGCAACATCATCATCGTCGGCGACGGCGGCTTCTCGCCGACCAAGCTGCCCAAGCACGAAAACGCGCCGATCAAACTCTTCGGCCACGCGACCTTCAAGACGGTCGACGGCACCCGGCCTTCGCCCCTGCGCGTCCTGACGCTCGAATACGACAAGCACGGCGCGGTCGAGACGCGCGGCCTGCCGAAATGCACGATGGGGAAGCTGGTGGCCACCACGACGCCCCAGGCACGCAAGCTCTGCCCCGGTGCGATCGTCGGCACGGGCTTCGGCACCGGCGTGGTCGAACTCCCCGAACAGAAGCCGATCGAAGTCTCCTCGCCGCTGACCCTGTTCAACGGCCCGGAGAAGCACGGCAACCCGACCGTTCTCGGCCATGCGCACATCGACTATCCGGGCCCGACGACCTACGTGATCTCGATCGAGATCCAGAAAGTCCATCACGGCCGTTACGGCTTCAAGACGGTCGCCAACTTCCCGAAACTGGTCAACGGGTACGGCTCGCCGATCTCCGGGCACCTGACGATCGGCAAGGAATGGAACTACCACGGCCAGCGATTGAGCTACGCCAACGCGCATTGCGCCGACGGCCGCCTGCAGGCGAAGGCCGAGTTCAGCTTCGAAGACGGCAGCTTCGTCGAGGGCACCGTCTTCAAGCCCTGCACCGTGCGCAAGTAGGGCCCGCGCCGCCATGGCGCTACCCTGGTGGGTACCGGGGTGTTTAGGAGGCGATGATCCGAAAGCGGCTTTTGATCGTGGGTGCGCTGTTCGTGGCGTGCGCCTCGCTGCTCGGCGGCTCCGCCGGAGCCGCGACCGTTCGAGTGGGGACCCTCGTCCTCCACGCCGACGGCGGTTTCGAGCCGCGCCTGCTGCCGAAACACTCCTATGCGCCGATTCATTTCCAGGGGTACGGTCAGATCAAGACCACCGACGGCTCGGTCCCACCGCCCCTCCAGCACGTGAAACTGGAATTCGACCGCGACGGGCACCTGACCACCGCCGGACTGCCCGTCTGCCCCGTCTCCAAGCTCGAAGGGGCCACGACCCGAGAGGCGCGGCAACGGTGTCGAGACGCGATCGTCGGCAACGGCCACATCGCTGCCGTGGTCAATCTCATCGGCCTGGCGCAGATCGAGTTGCATGTGCCCCTGACCCTCTTCAACGGCCCGCCCCACGACGGCAACCCGACGGTCCTCGGCCACGCCCGGGCGCCCTTCCCGATCTCCGAGACCTACATCATCGTCGCACCGATCGAAAAGCGCCACGGCGGCATCTACGGCTACCGCAGTGAATTCGACATCCCCCCGATCGCGGGCGGGTTCGGCTCGCTGACCCGCATCGACGCGAACATCGGCCGCCGGTACCGCTCCGGCGGGCGAGAGCTCAGCTACGTCTCGGCTCGCTGCTCGGACTACATCTTGCAAACCCGCGGGTTCTTCGCCTTCGCCGACGGCACCGTCATCTACGGCAGCGCCTTCAAGACCTGCACCCCCAGGCCCTGACCGCCGAGGTCGCTGTCTTCCTATACTGCCCGTCCCGGGCCGTTAGCTCAGTTGGTAGAGCAGGAGACTCTTAATCTCAAGGTCGAAGGTTCGAGCCCTTCACGGCCCATTCCCTCGCCGCGTTCATCCACCCGGGGGGGCGCCGCCAAGGCCGCCGAACGGGTTTTCCAGCGATTCCTTGTTGGCCTTGCTTTCCGCCTTCGCCGCTTCCTTCTTCTGCTTGGCGAAGGCCTTCCCGCGTTTGCGGAATTCAGCCAGCTGTTTTTCGATGCCCTTGGCTTCCGCCTTGGAGCCGGCTTCCGCCGCCGCCTGCTTGGCCGCCTTGTCGCCTGCGGCGAAGTCGCCCGCAAAGTACTCGTAGATCGCCAGCGTGCTCAGCGAGCCGAGGTTGGGGCGCTGCTCGGCGGCGATCCGCTGCGCCTTCGCCGCCTGCGAGACGTTTTCCTGGGCTTCGCGGATCGTGGTGCTGCCTTCGGCCTGGCGAAAGTAGGTGGACGAGACCAGCTGCGCGCCGGTCGGGCTCGGTTCGTCAGCCAGCTTCAGATAGCGGGCCCAGGATTCCGAGGCGGCGGCGAAGTCCTGCTTGGCTTCAGGAGTGATCGTCGGCGTTTCGGAGGCGAATTCCTGTTCGATCTGGGCGTTCCCGGCGTTGATCCGCGCCCGCGTCAGCGCAAGTAGGAGCTGTTCGTCTTCGGGGTTCTTGGCCAGGCGCCGTTCGATCCGTTCGGCCTGTTCGTGCAGCACCTTGGCGGCGCTGGTGGTCGAGCCCGAGCCGCCGAGGATGTTGGCCAGGTTGAACGGCCCGACGACGAGGAAGAGGCTCGCTCCCATCAACAGGGCGAGGATCGCGTAGACGACGCGGATCACGTGCTTGCGTCTCCCGCGCGTGTCGAAGAGCATTCGCCGCTCGCCGCTCGATGCCATGCTGCCTATCTCTCCTGCGTAGAGGGTTCCGTGCTGCCGCGCGCCGCCTTCGGCCCGAAGGCTCGCGCTAGCAAGATACTCAACTCGTACAAAGCAAGCAGGGGAACCATCTCGATCAGCATCGAGACCGGGTCGACGCCGGGAAGGGCGGCGGCGACGATCGCGATCACGAGATAGGCGTAGCGGCGGTTGGAGCTGAGCTGCTGGACGCTGACGATGCCGAGCCGGGTGACGGCGAGGATCGCCAGGGGGAGCTGGAAGATGATGCCCCCCGCGAGCATGGTGGTGGAGAAGAAGCTGTAGTAGTCGCGGGCGCGCACCTGGACGTTGAACTGGCTGTCGTTGAAGTTGAGCAGGAACTTGACCGCGGCCGGCATGACGACGAAGTAGGCGAAGGCGACACCGGCGGCGAAGAGCAGCGGCGCGATCAGCATGATCGGCAGCGCGACGCGACGCTCGGCGTCGCTGAAGGCGGGCAGGACGTAGGCGTAGGCCTGATAGAGCAGGACGGGCAGCGAGAGGATGATCGCACCGTAGGCGGCGACGGTCAGGGTCGTCGTGAAGGGCTCGGTGACGCCGAAGGTGATCAGCTGCTTGTGGCCGTTGGGCAGGGGACCTGAGGCGATTTCGAGCAAGAGGTGGTTCTGCCAGAAGCAGAGCGCGAGAGCGACGCCGAACGCGGCCCCGCAGACGATCAGGCGGTGACGCAGCTCGTCGAGATGCTCGACCAGGCTGAGCCGGTCCTCATGGGACACCGGCCGGACGCGGCGGGGCATCCCTGGCAGGCCTCAGGTTCGCTTGTGTGCGACCGGCTCGGCGTTCTCGTCCGCGACCGGCCCCGGATCGCCGGGGGGGATCTCGCGCTGCCGGGTCGGCTCCACGTCGTCGTCCTCGCCGGTGACCGACCCTTTGAACTCACGGATGCCCTTGCCGAGCGAGCGACCGAGCTCCGGCAGGCGTTTGGGGCCGAAGACCACCAGGGCGATGATCAGGACGACCATGATCTCGAGGGGACCGATGTTTCCGAGCATCGACCCATGGTAACGGGCTGCGAAAGCGACCGGATCAGCTCGAATCGAGGCGGCGCCTACCCGATTCTTGGTTTTTCCGCCGTCTTCGCGGAAAAGTGCGGATAAAAACGCGGCCTCGCGTGTTCGATAGTCAGCGCATGAACCACGCGGGCCGCACAACGACGAGGGCTGAGGCTGGTCTTCACGTCTGTCCGGAGTGCGGCTCGGATCTCGTCCAACCGACGCGCTGGGAGCAGACCCCCAAACGCGGCCACTGGCATCTATGGCGCCGTTGCCCCGAGTGCGAGTGGCGCAGCGACGGCATCCACGGCGAGCGCGAGATCGACGCCTTCGACGAGGCGCTCGACGACGGCGCCGACGCCCTCGCTGCGGAGCTCGAGGAGCTCGAGCGGGAGGGCATGCGCGAAATCGCCGCGGTCTTCGCCGCGGCGCTGGCCGCGGATCTGATCAGCGCCGACGACTTTTCTTAGCGCGGCTCAGCTGTACCTCTGCACGACGCCGTCGGCGACGAGGTCGAAGAGCTTGCGCCGTTCGGCGTCGAAGCCTGCCTGGCCGAGGCTGCGCTTGCCTTCGGCGACCATCTCGAGGGCGCGCGAGCGGACCTGCCGCAAGGCGCCGGTGGCCTCGATCCGGTCGCACAGCGCCGCGGCTTCGGCGCCGTCCAGCGAGCGCAGATCGCTAGTCAGGATCTGCGGGTCCCCCGCGGCGGCGAGGATCAGCGGCAACGTCACGGTGCCGTCGAGCAGATCCGTCCCCCGCGCCTTGCCGGTCCGCTCCGGCGGCCCGGAGACGTCGAGCACGTCGTCGAGCAGCTGGAAGGCGAGGCCGATGGCGGCCCCGAAGGCCCCCAGCTCCTCCGTGTCGCAACCGAGCCGGCAGGCGCACTCGAACAGCGCCCCGGTCTTGAGCCGGCAGCGCTCCAGGTAGC
This sequence comes from Solirubrobacterales bacterium, assembly GCA_035712345.1. Lineage (GTDB taxonomy): Bacteria > Actinomycetota > Thermoleophilia > Solirubrobacterales > 70-9 > VRUE01. Next base: position 41,813 of record DASTAY010000007.1, read on the forward strand.
GCTGCTCGCCGATCGTCGTGTCGTAGGCGTCGCGACGCTGGGCCAGCTCGCCCTGCGCCAACGCGACGGAGGCCGACGAGAGCAACTCGATAGCCCGCTGATCGCCGGCGGCGGCCAGCAGGGCAAAGGCGCGCGAGAACAGCAGGTCGCCCGTTGCAGTCGCCCGCTCGCGTCCCGATGTCGCCGCCACCGTCGGGCGGCCGCGGCGCAGCGGGGCGTCATCGAGCACGTCGTCGTGGACCAGCGTCGCCATGTGGATCAGCTCGATCGCCGTCGCCGCGCGGACGGCGCCGGCCCCGGCGCCTTCGCCGGCGCTGAGCAGGACCAGCATCGGCCGCAGCCGCTTGCCACCGGCCTCCAGCGTCATCGCCGCGTCGGCGGCGAGCGTCTCTCCATGGCCCGCGATCTGCTGGCGCAGCATCTGCTCGACCTCGCCGAGCCGCGCCGGCAGCCAACGGCTCGAGGCGTCGAGGACCGCCGTTACCGGGGGTGGGACGGCGGAATGGCGGGTCACCCTCCGGCGATGCCGCTGTGGATTGCCAGGATCCCCCCAGCCGTGAGCAGCCAGCGGATCTGCCCGAAGCCGGCTGCGTCCATCCGCATGGCAAGGCCAGGCGGATCAGGGAAGTTGTGGACCGACTCGGAGAGATAGGAGTAGGCCTCCGGATTGGGCGTCAGGCGCCCGAGGACCGGCACGATCCGGTCGAACCACAGCGAGTAGAAGGTCGAGAAAGGCGGCCGCTGCGGCTCGGTGAACTCGAGGATGACCAGCCTCCCCCCCGGCTTGAGCACACGCGCCATCTCGCGCAGCCCCTTGTCGCGGTCGGCGAAGTTGCGAACGCCGAAGCCGACGGTCAGCGCGTCGAAGCGACCCTCGTCGTAGGGGAGCTGCAAGGCGTCGGCCCACTCGAAGCGAACCGGCGTCCCACGCTCGACGGCCTTCTCACGCGCCAGGTCGAGCATCGGCTCCGAGAAATCGCAGCCGACCACGTGACCGCCGGGCGCGACCCGGGCGGCGAGCTCGAAGCTCAGGTCTCCGGTTCCGCAGCAGACGTCGAGAACAGCGTCTCCGGGGGAGACCCCCGCCCGATCGACCGCCCGCTGCCTCCAGGAATGGTGCAGGCCGGCGGTCATCAACGAGTTGAGCAGGTCGTAACGGCCGGCGATCCGGTCGAACATGCCCTGGACCTGCTCGGAGAACTGGGCGGATTCCCGCGAGGGCTTGATGGTGTCCGTCATCGGACCCAGTCTGGCACTCAGTCGAGCGAAGAGAGGAAGTCGGCCAGCTCGTTGAGCTTCTTCGGCGGCAGGTCGCGGAAGGAGGGCATGATGCTCGGGCCGATCTCCACCGAACGGATGATCGCGGCGCGCGGGATGCGCTGGGCGATATGGGTCAACTCGGGGCCGGGCCCGTTGTTGCCGTTGTCGCCCAGCTTGTGGCAGGCGAGACAGCCTGATCCGGCGACGACCTCCTTGCCGGCTTCGTATTGGGGCGCGACCTTCATGTCGATCTGGGTCGGCGAGCCGGCGACCGCGCCCGAGTAGGTGAGGTAGGCCATCGAGATGATCGTCAGGATGCCGGCGGTGGTCGCGATCGGCCTTCGCGCCGGATTGCGCTCCGGCCCACGGTCGTAGAACGGCAGGAGGAGGAGCAGGACCATGCAGATGGTCGGGATGCCGATCGTCGCGACCGGGACCAGCTCCGGCGGTTTGAGCACGCGCAGGACCTCGAAGAGGAAGAAGAAGTACCACTCGGGGCGCGGCACGTAGGTGGTCGTCGTCGGGTCGGCCTTCGGCCCCTGCTCGGCGCCCAAGACGATCGACATCAGGATGATGACGCCGACGACGAGCAGCGCCATCGCCGAGTCCTTCAACACCGCGTAGGGGAAGAAGGGCTTGCCCTTCTTCTTCAGCAGCTCGTACTCCTCGAGGTACGCCTGCTTGTCGGCCGCCTTCATCGATGATCCCCCTGACAGGCGCATATCGGCGTCCTCGGTCGCTCGCGTGCAGAGCACGCCACGCGACCCCCGCCGAAGGCGGGGTGCGAGCGCGATAGCGCGAGTTCCTTGATCTGCTTGGTCAGGCGAATCATCCGACTCTCCCGTTCCCGTTCGCGCCTGCGTCGAGAGGAGCCGTAGGCTCGGCGATCTTCGGCTTCTCGGCCCGCAGCCAGGGCGGCGCCGTGGTGCCGAGCTTGACCACGAGGTACATGTGGGCGCCGATCAGGGCGATGATCGCGCCGGGGACGAGCAGCATGTGGATCGCGTAGAAGCGCGACAGCGTCGTCGCTCCGAGCTCGGGGCCGGCGCGCAGGAAGTCGCTCAGATAGGGGCCGACGACCGGGCCCGTGCCGTTGATGTTGATGCCGACGACCGAGGCCCAGAAGGAGCGCTGGTCGAAGGGCAGCAGATAACCGGTGAAGGCCATCGTCATCGTCAGGATCAGCAGGACGACGCCGATCACCCAGTTGAGCTCGCGCGGGTACTTGTAGGCGCCGAAGAAGAAGGTGCGCCCCATGTGCAGGAAGACCAGGATGACCATCACGCTCGAGCCCCACTTGTGCATTCCGTGCACGAACTGGCCGAGGAAGACGTCGTTGTTGATGTGCGAGATCGAGGCGTAGGCCTGGGTCGTCGAGGGCGTGTAGAACATCGCCAGGAAGACGCCGGTCGTCGCCTGGACGATGAAGGCGAAGAGGGTCGCCGAGCCGAGCGTGTAGAACCAGTTGGTCCCCTTCGGCACCTTGCGGTACAGCATCCCCGTGAGGAAGCCGGTGGCCGCGGTCCGCTGATCGACCCAGGCGAGGACGTCGCTGGGCGCTTCCTTGGCCTTGTCGGCGAGCTTCGCCGCGTCGGTCGGCCGCTCGGGCGGGGCCGTCTTGAGGTCGGCGGGAGCGGGGCCGGAGGCGCCGTTGCCTTCGCCGGGCTTGGACGGCTTGCGCAGCGGGGCCGGTATCAGGGAGTCGAGTTTCATCTAATCGATCATCCGCTCGGCGGGGGGAAGGTCGAGGGGCGGGGCGGATACAGATATTCCCAGACACCGCCGGTGAACTCGCCGGGATCGCGGGCGCGCACCGGTTCGAGCTGGGCGGTGACGCTGTAGCGCGGGCCGAGCTCGACCTGTCCGTTGCGGACGCGGGCCTGGAAGTGGTCGAGCGGGCGCACCGGGGGGCCGCCGATCCGTCGGCCCTGGAAGTCGTAGACGCCGCCGTGGCAGGGGCAGATGAAGTTGCCCGCCGCCTCGACGAAGCGCACCGGGCAGCCGAGGTGGGCGCAGCGGTTGGATACGGCGACGATCTGGTTCGGCTTTTCGCCGAGCTGCTTGGAGCTCTTGCGCACGTAGGCGGTGGTCTTGCCGGCGTCGCCGATGCCCTCGGTTTCGGTGAAGACGACCTGGCGGTAGGTGTCTTCGACGAAATCGCCGACCGGGCCGACCGCCTCCCAGCGCTCCTTGCCGCGGTGGAAGATCGGCGCGACCGCGAAGCCGACGGCCGGCAGGACGATCGCCGCGCCGGCGATCCCGCCGAGGCCCTGGGCAGCGACCGTGAAGGCGCGACGGCGGGTCATCGACTCGCCGTCGAAGTAGCCGGGAGGGTCGGGCTGCGCCCGCTCGAGCGGCGCGGCGCCCTCGGTCCCGTTTCGCTTGTCTGCCTCGTCAGCCATGTCTGCCTGGTGCAACGGCCGGGGAGTTTATTGGCTCGGCGGCGAGACCGAGGTCGAGGCGCCCCGGCCTCAACCCCGACCTGGGCGTTTGTGTACAGCAGATTAACGACCAAAGCGAGGCGGGCAGACAGACTGGTATAAGCACCTAGCGTGTTTCTCTGCCGGTTCCGACCGGCAGGATTACCTGGGAGGGGAGAGGGGACAATCTGCCGAGTCGCCGCCCGCCGATGAGGCGGAGTCGAGGAAAGCGCGACCCAACCGCCGGCGGCGGCAAGCTGCCGCTTGCCCTGCGCAGGCCACGGGCGCTGCTTGCGGCCGCCGTGGTGGCAATCGTCATCCTCGGCCTCGTCGGCCGTGGCGTCGAGGGCGAGCTGCGGCCGACCTCGCTCAGCGTTCCCGGCACCGACTCGGGTCGCGCCAGTGAGCTGGTTCACCGTTACTTCGGCGACACCGCGCCCTTCGCCATCCTCCTGCAGGGGCCGGCCGGCGAACTCGACCGGCAGGGGCCGGCGCTGATCCGCAAGCTGCGCACCGACCCGAACGTCACGACCATCTCGCCGTGGGACAAGGGCAGCGTCGGCAACCTGCGGCCGAGCCCGCGCAAGGCCCTGATCCTGATCGATTTCCACGTCAGCGCCGACGAAGCGGTGAAGACCACCGTCCCTTATCTCGACCGGACGCTGAAGGAGCAGATCAGGCGACCCGTCACCGCGGCGGAGACCGGCTACGCCAGCCTCTCGCGGGCGCTGATCGACGAGGCCGTCCACTCGACCGACATGGCCGAGCTGATCGCGATCCCCTTCCTGCTGCTCGTCCTGCTGCTCGTCTTCCGCTCGCCGATCGCCGCGGCGATCCCGCTCGCCTTCGGGGGGATCGCGGTGATCACCTCCCGCGGGGTGCTGGCGATCGTCGCGCACTGGATAGCGATCGACGGCTTCGCGCTGACCGTCTGCTCGATGATGGGGCTGGCGCTGGGGGTGGACTACGCCCTCTTGATGGTCTCGCGCTTCCGCGAGGAGCTCGACGAGGGGGCCGAGCCCCTGGAGGCGGCGCGGATGACCCGGCGCACCGCCGGGCGCACGACCGCCTTTGCCGGCTCGACCCTGTTCCTGGCGATGCTGGTGACGCTCTTCGTAATGCCCGGCAACCTGCTCGTCTCCCTCGCCGGCACCGCGATCGTGGTCACCGCGATCAGCGTCCTCGTGGCCGCCCTGGTCGGCCCGGCGCTGCTCGTGGTCACCGGCCACAACGTCAACCGCTGGCGGATCGGCGGCAACGGCGGCGGCGAGGGCGTCATGGCGCTGGTGCGGGGGGCGCTCAGCCGCCCGCTGCTCGCGGCGATCATGATCGGCGTGGTCGTGCTCGTGCTCGCCGCGCCGGTGCTGGCGCTGAAGACGGGGCCGCCGAGCGCCCAGCAGCTGCCCTCTTCCAACCAGGCGCGCAAGGAAGCCGAGCTGATCGCCGACGCGATCGGCCCGGGCTGGGAAGCCCCCTTCGTCGTCGTCGCGGTCTCCAACCAGGGCCCGATCACCGAACCCGACAGCCTGGCGGCGCTGACGCGTTGGCAACACAGGATCGCCTCCGACCCCGGCGTGCAGGCCGTGATCGGGCCGGCGCAGATCCGCAAGCAGGTGAAACCGCTGCAGAAGACCGGCAACGACCTGCTCGCCGGGCGGGGCGAAGCCGATCCCGAACAGCTGACCACGCTGGGCGAAAAACTCGGAGTCGCGGCGAGCGGCGTGCGCAAGCTGCGCTCCGGCATCTCCAAGGCGAGCTACGGGGCCGGGCTGCTCGCCAACGGCACCGGCCAGGCCGGGGACGGCGCTCAGCAGCTCGAAGGCGGTATCTCGAAGCTCGCTTCCGGGGCGGCCAAAGCCGCCGGGGCGCTGGGCAAGCTGGCGGAAGGCTCCGGGAAGCTGGCCGAAGGCCAGCGCACCGCCGAGGTCGGCGCCTACTCCGTCCAGGGGGGCTCCGAACGGGTCCTGAACGTGATCAAGGGCAACGGGCTCGAGCGGGCGCGGGGGCTGCGGGCCGAACTGAAGAAGAAGGCTGCCGCCGACCCCAGCCTCGCGCCGCAGCTGCGCGAAGCGGAACACCTGGTCGAAGCGATGGCGATCGCCCGCAACGAAGCGCAGCGGCTGAGCGGCCAGGCGACCCGTCTACACGACGGCCAGGAAAAGCTGGTCGACGGCACGACCAAGCTTCACAAAGGAGCGGAGAAGCTCGCCGACGCCACCGGCCAGCTTCCCGGAGCGCTGGGCAAGCTCGAAGGCGGCGCCTCACAGCTCGTCGACGGCCTCGGTCAGCTGCGCGGCGGCGCCGACACGCTGGAAGAAAAGCTCTCCGAAGGGTTCCACCGCTCGAGCCCCCTGCAGACCGAACTGCACAAGGGGCACGTGGAAGTCTCGGTCAGCGCCAAGAAGGTCAACCGCAAAGTCGACCGCCTGCGGCGCAACTCGCCGGGGATCTTCAACTCCGGCTACTTCGTCCTCTCCAGCCTCGACGGGGCGCCCGAGAGGGAACGCAAGCGGGTCACCGGGATCGTCGACCTGGAAAACGGCCAGGCCGCGCAGATGATCGTGATCCCCCGCTACACCTTCAACACCCCCGGCTCGACCGCGCTCAACGACCGGCTGAAGCGCGACGCGGCCGGGCTGGCCACGGCGACCGGCGCCACCACCGGCGTGAGCGGCGCGGCGGCGGAACTGATCGACTACACCAACGTGATCTCCGAACGGATCCCGGTGATGATCGCCGTGATCACGCTCGCCACCTTCCTGATCCTGGTGGTGATCCTGCGCGCGCTGCTGCTCGCGGCGATCGCGGTGATGCTGAACCTGGTCACCGTGGCCGTGGCCTTCGGCGTGCTGACCCTGCTCTTCAACGTCCCCGAGGGCTGGCCCCTGGGTGGGCACACCTATGTCGACGCGATCGGAGCGGCGGGCATCTTCGGGATCATCTTCGGCCTCTCGATCGACTATGCGGTGTTCCTCCTGATGCGAATGCGCGAGCACTACGAGAACAACGCCTCGAACAAAGAGGCGATCGTCTTCGGGCTCGAGAAGACCGCCCGCGTGATCACCGGCGCGGCGGCGATCATGATGGCCGTCTTCGTCGCCTTCGCCGGAGCCGACATAGCCACGGTCAGCCAGCTGGGCACGGGCCTCGCCGTCGCCGTGCTGCTCGACGCGACCGTCGTGCGGATCGTCCTCCTGCCGGCGCTGATGCTGCTGCTGGGCGACCGGGTCTGGTGGCTTCCCCAGCCACTGGAGAGAATCCTGCCCGAAATCGATCTTCATGGCTCGCGCGCGGGTTAGCAGTAGTGCGGACCATAGGAACTCGTGTATTTTTGACATCAGGGTTGAGAACAGGGGGATCGGCTGGGGCCATCGCGTCGTCGCCGGACCAGCCAGAGCGAAGGAGGATTGATCTAGTGGGAAGCTCAAGGAGGAAGTCGTCGCTGCCGGTGTTCGGCCTGGCAATGGTCGTGGCGCTGCTCGCGGCGGTTCCGGTCGCGCTGGCCGCCGAAGGCGAAAGCGAAATCACCCGGCCCGAATACATCGCCAGGGTCGAACCGATCTGCGCCAGCAGCAGCAAGTCCAACTCGAGCATCCTCAAGGGCGTGAAAGAACAGGTCAAGCAGGGCAAGCTGGTGCCCGCTGGCAAGCGCTTCATCCGCGCCTCCGGCGTCCTCGACAAGTCGACCGCCAAGATCGCCAGGGTGCCCCAGCCGGCGGCCGACTCGACCAAGCTGACCAAATGGATCGGCTACCTGAAGAGCGAGGGAGACTTCCTCCAGCGCATCGGCAAGTCGCTCAAGGCGGGCAACAAGTACAAGGCCCAGAAGCTGGCGGTGAAACTGAACACCAACAACAACAAGGCAAACAACACGGTGATCAGCTTCGGCTTCAAGGAATGCCGCATCGATTCCTCGAGGTTCATCTAAGTTGCGGCGCGCAAAGCTCGTCCTCGCGGCCTCGCTCGTCGCGTTGAGCATCACTGCCGTGGCGCATGCCGAGGTCAGCCAGCAAGGGGACTTGATCGTCAACTTCGACGGCGGCATCGCACCGTCGAAGTTGCCGCGCGAAGGCGTGGCGCCGGTCGCGGTCAGCGTTGACGGCACGTTCAAGTCAGCCGAAGGGGCCGACCCGCCGCCGCAGTTGCGGACGATCGCGATCGGCATCAATCGTGCCGGAAAGATCTTCGACAGGGGCCTGCCGACCTGCCGGGTGCGAAAGATCCAGCCGGCGACGATCCGGGCGGCGAAAAGGATCTGCGGTCAGGCGATCGTCGGCAGCGGCCACGTCCAGGTGCGCGTCCACCTCGCCAACCAGCCGCCCTTCACCTTCGACGGCCCGATGCTCGTCTTCCATGCAAAACCGTCAGGCGGGAACAGGCGTCTACTTGCCCAGGTGTACGGGCGCAAGCCGCCTTCGGCATTCGTGCTCAATTTCAAGATCGTGAAGGCCGCGGGCGAATTCGGCACCGTGATCAAGACCTCGCTGCCGAAGTCGGCCCGCAAGTGGGCCTACGTGTCCCACTTCGACATGAAGCTGCGCCGGACGTACAGCTACCAGGGCGAAAGCCACAGCTTCATCAGCGCCGGCTGTGCCGCCCCGCCCGGATTCCCGGGCACGGTCTACCCGTTCGCCCGGGCGAACTTCGGCTTCGCCGGGGGCAAGAACGTCACGACGACCCTGGTTCGTCACTGCGCGGTCAGGTAGTCCTCAGGCTCCTGTGCCGATGGCGTGGACAGCGTCGCGCCATCGGCCCGGCGCCTCTTGCTCCCGTCCTTCCGCGTGGAGCTGGGCGCTGGCGCTGATCAGCTCGGCGAGGATGAGGACGGCCCCGGTGTCGCCCAGCGCCGCGAGGCGCTCGATGCCGAGCGCGTAGAGGTAGTCGCCGGCCAGCAGCGCCAGGTCGTCGTCGTGGCCGCTGAGCAGGCGCGGCTCGCCGTAGTGGAGCAGGTAGCCCTCGCGCACCGCCTCGACGACGAAGTCCCGCTCGGCGGAGAGGTTCGCGGCGGCGCTCCGATCCGGGGGGTCGGTGACATGGGGCGAGATCGGGGTGTCCTCGTCGCGCAACCGGGCCGCCAGGAGCTTCAGCGCCTCGCTCATCGCAACGCCTCCTCCAGCGACTCCCCGGCCGCAGCGAGGGTGCGCTCGATCGCGTCGGCGCCGTGGGCGAGGGAGACGAACCAGGCCTCGAACTGCGAAGGCGGCGGGTAGACGCCCCGGTCGAGCATCGCCCGGCAGAAACGGGCATGGGCCTCGAGGTCACAGGCTGCGGCGCCGGCGAAGTCGGACACCGGCTCGGCGCTGAAGAAGAGCGTCACCAGGCCAGGTGCGGCGGCGACCTGCAGCGGACGATCGGCGGTCAGCTCGCGCAGGCCCGCGGCGAGGCGGTCGGTGAGGGCCCCGAGCCGCGCGTAGGCCTCCGCGTCGAGGCGGCGCAGCGTCGCCAGCCCGGCGGCCGCCGCGAGTGGGTTGCCCGACAGCGTGCCCGCCTGGTAGACGTCGCCGGCGGGCGCGATCCGCTCCATCGTCTCCACCGGGCCGCCGAAGGCCGCCGCCGGCAGGCCGCCGCCGAGTACCTTGCCGAGCACCGTCAGGTCCGGTTCGACGTCGTAGAGCTCTTGGGCGCCGCCTCTGGAGACGCGGAAGCCGCTGATCACCTCGTCGAAGACGAGCAGCGCGCCGGCGTCGCGCGTGGCAGCCCGGAGGAACTCGAGAAAGCCATCCTCGGCGGGGACGACTCCCATGTTGGCGGGAAGCGGCTCGGCCAGCACCGCGGCGACCGGATGTTCCGCGAGAGCGCGCTCGACGGCCCGCCGGTCGTTCCAGGGCACGACGACCGTGCCCGCCGTCTGCGCCGCGGGCACCCCCGGGCTGGCCGGGATCGCCAGCGTCGCCAGGCCCGAGCCGGCCTCGGCGAGAAGGCCGTCGGAGTGACCGTGGTAGGCGCCGGCGAACTTGACGACGACCTCGCGGCCGGTGGCCGCGCGGGCGAGCCGCACGGCGCTCATCGCGGCCTCGGTGCCGGAGCTGGTCATCCTCACCATCTCCACCGAGGGGACCCTTGCGAGAACCTCCTCCGCCAGCTCGACCTCGACCTCGGCGGGGGCGCCATAGCTCGTCCCCCGGGCAGCGGCATCGGCGACGGCTGCGATCACCCGCTGGTCGGCGTGGCCGAGGATCAGCGGGCCCCAGGAGCAGACCCAGTCGATGTAGCGGTTGCCGTCCACGTCGACCAGCTCGCAGCCCTCGCCGAGGGCGACGAAGATCGGCTCGCGGCCGATCTGCCGCATCGCCCGCACGGGACTGTTGACACCCCCCGGCAGGACCCGCAAGGCCCGCGCGTACAGCTCGGTGCTACGAGTGTTCAGCTTCCCACCGCGCGTAGTCGTCGGTGAAGTAGTGCAGGCGGATCTTCTTGTACTCGGTCGACGAGTAGAGGGTGGCGCGATCGTCGGGACCCATGCCGCACTCGGCGGCGATCGAGTCGAGGATCGCGTCGCACTCCTCCTTCGAGCGGCCGTGGGCCATGGTGAAGACGCTGTAGGGCCAGTCCTCGTAGGTCGGCCGCTGATAGCAGTGGGAGATGCCGCGGAAGGAGGCCATCTTGCGCCCGATCTCGAAGATCTCCGCCTCGGGCACCTTCCAGACCCCCATGCCGTTGGCCGAGAAACCGGCGCGGCGGTGGAAGAGGATCGCCGCGACGCGCCGCAGCAGCTTGCGATCGACCATCGAGCGCAGTCGCTCCAGCAGCTCCCCGGTCGGGATCCCCAGCTCGGCGGCGGCGGCGTCGTAGGGACGCTCGACCGCCTCCATCGGGCCCTGCAGGGCCCGGATCGTCGCGACGTCGTCCTCGTCGTAGGGCTGGCGCTCCAGCTCGCGCGGCGGCGCCGCCTCGACCGCGGCGGCAAGCGCGTCCGTGCCCTTCTCCATCTCCAGGTTCATGTTGATCTTGAACAGGGTCAGGGTGGGCAGCTCGCGCATCGACTCGGCGCCGGTCTCGCGCATCAGCGCCTCCAGCGTGCCCGCCATCCCCAGCTCGGAGCCGGGCGGCACGGCGATCGTGAACCAGAGGTTGAAGTCGTGGGTGCGCAGGTAGTTGTGGGAGACGCCGGGGTGGGCGTTCACGGCCGCGGCGGCGCGCTGTGGGTGCTCGGCGTCGACTTTGGCGGCGACCAGCATCGACTCGTAGCCGAGCGCCCGGGTGTCGAAGATCGGCGTGATCTCGCGGATGATCCGACCGTCGAGCAACCGCTGCGTACGGGCGAGCACGTCGTCCAGCTCGAGCTCCGCCTCGGATGCGACCAGGGCGAAGGGCTCCTCGTCAAGCGGGAAGCTCGACTGCAGCAGGTTCATCAACCGCTTGTCGGTCTCGTCGAGCGGGATCGCGCTGCCGTCCTTGCGACTGCGCGCCTTCGATTGAGGAACTTTCACCGAATCCAAGCCGCGGCCTCCTTCGCGTAGTAGGTGACGATTGCGTCGGCGCCGGCGCGGCGGATCGAGGTCAGCGTCTCGAGCACCGCGGCGCGCTCGTCGATCCAGCCGTTGGCCGCAGCCGCCTTCAGCATCGAGTACTCGCCGGAGACATGGTAGGCGGCCAAGGGCGCGCCGGTCTCCTCCTTCACCCGCCGCACGACGTCCAGGTAGGGAACCGCCGGCTTCACCATCAGCATGTCGGCGCCCTCCTCGAGGTCGAGTCGGGCCTCGCGCACGGCTTCGCCGGCGTTGGCGGGATCCATCTGGTAGCCGCGCCGGTCGCCGAATTCGGGGCTGGACTCGGCCGCGTCGCGGAAGGGCCCGTAGAAGGCCGAGGCGTACTTGGCGCTGTAGGCGACGATCGGCGTGCCGGCATGGCCCTCCTCGTCGAGCTGGTGGCGGATCGTGCCGACCCGGCCGTCCATCATGTCGCTCGGGGCGACGGCGTCAGCGCCGGCCTCGGCGTGGGAGATCGCGGTTTTCGCGAGCAGCTCGATCGTCAGGTCGTTGTCGACCTCGCCGTCGCGGAGGAAGCCGCAATGGCCGTGCGAGGTGTACTCGCAGAGGCAGACGTCGGTGATCACGGTCAGCTCGGGGTGGGCCTCCTTCAGCGCCCGCACGGCCATCTGCACCACGCCCTCGTCGTCGTAGGCGCCGGAGCCGGTCTCGTCCTTGCTCGCGGGGACGCCGAAGAGCAGGATCGCGCCGATTCCGGCTGCGGCGACCTCGGTCGCCTCGGCGACCAGCTCGGAGATCGAGAAGCGCTCGATGCCGGGCATCGACGGCACCTCCTCGCGGATCCCCTCACCGGCGACGACGAACGCGGGTTGGATCAGGTGGGCCGGGGAGAGCTCGGTCTCGCGGACCAGGCCGCGCAAGGTCTCGGTGCGGCGCAGCCGCCGCATGCGGGTGCTCGGAAACTGCATCTAGACCGAGTTTACGGGGGCGAGGAAGTCTTCTGGTTGTGCCCAACTTCGCTCGCTGCGCTCGCTCGTGATGATGGCGCCCGCTTCGCGGGCCTGAATCTCTCGCCGGTGCGCCGCTTCGCGAGGCACACCCAGAAGACTCCCTCGCCCCCCTACCCCAGCCAGTAGCGTTCCGCGGCGTGCAGGCACGGGGCTTGACCAAGCGCTATGGCGATCGCGAGGCTTTGAAGGGAGTCGATTTCGCCGCTCGGCCTGGCGAGCTCGTAGCTGTAATCGGGCCGAACGGTGCGGGCAAGACCACGCTGCTCTCGATTCTGGCCGGGACCCTTAGACCGGACGCCGGTGAGGTCAGCTCGCCCAACGGGGACGTCGGTTGGGTGCCGCAGCAGGCGGCGCTCTACCGACGGCTCACGGTTGAGGAGAATCTGTTGCTGTTTGCCCGGCTGGAGAAGCGGGACGACCCAAGAGGCGCGGTGGAGGAGATGCTCGAGCTGACCGGGCTGGGGGGCCGCCGCGGAGAGCTGATCGCCCGGCTATCCGGTGGCAACCAGCAGCGGGTCAACATCGCCATCGGGCTGATGGCGCGGCCGGCGGTCCTGCTGCTGGACGAGCCCAGCGTGGGGCTCGACCCCCGACAGCGGGCCAGGTTGTGGGACTTCATCGCCGCCCTCGCCGGGCGTGGGACGACGGTCGTCTTCTCGACCCACGACATCCAGGAGGCCGAGCGCTACGGACAGCGGCTGCTCGTCCTCGCCGACAGCGAGAGCCTCTTCGACGGCTCGCCGTCGGAGCTGCTCGAAGCGGTTCGCGGCGAGGCCGCCGAGAGCGCCGAGAGCGATTTCGAGACCGCCTTCGTCGCCTTCCTCGGACACCGGGGGCACTGATGCGCTGGCTGCTGCTCAAGGACCTGCGGATCCTGCGGCGCTCACCGCTGCAGGCTGCGCTCCTGATCGCCTATCCGATCCTGATCGCGCTGTTGATCGGCTTTGCGATCTCGCGCGAACCGGGCGCTCCCCGCGTCGCCTTCCTCAACGAAGTGCCGCCGGGGGCTCGGATCGCAGGCGAGGGCGGCAAGCTGCCCGCGGTCGGCGTCAACCAGAGGATCTGCAAGCAGGTCGAGTGCGTCGACGTCGGCGGCCGCGCCGAAGCGGAAGCGAAGGTCCGCGAAGGCGACGCGCTGGCGGCGCTGATCCTTCCCGCCGACCTGATCGACCGGCTCAACTCGCTCTCCACGCTGAATCCGGAAACGCCGGAAGTCGACGTGATCGTCAACGAGGAGAACCCGCTCAAGGCAGCGGCGGTCGACGACCGCATCACCGCCCTGCTCGCCCAGGCGAACCTCTTCATCGCCCGACAGATCGCCAAGGAAGGGGGGCGTTACCTCGACCTGATCGTCGAGGGCGGCAACTTCGAAGTGCTCGGCCAGCCGGTCGAGATCCTCGGCCTGCGCGCGGTCGCGTCGATCCTCCATTCGTTGCGCCCCGCGGTTCCCGAGGCGAAGCGAGCCGAGCTCGACCGGGTGATTCGCTTCGCCACGCTCGCCCGCGACAACCTCGGCGTGGCCTCGCCGCTGATCGATCGGCTGGCTCAGCCGATCGCCGTCGACAAGCACTCGGTCAGCGCTCCCACCCCGCCCCTGGAAGTGTTCGCGATCGCCGTCGCCGCGTCGCTCACGCTGACCTTCGTCACCCTGCTGCTGGTCGCCGGCTCCCTCGCCCTGGAGCGCGAGGAGAACACCTTTCCGAGGCTGACCGGAGGGCTCGTCTCGCGCTCGGCGCTGCTGGCGGAGAAGATCGGCCTCGGCATCGTCGTGGGACTCGCGGTGACCCTGCTCATGCTGGCCGGCGTGCAGATCTTCGTCAGCCTCGACTGGAGCCGCTTCGGCCTCTGGCTGGCGGCGATCCTGATCGCGGCCGGCGGCTTCGGGGCGGCCGGGGCGGCCCTCGGGGCGGCCGCACGGGACGTGCGAGCCGTCTCCCTGCTGGCGTTCATGGTCTCGCTTCCGGTCGCGCTGCTCTCGCTCGTTCCCTCGGGCGCCGTCGGAGCGACGCTCTACGACGTGATCCGGATCATCACCGCCCTCTTCCCCTTCAAGCCGGCGCTGGAAGCGATGACCGCGGCGCTCGACTCCGGCGGACCGGGCATCGGCGGGCCGCTCCTGCACCTCGCGATCCTGGCCGTCGCCTATGCGGCGATCGCCCGCTTCGCCCTGCGTCGCTTCGCCACGGTCTGAGCCACTCCGCCCGCGGCGCCGTAGAGGTTTGGATCGAATACCGGACCAAACCTCTACGGCGGTGGCGGGTAGGGTCCGGACATGCGGGTGCTCTTCATCGGCGACGTGGTCGGCGGGCCGGGTCGGCGGGGGCTCGCGGCGGCGATGCCGCAACTGCGCGAGCGGCACCGGCCGGACCTGGTCGTCGTCAACGGCGAGAACTCGGCGGGCGGGATGGGAATCACCGAGAAGACGGCCGGCGCCCTCTTCGACGCGGGTTGCGACGTGATCACCACCGGCAACCACGTCTACCGCCACCGCGACGCCTACCCGTTCCTGGAACGCGCCGAGCGCGTGATCCGCCCCGCCAACTACCCGAGCGGCAACCCCGGCCGCGGCTACACCGTGGTCGAGGCGAGCGGGATCCGGGTCGGCGTGGTCAACCTCAGCGGCGGGGTCGGGTTGAAGGTGGCGCGCTCCCCCTTCGACGCCGTCGACGCGATCCTCGAGCGGATCGAGGCCGACGCGGTGATCGTCGACTTCCACGCCGAGGTGACCAGCGAGAAGGTGGCGATGGGCTGGCACCTCGACGGGCGCGTCGCCGCCGTGCTCGGCACCCACACCCACGTGCCCACCGCCGACGGCCGCGTCCTCCCCAAGGGCACCGCGTTCATCTCCGACGTCGGCATGACCGGCGCGCGGCAGAGCATCCTCGGGGTGCGGGTCGAGGACGCGCTCGGGGCGCTGATCACGCAGATGCCGACCCGCTTCGAGACCGCCGACGAGGACGTCTGGGTGATGGGCGCGGTGGTCGACGTCAACCGGTCGGGACTGGCGGACTCGATCGAGCCGGTGATGGTTCCGGCCGGCGGCGGCGCCTGAGCGGCCACCTGAGGTCGGG
>DASTAY010000008.1:0-33842 GCA_035712345.1 Solirubrobacterales bacterium
GCCAAGAAGGGGCTGATCATCAACTCCAAGAACCTCTGCGGATCCAAGAACAGGGCCAACGTGCTCGCCACCGGGCACAACGGCAAGCAGTTCCACACGCATCCCGTGATGAGGGCTCAGTGTGGACACAAGCGCTCGCACGAGCGGCATCAGCGGCGGGGCGGTCCTAAATCAAGAGCGCTTATAACCCGCTCGATTGAGAATTCGGTCAGACTCCCCCGGCCCTGAAAGGCCGGGGGAGCCGCGCGCACAGGGCGGCGAAGATGCCGACCGCGATCAGGGCGCCAAGCCAGTGCGCGCCGAGGAGGACGAAGAGCAGGCTGGGAATGCCGGCCAGTACCGCCCGCAAGAGCACAGCCGCCTCCGGCAATCCCACCACCCGCGCAGTTAGCCAGGCGCAGGCCAGCCAGGCGAGGGGGCCGATCAGCCAGCCCCAGCTTTCGAAAAAGCCGTGCGAGAAGACGATCGCCAGCAGCAGCGAGAGCACCGCCACGGCGACGATCTGCACGATCGCCACGCGCCAGAGTATTTCCGAGTCCACGCGGCGATTCTCTCAGGAGCGCTATTCGAGCGCGAAGACCACGCGAACGGTCGCCGTCACCGTCGAGCCGCCCGGCTTGGTGGGAGGCACCGGCGCCGCGACACCCTTGGCGCCTCATAGGCGGCTTCGGGGTCGCCGCCGAGAAGCGCAGGGCGGCGGTGTCGTTGGGCACTTCCTGGGTCGCCGTCCCCTAGACGGAGACGGTCCGTTCCTGCGCAGCGGCGGCGCCGGGAACGAGCAGGAGCAGGGCGCAGAGCGGCGCCAGCAAGGACGCTCGCGTCGAAGATCTCATGCTCGGCCTTCCTCACCGTCGGCCGCTCTGCGCAACGCAGCGATGTCGAGCTTGCGCATCCCCAGCATCGCCTTCATCGCCCGCTCGGCCCGCCGCTCGTCGGGATCGGCGAACAGCTCTTCCATCCCGGTCGGCACGACCTGCCACGAGAGCCCATAGCGGTCCTTGAGCCAGCCGCACGGTCCCTCCTCGCCACCGTCGGAGAGCCGGTCCCAGAAGTAGTCGACCTCCTCCTGGGTCTCGCATTCGACCATGAGGGAGACGGCCTCGTCGAACTGGAACTGGGGGCCGCCGTTGATGCCGATGAAGCGCTGCCCGTCCAGCTCGAACTCAACGGTCATCACCATGCCCGCCTCCCGCGGTCCGGCCTCGGTGTAGTGCGTGACGTTGACGACCCGCGAGTTGTCGAAGACGCCGACGTAGAATTCCGCCGCCTCGACGGCCTCGGTGTCGAACCAAAGGTTGGGAGTGATCTTCTGCTGCATGGTTACCACCTCCTGGCGTACCGGTACCCGGTCGGGTGTGGACTATCCTCCCCGAACGGTCCCGATCGGGGCGGTTAGCTCAGTTGGGAGAGCGCCTGCCTTACAAGCAGGAGGTCGCTGGTTCGAGCCCGGCACCGCCCATTCGCGTCCGGCGTCGGCGCCCTGGGGTGCGTGGCGCAAGCCCAGGTCAGGACGTGCCCACCCCGATCGCCGTCAGGAATACGAGCACCAGCGTGGTCGCCGCGAGCACGCCGTGGGCGCCGACGACCGGCACCGGGAAGCGCCGCTCGGCCGGCCGCTCCGGGGAACCTCCACCGGGAGCGGCGCCGGCTGGGCCCGCCGCGACGCCCTGCCGCTGCTGCAGCCAGATCGCGAGCATCGTGAAGCCGAGCAGGGCGACGATGAGGAGGAGGACGAAGGCGATCCATGCGAGCGCGTCGCTGTCCGTCGCCAGATAGACGATCCACAGCACCAGCCCGGTTGCCGCGAGGGCGAAGTGGCCGAGGATCAGCGGTGGCCGGATCAGCCGGCCGCTGTGGCGTGCCTGCTCCATGCCGCCGTTGCCAAGCCAGATTGCGAGCATGACGAATCCGCCGCCCGCCGTGATGACCCAGGTGATCAGCGCTGCCCATTCCATCGATCTCTCCTTTCGTCGCAATCGCTCACTACCCGGGTTCCGTGAACGAACACCAACGTTCCGCCGAGCCAACCGCCTACGGTCAGGACGACGAAGCCCGCTATCGCCAAGATCAGGCCGCCGGTCGTCACGTCGCCGTGCTCGTAGCCGGGATGCTGCTGCCAGGCGGCGAGCGCGAACAGAGTCACCGCGGTGAGCATCGCGCTCAGGTGCCAGGTCGCGGTGCGCCAGCGCTGGCTTCCCCACTCGAGCGCCACCCAGTCGGCGAAGCCGGTCAGCGCCGTCGGCGCGGCGGCGATCAGGCCGCCGATCAGCGCCAGCCACGCCGCCGGCCCGGCCTTGTCCTCGATTGCGCCCACGTAGCCCAGGATCGCCAGGCCGGTGGCGAGCGCAAACATCCCGATCGTCGCGTCGGTCAGCGGTGGGTGCAGCGGGTGTCCTCGCAGGCCGCGCAAGAGCTTCATCTACCCGTTGGCGTCGCCTTCCATCGACTTCTTACCTCGCGATCGCGAATTCGCCCACACCCACAACTGTCGCCACAGCGAGGGAGGCCGCGGCTGGGTCGCTCGCCACTCCTCCTCGGTGGGCAGCTTGCCCGTCTTGCGGGCCGCCAGAACGCACTCGGTGTGGGCGTGGCGGCGCTGGTCCATGTCGCCTTCAGGGGCGACCAGGAAGTGCTCGCTGAGGGCGGGGAGGTGGTTGCCGCAGAAGGGACAGCGGTAGGTCGCCGGCTTGCGGTTCTGCGCCGGCCGCATCGCCCACCAGCGGACGTTCCGGCGCTCAGGGGTCAATATGGACACCCGAGCACCGCCACGTCACGGTGAGGCGCCGGCGCGCAGCTGCGGCGTCGCCGTGCCGCCGCGACGGCGCTCGGTTTCGGTGACGACGTCGAAGAAGACGTCGTTGCGGCCACGGCGCATGCGGTAGGGGAAGAGGCCGCGGCCGCGGCGGCTCGCGGCGGCGATCGCGCGGAAGCTCGACTCGTGGGCGCGGCTCCAGTGGATGCCGAAGATCCGTCGTACGCGCGGCGGCAGCGTTCCCTTGATCAGGTGGTTCTGGAAGGCGATGTTGCCGCGCGCCGGCGCCGGCACCGGCTGGCGAAAGGCGACCAGTGGCGCCATCTCGAGGCCGTGCTCGGTCGCCTGCAGGTCGGGCGCGGTGAGCCTGCCGTCGAACCAGGCCTTGAACTCGACGTGGCTCCCCGGCGCCTCGCTCGCCGGCAGGCCGAAGAGCTCGCCGAAGCGGACGTAGTCCTGCCAGAGGCGCTCGCGCTCCTCGGGATCCAGCGGCCGCACCAGCGTCTCGTACATCTCCCGGCCCGAATCGGCGATCACCGCCAGCGTCCACAGCATCAGCTCGGGATCGAAGGCGGAGTAGGGAGTGCCGGCGGCAAACGGGCCCGCCGCCTCGGGCAGCTCGCCCTTGACCGTCTCGTGCAGGCGCCGCACCTTGGCCAGCGCCGCGTCGGCCTCCGCGCGCGTGCCGAGGAAGACCGTCTCCTGGATCTTCGCCGTGCGGACCAGCCGCTCGAAGGGCCTGTTGCCCGACCAGGTCGAGAGCATCGTGCCGGTATAGGTGAGCGGTTCCAGCGCCCCGATCAGGAGCGCCCGCTGGCCGTAGAGAAGACCGACGGCGCGCTCGCCGTGGACCCGGCGCGCCATCGAGCTCCCGGGCGGGAAGTAGTGCTCCTCGGAGTTCACCGCGCCCGTCACCGCACGGTGATTCTACTCCGGTGCAGGGGCCTCCGAGGAAAGCGCGGCAGGCGCCGCCGCGGCGGAGCGGCTCGGGCCGTCGAGCTCGTGCGCGGCGAAGACCTCGTCGAGTTCCTCGCGGGTCAGCGTCTCACGCTCGAGCGCCGCCGCGGCGAGGTCGTCGAGGCATTGGCGGTTGCCGGCGAGCAGCGCCCGCGCCCGCCGGTAGGCCTCGCGCGCCAGCGTCATCGCCGCCACGTCGACGTCGCGGCGGGTGCGGTCTGAGAGCGCGTAGTCGCCCGTCGGCAGCGCGATCGGCGGCGCCCCGTCGGCGTCCAGCGCCACCCCCATGCCGAACTCGGCGACCATCTGGCGGCAGACCATGTGGACGCGCTGCAGGTCGTCGCTCGCTCCCGAGTAGGACGCGTCCATCACCTCCTCCTCGGCGGCGCGCCCGCCGAGCAGCGTCACCAGCTCGTCGAGCAGCTCCTCGCGCGACTTCAGGTAGCTGTCCTCCTGCGGCGAGTGGCCGACGAAGCCGAGCGCCGGCCCGCGCGGCACGATGCTGAGGATCTCCGGAGGGTCGAGCCCGAGCAGCCGCCGACAGAGCGCGTGGCCGGCCTCGTGATAGGCGACGATCCGCCGCTCCTTCGGGCTCAGCCGGCGCGCCTGCTGGGAGCCGACCGACTGGCGCAGCAGCGCCTCGTCGAGGTCCTCGCGCGCCGTCGCGTCCCGTCCGGCGCGCCCGGCGATGATCGCCGCCTCGTTGAGCGCGTTGGCGAGCTGGGCGCCGGTCATCCCGGTCGTCTTGCGCGCCACGTCGGTCAGGTCGAGGTCGTGGGCGAGCGGCTTGCCCTTGGCGTGGGCGCGCAGGATCGCCTCGCGGCCGTCGCGGTCGGGTGGAGCGACCAGCACCTGGCGGTCGAAGCGGCCCGGCCGCAGCAGCGCCTTGTCGAGCTTGTCGACGTAGTTGGAGGCGGCGATCACGATCACCGTCCCCGGATCGCGCTCGAAGCCGTCGAGCTCGACCAGCAGCTGGTTCAGCGCCTGCTCGCGCTCGCTCGAGCCGCCATCTCCACCACCGCCGCTGCGCGCGCCCCCGACCGCGTCCAGCTCGTCGATGAAGATGACGGCCCGGCCCGACTTGCGCGCCTCCTTGAACAGGCGCCGGATGCGGGCGGCTCCCCTCCCCACGAACATCTCGACGAAGCTCGAGCCCGAGGCCGAGAAGAAGTCGACGCCGGCCTGCGCGGCAACCGCCCGCGCGAGCATCGTCTTGCCGGTCCCCGGCGGCCCGAAGAGCAGCACGCCGCGCGGCGGCTGCGCTCCCAGCGCGGCGAAGCGCTCGGGATCGCGAAGCCACTCGGCCACGTCCATCAGCTCGTCCTTGGCGGCGTCGACGCCCTGCACCTCCTCCCAGAGCACGGGCTTGGTCTTGCTCGCCTTGACCGTCTCCGGCTTGGTCGCCCCGAGCGTGCCGCGCAGCAGCGTCACGAAGACGAGCAGCAGGCCGAACATGAAGAAGACCCCGAAGACGGGGTACCAGTCGAAGAAGAAGCTCTTGACGTCGGCGAGGGGCAAGCAATCAGTGTCAGGCCAAAGCGGCCACGCTCCAATCGCACATATGTCCGCGGGGTTTGCTTTTGGCTCCGCAGCGCGCCTGGACGGCTATTCGCGGACGACCTGCGAGCCGCCTACGACCGCCTCGAGGCCGTCGTCGGCGAAGACGATCCAGGCCTTGTTGCCGCCGTCGTAGTCGGGCGCCCAGAGCTTCAGGCTCGCCGGCCGGTCCCAGACGGTGACCTGCTCGTCGCCGGTCTGCTCGAGCCCGCGCCAGATCCGCACGAAGGGGTTCGATTCCCACTCCTCGCCGATCGTCGTCGGCTCGCGGTGGCCGGGATGGACGGTCGTCTCCGGCGGCAGCTCCATCAGCCGCATCACCGAGGCCCGCAGGTCGGCGAAGCCGCTCGCGCCGGGCGCCATCGTCCCGCCCACGGTCCCCTTGAAGAGGACGTCGGCGGTGAAGACGTCGGAGCCCTCGACGAGGAAGGCGAGGTGGCCGGCGGCGTGGCCGGGGGTGTGGATCGCCTCGACCGCGAGGCCGCCCGCGTCGAGCTTCTCGCCATCGGCGAGAGTCACGGCGACCTCGTCCTCCAGCTCGGCCGCGCACTCGGCGTGGGCCACCAGCGGCGGGTTGCCGAGCGCCCGCCGCGCCTCGGCCAGCCCGGCGACGTGATCGCCGTGGGGGTGGGTGACGAGCACATGGGTGATCTCGATCCCGTCGCGCTCGGCCCGCTCCAGCAGCGGCCCAAGCTCGTCGTTGCCGTCGATCAGCACCCCCTTGCCGCTCGCCTCGTCGGCCACCAGGTAGGCGTTCGACAGCCACATCGGGTTCTCGGTCCGCTCGACGATCACCGCGCCCTCGAGTATCGCTGTTTTGCGAAGAGCGCCTGCACGTCGCCGATCCGTCCCTCGCGGAAGCCCGCCTCGGAGCTCGTCAGGTAGAAGACCCAGAGGCGGCGGAAGCGCTCGTCGTAGCCCCGCCCGCGCAGCCGCTCCCAGGCGGCGAGGAAGCGCCGCCGCCATGCCGCCAGCGTCGGCGGGTAGTTGGCCGTTATGTCGGCCGACCAGACCTGGCGCAGGCTCGTCGCCCGAGCGATGCAGGCGGCGATCGTCGCCTTCGAGGGCAGGCAGCCGCCGGGGAAGACGTGTGCATTGGCGAAGCTGCGCGCCGCCTTCTCGGACTCGTACAGGCCGTCGTCGATCGTGATCGCCTGCAGGAACATCAGCCCCTCCGGCGCGAGCAGCTCGTCGCAGCGGCGGAAGAACTCGTCGAAGTGGTTCCAGCCGACCGCCTCGATCATCTCTATGGAGACGAGCTTGTCGTAGCTGCCGCGCAAATCGCGGTAGTCCTCGAGCAGCACGGTGACCCGGTCCTCCAGCCCCGCCTCGCGCACCCGCTCGCTCGCCAGCCGGTGCTGCTCGCGCGAGATCGTCGTCGTCGTCACCCGGCAGCCGTACTCGCGGGCGGCGTGCACGGCAAGGCCGCCCCAGCCGGTGCCGATCTCCAGCAGGTGGTCGTCGGGGCCGAGCTCGAGTTGCCCGCAGATCCGCTCGAGCTTCGCCAGCTGCGCCTCCTCGAGGCTCGCCCCCTCGCTCGGGAAGAGCGCGCACGAGTACATCATCCGCTCGTCGAGGAAGGCGGAGAAGAGCTCGTTGCCGAGGTCGTAGTGGGCGGAGACGTTCTCGCGGGCGCCGCCGCGGCTGTTCTCGGGGACGAGGTGGCGCAGCCGGTGCGTGAGGCCTCGCAGCCGCCAGAGCGCCGTGCGCAGGCGGCTCGGCCGCTGCAGCTCCCGTGCCGCGATGCGCAGCAGGGCGAGTAGGTCGTCGGTCTCCCAGCGGCCGTCGAGGTAGTCCTCCCCGAGCCCGAGGCTGCCCCGCAGGGCGCCCCGCCAGACGACCGGGTCGTGGACGGTCACCGTGGCCCGCAGCTCGGCACCCTGCGGCCCGAAGGCCCGCCGCCGCCCATCCTCGACGAGCTCGATCCGTCCCACGTGCAGACGGCCGAGCAGCAACTGGACCAGGTGCCGGGCGATCCGATCTCTCACGGTGAGACGAAGCTACCCGGTCGGCGGCCCGCCCACCCAGACGCCCATATCCGAACTCGGTACGGATCTGGGCGATGAAAGATTTTGCGCAGCAGCGCCTCGCGAGCTACCGTGTCGAGAGTGAAGTGAAGACCGGAAGCACCCGCGCGCCAGGGCTCCGCCTGGTGCTCCCGGCGACTTTTCGTGATGGTGCTGCTGGCTGACATGCCCATTGCCTCCGCCGCCCCGGGTGGTGCGGCGGAGGAAGCCGCGCCGACCTGGAGCTCGTTGCTCGACTTCGACCCGGTACGTCCGCCCTGGGCGGGTCGCCGGGCGAAGCAAGGGAGCGGACGCGGGGCGGCGGCGAGCCGCGCATTGCCGGCGCCCCGCCCGCTCTCGGCATCGCTGCCCGCGCTGGCCGACGAGATAGACCCGGGGCCCGCCCCTTGAGCAAGCGCCCGGCGGGGGCGCTTGCGGGAATGGCCATGATGCTCCTCCTCGCCGCTCCGGCGAGCGGCGGAGTGCGCCGCGACACGGTAATCGAGACACCGAGCGCCGGCTCGGCGGAGATCTCCGCCAGCGCGGAAGCCGGCCGCTATTCGATCGAAGACGGCAGCGGCGAAACCGTGGCGATCTCGGCCACCTCCTCCTGCCAGGAAAGCTGCAACGCGGCCGACCCGCAGCAGATCGCGGACTTCCTCGGCACGCTGCTGCACGGCGACGAGATGGAACTGCTCACGGTCCTGCTCGACACGCCCGGCCAGATCGAATTCGACTGCGGCTACGGCGCCCAGGCCTGCTACTACGGAGGCGAAAACAAGATCGTGCTGAACGGCGACAGCTCGCCCGCGCCGGACGGGGCGAGCCGAGAATTCGTCCTCGCCCATGAGTACGGCCACCACATCGCCCGCCACCGCGAAAGCCCGCCGCCTTTCCCGGCGGCGATCGACTGGGGGACGCCGCACTGGTCGAGTTATGAGAACGTCTGCCGCGGCTCGCGCGCCGGCGCGCTTTTCCCCGGCAACGAGGGCCTGCACTACTTCCGCGACCCCGGCGAGGCCTTCGCCGAGAGCTACGCCCATATGCGCTTCCCCGAAGCCGAAGTCCCATGGCGCTGGGTGCGCAGCCTCGAACCCGACGCGGGCGCCTTCGAAGCGATCCGCGAAGACGTGCTCGATCCCTGGCTGGGCCGCTCGATCTTCAGCTTGCGCGGCCGGGTGCCGGCGGGCGACGCCGCCGTGCGCGCCTTTCCCACACCGCTCGACGGCACCGTCAGCCTGCGCCCGGTGGGCCATCCCGCCTACAGCCTCAGCCTGCTCAGCCCGGCCGGGCAGGTGCTGCGCACCTCCCGCCATGGCCTCAGCTTCCGTCACCAGCTCAACTACACCGTGTGCGGCCAGTCGCAGCTCCGCGTCGCCCTGCGCACCGCCCGCCGCTCCGGCGGAGCCTTCAAGCTGCAGGTTCAGCGGCCCTGAGCGCTCGGCCTCGACGCCGTGCCCGGCTGGAACGCTGGAGCTCGCAAACCTCTGGCAACCGCTAGATTGGGCGGCCGGGCCAACCCAACCGGCCCATCCGATCCCTCGGGGGCGTAGCTCAGTTGGTTAGAGCGCCGGCCTGTCACGCCGGAGGTCGCGGGTTCGAGTCCCGTCGCTCCCGTAACGCCTAGCGCCTGCATCTGAGCGACTCAGGCGAGGATGTCCTGCCGCCGCCCACCGACGCGCCGACGGCGGCTCGGTGCTTCGAGCTGCCGTCGGCGCCAGGAGCTGCCCTGCGGAGATCGTCTGCCGGTCAGGCTCCCACTCGGCTCTGGTGTTTCCCCGCGCTGCAGGCTAGCCGCGGCGGAATGGATCGACGTAGATGTCGTCGACCTGCCACTTGCCCGTCGAGTCGAGGGGGGTGAAGCGGATTTCGATCGCGCTGGGGATCAGCGTCCCGAGCAGGGTCGAGAGGGTGAGCACGGTGGAGACCGACTGGGTCGGGGCCCACGCAGAGCCGGAGCGGAGCGTGCCCGCCGTCCGCGTGCGGACCAGGCCAAGCAGCTTGTATGACGCTTCCACTCGCAGCTGCGAGGACGGATCGCCGCTGTTGCGGGCTACCAGGCGGAAGGACGGAGTGTCGATCGCCATGCAGACCGGCGGGCTGACAGCTGAGCTGCCGGTGGGGAGGGACAGCGACTTGGAGTCCCCGGCGCCGTTGAGGTGGTAGCTCTCGTTTTCTTCGACGACCGCGGCGCCGTTGCTCAGCTGCCAGCCGGAGCCACCGGCCTCGAAGCCGCCGTCCGGGGCGAGCACGTAGTTGTGCTGATCTCCCCAGGGGCTGAACACCGTCGCGGCGCCGGAGTACGAGCATGCCGTGGCGGAGCCGGCGAAGACGGCCAGCGCCAGCAGCGAGGCGGTCAGCAAGGCGGCGAGCCTGCTGCGGCTCGAGCTGAGGACGGGGCGGGACATGGACGCCATTCGGGAAAACCTCCTTGTCGCAGGCCAAAGAGCCTGGTCGTCAAACCAAGCTGGCGGTCGAGCCGTCTCGGGCCGAAACCCGAGATCTCCAACTTTGCGTCCCTGCCTCGCGACAGGTTTGCCCTTATTCAGCTGACTTATGCGTGTGGCCCGCGATCGATCGGATCCCGGTCCCCCGACTTGAATAAGTTCATACAAATGGCTACCGAATTCTTGAATCTTCATGCCTCGTCGTGCGGATTCGCCTTGCGGAAATCATCCGTTTACGCGATCGGCCGATGAACAGGTGCGGTCGGCGAATGCCGATCGCACCGCATGGCACTCGTTTCACGGATAGAAGACGCCGAGCATCTCTTCGCCCGCGGCCGCGAGCGGGTGCGGCTGCGCGCGCAGGGCGTCGAACGAAGGGTCGAGGCGATCCTCGCCTGCGGATTCCTCCTCGTCGCCCTGGAGATGCCGCTCCTCCTACCGTCCCCCCGCGCGCTCGACGTGCCCACCCTCGCGATCCTGATCGCCGCGTACGTCGTCTGCAGCAGGGCGAAATTCGACATCGCCGACGGCCACACGGTCCCGACCGAGCTGGTCGTGGTGCCGATGCTCTTCCTCCTGCCGACTCCGGCCGTGCCGCTGGCCGTCGCCTGCGGCGACCTGCTGGGACGCGGGTACGACTATGCCAGCGGTCATACGAGCGTCCACCGCGCCTTCCATGCCCTCGGGGACTCCTGGTACGCCGTCGGCCCGGCCCTGGTGCTGGTCGTGGCCGGCGCCCAGGTCTTCTCCTGGGACGAGTGGCCGGTCTACCTGGTCGCCCTGCTGGCCCAGTTCGCCTTCGACTTCGCCCCGGCGGCGATCCGCGAGCACCTCGTCGACGGTGTTTCGGTGCGCGCCCTCAGCCGACTCGTCGCGCCGGTCTACGCACTGGACGGGGCGCTGGCCCCGATCGGGCTGTTGGTCGGTTTCGCGGCGATCCAGGCCGGGGCGGCGCTGGTGCTCCTGATCCTCCCCCTGGCGATGGTGCTCGCCGTGCTCTCCCGCGAGCGCCAGACCCGAGTCGACCAGGCGATCGAGCTGAGCAGCGCCTATCGCGGGACCGCGATGCTCCTGGGCGACGTGGTCGAGGCCGATGACGCCTATACCGGCAGCCACAGTCGCGGCGTGGTCGAGCTCTCGCTGGCGGTGGCCGACCGCCTCGGGCTCGACCACCGGCAACGCCGCAACGTCGAGTTCGCGGCCCTGCTGCACGACGTCGGCAAGATCGCCGTGCCGAAGGAGATCATCAACAAGGCGGGACCGCTCGATCCGGAGGAGTGGCAGGTGATGTACCGGCACACGATCGAGGGCGAGGAGATGCTGAACCGGGTGGGCGGCGTGCTCTCCGAGGTCGGGCGCGTCGTCCGCTCCTCGCACGAGCACTACGACGGCAGCGGCTATCCCGACGGCCTGGCGGGCGAGGAGATTCCGATCGAGGCTCGGATCGTCACCTGTTGCGATGCCTTCAGCGCCATGACCACCACCCGCTCCTACCGCAACGCGATGCCGGTCGAGGCGGCCCTGGCAGAGCTGCGGGACTGTGCGGGCACTCAGTTCGATCCCAGGATCGCCGAGAGCCTGGCTGTGGTCGTCTCCAGCATCTGACGGGCCCCGAAGCGGTTGGTTGCGCCAGTGCCCGGGGCGCCGCAGGGTACGGTTTCTCGATGGCTGGACAGCGACCTCTGGCTGCGGGCCCTGGCGGCGCCGCGGTCGACGTGCCCGGGGAGGTCTGGGGCACGCGGATAAACGCGACCAGGCGCGGCGCGGCGCGGCGCTCCGGCGACCTGCCGATCGTCGTGCTGCACGGCTGGGGAGCGCACCTCGCCGCTGTGGAGCCGATCCTGGCGGCCCTGGAGGGGGAGACCGAAGTGCTGGCCCTGGACATGCCGGGGTTCGGGGATTCGGAGGATCCGCCGGAGGCCTGGGATTCACAGGACTATGCGCGCTTCGTGGTCGAGTGGCTCGGGCGGGCGGGGGTCCGGCGCTGCCACCTGATCGGGCACTCCTTCGGGGGGCGGGTCGCGATCTGCCTGGCGGCCGGGCATCCTGAGCTGGTCGAGCGGTTGATCCTCTGCGACGCCGCGGGACTGCGGCCCAAACGCGGTTGGCGGTATCGCTACCGGGTCGCGCTGGCCAAGCTCGGGCGCATGCTGGGGCTGTTCGGCCCAGCCGGGAAGCGGCTGCAGGAGCGGATCCGCTCGCGAGTCGCCTCCTCCGACTACCTGAACGCCTCTCCCGCACTGCGGGAGACCTTTCGGCGGGTCATCGGCGAGGACCTCGAACCTCAACTGCCTAACATCTCCGCGCCCTGCCTGCTCGTCTGGGGGAGCGCCGACGGAGACACCCCGCTGTGGATGGGACGGCGCATGGAGGAGCTCATTCCCGACGGGGCGCTGGTGGTCTTCGAGGGCGCGGGGCACTACTCATATGCGGACGAGCCGGGGCGCTTCGCCCAGCTGAGCCGTCACTTCCTCTGCGAGCAGCCGCGCCAGGCCGCCGGCAAGGAGCTCTCTTGAGCGTCCTCGCCTGGATCGCCCTCGCGCTCGGCGCCGCGACCACGCTCGCCCTGCTTGCCGGGCGCGTCCACCTCTTCCTCCACCTGCTCCAGCTCGAGCACTACGAGCTGCGCCGCCTGCGCGTCTGGGTCGCCCGCCGAAACGAGCGGCTTGCGCCGCGCGACCTCGCGCTCGGCGCCGGTGCCGCCGCCCTGCTCGCCGTCGCCTTCGGCTTGGGCCTGACCGCCCTTGCGGTGGCGATCGGCGTCGCCGGCTTCATCCTCGCCACCGCCCGTGCCCGCACCGTCCTCGGCCGCGAGCAGGTCAAGCCGCTCCAGTTCACTCCCCGCGCAACCCGGCTCTACGTCACGGCCATCGCCCTCGTCGCGCTCGCCCTGGCGGTGCCGCTCGCCCTCGCCGCCCTGACGACCCCGACCCTCGGCGCGCTCGCCCTCGTCGTGATCGCCGCCGCGCTGCTGCTCCTCGCCCCCGAGCTGCTCGGCCTCGCCAACCTGGCGATGCGCCCCGTCCAGCGCGCCGACAACGCCCGCTTCGAGCGCCGCGCCCGCCGCCGCCTGCGCGAGGTCGCCCCGCTGGTCATCGGCATCACCGGCTCCTACGGCAAGACGACGACCAAGGGCTGCGTCGCCCAGGTGGCGAACCTGGCCGGGCCGACGCTGCCGACGCCGGCCTCCTTCAACAGCTACCTCGGCGTGATCCGCACGATCAACGAGAACCTGCGTTCCGACCACCGCACCTTCGTCGTCGAGATGGGCGCCTACCGGCGGGGCGACATCGCCGAGCTCTGCCGCCTGGTCGGGCCGCGCATCGGCATCCTCACCGCGATCGGCCCCGCGCACCTGGAGCGCTTCGGCACGCTCGAGCAGACGACGCTGGCCAAGGGGGAGCTCGCCGAGGGGCTGCCCGCCGACGGCGTCTTCATCACCCGGGCCGACGACGCCCGCTGCCGCGCGGCGGCTGAGCGCGCGCCCTGCCCGGTGCGTCTCTTCTCTCCGGACCCGCACCCCCAGGCGACGGCCTGGGCCGAGAACGCCCGCCTCGACGAGGGTCGCTCGCGCTTCGACCTCTGCCTGCGGGGCGAGGGAGAGGTCACCCGACGCCCTGTCAGCGCTCGGCTACTCGGCCGCCACAACATCGCCAACCTGCTCGCCGCGGCCCTCGCCGGGGTCGAGCTTGGCCTGGCGCCCGAGCAGATCGCCCGCGCCCTCGGTCAGGTCACCCCGCCCGAGCATCGCCTCTCGCCGATCGTCAACCGCGCCGCCGGCATCGTCGTGATCGACGACGCCTACAACGCCAACCCGGCGGGCGCCGCAGCCGCTCTGGAGGTGCTCGCCGCCCACCCCGGCAAGCGCCGCATCCTCGTCACCCCTGGGATGGTCGAGCTGGGCGACCGTGAGGAGGCCGAGAACGAGCGCTTCGGCGCGGCCGCGGCCGCCGTTTGCGATGTCGTCGTCCTGGTCGGCGAAAAGCAGGCGGCGCCGATCAGGCGCGGCCTCGAAGCGGCCGGGTTCGCACCCGACGGGCTGCGCACGGTCGCCGACTCCGGCGGGGCCGAGCGGCTGCTCGCCGAGACCTCGCGCGCCGGCGACGTGATCCTCTTCGAGAACGACCTGCCTGACCTCTACCGCGGCCCGGCGGGCAGCGCCGAGCAGACGGCCGCGGCCGCTTGACCGAACCACCCCGACTCCGCCGGCTCGCCCCCGGAGCCCACGAAAGCTGCCTCTGGGTCGAGCCCGTCTACCACCTGCGCGGCTACGAGCAGGCGATTCCCGAGGTCCGCCTCTTGCCCGAGGTCGCCGACGCCCTGATGCGTGCGGCCGAGCGGCTGCGAGCCGAGCACGCCACCGGCCTGCTGGTCTGGGACGGCTGGCGCCCGCTCGATCTGCAGCGCCGCCTCTGGGACGAGTACCGCGAGGAGCTGGCGCGAGCCACCGGGCTCGAGGGCGAGGCTCTGGACGCCCGCGCCCGCCTCTTCGTCAGCCCCCCCGACGGCGACGCGCCGCCGCCCCACTCGACCGGCCGGACCGTCGACCTGACGCTTTGCTCACCTGACGGCATCGCGCTCGACATGGGGGGCGAGTTCGACGAGCTGACCGAGCGCTCCGCCGGTGACTACTACGAACGCGAGGGCCTCACCCCGATCGAAGCGGGGTACCGCGATCGCCGCCGCCTCCTCCACGGGGCGATGGAGGGGGAGGGGTTCCATCGCCTCCCCAGCGAGTGGTGGCACTTCGAGCACAGGCAGGATTAGCCGCGCTCCGAGAGAAAAGACGTGGGACCGCCGATGGCTCGTCCGCAGAGCAGCCTAGACGCCTACGCGGCCCGCAACCGCGCCGGCGAACGCAACTCACTTCAGCTGATGGGGTTCAGCGGCGCCCTCGTCGCGATCCTGCTCGCGATTGCGATCGATACCGACAGCCAGGCCGCCGGGCTGGCGCTGGCGATCCCCCTCGTCTTCTTCGCCTACGCCTTCGAGCAGTGGCGCGACGCCCGCGGTGGCCACGAGAGCCTGCGCAACGACGTGATCGCGCTCAGCAGCGTCATGTACCAGGACTCGGCGACGATCAGCAAGATCCTCGAGCGGGACATGATCTACGAATACCTGCGGAACCTGCTCCAGGCCGCGCTCGACGACGAGGAGTTCGGCCGCGGCTACTGGCAGCAGGCGGTGCAGCCGTTCATCAAAGAGGGCGAGAAGGGGTTCCGGCAGGACTGGAACTACCGGATCGACCTGATCGGGCTCGAGCGGCCGGTGAAGATCCCGCTGCCCGCCGCCGAGGAGTTCGTCATCGACCCATCCGAGTACTGGCGGCTCGGCACCGTCGCCCACTTCAGGCAGCAGGTGAGGCATCCGCACGACGAGTGCTACATCGGCTGCACCTTCTCCCTCCAACACCTGCCCGACTGGTTTCGCGACGATGGCTTCTTCCTGCGCGAGCTGGTCCACCTCTCGCCCGAGCAGACCGCGAGCCTCGCCGGTCTCTTCGCTGAGGATTGGATACCGCCGCCGGAATCGAATGACACACACACCGACCGGGGATGGGCGGCCGCGAGCACACTGTTCGAGTGTGAGATACGGATTGCCGACTGCGACCTCGAACCGAACGGGGTGCAGATAAGCGAGCGCGGCATCCGCTGGCGGTACGCGATCGACGAGGAGCTCAAGCAGAGGATGCCGGATGGTGTGCCGGTACGTATCTCCATACACACCTTTCAGCCCCGCCATCAGACCTACTTCCCGGTGAACATCACCCAGCCGACCCGTCATCCGACCGTGCGCTTCTCATACTCCCAGACCTCGCTCTCACCGGACGACGTCGGCGCCAACGTGTTCTTCTCGGCGGAGCAGCCCTACCGGCCGGAGCTGGTCGAACACGACCGTGGGGCGAAGCTGATCGTGCTGCAGACCAACCGCGAGGACTGGGTCTTCGCCGGCTCCGGCGGCATCTTCGTCTGGGACGATCGAGACGCTGCGGTCGGGGCCTGATCCGGGTATCGTCCGTCCCAGATGAGCGATTCCCTGCTCGGCCACCGCTTGACCCATTGACAGTCGCGCCCGGACAACGGATCGGCGTCTGCTTCGGCGGGCCATCTGTGGAGCACGACGTCTCGATCATCAGCGCCCAGCAGTTGATCGAGGCGCTTAGCGAGCGCCACCAGCCGGTGCCGCTCTACCTCGCCCGCGACGGCCGCTTCTGGACCGGCGAGGCGCTGCGCTCGGTCGAGGCCTTCGGCGCCGATGCGCCGGCCGGCGCCGAGCCCTGCGAGCTGCGCCTCGGCGGCGCCGACGGCTCCGGCTTCTTCCGCCCCGCCGCTTCGCGCTTCCGCGGCGATGAGCCGCTGCGCCTCGACGCCCTGATCTGCGCGATCCACGGCACCGGCGGCGAGGACGGGGCGCTGCTCGGCGCGCTCGAGCACACCGCCATTCCCTACGCCGGCGGTGGCGTCGGGCCCGCCGCCGCGGCGATGAACAAGGCGACCGGCAAGGCGGTCTTCCGCGGCGCCGGGATCGAGGTCAACCCGGACCTCGTCGCCCACCGCAACGACTTCTCGCGGGACCCCGAGGCCGTTCTGGCGCGGGCGACGGAAGAGGTGGGGCTGCCCTGTTACGTCAAGCCGATCTCGCTCGGCTCCTCGATCGGGGTCTCGCGCTGCAGCGGCCCCGGGGAGCTGCGCGAGGCGCTCGAGCTGGGCTTCGAGCTCGACAGGGCGGTGCTGGTCGAGCCCGCCCTCGATGACGCGATCGAGATCAACTGCGCCGTGCTGGGCGCCTCCGAAGGCGATCTGCGGGCCTCCCTCTGCGAGCAGCCGGTGAAGGCCGATGGCTCGCCGCTCGGTTTCGAAGAAAAGTACCTCTCCGGCGCAAAGGGCAAGGCCCAGAGCGGCGGCAGCAAGGGCGAGGATGGCGGCATGGCCTCGCAGGACCGGCTGATTCCCGCGCCGATCTCCGACGAGCTGACCGCGACGATCCAGGAGACCGCGCGCCGGGCCCACCGCGCCCTCGGTTTCGCCGGCGTCGTGCGCTACGACTTCCTGGTCGAGCGGCCCGACGGCGATGCGCGGATTGTCCTCAACGAGGCCAACACGGTGCCCGGCTCCTTCTCCTTCTACCTCTTCGAACCCGCCGGGATGGACTTCGCCGCGCTCGCCGACGGGCTGATCGAGATCGCGGTGCGCGAGGCCGCGGAGCGGCGCGCGACGACCAGGACCTTCGAGTCGGTGCTGCTCGAACGGCACGGCGCGCGGGGATGAGCGCAGCGTGAGCGATCGGGTCACGGTGGTCAGCGGCGGCCGCTCGATGGAGCGCGGGATCAGCCTGCGTTCCGGGCGCCGCGCGGCGAGCGCGCTCGAGGACCTCGGCTTCGAGGTCGCCGTCGTCGACCCCGACCACCGTTTCGTCCGCCACACGATCGAGCACCGCCCCGCCTTCGTCTTCGTCGCCATGCACGGCCGCGGCGGGGAGGACGGGACGCTGCAGGACATCCTCGAGATCCTCGGCGTCCCCTACACCGGCTCCGACGTCCACGCCAGCGCCCGTTGCCTCGACAAGCACGCCTTCAAGCAGATCCTCACCGCGGCGGGGCTGGAGACGCCCCCCTGGCACTCGTTCAACCGCGAGGCGTTCTCCCAGTTCGGCGCGGGGGAGACGCTGCCGGCACTGACCGAGCAGCTCGGCTTCCCGCTCGTCGTCAAGCCGGCCAGGGAGGGGTCGTCGCTGGGGATCAAGGTGGTGCACGGCCCCGACGAGTTCCTCGCCGCGATCGTCGGCGCCTTCAACTACGACGACCGCGTCTTGATCGAGCGCTTCGTCGAAGGCCGCGAGCTGGCGGTGACGGTGATCGGAGCGGCCGAGGAGCCGCGTGCGCTGCCGGTGGTGGAAATCGTCACCGCCGAGCCCTATTACACCTTCACCGCCCACTATGAGACCGGCGCCGCGACCCTGCGGGTGGCCGAGCTGGACGAAGCCGAGCTGGACCGTGTGCAGCGCGTGGCGCGGGAGGCTTACTCGCTCGCCGGCTGCCGTGACCTGGCTCGGGTGGACATAATCCTCGACGAGGCCGGCCCGCAGATCCTCGAGATCAACACCGTGCCGGGCCTGACCGAGACCGGGCCGACCCCGTTTGCCGCCGACGCGGCCGGCATGGGCTTCGACGAGCTGATCGCCGCGATCACCCGCCGGGTGAGTGGGCGCTGACTCCGGCCTAGCGCGCGGCGCTGGCGCGCTCCGCCTGGGCGACCAGCTCGGAAAGCGGGATGTCCAGGGCGGTTGCGAGCTTGAAGAGGTTGCGGAAGCTCGGGTTTCGCAATCCCCGCTCGATCTCACTCACGTAGGTGCGATGCATTCCAGCGAGGTCCGCGAGGCCCTCTTGAGAGAGACCTTCGATTTCGCCCCGCCGCTTACGTATGGCTTCGCCAAGAGCCTTTAAAGCCGCCTCCGACACGCGCGGAGCCTGTCAGCTATCTCGTTACGAGTCTACAGAATATAAGTAGCTTGCAGGCAGGCGTACCACCTTAAGCGTACCGACAAAAAACCTCTACCTCGACCGAAACGTGAAAAACCACAGTTAGACCGGTCGAGTAATTTCGCCAAGCAGTCACGTCCAAAGTGTGTCAGTGAAAAAACTGACAACTATCAGTTAGGTCGGAAGGCGTCGGGGTGCGACCGGTTCAGGCGCGGCGAGCCATGTAGACGGCCTTGGCGTGGATCAGTTCTTCGACCGGCTGCTTCGGCACCGCGTCGAAGCCGTGGCCGAAGACGTCCAGGCATTCGAGGCCGGCCGCGTCGAGCTGCGCCAGCACCTCCGCTTCGGGGAAGTGACGTTGCCGGTGCACGTGCGTTTCGAAGCGTTCGGCGTCCTCGCCCGCCTCGACTTCGAAGCGCGCCTCGCTGATCGTGCCCGGTGCGGCGTCGACCGAGCCCTGGCCGCGCCAGACGAGGGTGCGGCCGCCACGCTCGACCCGCTGCTCTTCGGCGAAGAAGGTGCGGTAGGCCTGCAGGCAGTTGACGTCGAACATCAGCAGGCCGCCGGGGGCCAGGTTTGTCCGCATCCCACTCAGCGCCATGCGCAGTTCCTCGGCGCTGAGCAGGTAGTTGACCGCGTCGTCCAGCGCCCAGACGAGATCGAACTCGCCGAACTTAGGCAGCTCCCGCATGTCGGCCACCGATAGCCGTGCCGCACCCGGATCCTTGGCTCGCGCGAGCTCCAGCATCGACGGTGAGATGTCACAGGCGGTCACCTCCCATCCCCGCGCGGCCATCGGCAGGAAGCTCTTCCCCGTCCCGCACCCGACGTCGAGCAGGCGATGCCCGCTCAACCCGTGGCCGCGGAGCTTGGGAAAGAGGTTGCCCAGCCACAGCTCGTAGTCGTGGTGGGCGGTGAAATCGTCATAGAGGGGCGCCAGGGCCTCGTAGGCCTGCTCGGCCCACCGGCCCCTCGGTTGCACCGTCGATGCGTTCATGGCGGCCGGGACCAGGATTAGTTCTTAATAGTTTCATTGATCAATTCTGCTAGTCTGCTCCGAATCGTGGAGGTCCGTCGTCTCGATCATCGGGTTGGCAGGGAGGCCGATTCAGGCGAGGGCTGGAACTGGGACGAGGCCCACCGGTTCTGCCTCAGGTTCGCCTTCCGCTATGCGAAGAACCAGGCCGAGGCGGAGGACATCGCCCAGGACGCGATGGTCCGCGCCTGGCGCAAACGCGATTCGCTGCGCGACGCGGCGGCGCGCAAGGCCTGGTTGGCGACGATCGTCCGCAACGAGGCCCTGCGCGAGTTCGCCCGCAAGCGGCCGTTCGCGAGCGACCTGATCGGAGTGACCGAAGGGCGCGACGACGAGCGCGTTCTGGCGACGGTCGAAAGGGCCGACCTCCATGCCGCGTTGGAGGGGCTCAACAAGCGCGACCGCCAGCTCGTGCGACTGCGCTACGACGAGGACATGACCCAGGAGGCGATCGCCCACCGTCTCGGCATCCCCTTGGGCACGGTCAAGGTCCGGCTGCACCGGGTGCGCGCCAAGCTGCGCCGCTCGCTTGCGGCTGTCTAGAGAACCGGGGAGGCGGGCGGTCAGGCGAGGCGCGGGGCCTCAGCCGGCCGCTGCGCGCCGCATCTCTTCGGTCGCGGCGCCGGGCCCTATGTAGGGGACGAGCATCGCGAAGAGCAGATCGGGGAGGAGCTCGGGCAGGCGCTCGGCCCGCCCCGTCAGCAGCTCGTCGAAGATCAGCCCCGAGACCGCGCCGGCGGCCATCAGGCCGATGTTCTGCGGCAGCTCGCGATCGCCACCGAGTTCCTCGCCTTCGGCGAGGAACTCGGTGATCTGCGTGATCGCGTCCCAGTGGCGCTGGCGGGCGTCGGCGCCCGCGGCGGCGACCTCGACGATCGCCGTCCGCGCCAGCTCGGGGTCGAGGGCGAACAGCTCGACCACGGTCGCCAGCCCGGCCCGCATCCGCTCGAGCCACGGCTGGCCGGCGTCGCAGTTGGCGACGACCGCGCCGAGCACCCGTTCGACGACCAGGTCGTAGGCGGCGAGGAAGCACTCGTGCTTGTCGTCGAAGTGCTTGTAGAAGGTCGTGCGGGAGACGTCTGCCTCCTCGATCACGTCGGCGACCGAGGTCGCCTTGTATCCCTTGCGGCCGACGACCCGCACCATCGCTTCGAGGATCAGTTGCCGTCGTGTCTCGCTGCCTGCCATCGGCCCTCCCGGCAGGGTTGAACTATCGGGTATATGAATCATAGCGGCAACGTGTACGTGGGCGTTTATCGAGTCAGCCTCTCGACCTCCCTTGCTGCCGCGTCCGGGCCGATATAGGGAACCAGCGTCGCAAAAACCACGTCCGAAAGCAAGCCGGGAAGCTGCTCGGCGCGCCCGGCGTGGAGCTCATCCGAGATCAGCCCGGTGACGCCCCCTATCGCCATTCGGGAGGTGTTGGCGGGCAGGCCCCGCCCCCCCGGGGCGTAGTCGCGACCCTCGTCGAAGAGCGGGGTCAGGCGCTGCACGGCGGCCCGGTAGCGGCGCTGGGCAGCGGGGCCCGCGTTGCCGATGTCGATCAGCGAGAGTCGCGCCAGGGCCGGCTCTTCGGCCAGCAGCCCGAGCAGCGCGGCGAGCCCGGCCGCCGCCCGGTCGGGCCAGCTCCCCTGTGACTCATAGGCAGCGGTCACTCGCCGCACCAACGCGTCGACCGCGTTGTCGTAGGCCGCGAGGAAGCACTGCTCCTTGTCGGCGAAGAGCTCGTAGAAGGTGGTGCGCGAGACGCCCGCCTCCCTGGTCAGGTCCCCGATCGTCATCGCCCCGAAGCCCTTCTCCGCGACCACCCGCACGGCCGCCTCGAGCAGGCGCTCGCGCTGGGAGCGGGCGACCACCTCCGCGGGCAGCCGGTGACGTCCGCGCGGAGGGCGCCACCGGTCTCCCCCCCTGCCCTGCTCCACCCGGTCAGCCTCCGGGTGGGCCCAGAGGCTTGGCCTCGAGGAGCTTCTCGGCCTCGCGGGACTGGCGCAGCGCCTCGTCCTGGCCGAGGTAGGGGACGGTCGTGATGTAGACGATGTCCGGCAGCAGCTCGCGCAGCCGCTCGGCGTTGCCGGCGAGGATCTGACCGACGATCAGCGACTCTGCGCCCGAGAGCGCCGCGCGCCCGGCGCTGGATGGAATCGCTTCCTCCTCGACCGGGTCCTCGCGGCCCCGGTCCAGCAGCGACTGCAGCACCCGCTTGCCGGAGGCGTAGAGCTCGAAGGCGCGATCGCCGGTCGCAGGCGCCTCGACCAGCGCCATGCGGGCGAACGCGGGGCGGCTGGCCAGCAGATCGAGGAACTCGGCCGCCGCGTCGCGCACCATCGTCGCCCAGGGCTTGTCGGGCGAGTAGACCGAGAGGATGCGCCCCATCGCGTCGGCGAGCGAGACCTCCATCGCCGCGTGGAAGCAGTCCTCCTTGTCCTTGAAGAGCTCGTAGAAGGTGGCGCGGGAGACGCCGGCGGGCTCGCAGATGTCGGCTATCGTAGTCGCGCTGTAGCCCTTGTCGGCGCAGCTGTCGGCCATCGCGACGAGGATCCGCTCGCGCTGGGAGTGGGCGACGAGCGGCTCGGCGAGATCCTCACGACCGGAGGGGAGGTGCTCTTCCTCGATCACGCCGCTGAGATTCACGATAAACGCGATTGTACACCCCGCGCGAAGCTCTGTGGACGCCTGAGTACCGAGTTAATAATTAACCTCCCCCCCGTCCCGACCGACTAGGAGCCCCATGAACGAGCCACTCAGCGGCGCAGAGGCAGCGAAGCTCTACGGCAACCGCTTCCTCACCGAAGACGCGCCCGCCGCCGATTTCCCGTCCAGCGGCATGTCATCCCTGGACGCGATGCGCCTGGTCGACGAGGAACTGGCGCTGGAGGGCGATCCGCAGCGCAACCTCGCCACCTTCGTCACCACCTGGATGGAGCCCGAGGCGCAGCGGATCATCGCCGAGAACCTCTACCGCAACTTCATCGACCACGCCGAGTACCCGATCTCGGCCGAGGTCGAGCAGCGCTGCATCCGCATGCTCGCCGACCTCTACCACGCCCCCGGCGAGACGACCGGCGCCCGCACCCAGGGCTCCTCGGAGGCGATCATGCTCGGCGCCCTCTCGCTGAAGTGGAAGTGGAAGCAGCGGCGCGAAGCGGAATCGAAGCCGATCGAGCGGCCGAACCTGATCTTCGGCGGGGACGTGCACGTCGTCTGGGAGAAGTTCTGCCGCTACTTCGACGTCGAGCCCCGGATCGTGCCGCTGCAGGACGGCAAATACGTGATCGGTCCCGAGGACGTGCAGCCGCACATCGACGAGAACACGATCGGCGTCGCCGCCGTGCTCGGCACCACCTTCACCGGTCACGCCGACGACATCGTCGGGATCAACCAGCTGCTCGTCGACCTCAAGGGCGAGCGCGGCCTCGACGTGCCGCTGCACATCGACGGCGCCAGCGGCGGCTTCGTCTGGCCCTTCCTCTATCCCGACTCCGAGTGGGACTTCCGGCTCGAGCAGGTGCGCTCGATCAACGTCTCCGGGCACAAGTTCGGCCTCGTCTACCCGGGGATCGGCTGGCTCGTCTTCAGGGAGAAGTCCGACCTCGCCGAGGACCTCGTCTTCTACGAGAACTACCTGGGCAAGACCGACGCCACCTTCACCCTCAACTTCTCGACCGGCGCGTCGATGGTGCTCGCCCAGTACTACAACTTCGTCCGCTACGGGCGCGAGGGCTACACCTACGTCATGGAGGCGATGCAGGCCAACGCGAGGGCGCTGGCGGAGAAGCTGAAGGCCAGTGGCGACTTCGAGCTGATCGGCGACGGGGAGGAGCAGCTCCCCCTGGTCGCCTTCAGGCTGGCCGGCGAGAAGAGCTACGACGAGTTCGACCTCTCCTGGCAGCTCTCCGCCGAGCGGGGCTGGATGCTCCCCGCGTACACGATGCCGCCCAACGCCGAAGACGTGAAGGTCCTGCGGGCGCTGGTCAAGCAGACCCTCAGCCGCGAGCAGGTCGACCGGCTCGCTGGCGACATCGAAGTCGCCTGCTCGACGCTCGAGAAGAAGGGCGGCGCGCATCCCTCCGAGCGCAAGTCGATGAAGCGCAGCCCGGGCTACTGAGTCTGGTCCCTGCGCAGAGTCGGTCGACTGTACACGCGGGCGAGGGCGGTACCGAAAACTTCGGACCGGTGTACAAGTGGATTCGGCCCAGGGATGACGACCATTCGTGCATGAAGACGCTTCGGCAAATCGTCGCCTTCGGTGGGGGAGGGTTCTCTATGGAGTCGGGCAACCCGCTGCTCGACGACTACGTCCTCGAACTGACCGGCGCCGAGCGCCCCAAGGTCTGCTTCCTGCCCTCGGCCAGCGGCGACGCCGACCATTACATCGTGCGCTTCTACCGCGCCTTCGGCGCCGAGCGCTGCGAAGCCAGCCACATCTCGCTCTTCCGCCGCGAGCAGGGACCGGAGGACGTGCGCGCCCACCTGCTTCAGCAGGACCTGATCTACGTCGGCGGCGGCAGCGTCGTCAGCCTGCTCGGCGTCTGGCGTGCGCACGGCCTCGGCACGATTCTGCGCGAAGCCTGGGAGCGCGGCATCGTCCTCTGCGGCCTCTCGGCCGGCTCGCTCTGTTGGTTCGCCGAGGCGGTGACCGGCTTCCACGGCGCCCCGAAAGCGGTCGGTGGGCTCGGCCTGCTGCCGTTCAGCAACTGCGTCCACTACGAGCGCGACTCGAGCCGGCGCAGCGCCTACCACGAGTTCATCCGCGCCGGCATGTGTCCCGGCTACGCCGCCGAGGACGGCGCCGCGCTGCACTTCGTCGACACCGAGCTCAGCCGGGTGGTCGCCTCGCGACCGGAGGCGCGCGGCTACAGGCTCAATGCCATGGGCGAGCGGGTCGTGGAGATGAGGATCGCCACGACCTACCTGGGAGACGGGGGCGCATCGCCCCTCGTCCCGCTGCCCGAGGCGATGTCGACCGCGGTGGCGGCCTGAATGGATCGCCGTAGAGCTTTGGACCGCTATCCGGACCAAAGCTCTACGGCGTGTGGATGATCACCCGGACCCTCACCCTCGGCGGGCACGACTTCAGCTCGCGGCCGCCCGACCGGGCCGTCTGCGAGCTGATGCTGCGCCTGGCGACCACCCGCGCGGGGGGCCGGCCGAAGATCTGCATCCTGCCCACGGCCAGCGGCGACACCTCCGAGCAGATCGGCCGCTTCTACTCGGTCTTCGGCCAGCGCGCCTGCGACCTCTCCGACCTTTCGCTCTTCCGTCTCGGCAGCCGGCCGATGGAGCTGCGCGACCACATCCTCGAACAGGACCTGATCTACGTCGGCGGCGGCAGCCTGCTCAACCTGCTTGCGGTCTGGGAGGCCCACGCGCTGAGTGAGATCCTCGCTCTCGGCTGGCGCCAGGGGATCGTCCTCGCCGGGCAGAGCGCCGGAGCGATGTGCTGGTTCGAGGCGGGCATCACCAAGTCCTCCGGCAAAGCGCTGCCGGGCGCCGGCCTCGGCCTCCTGCGCGGCAGCCTCTGCGTCCACTACAACAACGAACCCGACCGTCGCGCGGCCTACCTGGACGCCGTCGCCGGCGGCATGCCAGGCGGCTACGGGCTCGACGACTACGCGGGCCTGATCTGGGAGGGCGCCGGCCCGCCCTCGGCCGTCACCGCCCAGCGCGGCGCCCGCGCCTACCGTGTGGCCAAGGGCGATGACGGCGTAATCGAGTCCCCGCTCCCCGCCCGCTTCCTCCCAGCTCCAGCCCCAGCGGCCCTGCGGGAGGACATCGCCGAGTTCCGAAGGATCACGGCGATGCGCAAAAAGGCCGGCTGGCTGGGTTGAGGAGGACGGAGGTCGTCTCGGCGATGCCTCGCGAAGCGGCTCCTGGCGGGTGGTTCCTGGCCGCGAAGCGGCATCAGATCCCACCGCCCGCAGGGCGGTGGTAGGCACTCGACGAGACGACCTCCGTCCTCCTTCGCCTACCCCCCCGAACCTGCGGCCGGAGGGGCGGTCGGGTCGCCGCCACCCTCGCCCGGCGCCTCCCGCGCGATGTAGTCCTCGGCCAGCAGCAGGTTCTCCTTCGAGCGCTCGACGACGTTGAGCAGGTCGCCCATCAGCGCCACCTCCTCGACCTGCTCCTTGACGAACCACTGCATGAACTGCTCGGCGCGGTAGTCCTTGACCTCGCGCGCCAGCTCGAACAGGGCGAAGATCTCCTCGCCGACCCGCTTCTCCTGCTCAAGCGCCTTCTTCACCGGCGTCGTCCCGTCGGAGTAGCTCGTCTCCTGCGCCTTGATGTCGGGGATGTGGACTTCCTCGCCGACGTCGAGCAGGTACTGCACCATCATCATCGCGTGCTCGCGCTCCTCCAGCGCCTGGCGGTAGAAGAAGGCGGCGAGGCGGGGCAGCGTTTCCGCGTCGTAGTAGACGGCCATCCCGACGTACTGCTGGGAGGCGGCGAACTCGTTGGCGATCTGCTCGTTGAGGGCTGCGGCGAAGCTCTTCTCGGGCATGGCTCTCCTTGCTCGGCGGGACGGTGACTGCAACGTAGCCGAAAGCGCGAATTCGGCTGGCCGAAGCGGCTATTCGGCCCACCGAAAGCCGACCGGCGTCAGCTGCGGCAGCAGCGGGCTGGTCGGCAACCCGGGCGGTGGCGGGGATTCGTTGTAGCCGCGCGGGGCGGTGTCGTTGGGCGTTTCAGGGTGGAAGAGCGAGGCGAGCACCTGGATCTGGCCGCGGCCGACGCCGAGCTCCCACTGGCCTCCGCCGTAGGCGCCGATGCTGTGCTCGGCGCAGTAGTCGTAGGTCTCGCAGAGGTCGCGCAGGCCGCCGATCCGCGACGGCTTGATGTTGACCATGCGCGGCTGCCAGGGCATCGCCTCGATGTCGGCGATCGAGTGGATCGGCGCGTCCCAGGTGATCCGATCGCGCACCGGTTCCAGCAGCGGGCGGGTCTCGTTGTTGACGTCGGGGTCCTCCAGCCACGCCTCTGGGAAGGCCTCGATCAGCCGCGCGTAGAGCTCGGGGTCGGTTTCGACGTCGACCGGCGTGCCTTTGTAGAAGCCCTTGAGGTCGAGCGAGTCGACCGCGCCGGTCTCGACCAGGGCGGCGATCAGCCCCTCGTCCCAGTCGTTGGTCGGGTCGAGCTTGAAGCGCAGGCCGGGGTAGGGGTCGAGCTTGCGGCGCAGCGTCTCGATCGAGGAGGCCTCCTCAGGCCCGCCGGCGAGCCGCATCGAGCAGACGAAGGTGACCGGGCGAGGATCGCGGCGCAGGGCCTTGGCGACGCCGGTTCCGGCCTGCCGCAGGGCCAGGTCGAGCGCCGCCGCCTCGAAGGCCCAGCGCCGGTAGCGGCGCGAGACGTCGCGCTGCGGCTCAGCGGGGAAGGTGTCGGCGCTTCCCAGGAACTCGCAGAACTCGCCCAGGGTCGCGTACCCGGTCAGGTCGAGCGTCGGACCCGCGTCCTGCAGGGCGACATGGTCAAGCGCGTCATAGGTGACGTCCTCGCCCAGCCCGTCCTCGCCACCGCCCCAGAGGTGGATGATCGTGCTGAGCCGTTCGAAGCCCGGGGTCTGGTACTCGAGCCCCTGCAGCTCGTAGCCCTCGATCTCCAGGGGGAGGTTGGCGAGCAGGTCGAAGGTGGCCATGGGTGGGGGAGTCTAGGGCTTCCCTGCCTGAGTCCAGAACCCACCGCCGTAGAGCTTTGAGTCGCTATCCGGACCAAAGCTCTACGGCGGTGTTGGCAGACTTCGCTCTGTGAAGCACACCGCCCACGGGTATTGGCTGGAGGAGGCTGGCGGGGTTGAGCCGCTTCCGGCGTTGAGCGGCGAACAGAGCGTTGATGTGGTGGTCATCGGCGGCGGGTACACGGGGCTGTGGACCGCCTGGCAGCTCAAGAAGCTGGAGCCGGGGGCGAGCGTGGCGCTGCTCGAGGCCGGTGTCTGCGGGCACGGGCCGAGCGGGCGCAACGGCGGGTTCTGCAACTCGATGTGGCCCTCGCTGCCGAACATGCGCGAGCGCTGGGGGGACGCGGCGGCGCTGGCCGTGGCGCGCGCCTCACACGATGCGATCGACGCAGTCGAGGCCTTCTGCCGGGAGGAGGGGGTCGACGCCTGGTTCCGGCGCGGCGGATACCTGCAGGTCTCGACGGCCGTCGCCCACGACGGGATCTGGGACGAGAGCGTCGCCGCCTGCGCCGAGGTCGGCGAGCGCGAGGCGGTGGAGGTGCTGGACGCCCGCGGGGTCGCCGCCCGCTGCGCCTCGCCGGCCTTTCGCGGCGGCGCCTTCTATGCCGACTCCGCCACCGTGCAACCGGCCCGCCTGGCGCTCGCCCTGCGCGAGCGCCTGCTCGCCGCGGGCGTGGAGATCCATGAGCGCTCACCCGTGCGCCGCCTCGCCGCCGATCGAAGCTTCGTGAGGTCTATGGCCCCCCAAGAGCCTCGGGATCCGGCGGGTGGCGGGGTCGTGGCGACGACCGCAAGCGGCACGGTGCGGGCGGGTGCGGCCGTGGTCGCGATCGGCGCCGCCGCGAAGGCGCCGCGGGCGCCGCTGCGCAACGCGCTCACCGTCAGCTCCTCGCACATCGTCCTCACCGAGCCGGTGCCCGAGCTGCTCGAGGAGATCGGTTGGACCGGGGGCGAGTGCATCACCGACAGCCGCGCCCTGGTCGACTACTTCCGCACCACCCCCGACGGCCGTATCGCCTTCGGTTGGGGCGGCGGCCGGATCGCGATGGGCGCCCGCCTGCGCGGCCGCGCCGAGCTCGACCGCGAGGTCGTCGCGGCCGCGGCCGAGTGGCTTCGCGCCTACTTCCCGGGCCTCGCCGGCAAGAGCGTCACCCACGCCTGGGGCGGGCCGATCGACGTCTCGCCGACCCACACCCCGAT
Source organism: Solirubrobacterales bacterium (assembly GCA_035712345.1). Taxonomy (GTDB): domain Bacteria; phylum Actinomycetota; class Thermoleophilia; order Solirubrobacterales; family 70-9; genus VRUE01. The sequence continues at coordinate 28,104 of DASTAY010000008.1, forward strand.
CGTCGTCCCCCTGTCCGGCAGCCGGGCCTTTGTCGCCGCCGGCTACACCGGCAACGGCGTCGGACCCTCCCACATGGTCGCCCGCACCCTTGCCTCCCTGGCCCTCGACCGCCGCGACGGCTACTCGCTGCTCCCGTTCGTCGACCCAGCTCCCCAGCGCGTCCCCCCTGAGCCCTTTCACTGGCTCGGCGGCGAGACCATCCGCCGCGCGCTCACCGCCAAAGAGGACGCGGAGCTGGCAGGGAGGCGGCCGCATCCGATCAGCTCCGCCGCCTCCAGGGTCCCGGAGCTGATCGGCTTCCACATCGGCCGGTAGCGGGGAGGCGAGGTGCCCGGCGACCTCCTCACCAGCGCGTGGTGAGGACCTTCTTGCGGGTGTAGAAGTCGACGGCGTCCGTGCCATTCGCGTGGAGGTCGCCGTCCATGGAGTCCTTCCAGCCCGAGAAGGGGAACCAGGCGACGGGCGCCGGGACACCTACGTTGACGCCGAGCATGCCGGCTTCGGCCTCGTAGCGGTAGCGGCGGGCAGCGGCGCCCGAGCGGGTGAAGATCGCCCCGGCGTTGCCGTAGCGGGAGCCGTTGACGAAGGCGATGGCGGCGTCGAGGTCCTCGACCTCGACCACGGTGAGGAGCGGGCCGAAGAGCTCGTCGCGGGCGAGCTCGGACTCGGGGTCCTCTACGGCGACGACAGTCGGGCCGAGCAGGGTCCCGGCCGGACCCGCATCGCCGCGTCCATCCAGGAGCAGTCGCGCGTCATGGCCGGCGCCGACTGCTCTGTCGATGGCTTCGAGGACCCTGTCCCGGGCGGCGGCCGAGACCATCGGGCAGACGTCGGTCTCCCGGTCGTCGCCCGCACCCACGCGCAGGCCCGAAGCCGCGCGGACCAAGGCATCGCGGACCTCCGCCCGCCGCGCCTCCTCGCCGACCACGACGCAGACCGATCCGGCCAGGCAGCGCTGCCCAGCGGCGCCGAAGGCCGAGCCCATGATCGCGGGCATCGCCTGGTCGAGGTCGGCGTCGGGCATGACGACGAGCGAGTTCTTGGCGCCGCCGAGGGCCTGGACGCGCTTGCCGGTCCGCACCGCCCCTTCGGCGACGATCCGCGCAGTCTCGGCACGGCCGACGAAGGAGACCGCGTCGATGCCGGGGTCCGCGAGGATCGCACCGACCGCGTCGCGCCCGCCGTGGACGAGGTTGACGACGCCCGGCGGTATCTCCTCCACCGAGTCGACGATCTCCATGATCAGCCCCGCCGGCCTGGGATCCTGCTCGGAGGGCTTGAGCAGGAAGGCGTTGCCGCAGGCGATCGCGTAAGGCAGGAACCAGAGCGGAATCATCGCCGGGAAGTTGAACGGCGTGATCGCGGCGACGACGCCGACCGGCTGGCGTGCCGTCTCGACGTCGACGCCGGCCGCGACCCCCTCGAGCGTCTCGCCCTTGAGCAGGTGGGGGATCGCCGCCGCCGACTCGACCGACTCGATCCCGCGCCCGACCTCGCCCTCGGCGTCCGCCAGCGCCTTGCCCATGTCGGCGCTGACCAGCGCGACCAGCTCCTCACGCCGGGCTTCCAGCCCCTCGCGCAGCGCCAGCAGCGCCCGCGCCCGTCGCTGCGGCGCCACCGCGCGCCACCCAGGCTGCGCCACCCGCGCCGCTTCCACCGCATCGCGAACCTGCTTGGCGCCGCAGAGAGGCACCAGCGCCGCGACCTCCCCCGTGGCCGGGTCGACGTCGTCCAGCGTCTCCACCGCATCCGTCGCCCGCCAACTCCCCGCCACATAATTGGCCAGCCGCACAGCCGGCCGGTGGGCCGTATCCCTCCCATGCATGGACGTTTCGGTCCGGCCGGCGGGCATTTCACGCCGCCTCGGCGGCGCCGATCGGGATCGGCGGCGCCTCCTGCTCGGGGCGGACCGATGCCAGCTTCTCGGCGCGGCGCTGCTGCAGCACCGTGAAGCCCATCGCGACCACGGTCACGCCGAAGAGGATCATCGCGATCACGTTCACCTCGACCGGGATGCCGCGCTGCGCGGCGCCGTAGATGTAGAGCGGGAAGGTGACCGTCGTCCCCGAGTTGAAGTTGGAGATGACGAAGTCGTCGATCGAGAGGGCGAAGGCGAGCAGGGCGCCGCCGAGGATGCCGGGCATGATCAGCGGCAGGGTGACGAGGCGAAAGGTCTGCACCGGGCTGGCGCCGAGGTCCTGCGCCGCCTCCTCGAGGTTGCGGTCGAAGCCGATCAGGCGCGAGCGCACGACCACGACGACGAAGCTGATGCAGAACATGACGTGGGCGATCAGCAGCGTCTGGAAGCCGAGCGAAGGGGCGCCGAGGATGAGGAAGAACGACAGCAGCGAGGCGCCCATGACGATCTCCGGCGTCGCCATCGGCACGACGATCAGCAGGTTCGCGGCGCGCCGCCCGTGGAACCTGTGGCGGACGAGGGCGAGCGCCATCAGCGTCCCGATCGCGGTCGAGATGGCCGTCGCCAGCAGCGCCAGCTTGAGGCTGGTCAGCAGCGCCGAGTTGAGTTCGGGGATGCCGAAGGCGTTGCCCCAGTGCGAGAGGGTGAAGCCGACCCAGGTGAAGTTGTACTTCCCCGCCGGATCGTTGAAGGAGAAGACGAGGATCACGGCGATCGGGATCAGCATGTAGATGACGACGAGCGCGGCGACGATGTTCACCGCGTGCTCGCGCAGCCAGCGCCAGGCCCCGCTCATGGCAACTCGTCGCCCATCAGCGCCTCCGAGCCGGCGAAGCGGATGTAGATCACGACGACGACCATGATCAGCGCCATCAGCACGAAGGAGAGCGCCGCCGCGGCCGGGTAGTCGAGCTGGGTCTTGTAGAGCGACTGGATCACGTTGCCGATCATCTGGTTGCCGGCGCTGCCGAGGAACTGGGCGTTGACGTAGTCGCCCGCGGCGGGGATGAAGGTGAGCAGCGTGCCGGCGACGATCCCCGGCGCCGAGAGCGGCAGCGTCACCCGCCAGAAGGCCGCGCGCGAGGACGCGTAGAGGTCCTTCGCCGCCTCGATCAGGCGCTCGTCGATCTGCTCGAGGCTGGCGTAGATCGGCAGGATCATGAAGGGCAGGAAGTTGTAGGTGAGGCCGGCGATCACGGCGCCTCCGGTCGCCAGCACGTGCCCGTTCTCCGGCACGACCCCGATGAAGCGCAGCACGTCGACCGCCGGGCTCTGGTCGGAGAGGATCGTCTCCCAGGCCAGGGTGCGGATCAGGTAGGTGGTGAAGAACGGCGCCACCACCGCGAAGAGCAGCGCGTTGCGCCACCTGCCCGCCCGGAAGGCGATCGTGTAGGCGAGCGGGTAGGAGACGAGCAGGCAGATCAGCGTCGCCGCCCCCGAGTAGAGGAACGAGCGCACGAACTGGGTGTCGTAGAGCGAGAGCGCGTCGGAGTAGTTGCCCCAGTTCCAGTCGAAGGTGAGGCTGCCGACGACCCCCGACTCGAGCGAGAGGTATCCCATGTAGAAAAGCGGTGCGACGAAGAAGAGCAGCAGCCAGATCGTCCCCGGCCCGAGCAGGAAGTAGGGGACGATCCGGCGCCGCTGGGCCATCTCAGCCGTTCAGGACAGCGTCGAAGGCGCGGGTGATGTTTTCGGTTTCCTCGGCGCTCAGCTTCGGCTGCGTGAAGCAGTTCTTGGTGAAGCTGGCGCTGGGGAAGATCAGCGGGTTCTTCGCCAGCGCCGGTTCGCGCTTTGCGAGGATCGGCTTCACGCCTTCCACCGGCGTCACGTAGTTGACGTATTCGGCGATGTTCGCCTGCACCGTCGGCTCGTACACGTAGTTCATCCAGGCCTCGGCCGCGGTCGGGTTCGGCGCGCCGATCGGGATCACCATGTTGTCCGACCAGAGGCTGCAGCCCTCCGTCGGCATGCGGAATTCGATGTTCGGGTTGTCGGCCTGCAGCTGCACCGCGTCGCCGGACCAGCCGATCACCGCGACCGCGTCGCCGCTGGTCAGGTCACGGGCGTAGTCGTTGCCGGTGAAGCGGCGGATCTGCCCCGATTCGACCGCCCCCTTGATTTTTTCGATCGCCTTCATCCAGTCGGCTTCCGATGCGCTGTCGGGGTCGACCCCCATGCAGGACATCACCAGCGGCACCGTTTCGATGTATTCGTTGAGGAAGTCGACCTTGCCCTTGTACTGGGGGTCGAAGAGGTCGCAGATCGAGTGCACTTCGGGTGCCAGGTCGGTGCGCACGATCAGTCCGCCGAGGCCGCTCTGCCAGGGGACGCTGAATTCGCGGTTGGGGTCGAACGCCGGGTGGCGCAGCGATTGCGACAGGTTGGCCTCGACGTTGGGGATGCCCGCCTTGTCGAGGTTCTGCAGGTAACCGAGGTCGCGCATCTTCTTCGCCATCCAGTCGGTGACGACGAAGAGGCTGCGGCCACCGGATTCGCCCTGTTCGAGCAGCGGCTGAACCTTGCCGAAGAACTCGTCGTTGGAGTTCACGTCTTCGATGTACTTGACGTCGATCCCGGTTGCCTTTTCGAAGTTGGCGACGGTGCCTTCCTTGCCGGGGTCGATGTAGAGCGGCCAGTTGGAGATCGTCAGGCTCCCGGAGGGCTTGCCTTCGAGCTTCACAGTCCCGCCTTCGCCTCCACCCCCGCTGCCGCACGCGGCCAGCCCCACGGCCAGAACCAGGGCCGCCACCGCCACCGCGAGCGTCGGGGCGCATTTATCGGCTATAGCCCGACTAACGTGCCCGGTCTTCGGATCTGCCTTGCTCATCCGACTCACCCTCTCGTGATTGCACCGTCGTGCTGTTCCAAGCTCTCGCGGACCAAGTGCATGTGCTCGGGCTCCCAGCTGAGCGCCACCCGCGCTCCCCCGCCAGGCAGGCGCTGGCGCTGCGCCTCGTCGGCGTTGGGGACGAGCACCGTCATCCGCACGCCGTCGCCGAGGTCGACCGCGATCTGGGTCGAGGTGCCTAGGTAGAGCGAGCTCTCGACCACCCCCTCGACCCGCGGCTTGCCGTTCGCCGTGGCGGCCGAGGCGCCGCCGAGCGTCTCCACCTGCAGCTTCTCGGGGCGGACCACCGCGTAGCAGTGCTCGCCCGGCGCGATCCCGTCAGCGTTCGCGCGCACCGCCGGCCCGTGCTCCAGCTTCACCTCGCCGCCGCCCGCCACCGTCGCGGGCATCAGGTTGGAGACCCCGATGAAGCCGGCGACGAAGGTCGTCGCGGGACGCTCGTAGACGTCCTCGGGGACGCCCACCTGCTCGACCCTGCCGCGATTCATCACCGCGATCCGGTCGCTCATCGTCAGCGCCTCCTCCTGGTCGTGGGTGACGTAGACGAAGGTGATCCCGACCTCGCGCTGGATCCGCTTCAGCTCCACCTGGAGGCCCTTGCGCAGCTTCAGGTCGAGCGCGCCGAGCGGCTCGTCGAGCAGCAGAACCTTGGGCAGGTTGACCAACGCCCGCGCCAGCGCCACGCGCTGCTGCATCCCGCCGGAGAGCTGCGAGGGCCGGCGGTTGGCCTCGCGCGCCAGGCCGACCCGCTGCAGCTCGGCCGCCACCCGCTCGGCGATCTCGTCCTTGCCCACCCCTTTGCGCTTCAGCCCGAAGGCGACGTTCTTCTCGACGCTCAGATGGGGGAAGAGCGCGTAGCTCTGGAAGACCGTGTTGGTGGGCCGCTTGTGCGGCGGCAGCGCGGCGACGTCTTCGCCCTCGATCGCGATCTCGCCGCTGGTCGGCCGCTCGAAGCCGGCGATCATCCGCAGC
>DASTAY010000009.1:0-30236 GCA_035712345.1 Solirubrobacterales bacterium
GAACACTCCTCGCTGGAGACGCCGGTCTTCTACAAGGTGGCGGCGATGTGGTCGAGCCAGGAAGGCTCGCTGCTGCTCTGGGCGTGGGTCCTCTCGATCTTCTCGGCCGCCGCGCTCTACTTCACCCGCAACAAGCTGCGCGAGCTGGTCCCATGGGCGACCGCCGTGATGATGGGCGTCGCCGCCTTCTTCACCGGCCTGATGCTGTTCGCGCCCGACGTCAACCCGTTCGCGACGCTGAGCCCGGCCCCGAGCGACGGGATCGGGCTGAACCCGCTGCTGCAGCACCCGAGCATGATGATCCACCCGCCGATGCTCTACTCGGGCTACGTGGCGTTGACGATCCCCTTCGCCTTCGCGATCGGGGCGCTCGTCACCCGGCGGGTCGACGCCGAGTGGATCCGCGCCACCCGCAAGTTCGCGCTGATCGCCTGGACCTTCCTCGGCTTCGGTCTCCTGCTCGGCGCCCGCTGGTCCTACACCGAGCTCGGCTGGGGCGGCTACTGGGCCTGGGACCCGGTCGAGAACGCGGCGCTGATGCCGTGGCTGATGGGCACCGCCTTCCTGCACTCGATCATGGTCCAGGAGAAACGCGGCATGCTGAAGGTCTGGAACGCCTGCCTGATCGTCGCGACCTTCTCGCTGGCGCTGCTCGGCACCTTCCTCGTCCGCTCCGGCGTGCTGCAGTCGATCCACGCCTTCGGCGACAACACGGTCGGCCCCTACATCCTCGCCCTGATCGCGGTGGTCCTGGTCGGCTCTACCGCGCTGATCGTCTCCCGCCTCGACGACCTGCGCTCGGAGAAGCGGATCGACTCGCTCGCCTCGCGGGAGGCCGTCTTCCTGGTCAACAACCTGCTGCTGGTCGCGCTCGTCGTGGCGATCTTCTGGGGGACCTTCTTCCCGCTGATCTCGGAGCTCTTCACCGGGGATAAGTCCTCGCTGGCGGCGCCCTGGTTCGACCGCTACACGACGCCGCTGGCGATCGCGCTCGTTCTCTTCACCGGGGTCGGGCCGCTGCTCGCCTGGCGGCGGATCAGCTGGGCATCGGCCAGGCGCGTCTTCCTCCTGCCGGCGATCGTCGCCGCGCTCGCCGCGATCGGGTTGGCCCTGCTCACCGACGCCGCCGCCAGGCCCTGGGCGCTGGCGCTGTTCGCCTTCGCCGCCTTCGCCCTGACCGGCCTCGCGCAGGAGTTCTGGCGCGGCGCCCGAGCGCGACAGTCTCTGCGCGGCGGCTCGCTGCCGGCTGCGCTGGGCGCGATCGTCACGCGCAACCGGCGGCGCTATGGCGGCTACATCGTCCACACCGGCGTCGCCGTGCTGTTGATCGGGATCGCCGCCTCCTCGAGCTTCCAGACCAAACAGGACGTGCGACTGCGCCCCGGGCAGAGCGCGACGATCGACGGCTACCACGTCACCTACGTGCGGCCGACGGCGAAGGTCGACCGCCTCGCCTTCACGGCCGGCGCGGTTCTCAGGGTCGAGAAGAACGGCAAGCGCTTCACCCTCCACCCGACCCGGCGCTTCTACCGGCCGACCGGGGTCGAAGGAGGGACGATCTCCAACTACTTCGCCGGCGAATCCGACAGCGACATCGGCCTGAAGGCCGGCCTCCTGCGCGATTTCTGGACCGCCCTGCAACCCAGCATCAGCGGCGTGCAGCGCAACGCGCGCGCAGCGGACGCGGGCTTCAAAGCTTGTGTAAGCGGCGCCCCAGGCACCCCGCCGCAGTGCAAAGCTGTCTCGCGGCTGATGCGGGCGGCGGGGGCCAACCCGCGGCTGCGCCCGCTCGCCCTGGAGCAGATCGAAAGCCTGCAGACGGCGACCGCGCGGCGGATCGCCAACGGCTACCTGGCCGAAACCGCGCCGGCGACCTTCCGCGTGATCGTCAACCCCCTGGTCACCTGGATCTGGATCGGCGGGCTGATCTCGCTTGCGGGCGCCCTGATCGCGATCTGGCCGGGCCGGCGCGCCCGTCGCCGTCCGGTCGCCGATACCGAGCTGGAGGCCCTGAAGGAAGCCAAGTACCGCGAGATCCGCGATGCCGAGCTCGACCACGCGGCGGGGAAGCTCTCCGACGAGGACTTCGCCCTGCTCGACGCCGAGCTGCGCAAGGAGGCGGTCGAGATCCTCGACAGCGCCGATGGGGCCGCGAACGGCAATGGCCGTCACCCCGCGGAGAAGCGGCCGGCGGAACCGGTCTGATGCTGGCACGCCGATGAACGCTCGACTTCGACTCCGCCGGGCCGCCGTCGCCTCTGTCGCTCTCTGCGCCGCGCTGCTGGCCGGCGGCCCGGCCACCCGCGCCGCCGCCGCGACCTGGTCGAAGGCCTCGGCGGACGCCTCGGCGCGTCAGGCGCTGCGCTTCTGGACGCCCGCGCGCATGCGCCGGGCGAGGCCGCTCGACGCGGTCCCACCGCAGGCGGGCGGGCTGGCAGGAGCCTCCACGACCCGCTCGGGCGACGGGGAAGGGCGTGGCGTCGAAGTCGCGGCGGAGGCCCGCTCGGAATTCGCCCAGGTCGCCGATCCCACCGCGCCGGGCTTCCGGCAGAACGGCGTCATCTTCATCGTGCTGCCCCGCGGGCTCGGCCTGGCGCGCTGCTCGGGCACCTCGGTCAGCGCGCCCAACCGCAGCGTCGTCTTCACCGCCGGCCACTGCGTCAACGAGGGCGGACGCGGGCACTGGTTCAACCACGACTGGGTCTTCGTCCCCGGCTACCACGACGGCGTACGGCCCTTCGGCGTCTTCGTCGCCAAGTGGCTCGGCGCGACCGAGCCCTGGATAGACGGCGGCAGCGAGAATGCCGACGTCGGCGCCGCGGTGGTCTCGCGCAACGAACGCGGCCAACGCCTCGGCGACGCGGTCGGCGCCGACGGTATCGCCTTCGGCCTGCCGCCGAGCCAGGTGTTCGACGTCCACGGCTATCCCGTGGAAGCGCCCTTCGACGGCGCCACTCAGCGCCTCTGCGCCGGCACGCCGTTCCTCGGCCACGATCTGGCCTCCTTCCTCTGGCCGGGGCCGCTCAACCTGGCGATCTCCTGCGACGTCACCGGTGGCGCCTCGGGAGGCGGCTGGACGATCCACGGCGACGTGCTCAACGGGGTCACCAACTACGGCTATGGCGACGATCGCAAGACCGACTTCGGCGCCTATTTCGGCGGCGCCGTGAAGGCCCTGTACGAACAGGCCTCGAGGGTGCGATGAGCGCCCGCCCCACGATCGCCTGCCTGCTCGCGCTCGCCGCGACCCTGCTCGCCGCGGCGCCCGCCGCCGCCTCCTCGCCCTCGCCCTCGGTGCCGCAGCTGCTGGCGGGCGCGCAGCGGCTGAACGCCGACCTGGCGCTGATGGGCCAGGGGTCGACCGGGCTCCTCGCGGGAGGCGATCGCGCCCTCTCGGAACTACGCTTCCGCAACAGCGACGGCTTCACGATCTCGGTCGTCGCCTCCGGCCAGACGGTCGCCCTCAGCGTCAGCCGCTCCCAGCTGGGCGGGAGTCGCCCCGGCGGCAAGCCCGGCAAGGTCAGGAAACGCTCGCAGACCACCACCTACCTGGCCCACGGCAGGGTCACGCCGACCTCGATCGCGGCCTCGTTCGGCGATCGCGGCCGGATCTCGGTCCGCTTCCGGCCCTCCGGTCGCGAGGTCCACGCGAGTCGCAAGGCGGGCTGTCGCAGGTCAGGCGGGCCGAGTCTCGCCGAGCTCGGCGTCTTCTCCGGCGAATTGCGTTTCCAAGGGGAGGGGGGATACACCTCCGCCGAGGTGCACCGCGTGCCGGGGCGCTCGATCGACCCGGCGGCTCTGCGGGCCTGCCTGATCGGCGCGTCCTCCAGCGGCAGCGCCACGCTTCCCGGGGCGCGGCCGCCCTTCGGCATCCGCCTGCCCGGCCCCGTCGGCGGGCGCCTGGCTCGTGCACCGAGAGTGCCCGCGGTGCCCACCAATCCCAGCACCGGCCCTGAGTCGACCACGCTCCTCGCCGATCGCAAGCTTGCCCTCGATCGCACCGTCTTCGCCGCGCAGATGCGCGGCAAGGGCAGCCCCCGTTTCCTCGCCATGGAGGAGGCCAGCGAAGGATCGATCGGAGTCGTCCGCGTCGTCTACGCCCGCGGCGCGCCGGGCAGCTTCGCCGCCGACCGCATCCTCTCGAGCGCCAGCGTGTCGCCGCCCGCGCCCTTCGCCGGCGACGGCAAGCTCCAACGCGGCCCCGGAAACGCGCGCAGCTGGACCGGCCCGCTGGCCGTCTCCTTCCTCGGCGAGCCGCGTGTCCCGCTGACCGGCGCCCCGTTCGGCGCCTGGCTCTCGCGCGGTTTCTAGCTTCGGCCGAAGCTCAGATCTTCAGCAACACGAGCGTGTTGACGACGAAGAGCACCGCGAAGAAGACCGTGGCACGGTCCAGGTTGCGCTCGACCATCGAGCCGCCGCCGAAGGAGCTGCCGCCTCCGCCGATGCCGAACGCGCCGGAGAGCCCGGCGTCTTTGCCCGAGTGGAGCAGGATCAAAAAGATCAGCACCCCCGCGATGATCGCCTGAAGGAAGGCCAAGAGCGTGTACACGCGGCGAATGGTAGCGGCCCTGGCGACGCGGCGGTCCCTGGACAGAACGCGCGTTCGTGTTGCGTTAGTTGACAAAAGAGGCTAATCTGTCAACCTCGCATACGCTTTTCGGCTATTTGACAAGGAGGTGGCGCCCGCATGGAGGCAGCCGCACACGAGCATCACCACCATCACGGACCCGATGTCGACCTGAACCCCGCTGCTTGGACCGACCCGAAGCGCTACGCATGGCTGCTCGGGCTGATCGTCCCGCTGCTGCCCTTCATCGCCTGGGCCGGGGTCGAGCTGACCGGGCTCGGCGCCTTCTGGTTCTTCGGCCCGGCGCTCGTCTTCGTGATCTTTCCCGTGCTCGACCTCCTGGTCGGCGTCGATGCGGAGAACCCGCCCGACAGCATCATCAAGTGGCTCGAACAGGACCGCTACTACCGCTGGTGCACCTATGCCTTCATCCCGGTCCAGTACGCCGGGCTGGTCTTTGCCTGCTGGCAGTGGGCCGACGGCGGGCTCTCGGTCATCGACAGCATCGGCTTGGCGCTGACGATGGGCATGGTCAGCGGGATCGCGATCAACACCGCGCACGAGCTCGGCCACAAGCGCGCCGACCTGGAGAAGTGGCTGAGCAAGGTCGCGCTCGCGCAGAGCGGCTACGGCCACTTCTTCATCGAGCACAACCGCGGCCACCACGTCCGCGTCGCCACCCCGGAGGACCCGGCAAGCTCGCGCCTTGGGGAGAGCTTCTGGGCCTTCCTGCCGCGCACCGTCTCCGGCAGCCTCAGCTCCGCCTGGGGGATCGAGCGCGCCCGCCTCGACCGGCTCGGTCACCCGGCCTGGTCGGTCCACAACGACATCCTGCAGGCGTGGGCGATGACCCTCGGCCTCTTCGCGGTGCTGACGGTCGCCTTCGGCCCGGTCGTCCTGCCCTACCTGCTGCTGCAGGCGGTGCTCGGCTTCTCGCTGCTCGAGGTCGTCAACTACCTCGAGCACTACGGCCTGCTGCGCAACAAGAAAGAGGACGGGCGCTACGAACGCTGCCTGCCCCAGCACAGCTGGAACAGCAACAACGTCGCCTCCAACGTGCTGCTCTACCACCTGCAGCGCCACAGCGACCACCACGCCAACCCGACGCGTCGCTACCAGGCCCTGCGCCACGTCGAGGAGGCGCCGCAGCTGCCGACCGGCTACGCGGGGATGATCGTGCTCGCCTGGTTCCCGCCGGTCTGGCGCCGGGTGATGGACCGCCGCCTGCTGGACCACTACGCGGGCGACGTCGGCCGCGCCAACATCCAGCCGCGGGCGCGGCGCCGGGTGCTGGCCCGCTACGGAGGGGCCGGAGCATGAGCGCCTTCCGCTGTCCCGGCTGCGGTTACGTCTACGAGGAGGATGCCGGCCATCCGCGGGAGGGCTTCCCGGCGGGCACGCCGTGGAGCGAGGTGCCCGACGACTGGCACTGCCCCGACTGCGGGGTCAGGGACAAGGTCGACTTCGAGCCGGTCGGCGACGCCGGCGAGTGACCGCTTCCGCTGCCACGATTGGGGGCGCCGTGGAGACGCGCACCCCATATCCCCAGGCAGCCCGGCGGTTGCTGCGCGAGACGCTGCTCGCGGCGGGTCGCGACGAGGTGCAGCAGCGGGCCTGGTCGGAGATCACGATGGCCGAGATCGCGGCCGCCGCAGGCGTCAGCCGCCAGACTCTCTACAAGGAGTTCGGCAGTCGCGACGAGTTCGCCCAGGCGTTGGTCATCCACGAGGGCGAGCGCTTCCTCGACCAGGTCGACACCGCCGTGCGCGAGCACCTCGACGATCCCCGCGCGGCGATCGGCGCCGCGCTGGAGACCTTCCTGCGCACGGCCGGCGAGGACCCCCTGGTCCGCATCCTCTTGAGCGACGACGGCACCGCGGGCCTGCTGCCCTTAGTCACGACCCAGGGCATGCCGGTCGTCCAGTGGGCGACCGCCCGCCTGACCGCGACGATCGAGCAGGGCTGGCCGCAGGCGCCGCCGGCCAAGGCCCGCCTGCTTGCCGAGGCCCTGGTCCGCCTTGCGATCAGCCACGTCACGGCCCCCGGCGAGTCCCCCGAGGCGATCGCCAAGAGCACCGGCGAGCTGCTCGGCCCCTTCGTCGACGAGGCGCTCGGTCAGGCCACCTAGCGCCAGTCGCAGACACGAGTTTCGCTAGACCCTCCTAGCGCTCCCGCGCCGTGCCCTGCTCCCGCGGGCGCTTGCCGTGGTAGACGACGAAGCCCTGGCCGAAGCCGTGACGGCCCCGTAGAGCGCCGTAGAGGTTTGGCTCGCTATGCGGACCAAACCTCTACGGCGATGGAGGAGGTCAGGCTTCGAGCAGCAGGGTCACCGGCCCGTCGTTGACCAGGGCGACGCCCATGCAGGCGCCGAAGACGCCCTTCTTCGCGCCGAGGCGCTCGCAGAAACGGTCATACAACGGCTCGGCCTGCTCGCCGGGGGCGGCTTCGACGTAGGCGGGCCGGTTGCCCCTGCGCGTATCGCCGTAGAGGGTGAACTGGCTGACGCAGAGCGCCTCGCGCTCGCCCAGCGGCTCGTTCATCCGGCCCGCGGGGTCGTCGAAGATGCGCAGCGCCCGCACCTTGTCCGCCAGTCGGTCGGCCTGCTCGACGCCGTCCTCGCGGCCGACCCCGAGCAGCACGAGCACGCCCGGCCCGATCTGCGCGACGCGCTCGCCCTCGACGTCGACAGCCGCCTGGCTGACCCGCTGCACTAGCGCTCTCACCCCGACCACGCTAGCTTCTCCACGTGGTCAAGTGGGGCATCCTCGCGGTGCTTGGCGCGGCGCAGTTCCTGATGGTCCTCGACCAGGCGGTCATGAACGTCGCGATCTCGCAGTTGGTCGAGGACTTCGACACGACGGTGACGACGATCCAGATGGTGATCGCGCTCTACGCCCTGGTGATGGCGGGCCTGATGCTGACCGGCGGCAAGCTCGGCGACATCTGGGGGCGGCGACGGGCCTTTGCGATCGGCCTCGTCATCTACGGCGCGGGCTCCGCGCTCACCGCCGCATCCTGGAGCGTGCCAAGCCTGGTGCTCGGCTGGTCGGTGCTCGAGGGAATCGGGGCGGCGCTCGTGCTGCCGGCGCTGGTCGCCCTCGTCGCGGGCAACTACGAGGGAGGCGAGCGGGCGCTTGCCTACGGCGTGCTCGGCGGCGTGGCCGGGGCCGGCATCGCGGTCGGCCCGATCCTCGGTGGCTGGATGACCACCGACTTCAGCTGGCGCTACGTGTTCGTCGGCGAGGTCGTCGTCGCGCTCGGCATCCTGGCCGGGACGCGGTTGATCCGCGAGCCCCAGCGCGAGGGCGGCGTGCCCGGCCTCGACTGGGTCGGCGGCGCGCTGTCGGCCGCCGGGCTGGCGCTGGTCGTCTTCGGCGTGCTGCAGGCGAGCAACTGGGGCTGGTTGGCGCCGCGCGCCTCGCCGATCGAGCCCTTCGGCTTCTCGCTGACTCCGTTCGTGATCGGGGCCGGCGGGCTCGTCCTCGCCGCCTTCGTAGCCTGGGAGCGCTGGCGCGAAGAGCGCGGCCTCGACCCGCTCGTCCACCTTCCTCTGCTGCGCATCCGCCCCCTGCGCGGCGGCGTCTCGATGCTGCTCGCCCAGAACCTGATCCTGATGGGGATCTTCTTCACGATCCCGCTCTTCCTGCAGATCGTCCAGGGCCTCGACGCGCTCGAAACCGGCGTGCGGATGCTGCCCGCCTCGGCCGGGCTCTTCGTCGCCGCGATCGCCGGCTCGGCCCTGGCGAAGCGCTTCGCGCCGCGGCCCCTGGTGCGGGTCGGGTTGCTCGTGGTCCTGGTGGCGATCGGATTGCTGCTCAGCACGATCGAGCCCGAGCTCGACAACGCGACCTTCCTCGTCGCCACCGGCGTGCTCGGGATCGGCATGGGGCTGATCGTCTCCCAGCTCGGCAACGTCGTCCAGTCGGCGGTCGGGGACGACGACCGCAGCGAGGCCGGTGGCTTGCAGTACACCGCGCAGCAGCTCGGCTCCTCGCTGGGGACGGCGCTGCTGGGCGCGATCGTGATCAGCGGCCTGGTGACGGCCTTCACCACCGACGTGGCTTCCGACCCCGGCATCTCCAAGGACGTCTCCACCCAGCTCAAGACGCGGCTCAGCGCCGGTGGCAGCTTCGTCCCCGCTGACGACGTGCGGGCCGGGGCGGAGGCGGCCGGCCTCGACCCCACCACCGTCGACGCTCTCGTCGGGCACTATGAAGACGCCCAGCTGAACGCGCTGAAGCTCGCCTTCCTCTTCGCCGGCTTTCTCGTCGTCGCCTCGTTTTGGTCGACCCGTCGCCTGCCGGACCAGCGCTTCGAGGATCTGCAGGCGGGACGCGACCCACCGCTCTCCAAGCCCGAGCCCCTCGCCGCCTGATCGTGGTCGATTCGATCCAGGGCCACCCCGGGTCGCCTGAGGAGCGCGCCGTGGTCGGCAGGGCGGCTCGCTCGGCCGCCCCGCGCTCCAGTCACGGCGAGTGGGCGCCGGCCCCTGATCGACCCGACCCGGTCGACCTGCTCGAGGCCCAGGCGAGCTCGCGGGTCGGCCGCCTGGTGCCGCTGCGCTACGGGCGCATGCTCGTCTCGCCCTTCGCCTTCTATCGCGGCGCCGCGGCGATCATGGCGGCCGATCTGGCCGGCACGCCTCGGTCGGGGCTCCGGACCCAGCTCTGCGGCGACGCCCATCTCTCCAACCTGGGCGCCTTTGCCTCGCCGGAGCGGCGGCTCGTCTTCGACCTCAACGACTTCGACGAGACCCTGTCGGGCCCGTGGGAGTGGGACGTGAAGCGGCTCGTCGCGAGCTTCTCCCTGGCCGGGCGCGATCGAGGCTGCAGCGACGCAGAGCGGAGCCGCATCGTGCTGGCGGTCGCGAGGGCGTATCGCGAGACGATGCGGCGACTGGCGCGGATGGGCAATTTCGAGGCCTGGTACCAGCAGCTCGACGTCGACTCGATCGCCGCGCGTTGGGCTGACGCGGCGGGCGGTGGGCGGCGCAAGACGTTCGAACGCGGCGTCGCCAAGGCGCGCGCCAAGGACAGCGAGCGGGCGTTCGGCAAGCTGGTCGAGGAAGTCGACGGCAAGCTGCGCATCGTCAGCGACCCGCCCCTGATCGTGCCGATCGAGGAGCTCGCCGGCGAGGCCGGCGACGCGGACATCGCCGCGCTCGTGCTCCAGGTCCTCTCTGGCTATCGGGACTCCCTCGCTGTCGAGCGCCGCGTGGTCCTCGACGGCTTCCGCCTCGTCGACGTCGCCTTCAAAGTCGTCGGCGTCGGCAGCGTCGGAACCCGCGCCTGGATCGCCCTGATGCTCGGTCGCGATCGCAGCGACCCGCTCTTCCTGCAGATCAAGGAGGCGCAGCGCTCGGTGCTCGAGCCGTACGTGGGGCCGAGCGAGTTCGACCACCAGGGCGAGCGCGTCGTCCACGGGCAGCGGCTGATGCAGACCGCCAGCGACGTCATGCTCGGCTGGGTCCGGGCGAAGGGCGTCGACGGCGAGAGCCGCGATTTCTACGTGCGCCAGCTCTGGGATTGGAAGGGCTCGGCCCGGACCGAGACGATGGACGCCCGCAGCCTCACCGCCTATGCCGAGATCTGCGGCATGACCCTGGCCCACGCCCATGCCCGCGGCGGCGACCGGATCGCGATCGGCGCCTACCTCGGCAAGGGCGAGGCCTTCGACCGCGCGATGGCCGCCTTCGCCGAGGTATATGCCGATCAGAGCGAACGCGACTACGAAGCGATGAAGGCCGCCGTGGCCGCCGGTCGCATCGAAGCCGAGTAGACGGCTCAGCTCCCGGGCGGCAGCGTGACCGGGGTGGAGGGTGGGGCGCCGTCCTTCAGCAGGGTCGCCAGGTAGATGACGACCGGCGTCGAGCCGCGGTTCGCCGCTTCGTGGATGTCCGAGGGCTGCTCGACGAGCCACTGGCCGCTGCGGACGGCGGCCGTCTGTCCCGCGGCGATCCTGCGCACGACCCTCGGGCTCTGGTCCGATTCGCCCGTCCGCACGACCGCCGCGCCGCGCCGCACGGTGTAGGTGAGGACGCCGGACTGGACACGGGAGATCTGGGTGCCCAGGTGATGGTGCGTGGCCAGTTTCGCCCCCGGTTGCACGACGACGCGGCTGAGCACCATCGTCCGCCCCGGTGCGCCCTGGACGTTGCTCGTCTGGGCCAGCGCGTCGCGGACCGCCGTCGGTGGCTTGGCCGAGTCGCCGAACGCCGCCGGCAGCAGGATGCCGAGAGCCAGACCGGCTGCCAGGATCAGCGGGATCAGGAAGCGCCTGCGGGGGAGCTCGAGCATCGGGTCAGGCTATGCGATCGTCCGGCTGGCGGAAGGCGACCAACGGCAATGCCTCGACCAGCTTGCGGCGCGCCGCTTCCGAGCCGTCGTAGGCGAAGCCGGCGAGGCGCGAGAAAATGGCGCGGACGAGCGGCGCGAGCAGCCTGTTGCGCCGTTCGTAGTCGGTGAGCGCCGCGATCGCCTCCTCGGTCTCCAGGCGGCGCACCTGCGGCCGAAAGCGCTCACCGCCGATCTGAATCTCCTCCGCGCCGTCGGCAAGGATGTTCAGGTACCAGTTCGAGCTCGGCCCGAAGCCCGACATCACCACCGCCTCGCGCATCGGCGGACTCCACCGGACGACCTCGAGCATCGTCCGGTAGCTGCGCCCCGAACGCCGGCCGCGGTGGGTGAGCAGCAGGAAGCGATGGCCGAGCAGTGGCCCGGCGCCGAGGCGATAGAGGAGGGCCGGGACCCGTAGCGCGCGCTTCAGCATCGGCTGACCATAGCCCTAGCGGATAGCCTGTGCCCCTCGTTGGAGGTCGCACATGCGATACCTGATCGGATATCACGATCGATGAGGTGATCGCCTCGAAGGAAAAGCTCGGCCGGCCGAAGGACACTGCGGCGCTGCCCGCGCTTCACGCGACGCGTGAGGCATTGCGCCGCAAACGCGACTCGACAGGCTGACGTAGCCCCGGCGGCCGTGACCCCTGCCCGGGCCAGCGCGCGCGGTAGAGCTTTGGACCGCTATGCGGACTAAACCTCTACGGCGCCGGTAGCGGCGCCGGTCCGCCTGTCTCATCGAGTAAATCTCGACTTTGCTGATCAACTTTGTGCTACTGTGCCCGACTTCATTCTCTACAAACAACATCAAGAAAGAAAGAAAGAACGAAAGGGGCTCAGATGACGAGCAGCGGCAAGGGCAGGGGGAGAGTGGGGGCGGTCGTCGCGATCGCGCTTCTCGCGATCGGCGCGCTGGTCCTCAGCGGTTGCGGCAGCAATTCCGACGCCAGCCCCTCCGGCGGGGGAAAGCTCGACGTGGTCGGCTACTCGACGCCCGAATCCGTCTACCAGGAATCCCTCGAGCCGGCGTTCGAGAAGACCGCGGCGGGTAAGGGCGTCAGCTTCAGCAACTCCTTTGGCGCCTCCGGCGACCAGAGCCGTGCCGTCGTCGCCGGCCAGCCCGCTTCGGTGGTCCATTTCTCCCAGGCCGGCGATATGGAACGCCTGGTCGAAGAAGGCGAACTCGTCTCCAAAGACTGGGAAAAGCAGCCTTATGGCGGCATCGCCACCGACTCGGTCGTCGTCCTCGTGGTCCGCAAGGGCAACCCGAAGGGGATCCATTCCTTCGACGACCTGCAGAGCAAGGACGTCGGCATCGTCACCCCCAACCCGTTCAGCTCCGGCTCGGCGCGCTGGAACCTGATGGCCGTCTACGGGACGGCGGTCAACGAGGGCAGGTCGCCGGACCAGGCGCTCGAAGCGGTCAAGACCGTGCTCGAAAAGACCAAGGCGCAGCCTGGCAGCGGCAGCGACGCTCTCGCCGCCTTCACCCAGGGCGAGGGCGACGTGCTGCTCAGCTATGAGAACGAGGCGATCAAGGCCGAAAAGGAGGGCGAAGACATCGAATACGTGATCCCGCCCTCGACGATCCAGATCGAAACCCCGATCGCGGTCACCGAAAGCGCTCCGGAGCCCGCGGCGGAAGATTTCCTCAAGTTCCTCTGGTCCGACGAAGGCCAGGAACTCTGGGCTGAGAACGGCTACCGCCCGGTCAACCCGAAGCTCGTCGACCCGAAGCAGTTCCCGACCCCGAAGGAACTGTTCAAGATCAGCCAGTTCGGCGGCTGGGGCAAGGTCAACGACGAGTTCTTCGACTCCGAAACCGGCTCGGTTGCGAAGATCGAGAGTGAACTCGGAGTCTCCACCTCCAGCTAGCGATGGAGGCTCACGCAGCAAGTGCGGCAGCACCCCGGGTGGGATTCCGCCTGTCCGGGATCGGCGCCGGCCTCGGCCGGGGGACGGTTGTGCTCTATCTGAGCGCGATCGTCCTGTTGCCGCTGGCGGCCCTGACCAGCCAGGCATTCGAAGACGGGCTCTCGACCTTCTGGCATCAGGTCACGTCTCCCCAGGCGGTCAGGTCGCTCGAGTTGACGGTGATCGCGTCGCTGGTCGTGGTTGCGATCAACGCGGTCTTCGGCACGATCATCGCCTGGCTGCTCGTCCGCGACGAGTTCCCCGGCAAGTCGGCGGTCAATGCGGTCATCGACCTGCCGTTCGCGCTGCCGACGATCGTCGCCAGCCTCACCCTGATCACCCTGTACGGCAACGACAGCCCGTTCGACATCCATCTCGCCGCGACGCAGGCCGCGGTCGTGGTCGCCCTGCTCTTCGTCACGCTGCCCTTCGTCGTCCGTGCGGTCCAGCCGCTGCTGATCGAGATGGATCGTGAGATGGAGGAGGCGGCAGCCTCCCTCGGCGCGAGCGGATTCACCGTCTTTCGTCGCATCATCTTCCCCAATCTGCTGCCGGGGCTCGCCGCCGGAGTCGCCCTCGCCTTCGCCCGCGCGCTCGGCGAGTACGGCTCCGTTCTGCTCTTCGCCGGTGGCCTGTCGAATACGACGGTCTCCTCGGTCTTCATCCGCCAGCAGGTCGAGTCCGGCAACAACGTCGGGGCGGCCGCCGTCTCAGTGGTCCTGCTCGCCGCCTCGCTGCTGATGCTCGCCGCGATCGGCTTGATCCAGCGCTGGAGCAATCGCCATGAAGTCGGCTAATCGCTGGGGGCTGCGCACGCTCGGGCTCGGCTATCTCGCACTGCTCCTGCTCGCGCCCTTGGTGACGATCTTCTACAAGACCTTCGAGCACGGTCTCGGACCACCGCTCGAAGCGATCACCTCCTCCGACGGCCTACACGCGCTGAAACTGAGCCTGTTGATGGTCGCGATCGCGGTGCCGCTCAACACGGTCTTCGGCGTCGGCTGTGCGCTGCTGCTCGTTCGCCACCGCCGCCCCGGCAATGCCCTGATCGATGCCGTGATCAACCTTCCCTTCGCGATCTCGCCGGTCGTGATCGGCCTCTCGCTCTTCCTGCTCTACGGGGCCCAGGGCTGGTTCGGCCCTGGGCTGGCCGAAGCGGGGATCAAGGTTCTCTTCTCGGTGCCCGGGATGGTCCTCGCAAGCATCTTTGTCTCGCTCCCCTTCGTCGTTCGCGAGACCGTGCCGGTGCTGCAGGAGATCGGCACCGAGCAGGAGCAGGCTGCCTCGACCCTCGGCGCCAATGCCTGGCAGACCTTTTGGCGCGTCACCCTGCCGGCGATCCGCTGGGGGGTTGCCTACGGAGTCGTCCTGACCACCGCACGGGTGCTCGGCGAGTTCGGCGCCGTATCGATCGTCTCCGGCCAGATCTCGGGCGAGACCGAAACCCTGCCCCTCTATGTCGAAAAGCAGTTCCAGAACTTCAACCAAGCCGGCGCCTTCGGAGCCTCAGTGGTCCTGGCGATGCTCGCGTTGGGAACTCTCCTGGCGATGAACGTCCTAAAAGGAAAGGAGGACGCCTGATGGGAATCTCAGTCGAGGGAGCCGCTAAGCGCTTCGGTGACTTTCAGGCCCTCAATGACGTTTCGATAGACGTGCCGAACGGCTCGTTGACCGCCCTGCTCGGGCCCAGCGGCAGCGGCAAGTCGACGCTGCTGCGCGCGATCGCGGGCCTCGAGGTGCTCGACGCAGGGCGGGTGCTGATCGACGGCGAGGACGTATCGGGCAAGCCGACCCAGAAGCGCGAAGTCGGCTTCGTCTTCCAGCACTACGCCGCTTTCAAGCACATGACGGTCTTCGAGAACGTCGGCTTCGGCTTGAAGATCCGCAAGTGGGACAAGGCGAAGATCTCCGCTCGTGTGCACGGGTTGCTGAGCCTGGTCCAGCTCGACGGGCTCGCCGACCGCTATCCCTCCCAGCTCTCCGGTGGACAGCGCCAGCGCATGGCCCTTGCCCGGGCCCTGGCGGTCGAGCCACAGGTGCTGCTGCTCGACGAGCCCTTCGGCGCTCTCGACGCCAAGGTCCGCAAGGACCTGCGCACCTGGCTGCGCCGCCTCCATGACGAGACCGGGGTGACGACGATCTTCGTCACCCACGATCAGGAGGAGGCGATGGACGTCGCCGGCCAGCTCGTCGTGATGAACGAGGGCCGGGTCGAGCAGTCGGGCACGGCCGACGACCTCTACGAGCAGCCCGCCAATGAGTTCGTGATGAGCTTCGTCGGCGAGGTCAACCGGCTCGGCGAGCACTTCGTGCGGCCGCACGACATGACCGTGCTGCTCGATCCCGACGAGCGCAGCGAGGAGGCGATGGTGCGGCGGATCGTCGCCCTCGGCTTCGAGGTCAGGGTCGAGTTCATCCTCGCCGACGGCACCGAGGTCTGGGCGCAGCTGACCCGCGCCGAGCTGCAGAAGCTCGAGCTGCGCGACGGGCAGATCGTCCACTTGCGCCCGGGACAGATCAAGAGCTTCAGCGGCCCGTCCTCCTCTGACGGCCACGGGGCCTCGACTCCCCGTGACCTCCCGGAGGGGGGCGACGCAGAGGTGTCTGCAGCCGCCTGAAGGGGCGAGGGGCGGGGCGCGCTGCCGGGTGGCGCTCCGCCCCGATTCGCCGTTCCCTGTGCGCCGACGGGGCCTCAGCTGCAGCCCCGGCTTCGCACCGGGGCCCAGTTGCGCGGTCGGTCTGGACCGAGGCGGGCCCTGCGGCAGACGCCCTCGCCTTGCCACCCACCACGTCCGTCGAAGGAGATGACGATTGTCCAGGGTCCCCTGTCGAGCTTGGCCGTCGCCACGAACGTTCCGCTGCGCCGCCGCAAGGTCATCCGCCTTTGTCTCTGGCCGGCGCGAGCGCTTGCTTCGAGCGTCCCCTCGGCGCCGGGGTCGAGCCTGCCGCGCAGGCGGACGCGATCGCCGCGTCTCTCGATCGTTTCGATCGAGAGGCCTGGGACCGGTTGGCCCGACGGGTCGAGCGCCGTGGCGAAGGCCGCGTAGCCTTCGCGGCTGTGGCTCTTGCGCTGGAAGGCGCCGGGGCTGGTGGGGAGGACGCCGGAGATGGTTCCGCCGGTGACGTATGGATCGCCATCCGGGCCGACCGCGACGGCGGAGGCGAAGTCGCTTGCGCCGCCGAGGTAGGTCGCGTAGGCGAGCCCGCTTCCGTCCGGGTTGAGCTCGGCGACGAAAGGCGTGTTGGGGCGCCGCCGGCCGGGTGCGCGGTGGCGCTCCAGCGCCCCGCTCGTGGTCCGGAACCGAGATGAGCGATTGGCCCCGGTCACGAAGGCGTCGCCGGTCGCATCGACGGCGACGTCGGCGGCTCTCGCCCCGCTCAGCGAGCTCGAGTAGGCGAGGGCGCCGGCGGGATTCAGCTTCACCGTTTTGCCGGCGGCGATGTACGCGTCGCCGGCGGCGTCGACGGCAATCGCGCTGGCGCCCCGCTTCGGGATGCCGAGCAGGGTCGAGTAGGCGAAGCCCTGCCCGGACGGCTCCAGCTTCGCCGCGAAGGCCCCGGCGCCGTTGCCCTGAAAGGCCCCGGGGGTCGCTTGGAAGCCCTCGGAGGCGCTGCCGGCTACGTAGGCGCCGCCGGCCGGATCTACCGCGACGTCGGCGGCGCTCGCGTGGCCGCCCAGCGAGCTCGAGTAGACGAGCGCGCCCGAAGGGTCGAGCTTCGTCACCGTTCCGGCGGCCACGTAGGCATCGCCCGCCGCGTCGACCGCGATTCCCCCGGCGTGGGTGGTCGGGTCGCCGAGCAGGGTCGAATAGACGAGCCCGCTGCCCGCCGGGTTCACTTTCGTCACGAACCCGCCGGTCCCGCCTGCGCGGAGCGCCCCCGGCGTCGTCGGGAAGTTCTTCGAGCTGGCGTATCCGGAGACGTATGCGTCGCCTGCCGCATCGACGGCGATCCCTTCGCCGCTCGTTTCACCGCCTTCGCCACCGAGGTAGGTCGCGTAGATCAGCCGGCTGCCGGTCGGGTCGAACTTGGCGACGAAGGCCGTCGTGTCGAAGGGGCCGAGGTTGCGGTGGGTGGTCTGGAACGCCCCCAGCGTCACCGGGAAGTTCGAGTAGTAGCTGCGCCCGGTGACGTAGACGTTCCCGGCCGGGTCGACGGCGACGTCGTTGCCGATGTCCCCGTACTTGAAGGCGCCGCCGAGATAGGTGGAGAAGACGAGCTGCGAGCCGGCTCCGGCCGCCGGCGGCGGAAAGCCAAGCGTGAGCAGGGCCATGGCGGCACCGAGCAACATGGGAGGCAGAAGTCGATGTCGCGTCGCTCTCATGTGACAGAGAAGCTACGGCACCGCACGCCGAGGACGTCTTCGGCAAAAGCCGCTCCCGAGTCAGCGAAGCGCGTCTCCTGCATTTTGCAATGCGGCTGAATGGAGTCGAACCATCACGTCCCGTAAAGGACACAAGCCCCTCAAGCTTGCGCGTCTACCAGTTCCGCCACAGCCGCGTGGGCTGGCGATTCTAGATGTTTGGCGGCGGGGGAGATGGGCGAGCGTATGTTGCCGGTGGGCGTTGCTTGCGCGTGTCCGGGTGGGGCGGTACTCTGCGAACAGGTGTTCGAACGTCTGCGCTTGTTGAAGAGGAGGAGCCCCGGGTGGACCTTGACCTGACCAAGAGGCAGAAGGAGATCTTCGACTTCATCCGCCGCTACGCGGAGAAAACCGGTTACCCGCCGACCGTCCGCGAGATCGGCAAAGCGGTCGGGCTGCACTCGTCCTCGACCGTCCACGCGCACCTGGCGAACCTGGAGAAGATCGGCCTGCTGCGGCGGGATCCGTCCAAGCCGCGGGCGATCGAGCTGCTCTTCGACAAGGCGAAGAAGACGATCCTGCCCGAGCAGGCCGGCCTGCCGCTGGTCGGCCATGTCGCCGCCGGCGCCCCGATCCTCGCCGAAGAGAACATCGAGGAGTACATCGAGATCCCCGACGTGGTCGGCGGCGAGGAAGGCGACTACGTGCTGCGAGTGCGCGGCGAAAGCATGAAGGACGCCGGGATCTTCGAGGCCGATTACGTGATCGTCCGCCCGGCCCAGGACGCGACCGACGGCGAGATCGTCGTCGCGCTGATCGGCGAAGAGGCGACGGTCAAGCGCTTCTTCCGCGAATCCGACCACATTCGCCTGCAGCCGGAGAACGAGACGATGGAGCCGATCCGCAGCGCCGAGGTCAGCGTGATCGGCCGCGTGATCGGCGTAGTCCGAAAAGTTTGACGCGTCAGGGCCAGCGGCCGGCTTCGATCAGCTTCTTGTAGCGACGCTGCCTGCGCCGCGCGTCGCGCATCACCAGCGGCAGCAGTCGCAGCGCGAGGCGAGGGAAGGTGTCGAACAGGCGCAGCACCGGGCCACGCCAGCGAGGCAGCACGAGCAGGGGGCGCGGCCGTTCGGCCAGCTTGCCGACCTCGGTTGCGACCCGCTCGGGGGTGAGCAGCTCACCGGAGAACGACCCGGCCGCGGCCGGGTCGTCGAGCTTGTCCTCGATCATCGGCGTCCAGATGCCGTCGGGACAGACGGCCGAGAGCTCGACCCCGGAGATCCCGGAGCGACGCAGGTCGAAGAGCGTGCCCAGGGTGAAGGCGATCGCCGCATGCTTGCTGGCCGAGTAGCTGACCTCTCCCGGCGCCGCCACGAGCCCGGCCAGGGAGATCACGTTGATCACGTGCCCCTTGCCCGCCGGGACCATCCTCTCCAGCGCTGCGATCGTGCCGTTCATCGTGCCCAGCGCGTTGACCTCGAGCATCGTCCTACGGGTCCGCTCGCTCTGCTCCCAGGAGCGGCCGGTGGCGAGCACCCCCGCATTGTTGACCCAGAGGTCGAGCGATCCGCCGCGTGTGGCAGCCGCCGCGCGCCCGAGCCCACCACCCGCTCCGGTGACGACGGCAACCGGCATTAGCCGCGCAGGATATTCGATGCAATCGCCGGCCCGGGGTTGGCAGGTTGCTGGACTGCGCATACCATTCAGAGTGCGGGCTGAGCGACCGCGGGGGGAGAGAAAACCCCTCGAGGAAAGTCCGGACACCGAAGGGCACGGCGGTGGGTAACGCCCACCCGGGGAAACCCGCGGGAAAGTGCCACAGAAACACACGGCCGATGGCGCAGCCACACGTGAGCTGCGTACAGGCAAAGGTGAAAAGGTGCGGTAAGAGCGCACCGGCGTCGCGGTGACGCGGCGGCCAGGCAAACCCCGCCCGGTGCAAGGCCAAACAGGATCGTCGACCCTGCCCGGCGAGATCCAGGTAGGCCGCAGCCGCCTCGGCGGCCCGCGGGGCTTCGGCCCCGCTGAGATAGATGGTCGCTCTCGACAGGATCCGGCTTACAGGCCCGCTGCGGAAGGCCCCTCTCGCTCGCGAGAGGGGCCTTTCCAACCTCTGCACGATTTTCTGTCTTAGCGTTTGCTAACGTGCTGCCAACTTCCGCTGAATCTTCGCCACATATCGCGAAGAGCGGGGGACCCAAAAGTTGGGGCGAATCGTCGGCACCCGCCGCGTAGCGCAGCTCTTTCAGCGCGAGCCCGTCAGCTAACCCCGTAAGCGCCCGAAAGAGCCATGAAGACAGACGCAAGCCGCCCCTGGCGGAAATACCGATTTCGTGCGGCCCTGCTGCTCAGCGCCGCGAGCCTCGCCCTGGCCGCAGGCTCTGCCCAGGGCGACACCGGCGGCGCCTCGAGCGGGGTAGCGAGCGAAGCCGAGGCCGGCAGCGGAATCGTCTTCACCGCTCTGCGCTGGGCCGGCGCCACCTGGTACGGCCCCGGCTTCTATGGCAGCCGCACCGCCTGCGGCCAGGTTCTGGGCCCGCACACGATCGGGGTCGCCCACCGCAACCTCCCCTGCGGCACCGCGGTCAAGTTCGTCTATCGGGGCCACGCGATCGTCACCCGGGTCATCGACCGCGGTCCCTACAGCCGCGGCAATGCCTGGGACCTGACCAACGGCGCCCGCCGCGCCCTGCACTTCGACGGCTCCGGGCGGGTCGGCTACGCGGTCGCCGTCCAGTACGCGCGGAATTCGGGCTGAAGGCTCGACCGCGGCTCGCGGCCGCCGGTCCAGCTACTCTTCCCGTCCCAGCAGGGCTTTTTCAACGAGAGGAGCACGGATGTCGAGGTCTTCAATCATCGGGCTGGCGGTCTGCCTCATCGCCCTGGTCGCAGCGGTCGCCGCTGACGGCGCCGCGAGCCCCGCGCGCACGACCGTGGTCCTCGGCGGCACCTCGACCATGCCGGACCCCTCCTGTCCCGAGCTTCCCTGCCAGGCGGTCGGCAGCGTCACGGGCTTTCAGGTGAGCACGAGCCAGGGAACCCTGCCGTTCCGCGTGCCGCGCGCCGGCAAGGTCACGGCCTGGACGCTGACGCTCGCCCAGCCGACCAATCAGCAGCGTTCCTTCTTCAACGGCTTCTTCGGCACCCCGCCGGAGGCCCGCCTGGCCATCCTGCGCCGCGTGCCCGGCACCGAGCCGCCCCGCTACAACCTGCGCAGCCAGGGCTCGGTCCACGTGCTCAGCCCCTATCTGGGTCAGACGGTCAAGTTCGGCGCCTCGCTCAAGGTCGAAAAGGGCGACATCGTCGGCGTCACGATCCCCACCTGGGCTCCGGCCTTCTCCCAGAACCTGCCGGCCAGCAACGCCTGGCGCGCCAGTCGCGAAGCGGGAAAGTGCACGAACACCACCGACGTCCGCCAGGGCCAGCCCCAGCAGAAGGTGGGCACCCGGGCAACCTACGGCTGCCGCTACTCAACCGCGCGCCTGCTCTACACCGCCACGGTAGTCGAGAACTGAAGCTCTGCCAGACGCATCTCGCGCGGGTGACTGGATCCGCGCGCCTATGCGGCCGAAGGCAATACTTCAGGCGTCGCTTGATCTTTCGGTAGAGCAGCCGCGCTGGCGATCAGGCTCTGGAACTCGTTGAGCGCCAGGTGCGCGACCGCCTCGAGGATCTCCTCGTCGCTCCAGCCGATCTCCCGCGCCTCCTCCTGGAGGTGGTGGGGCGGGGCGCCGTCGGCCTCGAGCGTCGCCTCGAGGAACTTCAGCAGCGCCTCCTCCCGCTCGTCGCCCGAGCTGAAGCTGCGAGCGCGCGAGACCTCGTCGAGGCCGAGACCGGCGCGCCGCGCCGACTTCGCGTGCTGGGCGATGCTGTAGGCGTCGTGGCGATGCTCGGCGACCGCCAGGGCGATCCGCTCGCGGGTCGCCTGCGGCAGGACGCCGCCGCGCAGCTCCGAGCGCATCCGCGTATAGGCGCGCAGCACGGCCGGAGCGCCGGCGAGCACGCCGACGAACTTGGTCACCGCGCCGCCGGCCGCCTGGATGCTCTTGATCAGGGGTGCGCTCTCGTCAGGCGCCGTCAGCTCGTCGTGGATCTGGAATCTGCTTACTGCCGTTTTTACAGTCACTTGCATCCCGCCTTTGGCTCCGATGGCGAAATTCCGCTTTGCAGAGCCTTTAAGTGGCCTTTACTTTACTTTGAGCCATTAACTTACGAGAAGTAAGTTATAGCGCCAATCGGACACTGTCGCAACCCTCCGCGGCGAACGTCACATACCCGTAATACGGGCTTTTGCACCTCGGCGGTTCAGTTCGCCTATCTTTGCCCGACCGCGCCATCAAGCCACGAAGGAGACGGGGAATGGCAGACCAGCCGACGAGTGCCAGCGACGTAGCGCAGATGGTCGAGGAGCGCAACGTCCGCTTCATCCGCCTCTGGTTCACCGACGTGCTCGGCCATCTCAAGAGCTTCTCGATCAACGCCGCCGAGCTCGAGGACGCGCTCGAGGGGGGCATGGGCTTCGACGGCTCTTCGATCACCGGCTTCAACCCGATCGAGGAGTCCGACATGATCGCCATGCCCGACCCCTCGACCTTCGCGATCATCCCCTGGCGCCCGGAGGAAGAGAACGCCGTCGCGCGCATGTTCTGCGACATCCGCGTGCCCGGCGGCGATCCCTATGAGGGCGATCCGCGCTGGATCATGCGACGGGCGCTCAAACGCGCCGAGGAGATGGGCTTTGACGCCTACAACATCGGCCCGGAGCTCGAGTACTTCTACTTCCGCTCGGCCAAGCCGCAGAGCGGCGTGCCCGAGATCCTCGACGAGGGCGGCTACTTCGACTTGACCACCCTCGACGCCGGCTCCGACGTGCGCCGGGAGACGATCCTGGCGCTGGAAAAGATGGGCATCCACGTCGAGTACGCCCATCACGAGGTCGGCCCTTCCCAGCACGAGGTCGACATGCGCTACAAGGACGCGCTGCGGATGTCGGACGACTGCATGACCTACCGCATCGTCGTCAAGGAGTACGCGATGAAATACGGCTGGCATGCGACCTTCATGCCCAAGCCCCTGTTCGGCGAGAACGGCTCCGGCATGCACGTGCACCAGTCGCTCGCAAAAGACGGCCGCAACGCCTTCTTCGACCCCGACGACCAGTACTACCTCTCGGCCACGGCGAAGGCCTTCATCGCCGGCCAGCTGCGCCACGCACGAGAGATCTCACCGCTCTTCGCGCAGTGGGTCAACTCCTACAAGCGGCTGGTCCCAGGCTTCGAGGCCCCCGTCTACCTCGCCTGGTCGCGCCGCAACCGCTCGGCGCTGATCCGGGTGCCGCTCTACCACCCCGGGAAGGAGGGGGCGACGCGGGCCGAGCTGCGCTGTCCCGATCCCGCCTGCAACCCCTACCTCTGCTTCGCCGCGATGCTGCAGGCGGGCCTGGAAGGGATCGAGAAGGGCTATGAGCTGCCCGAGCCGATGGAGCAGAACCTCTACCACCTCTCCCCGGAGGAGCGCTCGCAGCAGGGGATCGAGCAGCTGCCGGAGACCCTCGGCGAGGCGATCGACATCGCCGCCGACTCCGAGCTGGTCCTGCGCACCCTCGGCGAGCACACCTTCCGCCGCTTCGTCGAGATCAAGCGGCAGGAATGGGACGACTACCGCGTCCAGGTCACGCCGTACGAGATCGAGAACTTCCTGCCGGTTCTTTAGCCGCGGGGCGCGAGAGCGCCGAGGGCCACCAGAACCTGTCGCCGGCCGTGAGGGCTATGGCGGGGACGAGGATGCTGCGGACGAGGAAGGTGTCGAGCAGGACGCCGAAGGCGACCACGAAGCCGATCTCGGTGAGGAAGGTGAGGGGGAGGACGGCGAGGACCGAGAAGGTGCCGGCGAGGACGACGCCGGCGCTGGTGATGACCGCGCCGGTGACCGCGAGGGCGCGCAGGATCCCCTGCCTGGAGCCGTGCGCGATCGTTTCCTCGCGGGCGCGCGAGATCAGGAAGATGTTGTAGTCGACCCCGAGCGCGACGAGGAAGACGAAGGCGAAGAGCGGCAGCGAGGGTTCGGCGCCGGGGAAGTCGAAGATGAATTCGAAGGCGAAGAAGCCGACCCCGAGCGCGGCGAGGAAGCTGAGGATGACCGTGCCGATCAGGATCAGCGGCGCGACCACGGCGCGCAGCAGGCCGATCAGGATCAGCAGCACGACGATGAGGACGATCGGCGGGATCACCAGCGAATCCCGACCCGCGGCGTCGCGGACGTCGTGTTCGACCGCGGTCGGGCCGCCGACCAGCGTCGTCGGCGCGACGCCGTGCGCCGCTTCGCGGATCGGCTCGACCAAGCCGAAGGCGGCGGTCGAATACGGCTCGATTTCCAGCGTCGCCTGCAGCAGGACGCCGGGTGGGCCGTGGTTGACCGGCCCCGAAACCGACTTGACGCCAGGAACCGCGGCGACCGCGCGCCGCGTCGCCGGCACGTCGGCCGGGCTTTCGACGATCACGTCCGTCAGCGCCGCGGCGCCCGAGGGGAAGCTCTTGCTGAGCAGGTGCTGCCCTTCCACCGATTCGACTTCGTGGGTGTAGCCGTCTTCGCTGGTCAGGTCGGTCGAGAAGAAGGCGAAGCCGCCGCAGCAGATCAGCAGCACGGCGATCGTTCCGACCATCACCCGCTGCGGTCCGCGCGCGACCCGCTCGCCGACCCGCGCCCAGAAGCCGTGGGTGGCGTCCGCGGCGTGCTCGAGCTCGTGGCGCCGCACTTCGTAGGGCCCGAAGACGGCACGGTCCAGCGGCCCGACGATCAGCGAGGGGAGGTGGCCGCGGCTAAGTCGCCGCAACAGCCAGTTGAGCAGCACGAGCGGCAGCAGGACCGCGACCACGAGGGAGGCGAGGACGACGCGGAGCAGGGCACCGCCGCCGCTGCCCTCGACGAAGCGCTGCCGCGAACGCTCTGAGAGCTGGGCCGGGGACGGCGCGGTCTCAGGGGTGTGCGGGACGAAGGGCCAGAAGGCGCGGCGGCCGAAGATCGTCAGCAGCGCCGGCAGCAGCGTCAGCATCGAGAGCGCTGCACAGGCGACGCCGATCGCGGCGATCGGGCCAAGCCCGGAGGTGCCGTTGACGCGGGCGACCATCAGGCAGAGCAGCGCCGCGATCACGGTCGCCGCCGAGGCGAAGATCGCCGGGCCGGCCGAGGCGAGCGCCGCTCGCATCGCCTCGTGCTTGTCGGTCTCACGGTGCAGCTCCTCGCGGTAGCGGGCGACCAGCAGCAGGGCGTAATCGGTGCCGGCGCCGAGCACCAGGATCGACATGATCGAGCTCGATTGCCCGTTGATCGTCACGCCGAGCTCGGAGACGCCGTAGCCGATCGAGCGCGAGAGCGTCTCGGCGAAGAGCACCGCCACCAGCGGGATGAAGAAGAACATCGGCGAGCGGTAGATGAGGATCAGCAAGAAGATCACGAGGCTTACGGCGGCCAGCAGCAAGGTGCCGTTGATGCCTTCGAAGACTTCGATCGCGTCGGCGGAGAAGCCGGCGCCGCCGGTGACCTTCACCGCGAGCCCGGCTGGCGGTTCGTCGATCTGTTCGCGCCAGTACTTGACCGGGTCGAGGATCCGATCGCCCTCGCCGTTGCCCTTGATGTAGGAGGTGACCGTCGCCGCCTTGCCGTCCGGCGAGGGGACCGGGCCGACGAAAGGCTTGTATCCGGGCGGTTGGCCGGGGACGGGCCGGGCGCCCTCGCCCGCGGCCGCGGCGCCGTCGGCGAGCACGCCGGGGAAGCGCTTGCGGGTCATCTTCGCGACGTCTTCGACGATCGTGCGCCGGTCAGCCCCGGTCAGGCCGGACTCGCGGCGGAAGACCACGACCGCCGGCGCGAGTTCGCCGCCCTGGAGGGATTTGGTCGCCTTCAGAGCGGCGGTCGATTCGGCCGAGCCCGGCAGGTAGGAGGTCGCCTCGTTGCTTTCGGCGTCTTCGAACTTGGCCGGCAGGTTGGCCGGGCCGGCGGCTACGAAGATGGCGACGAGCCAGATCGCGAAGACGATCCACTTCGCACGGCGACCTGCTGCGAAGGTGAAGGACGAGCCACGCACCGTGCCCATCCTCTCAGAGTCGGTCGGCCAGATGTCCCGGAGTAGTCACCGGGGCTTGGCAGGTGAAGCGCTCACAGACATAGGCCGCCGGCTGGCCGTCGACCTCGGGGCGGTCCGCGAGCAGCGGCGGCGCGTCGCTTCCTCGGGGGCCGCCGGCCAGGACCAGATGGGGGCGGTGCTCAGCGCGGACGGTGGCGGCCAGCTCGGTTACGTCGTCGCCGATCAGGGCGACCTCCTTGGTGGGCGAGAGGTCGAAGTCGAGCGCCCGCAGCAGGTGGGCGAAGGCATCGGGCCGGCGCGGCGCCGCCTTGGCGAAGAGACGCAGTACACCGCTGGCCTGCTCACCGTAGCGGCGCTCCCCGGTCAGCGCCTCCAGGCGAAGCAGCCCCAGCGCGGCGGCCGAGTTGCCGGAGGGGATCGGGTGGTCGCCGATCTCCTTGCGCCGGGCGATCAGCTCCTCGTGGTCGTCGGAGGTCGAGTAGAAGCCGCCGCGCGCGGGGTCGCCGAAGCGGACGATCGTCGTCTCGGCGAGCGCCTGGGCGCGCTCGAACCAACGCGGCTCGAAGGTCGCTTCGTAGAGCGTCAGCAGCGCTTCCAGCAGGAAGGCGTGATCCTCGAGGTAAGCGTTGAGCCGGCCCTCGCCGGCGTTGTAGGTGCGCAGCAGGCGACCGTGGCGATCGCTGAGGTCGCCGGCGACGAACTCGGCGCAGGCCCGTGCCGCGTCCAGGTAGTCCTCGCGGCCGAGCACGGCGCCCGCCTCGGCGAGGGCGGTGAGCATCAGCGCGTTCCAGGAGGCGATCCGCTTGTCGTCGAGGCCGGGGCGCACGCGCTGCGCACGCGCCTCGAGCAGCTCGCGGCGCGCCTCCGCGAGCCCGTCCGGCTCCGCGGCCCCTGCCCCGCCGGCCAGGTGCAGGATGCTCTTGCCGTCGAAATTGCCCGCCGCGGTGACGCCGTAATAGTCGCCGATCGCCTCGGCCCGGTCGCCGAGCACCTGCTGCAGCTGGTCCGGCGTCCACACGTAGAAGCGCCCCTCCTCGCCCTCGGAGTCGGCGTCGAGGGCGGAGTAGAAGCCGCCCTCGGGGCCGCGCATCTCGCGCAGCGCCCAGTCGAGGGTCTCTTCGCAGACCTGCCGGTAGCGCTCGTGGCCGAAGACCTGCCAGCCGTGCAGGTAGGCGACGGCGAGCTGGGCGTTGTCGTAGAGCATCTTCTCGAAGTGGGGGACGAGCCAGGCCGCGTCGACCGAGTAGCGGGCAAAGCCGCCGCCGAGCTGGTCGTAGATCCCGCCCGCCAGCATCGCGTCGAGCGTGCGCTCGACCGGCTCGCGCACGTCGCGGGCGAGCAGCAGCTCCAGGGCCGAGGACGGGGGGAACTTGGGCGCGCCGCCGAAGCCGCCCAGCTCCCTGTCCGCGCCCGCGATCAGCGTCTCGACGGCCGCCTCCAGCAACTCCGTGCCCGGCGCCTCGGCGGCGGGTTCGACGGCGCCGATCGAGCCGAGCCGCCGCCGCGTCTCGGACGCCCGCTCGCGCAGCTCCTCGCGGCGGTTCTCGAAGGCGTCGACGACCGCTTCCATCACCATGCGGAAGCTCGGCATGCCACGGCTCTCGTCGGGTGGAAAGTAGGTGCCGCCGTAGAAGGGCACGCCGTCGGGGTCGCAGAAGACCGTCATCGGCCAGCCGCCGTGTCCGCTCATCGCCTGCACGGCCTCCATGTACAGGGCGTCGACGTCGGGCCGCTCCTCGCGGTCGACCTTGATGCTGACGAAGTGCGCGTTCATGTAGGCGGCGGTCTCGGCGTCCTCGAAGGACTCGCGCTCCATCACGTGGCACCAGTGGCAGGCCGAGTAGCCGACCGAGAGCAGGAGCGGCCGGTCGAGCTCGCGCGCTCGCGACAGCGCCTCCTCGCCCCAGGGGTACCACTCGACCGGGTTGTCGCGGTGCTGGAGCAGATATGGGCTGGTCTCCCCGGCGAGCCGGTTCATTCGCCCACACTACCCCTGGGGGCGGGAGGCCAACTATTGGTGAACGGGGATAGACGAAAGTGGGTCACAGCGTGAGAATTCCCACTACCCACCGGGACTATTCGAACGTTTGAGGTCTACCTTCTCCGAGTGAGCGACGAACGACGTCAAGCCCAGAGCGAGCCGGCGATCCAGGCCGTGCTCGCGAAGCTCGACGAGGAGGATCGCGAGCTCGTCCTCGAGACACTGCGACGGGCCGAGCGGACGGAGGCCGAGCTGCGCTACCTGGCCGACCACGACTCGCTTACCGGCCTGCTCGACCGGCGCCGCTTCCGCGCCGAGCTCGACCAGTACGTCTCCTTCAGCGCCCGCTACGGAGGCCAGGGCGCGGTGATGATCGTCGACATCGACGGGCTCAAGGCGGTCAACGACACGCTCGGCCATCAGGCCGGCGACAACCTGATCCGCCAGGTCGCCGAGACGCTGCGCGAACGGGTCCGCGGCACCGACATCGTCGCGCGGCTCTCCGGCGACGAGTTCGCGGTTCTGATGCCGCAGACCGACACCGCAGGCGCGTTGGCCCTGGGCGAAGACCTGCGCTCCCAGGTCGCCGAAGGCGCTCGCGCCGCGACCGAGCCCGTCAGCACGACGATCAGCGTCGGCATCGCGATGTTCGGCGGCGGCCGCGGCGGCGCCGAGGCGGTGCTCGCGGCGGCCGATCAGGCGATGTACAGGGCGAAGGAGGACGGCCGCAACCAGATCGCGCTCTTCCGCGACCCGAGCGAGCCGCAGTCGATTCCCAAACGCCGCCAGACCACCGCGGCGCGGATACGCGACGCGCTCACCGAGGACCGGCTCAGCCTGCACACGCAGCCGATCCGCAGCCTCGCTTCTGGAGGGATCGAGCGCTACGAGCTGTTGCTGCGGATGACCGACGAGGAGGGCAAGCTGCAGACAGCCGCCTCGTTCATCGAGGCGGCCGAGCGCTCCGGCATGGTCCAGGAGCTCGATCGCTGGGTCGTCGGCCGCGCCCTGGAGCTGCTCGGGGAGCGCGAAGCCCAGGGTGCGCCGCTGTCGCTGCACGTCAACATCTCCGGCACCTCGCTGACCGACATCTCCGTGCTCGAGTTCATCGAGCGACGGCTCGACGAAGGCGGCGCCGACCCGAGCCGCTGCACCTTCGAGATCACCGAGACGGCGAACGTCTACGACTTCGACGCCGCCTCCGGCTTCGCCGATCGGCTGACCGACTTCGGCTGCCAGGTCGCGATCGACGACTACGGCGCCGGCTTCGGTCCCTTCCACTACCTGAAGCGCATTCCCTTCGACCTGATCAAGATCGACGGCTCCTTCGTACGCGACATGCCGCGCTCGGACGCCGATCAGCTCACGGTCAAGGCGATCGTGCAGATCGCCCGCGGCCTCGGCAAGGAGACGATCGCCGAGTACGTCCAGGACGACCAGACGGCCGAGATGCTGCGCGACTACGGCGTCGACATGGCCCAGGGCTTCCACCTCGGCCGCCCGATCGGGCTCGACGAGGCCTTCGCCGAGGCGGTCTAGCGCAGCTCGGCGCGCTTGACCTTGCCGCTGGTGGTCTTCGGCAGCTCGGTGGCGAACTCGACGATACGGGGGAACTTGTAGGGGGCGGTCCGGCGCTTGCAGTGCTCCTGCAGCTCGCGGGCCAGCTCCGCGCTCGGCTCGCGCTCGCGGGGGACGACGATCGCTCGCACGACGGCGCCGCGCTCGGGGTCCGGGGCGGCCACCGCCGCCGCCTCGGCGACCGCCGGGTGGGCCAGCAGCGCCGACTCGACCTCGACCGGGCCGATCCGGTAGCCGGAGGAGACGATCACGTCGTCGCCGCGGCCCTCGAACCAGAGGTGGCCGTCGTCTTCCTGGCGGAC
Source organism: Solirubrobacterales bacterium (assembly GCA_035712345.1). Lineage (GTDB taxonomy): Bacteria > Actinomycetota > Thermoleophilia > Solirubrobacterales > 70-9 > VRUE01. The sequence continues at coordinate 29,067 of DASTAY010000009.1, forward strand.
GAGGTCGCCGGTCGCCCACCACTCGCCCTCGAAGCGCTCGCCGTCGAGGTAGCGGGAGAAGAAGGTGGGGGAGGTGGAGGCTCTCAGCTGCAGCTCGCCCTCGACGATGCGCACCTCGATGCCCGGCAGCGGCCTGCCCATCGAGCCCGGTCGCACCGGTTCGCCCTCGAGGTTGCCGGAGACGTGGCCGGTCTCGGTCTGGCCGTAGCCGTCGGCCGGCTCGAGGCCCATGGCCCCCCGGAAAGCGGCGACGGTGTCCGCCTCCAGCGCCTCTCCGGCGGAGACCATGCGGCGCAGGAGGGGGAGGGGGCGCAGCGCGGTGCGCTTGGCGAGCATGCGGTACTCGGTCGACGCCTGGCAGAGGACGTGGACGCCCAGCGCCTCGGCGAGGTCGAGTCGCTCGGCGGGGTCGAAGCGACCTGCGTGGATCGTCGCCGCGGCGCCGGTCAGCCAGGGGGCGAGGAAGACGTTGCGGGCGGACTTCGACCAACCCGGCGCGGTCGTGCACCAGACCAGCTCTCCCGGGCGCGAACCGAGCCAGTGCTCGGCCTGGGCCTGCTGTCCGGTCAGGTAGCGGTAGGCGTGGACCACGCCGCGGGGCTCGCCGGTCGTGCCCGAGGTGAAGACGATCAGAGCCGGGTCCTCCGGGCCCATCTCCTCGATCGCGGCCGGGGTCTCCTGGGGAAGGTCCTCGTCGAGCGTCGCGGCGACCTCGTCCAGGGTCATCGCCGGGACCGAGTCCGGAAGCTCGGCCAGCAGGCGCGCTTCGCCGACGCAGAGAGCCGGCGAGGCGGCGCCGGCGCGCAGCTCGAGGTCGTGGCGGCGCAGCTGCGGGCTGCAGGGGAGGGCTACGGCGCCCATCCGCCAGCAGGCGATCAGGGTCAGCGCCCACTCGATCCGGTTGCCGAGCAGGGTCATCACCACGTCGCCGCGCTTGACTCCGCGCGCGGCGAAGGCGCCCGACAGCCCGGCCGAGCGGGCGATCAGCTCGCCGAAGTGCCAGTCGCGCCGCTCGCCCTCGGCGTCGATCGCGACGATCCCCAGCCGCGACGCCGGCGAGCGCTCCATCACGTCCTCGACGAAGTTCACGCGCGGCAGTCTGCCGCAATGGCAAACAGAACGGCAAGCGCAGCGCACCAAGCGGAGCGCCGTAGAGGTTTGGTCCGCTAT
>DASTAY010000010.1:0-37530 GCA_035712345.1 Solirubrobacterales bacterium
TCGAGTCGATCTTCTGGACCTGCAAGGACATCCTCACCCTGGAGCGCCACGGCGCCCGCACCCTTCACAACCTGCGCGTCCGCATCGCCCAGCGCTTTCTGGCCCTGGCGGCCTGCGTCGCGCTCAACCACAGGCTCGGCCGACCGAGCCGCGCCCTGGTCGACTACGTCGCCTGAGGCGTGGAATCAATCATCTAGGGGCCGCCGGGGAGCCAAAGACACCCCCGGCGGTCTCTGCAGGTCTTAACCCTGCTTGGTTACGGACACGGCTGGAATGGCCATGTCGACTCGGTCGATCGTCATAGCTTGCACCCCCTTCCTTCGACTCGTTGGCAGATCGAGTCGAAGGGTCGCCTACTTAAAGCGGTTAAACCAGTCGAACTCTCTATTTCGTCTTAGCCTGGGTTCTCGCTAATACTCTCTGGACTAATCGGCCAGTTAGCAAACAAACTCGGAGATCGCTGGTGCCCCCCAGAAAGAAAGACAGGACGAAGAAGCCCCGCCCGAAGACTGGCCATGTCCCGAGGCTCGACAAGCGGATCGCGAAGGCGCTGAGTCATCCGCTGCGAACCGAGATCGTCGCCATCCTGAGCGACACCTGCGCCAGCCCTAGCGAGATGGCCGACATGCTCGGCGAGGAACTCTCAGACGTGAGCTACCACACCAAAGTCCTGCGGGAACTGGACTGCGTCGAGATCGTCGAGCAGGAGAGGGTCCGCGGCTCCGTTCGAACGCGCTACCGAGCGACGTTGAAGATGCTTCTAACGAGCGAGTACTGGGACCGTCTCTCCCTTGCGACCAGGACGGGCATCAGCGCCAACGCGCTGAACGAACTCGGTCGCCGAATTCGCGATTCGGTGGAGGCCGCGGTCTTCGATCGGCGCAAGGACCGCTCGGTCCTGACCTTGAAAATGGACCTTGACGAGCAGGGCTGGATAGACGCAAACGCCGTCGCGTGGGAGGGCTACGAACGGATGGAGAAGATTCAGGAGGAAGCCGCCAACCGGGCAGCCAAGGAACGGGTGAAGACCTTCCGGGTGACGGCCTCGCTCCTCGTCTTTGAGTCCCAATGCAGGAAAGCGAGGAGCCTGCGTGAACGACTCGTCTCCTCGTTCGGCTGCGGGATGCTGATCGCCAAGTAAGGCAGTTAACGGGGACAGATCGCCGCCTCGGTTGATGAAGGGAGCATGAGGCAGCGATCGACTCTTCGTCCAAAAAGGCTGTCCACTTTCGCGGCTCGCGCCCTGTATGGGTGATGGCCCCTTCGTCTTTACGCCCGTCGGCGAAAAAAGTGGCGGATTTCCGACTCTGACCTTGCCAATCGCCCACACCCCGATCGGCAAGGCCCGACCCTGCGGATTCAGCATCAGAGCGCGGAACGCCGGAGACTCGGGCGCGCCCGAGTCTCTACCACCCAAGTCGGAGATCGCTGATGGCCGGTAGCTCTTCTTCTCCTCGTGGCACTCGCCCCACCCGCGCTCGCTCTCTCGCGGCCAGCGCGCCCCTTTCTGACCTCGACCGCCGCATTCTCGATCTCCTCTCCTTCCTCCGGGTCCTGACCCAGACCCAGCTCGCCAGTTTGCTGTCGCCCGAGATCCCGCCACGAACGCTTCGCTATCGAACCGCCCGCCTCGCCAAGCTCGGCCTCGTCGGGCGCACTCGCCCCTATCGGGAACGCGGATCGGCACCGCATCATCTGTGGCCGACGCGAAAGGGCGAGGCGATCGCCGAAGGAGGACCGCCGCCGCGGGGCGGCGAGCGGCGCGAGCCGAACCCGCTCTTCCTCGCGCACGCCGCCGCGATCAGCGAGCTTTACGTGGCGCTGAAGATCTCGCTGCCCGAGGGCCTGAAGCTGACCGGCTTCGAGCGCGAGGCTGAAGCGCGGGAGGCGTTCCGGGGCTTTGACGGCAAGGAGCACGCCGTGGCCCCCGACGCCTGCGTCCAGATCGAGGAAGCAGACGGGCGCGTCCTGCTCGGCCTGATTGAGCTGGACCTGGGGACGATGTCGGCCCGCCAGCTCAAGGCGAAGGCCGAGGGCTACGGCGAATACGTGGAGCGCGAAGGCTGGCGGCAGCGCAACAGCTACTGCCCGCCGCTCCTGTTCCTCACCACCTCGGAGAAGCGGGCGCGCTCGTTCCTCTCCACCTGCGGGCGCACCGTCGACCGGAGCCGGATGCTCGTCGCCGCCACTCCGCTGGCGCGGGACATCGATCGCTCGCTGGCAGCGCGGGAGTGGCTGGCGGGTGAGAGGGAGGGCCTCGATCTCCTCGCGGTCCTCCGCGCGCCCGCCGCCCCTACGACGACGTCCTGAAGCAGGAGGAGGAAGAGCGGCGCGAGCGAGACGCCGAGCGCGAGCGGCTGCGCTCCGACCCCGCCGCGCTCCGCGAGCACCTGCGGAAGTGGAATCACCGGGACTGGGGCGCCCAGCGCCTCGGCGCTGAGCCGGCCAAGGCGCTGGAGATCACCGTCGAGCGGGACGAGGAGCTGGTCGAAAAGGTCGCGGGCTTTGCCGGCCTCGATTGCCTCGATTGCTTCTCGCAGACCGTGCCGCTCGTCCAAGGGCTTGCCGCCGGAAACATCGATTTCGTCCGCCGTGCTTTTCAGCGTCAAGCCTTGGCGCTCGCACGTCTCTTTGATCCGGGCGAGCTGGTCCTGGGGCGAGACGAAGGAGTCCTCGCGGCCGGGTTTCTTTCCCCTCTGCTTGCGCTCAGAGACCCGGATGATGCCGATGTCAGGCGCGCGGATAGAAGTAGAGGACGACGGTCTCGCCTTTGAGATCAGAGAGCTTCACCTTCTCCCCGTTCTGGTCGGGCAGCGTGAAGGCGGGTGCTCTGTCGCCGGGTTCGAGCACGCTACTCGTCTTCGAGGGGGACGCCTTCGGGGCGCTCTTCCTCTTCTTCGAAGTCGTCGTCGCTCTCTTCGAGCTCTTCGGGGGCGAGCGCCTCGCTGCCCTGGCTGCGCGCCTCGAAGCTCTCCAGCACCCGGTCGCGCCCGTCTTCGTCGACCGGGACATCGTCGGAGACACGGACCCACTCGGCCCCCTCGACGTCGTTGAAGACCTCCTGGTCGATCGACGCCGAGTCGTCGACGATGACGACGACCTCGCTCTGGGGGTTGAAGTAGGTGCCGGGCTGGTTGAGCATCTCCTCAACCTCGTAGACGTTCTCTTCGGGGGCCGCCATCAGCCCGATCCTATGAGATCGGCCAGCTGCCGCTCGGTCTCCGCCTCGACGTCGAGCGGCTCCAGCCCTTCGCGCAGCCGGCGTTCGTTGCGGACGACGATGAGAGCTCGTACCTCCGCCCGCAGCTCGGCGTCCATAGCCTCCTTCCCGCGGGGTTGCCCGGCGGTCGCGAGGAGCCGTTCGCTCTCCGCCGCGACGTCGAGGGGAGCCTCACCGCGCTGGCGGCGACGCTCGGATTTCGCTTCCAGCATCTGGCGGACCTCGGCCGCCTGGATCGCCGGGTCGACCTTGGGGCCGGCATCGCCGCCGGAGCGCTGCTGAGGACGATCGTTGAGGATCGAGAAGGGCCCGCTGCCCATCGTCTCCCAGCCGCCGCCGACCCGCTTCAGCAGCAACCCCACGAGCGGCGCCAGGACGCCGGTGAAGAGGAGGACGGCGGCGCCCTTCTGGAGCGCGGAGAAAGCCAATGCGAGCGCCATCCCAAGAGGGTAGAGGCGCTCGTCCCACGGCTCGTTGCCCGCCCAAATCTCCCTCTCCTCCCGGCTGGTCCGCTAACCTTGTGGGCCGATTGACTGACGAGTCAATCAGTGGAACGCCCCCTGCTGGCGGCGCTACCGCAGACTTCAAGAGAAACGCGAAGAAAAGGAGCACCGACCGGTGGTCGATTTCACCCTCACCGACGAGCAGAAGGATCTGCGCGAGCTGGCCAACAGCTTCGCCGAGAAAGAGATGCGCAAGGTCGCCTGGGAGTACGACAAGGACGGCACCTGGCCGCAGGACATCATCGACAAGGCCTGGGAGGTCGGGTTGATGAACACCCACATCCCCGAGGCCTACGGCGGTCCGGGCCTCGACTACCTCTCCGGCTGCATCATCGAGGAGGAGGTCGGCTGGGGATGCTCGGGGATCGGCACCTCGCTGATGGCCAACGGCCTCGCCTCGGCCCCGATCACCCTCGGTGGCTCCGAGGAGACGAAGAAGAAGTACCTGGGGATGCTGACCGAAGCCCCCAAGCTCGCCTCCTTCGGCCTCACCGAGCCGGACGCCGGCTCCGACGTCTCCGGGATGAAGACCCGTGCCGTCAAGAAGGGCGATAAGTACGTCATCACCGGCTCCAAGTGCTTCATCACCAACGGCACCTACGCCGACTACTTCACGGTCTTCGCCAAGACCGATCCGGAGGCCGGCCACCGCGGCATCAGCGCCTTCGTCGTCGACGCCGACCTCCCCGGGGTCACCGTTGACAAGAAGGAGGACAAGATGGGCCAGCGGGCCTCCAACACCGCGACCATCTCCTTCGACGAAGTCGAGATCCCGGCCGAGAACCTGCTGGCCGAGGAAAACAAGGGCTTCAAACTGGCGATGATGACCCTCGACCGCACCCGCCCGGGTGTGGCCGCGATGGCCACGGGCATCGCCCGCGCCGCCCTCGAGTACGCGACCGAGTACTCCAAAGAAAGGGTCCAGTTCGGCGTCCCGATCGCGATGCACCAGGCGATCCAGTTCATGATCGCCGACATGGCGACCAAGGTCGAGGCTTCGCGCCTGCTGGTCTGGAACTCGGCCTTCCTGCTCGACCAGGGTGTCCGCAACAGCCGCGTCTCCTCGATGGCCAAGCGCTTCGCCGCCGACTCGGCGATGGAGGTCACCACCGACGCCGTCCAGGTCTACGGCGGCTATGGCTTCATCAAGGAGTACCCGGTCGAGAAACTGATGCGCGACGCGAAGATCATGCAGCTCTACGAGGGCACCAGCCAGATCCAGCGCCTCGTGATCGCCAAAGAAGTCCTGCTCCCGCGCCAGGAAAGCGCCCCGGCGCCTGCCCCGAGCTCCCAGGAGTCCGAGCAGAGCCAGTCCGAGCAGGCCGCCGCGACGGTCTAAGCGCAGAAGCCGCTTCGAAAGCCGCCGGCTCAAGGCCGGCGGCTTTTGTGCGCTTGGAGCGGGAAGAAAGCGAGGAACAGCAGCGGGGTAGGGAAGAGACAAGGGTCCGCCGGTCCTTTTCATCGGTATGCGGGGCAAAGGGCAGGCGCACTTGTCGGTTGAAGCCCCTTCGTTGCCTGATCTGGCGAATCGACAGCACGGAGTTGTCTCAATCCGGCAATTGACGGGCCCGCTGGGCTATTCCCGAGGCGCGGTTGATCGTGCGGTCAGCGCCGGCCGCCTGCATCGCCTTTACCGTGGCGTCTTCGCGGTGGGCCACACCCGCATCTCGCCCTACGGCGAATGCCTGGCGGCGGTCCTTGCCTCTGGGCCGGGAGCACTTCTCAGCCATCTTTCAGCTGCCTGGCTCTGGGGCGTCTCCACCGCCTCCCATGCTCCGCTTGCGGTGACCACGCCCGTGCGTCGCAAGCCGCGGCCTCCGATTCGTCTCCATGAGGCTCGTTTGATCACCGCTGACGACCGAACGCGGCTGGAGGGCATTCCGGTGACGTCTTTGGCGCGGACGCTACTGGACGTGGCCGCCACCGTCCGCTTCGACTGGCTGGAGCGGATGTTGGAGCGCAGCGAAGATCTCGAGCTCTTCGATCTGGCGGCGGTCGAAGAGCTGCTCGCGCGGACGATTGGACACCACGGCCACGGGCGCCTGCGACGGGCCGTCGCGCTCTACGAGCCCACCGGCTTTACGCGCTCCAGCCTCGAGAGGCGATTCTTGGAGCTCTGCATCGAGGCGCGCCTGCCGCGGCCGTGGACCAACTACGCAGTCGAGGGCTACGAGCTCGACTGCTACTGGCCCGAGCACCGCTTCGCGGTGGAACTGGACGTCTTCGAGACGCACGGGACACGGGCGGCGTTCGAGCGGGACCGCGAACGGCAGGAGGACCTGTTGCTTGTCGGGATAGCGATGACGCGGGTGACCGGACCGCGGCTGGAACGGGAACCGGAGGAGGTGATGCGACGGGTCGGCCGGTTCCTCGCGCAGCGGAGGAGGGGCCCAACGGGTCGCGTTTAGCGCGCCGGAGCCTTGTCGCGCTGCTTGGAGGCCTTGAGGCGTTTGATTTTGTCGAGCTCGACCTTGCGCAGGCGGATCGCGTCGGGGGTGATTTCGACGCACTCGTCCTCGCGGACGAACTCGATTGCGGCTTCGAGGGAGAGCTCGACTTTCGGCGCCAGCCGCACCAGCACGTCGGCGCTCGCCGCCCGCATGTTGGTCTGCTGTTTGGCCTTGGTCGGGTTGACGTCGAGGTCCTCCGAGCGGGAGTTCTCGCCGACGATCATCCCTTCGTAGACCTCCTCGCCGGGGCCGACGAAGAGCCTGCCGCGGTCCTGCAGGTTGAGCAGCGAGTAGCTGGCGGTCTGGCCGCGGCGGTCGGCGACCAGGGACCCGGTCTGGCGCGTGCGCAGCTCGCCCGCCCACGGCTCCCAGCGGTCGAAGACGTGATGCAGCAGGCCGCTGCCGCGGGTGACGGTGAGGAACTCGGTGCGGAAGCCGATCAGCCCGCGGGCGGGGACCAGGTGCTCCATCCGCACCCAGCCGGTCGAGTGGTTGACCATCTGCTCGAGGCGTCCCTTCCGCGCCGCCACCATCTGGGTGACGTCGCCGACGTGCTCCTCGGGCACGTCGATCGCCAGCCGCTCGACCGGCTCGTGCATCTGCCCTTCGATCTCCCGGGTCACGACCTGAGGCTGGCCGGCGGTCAGCTCGTAGCCCTCGCGGCGCATGATCTCCAGCAGCACCACCAGCTGCAGCTCGCCGCGCCCCTGCACCTCCCAGGCGTCGGGGCGCTCGGTGTCGTTGACCCGCAGCGAGACGTTGCCGACCAGCTCGGCGTCCAGGCGCGAGCGGAGCTGGCGGGCGGTCAGCTTGTCGCCGCCCTGGGTGCCGGCGAGCGGCGAGGTGTTGATCCCGACCACGACTGAGAGCGAGGGCTCGTCGACCGTGATCACCGGCAGCGGCCGCGGATCGTCCGGGTCGGCCAGCGTCTCGCCGATCGTCACCTCTTCGATCCCGGCGACGGCGATGATTTCGCCCGGCCCGGCTTCCTCGGCGCTGACGCGCTCGAGCCCCTGCGTCACGTAGAGCTCGGAGACCGCCGCCCGCTGGACGCTGCCGTCGGCGCGGCACCAGGCGAGCTGATGGCCGGAGCGGATGGTTCCCTGGTGCACGCGGCAGATCGCCAGCCGCCCGACGTAGGGCGAGGCGTCGAGGTTGGTGACGTGCGCCTGCAGCGGCGCACCTTCGTCGTAGGTCGGTGCCGGGATCTTCTCCACCATCAGGTCGAGCAGCGGCGTCAGGTCGTTCCCCTCGACCCCCTCCTCCAGCGCGGCCCAGCCCGCTTTCGCGTTGGTGTAGACGATCGGGAAATCGATCTGGTCGGAGTCGGCGTCGAGGTCGATGAAGAGCTCGTAGACCTCGTCGACGACCTCGCCGATCCGCGCGTCGGGCCGGTCGACCTTGTTGACGACGAGGACGATCGGCAGCTTCCGTTCCAGCGCCTTGCGCAGGACGAAGCGCGTCTGCGGCAGCGGCCCCTCGGAGGCGTCGACCAGCAGCAGCGCTCCGTCAACCATCGTCAGCGCCCGCTCGACCTCGCCGCCGAAGTCGGCGTGCCCGGGGGTGTCGACGATGTTCAGCTTCACGTCGCCGTAGTTCACCGCCGTGTTCTTGGCGAGGATCGTGATCCCCTTCTCGCGCTCGAGGTCCATCGAGTCCATCACCCGCTCGGCGACCTCCTGGCCCTGGCGGAAGGTGCCGGTCTGCCACAGCATCGCGTCGACCAGGGTCGTCTTCCCATGGTCGACATGGGCGATGATGGCGACATTGCGCAGGTCTTCTCTAGCGGTGCTCATAGCGAGTGAGGAGAGTAGGGGACGGGGCCCTCCGGGAGCCCTCACGACGAAGCCCGCCGTACGGCGGGCTTCGCACTACTGCTGGAAGCGTTTAGCGACTACTGCTGCTGAACGCTCGCGGCGGCCGGGCCCTTGGGGCCTTCTTCGGACTCGTAGGACACTTTGGCGCCCTCGGTCAGGGACCGAAAGCCCTCGCCGAGGATGGCGCTGTGATGAACGAAGACGTCCTTCGAGCCGTCGTCGGGCGTGATGAACCCGTAGCCCTTGTCGTCGCTGAACCACTTGACAGTTCCAGTGGGCATGCATTGCCTCCACTTCATGTGCTGCGAACGCGGAGGATGCAAAAGCAACGACTGCGAGCGCTACGCACAACTTTCGCCGGTCTCTACCGGCCCTAACGCAGGGCACGGTAGCAGGATCAACCGGCGGTGACTTCCGACGCAAGCGCCTTCAGGCGAGGGGCGCCCGCAGCCGATAAGAATGCGGAGATGTCTTTCGGGTTGCGCTTCAACCGCCTCTTCGGCTGCTGCCTTGCTCTCGCGGTCGCTGCCGTCTCCTTTTCTGCCTCCGCCGCAGGCGCGACGAGTTTCGTGCCGCCGGGGAAGGGCCCCTTGTCACCGGTTCTCGCCCGCCTTGCGAAGCCGGCTGTTGCCGCCGAGGGGCTCGCGGCCCAGGCCGACGCGGCAGGCGTTCCGAGGAGCGGACCCGGAGGCCTCCTCAGAGAAGGCAGGCGGCTCGTCGTCACCGCTCGTCTCGAGGCGGGATCCCTGACGGCGCTTCCCGAGCTGCAGACGACCGGGGCGGAGGTCGTCAGCACCGGGGCCGGCGGGCAGACCGCCACGCTCGCGGTGGCGCCGGAAGATCTCGAAGCCATAGCGGCGGTACCCGGCGTGCGAGCGATCTGGGAGCAGCGGGAGCCGCTCGTGTACGGCATCGGCGAAGGAACCTGTGAAGGCGGCGCTGTCGTTTCCGAGGGGCTGTGGCAACTGCGGGTGAACGAAGCCCGTGAAGCCTTCGGGTTACGCGGGAGCGGTCGGACGGTGGGGGTTCTCTCCGACTCCTACAACCGCGATACCGGCGCGGCGACGGACGCGCAGGAAGACGTCGCCTCGGGGGATCTGACCGGGGCGGCCAACCCGTGCGTCGGTCAGCAGCTGCCGGTCGACGTCGTGGCGGAAGGGCCTGCCGAAGGCGGCGACGAGGGACGGGCGATGCTGCAGATCGTCCACGACCTGGTGCCCGAAGCACGGCTGGCCTTCGCAACCGCCTTTCTCAGCGAAGAATCCTTCGCGAAGAACATCGAACGCCTTGCTCGGCCCGTCTCCGCCGGGGGCGCCGGGGCGGACGTGATCGTCGACGACGTCGGCTGGCCGGAAGAGCCGTTCTTCCAGGACGGGCCGATCGCCGTGGCTGTCAACAAGGTGACCTCCGAAGGCGTCTCCTATTTCTCCGCCGCCGGCAACGACAACCTCTTCGATGGAGAAGGCCACGAAATCGCCTCCTGGGAAGCGCCGGAATTCCGCGACGCCGGCAGCTGCCCGAGCGCTGTGGGAGTCACCGAAATCCATTGCATGGACTTCGATCCCGGAACGGGGACCGACGCCACCTACGGGATCACCGTCGAACCCGAATCGACGCTGACTCTCGACCTCCAGTGGGCCGAACCCTGGTTCGGCGTCGAAAGCGACCTCGACGCCTTCCTCCTTGACGAAGCAGGGCAAGTGCTGACGGAATCGGTCCGGAACAACGTCAGCGTCGGGCGGCCGGCAGAGGTGATCGCCTGGGAAAACGAATCCTCTGAACCGGCAAGAGTGCAACTCGTGGTCAACCGCTGCTTCGCGACCTGCAACCCGGCGGCCTCGCCGACGGCGAAGCCGCGCTTGAAGCTCGCCCTACTCGAGAACGGCGGCGGGGTGGAAGAAGTCGAGTACCCGGTCTCCTCAGGGACCGACGTGGTCGGTCCGACGATCTTCGGCCACGCCGGCGCGGCAGCGGCCATGAGCGTGGGGGCGGTCCCCTTTACCACGAACTCCGTCCCGGAGGAATATTCGTCTCGGGGGCCGGTGAGGCATGAATACGGTCCCGTCCAAGGCGCCTCGCCGGCGCCCAGGCTCGCGGCTCCCGAAACCATCGAGAAGCCCGATTTCGTCGCCACCGACTGCGGCGTGACCACCTTCTTTGCCTTCCTCGCGGGTGGCAAATGGCGTTTTTGCGGGACCTCGGCGGCGGCGCCGCATGCGGCGGCGGTTGCGGCGCTGATGCTGCAGCGGAACTCGACTCTCGCGCCGGCCGAGGTGCGCGCGAAGCTGGCCGGGACCGCGAGGCCGGTCGGCAGCTTCGGTTCAGACGCGATCGGTGCCGGCCTGATCGACGCCGTAAATGCGCTGGAGGGGACGTCCCCCTCGGAACCGGCGCCTGTGAAAGTGCCGCCCGACACGGCAGTTCCGACTCCCTTCCAGCCGGCGCCTTCGCCGATCGAAAGGCCGCCTGGCGCCAATGTCGCCCATCCGGAGACGACGATCCTCAGGCACCCGCCGAAGCTCGTGCACACGCGCCACCCCCGGGTGCGGGTGGTCTTCCGCTTCGGCTCCGACCAAGGGTCCGTGACCTTCCTCTGCAAGGTCGACCGCTCGCCCTTTGTTCCCTGCAGCGCCCGCTTCGTCCGCCGGCTCGGGCCAGGGCGACACGTGCTGAAGGTCGAGGCGCACGGTGCCGCTGGCCTCACCGATCCGACGCCGGCAGTTTTCCGCTTCCGGATCGTCCGCCGCTAGCGCTCGTGCGGCGCGCGGCGCGGTGGCCGACGGCGAGCAGCGCCAGCAGCACCACCAGGCTGCCCAGGACCAGCGGGTCGGTCGGCGACAGGCTCTCGAGCCGCGTCCCGAAGTAGACGGCGATCGCGGTGATCGGCAGGTAGCCGACGGCGGTCGTCCAGACGAAGCGCCAGGCCGGAACCCGCGCCGCCCCCGCCGCGTAGGAGACGATGCTGAAGGGAAGGACCGGGATCAGGCGCATCGCAATCAGCAGCGAAGGGCCGCCGCGCTCGATCGCCCGCTCGACCCGTTCGAACCGGGAAGCGCCGAACCAGCGGTCGAACAGCGGCCGGGCGACGCGGTGGCCGACCGCCCAGCAGATCAGTCCCGAGAGGACCCAGCCGACGGTCATCAGCCCCATCGCCGGGAAGAAGCCGTAGGCAAAGCCCGCGGCCGCGTCGACGATCTCGGCAGGATAGAAGACGACCGCGTGCAGGAGGGTGAGGGCGAGGATCAAGAGGGGCCCGGCAGCGCCCAGCCGGTCGATCTGGCGGCGGACCTCGTCGTTATCTCCCTGCAGGGCCGCCTTGACCGCCTCATGCAGCGGGTCGATCGCGAACGCCAGCAACGCCAGGATCGCGATTCCGGCCACCGTGATCGCGATCTCCATCCACGGGATGCGGGCCTTCTCCACCCGCCTAGGCTAGATGCAGGTCAAGGGCCGCCGGCAGCCGGAGGCGGGGCGCCGAGCCGCTCGGCGAGCCCGGAGTGGCGGCCGCCACCGTCGTCGCGGCGGACGGCCGAGGCGAGGACCGCCTGGTCGCCGACGAGGACGCAGCTGCTGCGGGCGCGGGTGATCGCGGTGTAGAGCAGCGGGCGGGTCAGCATCCTCGAGTGGGAGCGGTGGCAGACGGCGACCACCACCGGCACCTCGCACCCCTGTGCCTTGTGGACCGAGATCGCGTAGGCGAGGCGCAGCGTCGCCGTCTCGCTATAAGGAACGACGAGGCTGCCGCCGTCGTCGGTGTCCAGAACGACCTCTTCCTCGTCGGGGTCGTCGTCGCGGAGGAAGACGATCGAGCCGTTCATCAGGCCGAGCTCGTGGGAGTTGCGGGTCTGGATCAGGCGGTCGCCGATCCGGAAGCGGTCGCCCAGGGCGGGCTTGCCGTGAGGGTTGAGCTCGGCCTGCAGCCGCTCGTTGAGGGCGTCGATCCCCACCCCTCCCCGGTACATCGGCGCCAGCACCTGCACCTCGCGGACCGGGTCGACGGCGAACCTCGCCGGCGCCCTCTCCGAGACCACCTCGACCACGGTCTCCAGCGCCCGCTCCGGCGTCCCCCGCTCGATGAAGAAGAAATCGTGGTCTTGATCCGGACCGGGCTGCAGGTGGGGCGGGCGGCCCCGGTTGATCTCGTGGGCGGCCGTGGTGATCATCGATTTCGCCGCCTGGCGGAAGATCTGGGTGAGGCGGACGACCGGCGCCACGCCGGAGGAGATCAGGTCCTCGAAGGGCTTGCCCGCGCCGATCGGCGGCAGCTGATCGGCGTCGCCGACGAAGACGACGTGGGTCGTCTCGGCCAGTCCGCCGAGCAGCACCTCGATCAGCCGCAGGTTCAGCATCGAGGCCTCGTCGACGACGACCAGGGCGACGGGCAGCGGGTGGCCGGGACGGAAGCCGGGCTCGCGTCCGGGCATCCACTCGAGCATCCGGTGGATCGTCTGCGCCTCGTGCCCGGTCGCCTCCTCCAGCCGCCGCGCCGCGCGCCCCGTCGGCGCGCAGAGCGCGACCGCGACGTCGGCGCGCGCCGCCTCGGCGACGATCGCCCGGGTGCAGGCGGTCTTGCCGACGCCGGGCCCGCCGGTCAGCACCGAGATCCGCGCCTCGAAGGCGCCGCGCACCGCGGCCCACTGCTCGTCGGTGAGGCGGCGCTCCTCCTCGATGTCCTCGGGCGGGGCCTCGCCCGGACCGTGGTCGAGGTGGGGGGGAGCGGCGGCCCGCTCGGCCAGCGTCCTCGCCACCGCGACCTCGCTGGCGTGGGTCGGCTCGCGGTAGGCGCGGCCTTCGTCGAGCAGCAGGCCGCGCGCCAGCGCCGGTACGTCGGGGTCAGGCTGCAGGCCGATCAGCTTCGCCGTACGCCGGTTCAGCTCGTCCACCGGCAGGAAGGCGTTGCCCTGCTGCTCGGCCTCGCCGAGGGCGAAGACCGCCGCGGCCTGGGCGCGCCGCTCGGACTCCGGCGGCACGTCGGCGGCGAGGGCGATCCTGTCGGCGCGGGCGAAGCCCACCCCGGCGACCTCGGTCAGCCGGTAGGGGTCCTCGTGCAGGATCGCCATCGAGCGCTCGCCGAAGCGGGCGTGGATCGGCGCCGCCAAGTGGGCGAGGCCGTGCGGGGCGAGCTGGACGTGCAGGTCGCGGACCGCGCGCGAGGCGTGCCAGGAGTCGGCCGCGGCGGCGGCCTGCGCCGCGCTAACCCCGCTCAGGGCGGCGAAGACCCCCTCGGGATCGGCGGCGATCGCGCCGAGCACGCTCTCGCCGTGCTCGTCGACCAGCCGTTCGGCGCGCGCCGGGCCGATGTGGCGCAGCGAGGTCAGGTAGGCGACCTGGCCGGCGCGGTCGGCGGGGTCCAGCGGCAGCGCTCCGCGCGCCTTCAGCTGCCGCCCGTAGCGCGAGTGCGTCTGCCAGTCGCCGCTGACTTCCGCCCGGTCGCCGGCGTTGAGGTGGGCGACGGGACCGACCAGCGCGAAGCCCTCGCCCGACTCGGCGTCCTGCACCTCGAGCACCGCGTAGCCGTCGTCCTCGGCGCTGAAGATGACGCCGAGCACCTCGACCGTGCCGCTGAACGCGGCAGCGTCGGGATCGAAGAGGGTCGCAGCGTCGCTCACGCTTCAAAGCTAGCCGGTCCCGGAGCGGCCCGCGAACGCCGTAGAGGTTTGGTCCGAATAGCGGACTGAACCTCTACGGCGCCGAGGTGGACCAGCAGCTTGCTTTGAAATCCAAAGTACGAGAAGATCCGGGCGATCCGGCCCAACCGGGGCCGCCAAAAGTCGGGAGGAAGCAGGATGAGCGACTACGCCGTCAAGAAAATCGATGAGATGGAGGCCGTCTACGGCGGCGCCTTCAAACGCGCCCGCGCCGAGCTCGGCGTCGAGGCCTTCGGCATGCAGATCATCGACATGCCGCCGAACTTCGAGGGCTATCCCGAGCACGACCATGCCGAAGACGGCCAGGAGGAGGTCTTCATCGCCCTGCGTGGCGGCGGCGAGATCGAGATCGCCGGTGAGCGTTTCCCGCTCGACGGCGACCACGTCGCCCGCGTCGCCTCGGGCACGATGCGCAAGGTCTGGCCGGGAGACGACGGCATCCGCCTGCTCGCCCTCGGCGGCAAGCCCGGCGATGTCTACGACGCCCCCGAAATCAGCCAGTTGGGCGCGCCGGACCCGATGGCGAGCTGAGCGGCTCGCCTGCGCCGCCGCCTCTCCATCAAGCGCCGTAGAGGTTTGGTCCGGATAGCGGACCAAACCTCTACGGCGCACATGTGGTTCTACAGCGCATATGTGGTGAGTTGCTTACGACGTTGTCGGAGGAGTCGGGTGACGCGCCGGATCACCTGTGGCGCTTCGCGCGCGAGGCGATGGCCGGTGACCCGGGTCATCTCGATGTCTGCCAGCTTCAGGTCCTCCTGGCGCAGGCGATCTTCCTCGAAGGCCTGGTGGGAGCCGTGAGTCTCGAAGACGTCGAGTTCGACGGCGAAGCGCACCTCCGGCCAGTAGACGTCCAGCTCGTAGCCGGCCTCGACGAAGCCTGTGGTTGGCCGGGGAATGCCGGCTTCGGCGACGAGCTCGAGAAAGCGTCGCTCCAATCCTGAGCGGCTGTACGGGGCGGGGCGGTAGATCGCCAGCGCTCGATCCAGACGCCGGGCGCCATGATGGCCTCCGGCCCGGGAGAGGACGTCCTCGAAATAGCGCCGGTCGAAGACCTGGAGCTCCTCGGCGCGCTGGAGGAGGCGCTGGAGTCGATTGGCCTTGAGCCTCGCGGCGAGATCGAGAGCCGTGCGTGGGACCGCGGTGACCGGGATGCCGTCGATCTCGTGGCAATCCGCCGGCGTGAGGATGTCGGAGCGATGGAGCTTGATCGGAAGCCTGCGACCGCGCGGGCTGGGCGAGGTGACCGAGATCGGAATCGGCGACCAGGACGCGATGCCCCAGAGCCAGGCGGCTGAGTAATGGCTGAGCAGGGCGCCCGGCCCGCAGGCGAAGACCGCTGCGAGGCAGCGTCCCCGGAGTGAGATGTCGGTATGACCGACCGCGTAGACGCCGCGGTGGAGCGCATGCAGGTGCGCTCCCGCGACGGCGCGCTTCACGGCGCTATGCGAGTAGCCCAGCTCGCCGAGCAGCTGATCGATCGAGACGACTCCGTGCTGCCGTGTCGCCAGCTCGGCGAGCGGAGCATGGCCCAGCTCGCGCTTGGTCCCTCGCTCTGATCGCCGTAGAGGTTTGGCCCGCATAGAGGTCTAAAGCTCTACGCCGGTGGATCTCTCCCCCTGTCAATCGCACTTTCGGCCGATCTTCCTCCCCGCCCACCCAAGCGCCGTAGAGGTTTGGGCCGCTATCCGGACCAAACCTCTACGGCGCTTGGGTGGGCTTACGGCGTTCGCGGGTCACGCGGGTTCGCGGGTCACGCGGGTTCGCGGGTCACGCGGCGCTCGCGGGTCACGAGCCGTTGCGGGACGCTATGGCGGGGACGGCGGCTCGTAGCCGGCGCAGCGCAGGACCGGGACTCGCGGGTAGCGGGGGTAGGCCGGGTCCTCGCGCGAGCGTCGGCAGAGGCTGAAGACGGATCCGCGGGTGTTGGGGACGAGCTGCTGGTGGACGCAGCCGTCGCAGAGGCCGTGGCGTGAGCCTCCGCTGGCGCCTGCGGGCATGCCGGCGGTCATGCAGTTGACGCTATCGGGCGAGGTTCCTCGACGATTCGTTGCCGGCTGTTGCGCCGGGCGCCCAATCGGTCTAGGTTGTTTTAAACAAAGCAGACCAGTACACGACTCCGGGGGGACCTAGATGAGTCTCGATGTCTATCTGCATGGGGAGTGCGTCGCCAGGCTGTTTCGCCTCGGCGACGATCACTACAGCCTTGCCTACACGCCCGAGGCGGTTGCGGAGGCCAATCCGACCAGGGCGCTGCTGAGCCACTCGCTGCCGCTGCGCCCCGAGCCCTACGGGCCGGAGGCGACGCGGACCTACATAGAGGGATTGCTGCCGCAGGGCGCCCGCCGGCGCGCGATCGCCGATGAGCTCGGCCTCGACCCGAGCGACGGCTTCGGCCTGATCGCCGAGCTCGGCGCCGACTGCATCGGCGCCGTCAGCTTCGGCCACGGCCGCTGGGAGGAACCGGGCGAGGACGAGGACCTCTCCTGGCTCTCCGAGGACGAGCTCGAGGAGCTGCTGCAGCCGCGCCCGGAGCGGCTCTTCGACGACGACAACCCGCAGCGGATGCGCTTCGCCCTGCCCGGCGAGCGCCACAAGCTCGCGCTCATCCGCGACGAGGACGGCGATGGCTGGGCCTGGCCTCAGCCCGGAATGCCCAGCACCCACATCGTCAAGCCCGAAGCTCCCGAGCGGCCGGGCCTGGTCGCCAACGAGCACGCCTGCAGCCTCGCCTACCGCGAACTCGGCTTCCCAGTCGCCCATACCTCGATCGAGCGGATCGCGGGCCAGACCTGCCTCGTCTGCAAGCGCTTCGACCGCTGGGGCGACGGGCCGGGGGCGGAGCGCCTGCACCAGGAGAGCTTCGCCCAGGCGCTCGGCATCGCCCCCGACAATTCCACCCGCCGGCTCTCCACCGGCACGCCGACGCTGGCCGAGGCGAGCGGGCTGCTGCGCGCAATCGGCGAAGAGGGCGCCGTGGAGACGCTGATGCGGATCACCTTCTGCGACCTGCTGATCGGCTGCACCGAGCTGCGCGGAGCCAACCTGTCCCTGCTCTTCGGCGGCGACGGGCCGATGCTGGCGCCGTTCTACGACATCCTCTCGACCGAGGTCTACGGCGAGATCCGACCGCGGCCGCTCGTCACCGGCGAGGAAATCCCGCCGGCGCCGCTGCTGATCGACATCCGCCACACGATCGAGCTCTGCAGCCTCGAGTTCCAGCCGGGGCTGATGGAGGCGATCAAGCTGATGGGCCTCCTCTGCGCGGCGCTGAACGCGGTCGCCGACGACGCCTCGGAGGAG
This sequence comes from Solirubrobacterales bacterium, assembly GCA_035712345.1. Lineage (GTDB taxonomy): Bacteria > Actinomycetota > Thermoleophilia > Solirubrobacterales > 70-9 > VRUE01. The sequence continues at coordinate 16,942 of DASTAY010000010.1, forward strand.
GGCTGGACGAAGCCCGCGGTCGAGGAAGCGATCCAGATCGCGCTGAGCCGGGCGATGGGCTTCCGCCACGAATCGGTCTACCTGCGCCCGCGCGACTGAGACGCGCCGTCAGGCGGTGGCGACGACCACGACGATGAACGTGCCGTACAGGGCGAACCAGGCGAGCACCGCGGGCAAGCCGAAGCGGCCGCGGCGGTGCAGCGCCTCGTAAGCGAGGAAGCCGCCCGCGAGCCCCAGCGCGACTGAAAGCGCCGCGTTGGCGCTCAGCGCCCAGTCGGTGAACAGCAGGCCGATCCCGAAGGGGATGGTCGACTGGAAGACCATCGCCCCGGTGATGTTGCCGAGCGCCAGCGAGTCCTTGCCGTCGCGCACCCAGAAGAAGCTGTTGACCTTCTCCGGCAGCTCGGTGGCGAGTGGGGCGAGGATCAGCGCGAGGACCACGGCCTCGACGCCGAGGTCGGTTGCGATCTTGAGCAGCTCGTCGACGAAGAGGTGGGCGCCGCCGACCATCGCCGCCAGCCCGACCAGCAGCTGCAGCGCCGAGACGCCGAGGCCGGGGTCCATGCGGCGCTCCGGCCGGCGCTCGAAGACGAGCGGGTCGAGCGTGCCGTGCTCCTGCACCTCGCCGCCCCGCGCCAGCGTGCGCTGGATGTAGATCGGGTAGGCGAGCAGGGCGAGGATGCCGACCGGGATCCGCAGCGCCGCCGGCGCCCCCCAGGCGAGCGCCAGCGAGAGGACGAAGAAGACGAGGAAGAAGAGCAGGTCGCGCTCCAGCGTCGGCCGGTGCGCGTCCAGCTCGAGCCCCTGCTCACGCCGGTCGCGGTAGAGGTAGGCGAAGAGGCCGACCAGGCCCATCGCCAGCGTCCCGAGCAGGAAGGGCGCGCCGACGATCGCGCCGATCGCCACCTGGTCGGCTCCCTGCTTGGCGCCGATCAGGGCGACGATCGCGACCAGGGTCTCCGGCATCGCCGTGCCGACCGCGGCGAGCACGCTGCCGACCGCACCCTCGCCGAGCTGCAGCCGGTGCCCCAGCCACTCGACCGCGTTGGTGAAGAGCAGCGCGCCGGCAAGGATGACGGCGAAGCTGACAGCCAGCAGGAAGAAGCTCAAGAGGGCCTACCGGCCCGCGGATTCGCCCAGCCCTTCGAACAGTTCGCCCAGGCTTTCGCCGCCTCCTTCGCCCTGCAGCAGGCCGAGCAGTTCGATCGGGTTGATGCCGAGCTTGATGAACAGCTTGCTCAGCGGCTCGGCATTCTGCGGGGCGGAGATCTTCTGTTCTTCGTTGACCCCGCTCAGCTTCAGGGTGAATTCGACGGCGACGCGCTTCGGGCCGCCGGCGCCGCCCTGCGGTTCGACCGTCGCCTGGGCATCGATCTCACGCACGATGTCGTCGCTGCCGACGTAGACGGAGACCCGGGCGCTCTTAAGCGAGTCCGCGATCTTGCTCTTCGCCGCTTCGATTTCGGACTTCGAGGGCAGCGGGCCGGCGGCGGCGAGCTGCGTGCGGCAGGCATGGCTTTCCGCCACTTCCAGCACCGAGTCGATCGCGCCGGAGACGTCGAGGTCGCCGCTGATCTTGGTCGTCGCGGTGCCTTCGACGTCGGCGCTGCCTTCGTTCTTGCCGTTTTCGAGGAATTCGGAGACGTGCAGCTTGCCCAGTTCTTCCTGGCAGGCCGCCGCCCCGGCCGAGCCGGTTTCGGCGCCGCCTTCGCGCTGGGCCTGCTTCAGGGTCTGTTCGACGAAGCTGAAGGTCGTCGGGTCGACTTCGTACTCGGTCCCTTCGTACTGGACGTAGGCGGTATTGGGGAGCAGCGTCAATCCGCCGTCGAAGTCGATCTTCTTGCCGTTGAAGTTGCCGTTCGCCTTGGCGTTCATCGCCAGCTGCGGCAGGCTGCCCTTGCCTTCGCCCTGGAAGGGCCCGGAGAGGCTGACGCTCACCTTGCCGCCTTCGGAGCCGGGTGCGTCGAGGTTGAGCGCGAGGTCGACCTTGCCGCTTTCGATCCCCTGCAGGGTCGCTTCTTCGAGCACCGATTCGGCGCTCTCGCCGCTCTTGTCGCTGCCGCCTCCCCCGCAGGCGACGAGGACGGCGCTGAGCGCAGCGAGGAGGGCGAGGGCGGCGAGGAAGCGGAGTCGGTTCATGCGCGGAATCCTAAGCTAGCGATGGCGCCTTAGCGGTTCTTAAGCGCCGGCGGCGTAGATTCGGTCAGGTTGAGCGCCAGCGGGAAGAGGAAGGCGCCGAGGAAGATCAACACGATGCCGGCCGCGATCAGCCAGCGCAGGCCGCTCAGGTGGCCGCCGATGGCGACGGCGAAGCCGATCAGCATCAGGACGACGTAGGGGCCGGCGCTGTGCGGGAGCAGCGTGGCGAGGGGGAGGGCGAGGTCGGGCACGGTGGTCGCGCGGATTATCATCGCCGGATGGATGAGACGCAGGCACCCGCATCCGTAGCCGAGACCAAGCAGGCGCTGGAGGCGGCGAGCTACCTCGCCGACGAGCCGGCGGCGCTGGTCTCCTTCCTCGCCCAGCGGCTGGGCAAGCCGATCCTCGTCGAGGGCCCCGCGGGGGTCGGCAAGACCGAGCTGGCCAAGGCGCTCTCGCGCGCCAGCGGCCGCGAGCTGATCCGCTTGCAGTGCTACGAGGGACTCGACGAGGCCAAGGCCCTGTACGAGTGGAACTACCGCAAGCAGCTGCTGCGCATCCAGGCCGGCGGCGAGTCCGGCTGGGAGGACGTCCACGGCGACATCTTCAGCGACGAGTTCCTGCTGGCGCGGCCGCTGATGCAGGCGATCGCCAGCCCCGAGCCGGTCGTGCTGCTGATCGACGAGATCGACAAGACCGACCAGGAGTTCGAGGCGATGCTGCTCGAGCTGCTCTCCGACTTCCAGATCACGATCCCCGAGCTGGGCCAGGTCTCGGCCAGCTCGATGCCGATCGTCGTCCTCACCTCGAACAACTCGCGCGAGCTGACCGAGGCGCTGAAGCGGCGCTGCCTCTACCTCTGGCTCGACTACCCGGAGCTGGAGCGCGAGATGGAGATCGTCCGCCTGCACGCGCCCGAGCTTTCGGAGACGCTGACCCGGCGGCTGGTCGAGGTGGTGCGGATGGTCCGCGACCTCGACCTGAAGAAGCCGCCCTCGATCGCCGAGACGATCGACTGGGCGCGGACGCTGCTGCTGATGGGCGCCGAGGACATCGACCGCGAGACCTTCGAGCAGTCGATGTCGATCATCGTCAAGCACCGCACCGACATCGACCTGGTGGCGGAGCGGGTGGGGATGAAGCTCTCGGCGCCTACCCAGGCGGGGTGAGCCCGACGGCCTCGCCCTATGGGCCACGGGCCGACGCCGGGCCGCCGGGCCTGGCGGCGAAGCTGCTCGGCTTCTGCGAGGAGCTGCGCGGCGAGGGGGTGGCGGTCGGCACCTCGGAGATCCTCGACGCGTTCGCCGCGCTGGAGCAGGTGCCCTGGGAGAGCCAGGCCGACTTCCGCGAGGCGCTGGCGGCGACGATCGCCAAGTCGCAGGAGGACCGGCGCGTGTTCGAGCTGCTCTTCGAGCGCTGGTTCTTCCGCGCCGCCGAGGCCGAGGCGATCGAGCGCGAGGTGGACCCGGAGGGCGAGCAGCGCCACGAGGGCGCCGAGCGGCTCGACCTCGACGAGCTGCGCGAGCAGATCCGCCAGGCGATCCTCGACGGGGACGACGACGCGATGCGCGACCTGGCGCGGCTGGCGATCGCCGCCTTCGGCCGCCAGGGCGAGGGCTCGGGCGTGGTCGGGGTGGACGTGCAGAGGATCCGCCGCACGCTGGAGCTCTCGGCCGGGACGCAGCCGCAGCAGGGCGAGGCGAGCGACGGGGTCGGCGAGCGGCCGCCGATCGACCGCGAGCAGCTCAACCGCTTCGAGCGCCACCTGCGGCGCGAGCTCGAACGCGACCTGATCGAGCGGACCGAGACGCTGCCGCCGGCGCGGCCGCTGGCCGAGCTCGACCGGGCGCTGCCGACCAGCCCGACCCAGGACCTGGCCGCGGTGCACCGCGCCGTCTCCCAGATGAAGCGGCGGCTGGCGACGCTGGGGCACGAGCAGCGCGGACGGCGCAAGGCGCAGTCGGTCGACGTGCGGCGCACGCTGCGCGCCTCGCTGGAGACCGGCGGCGTGCCGATGCACCTGCGCTACCGGCCCAAGCGCCCCCGCCGGCCGGAGATCTACGTCCTCTGCGACGTCTCGACCAGCGTCACCTCGGCCAGCGTCTTCTTCCTCTCGGTCCTGCACGCGCTGCACGACTCGTTCCGCAAGCTGCGCAGCTTCGTCTTCATCGAGCGGATCTCCGAGGTGACGGAGATCTTCGAGCACGAGCGCGACTTCCGCGAGATCGCCAGGCGCGTCTCCAGCGAGGGCGGCGTCGCCGACGTCTCCGGCTACACCGACTACGGCCGCGTCTGGCTCGAGTTCCTCACCGAGATCTCCGACGACCTCGACCCGCGTTCGACCGTGATCGTGCTGGGCGACGCCCGCACCAACGGCCGCGAGCCCCACGCCGAGGTCTTCGCCCAGGTCTCCGAGCGGGCCGGCCGCCTCTTCTGGCTCAATCCCGAGCCGAAGCTCTACTGGAACTACGGCGACTCGGTGATGGCCGCCTACGAGCGCTACTGCGACGGCGCCTTCGAGTGCTGGACGACGAGGCACCTGGAGAACTTCGTCAACGTGGTGGCGGGCGGCGTGCCGGCGGCTGAATAGCGGTCGGAGCCCTAGAACAGGTGAAGGAGGACGCCGGCGATCACGGCGGCCGCCAGACCGAAGCCGGCCTGAATCAACGTGCGGTTGAGCGCCGCCAGCTCCGCCCGCAGTTCCGCATTGGCCCCCTTGATCTCGGCCCGCAGTTCCGCATTGCTCTCTTTGATCTCGGTCCGCAACTCCTTGATCTCCCCGTCCAGGCGAGCGAATCCGGCCTTCATTTCGCCTTCGACCCGGGTGAACCGCTGATCCATTTCTCCTTCGACCCGGGTGAAGCGCTGATCCATCTCCCTTTCGACCCGGGAGAAGCGCTGGTCCATTTCCCCTTCGACCCGGGTGAAGCGCTGGTCCATCTCCCCTTCGAGGTGGTCGAAGCGGTCGTCAAGGCGATCGTCTGTCCAGCTCTGCCGTGCCAATGCCTCCATGTCCTCCACTCTAGGGAGAAAGGTGTGACAGGTGGGACACGAAAGTGTAACTTATTGTCTTGGTAGACGAATGTCTGAGGAAGGCTGACGCCTGGCGATCAAGCGGGCATGAGGCGCACGGTCTCGCCGGGCACGACCAGTAACTCCAGGTCATCCACGTCAGAGGTGGCGACCGCGGCTTTGCGCTCGACGGCGCAGCAGACGACGTGGGCGTCCACGATGTCGTTACCCCCACGATCGCCGAGCCTGGCGCCTATTTCCTTTGCTCGACGCTCATCCAACGCGTCGATCTCCGAAGCCTCGGCCAGCTTGGCCAGCTTGGCCGCCTTCGGTCCACCCCGCCACACTTGACCCAGCGCGCTTGCCGGGATCACGACGGCGTCGCCGCGCTCCTCTGCCTGCTCGATCAAGACGGCCATCATCTGACTGCCGCGCTCGAAGCCGATCAGCGCTCCCGCGTCGAGGACGAGATTTCGCTCCACGCTCTCTCCAGTTCCCTGCGCGCCCATTCCCTCGCCTCCTCCTTGATCGGACCGAACTCTTCTTCCCAAAGAGTGATTGCTTCTCGCATCGCCCGCCTCTTCTTGGCTCTCACGAGCGATCGTTCCACCGCAGCCGAGAGGTTGGGGGCCCTGCCTTCCTCGACCTCCGCCCGAGCGGCGTCGAGCGCATCGGGCTCGACCGAGATCGTCACCCTTTCTTTCATACGCAGCATCATACGGTCCGCCGTCGGGGCGGGGGCGGACCGGCTCGGACGTCTTTTGCTAAGAAATCTTGAAATATGGGCACAGTTTGTGCTAGAAAGGACGTCGGGTGCCAGTTAGGGGATGGCTCTCCCCGGGCATTCACCGATCGTTGTTCGTCCGATCGCCCGCTGGGCTCGCTCTTGGCTCAGCGGGGTGATCGGGCAAGTTGCCTCGAGTTCCGTGCAGGGGGCATCGAGTTTTGGGCTGCTCCCCGCCGCGCCCCTAGACATTAATCGTAGTTCCTTGTGCAAACTTCTCGCGTACCGTAAGCTGGACCGGTGGCATGGGAGGCCGATTTCTGTGGACTTGATCGCGATCGCGGTCAGGCAATCGGTCCTGTCGTGCTCGACGCGCTCGAGCGGCGCTTCTGGCTGGACCTCTGGCGGGCGCCGGTGCTCGACGCGGTCGAGGAGCAGCGGATCGAGACCCGCTGGTACGGGCCGATGCAGGCGACGGTGGTCGCCGGCTTGCCGCATGAGCCACTGCTGAACGTCGTGCTCGGAGCCGCCGAGCCGGGCGCGGCGGAGGAAGGGCATCTGGAGGAGGCGCTCGATTGGGCCGAGTCGCTCGGCCTCGGCTTTCGCGTACCGATCACCCTCGGGCGGTCGGAGTCGGCCGCAGCCGAGGACCTGCTCAACCAGCGCGGCTACATCCGCGCCGCCGGGCTTCTGCGGTTCGCTCGCTCCGCCTCGGCGGCCGGGCCCGCCGCACAGCCGGAGATAGAGGTGATCGAGGTCGAGGAGTTCACCGAAGGGTTCAGCGACTACCCGGGCGAGGGCTTCGGCCTGGACCTGACGGCTTGGAGCTTCTTCGACTGCCTGCCCGGACGCGACTACTGGCGCTGCTACGTGGCGCTGGACCGGGAGGGGTACCCGTCCGCCAGCGCGTCGACGACGCTTCGCTTCGGGGTCGCGCAGCTCGCCTTCGCCGCCACCCGCGAGCGCGCTCGCGGCCAGGGCTGCCACCTGGCCCTACTGCATCGCCGCATCCGCGACGCGGTCGACGCCGGCTGCCACACCATCTTCGCCGAAGTCGAAGAGCCGCTGGACCGGCTCGACCGCCCTTCCGCCGCCGTCCGCAACCTCCTCCGCGCCGGCTTCGAGCGGATCGAAGTCAGGCCGGTGTGGAGGCCGCCCCCTCCACCGGAGAGCGAGCAGGACTGGGAGGACGACGAAGGATGGGATGAGTCAGACGACGAGGACCACGACTTCGACTTCGAGGACTGACTCGCGGCTCAGGTGACTTCGCGCAGTTTCTGCGCTTCGCCCAGCTGCTGGAGCTTTTTGAGGCTCTGGTTCTCGATCTGGCGGATCCGCTCGCGGGTGACGTTGAACGTGCGGCCCACCTCGTCGAGCGTGCGGGGGTGCTCCCCGCCGAGGCCGTAGCGAAGTTCGAGCACGCGGCGCTCGCGATAGGAGAGGTTCTCCAGCGCTTCCTTGAGCGCCTCTTTGGTCAAGAGGTCCGCGGCGCGGTCGAAGGGCGACTCGGCCTTCTCGTCGGCGATGAACTGGCCGAACTCGGACTCCTCCTCGTCGCCGACCGGCTTCTCGAGGCTGACCGGGGCCTGGGCGGAGCGCTTGATCGAGTCGACCTCCTCGGGGTCGATCCCGGTCACGTCGGCGATCTCCTCGGGGGTGGGCTCGCGGCCCAGCTCGGTCACGAGCTTGCGCTCGGCGCGGCCGATCTTGTTCAGCTTCTCGACCACGTGTACCGGGATGCGGATCGTGCGCGCCTTGTCGGCCAGGGCGCGGGCGATCGCCTGGCGGATCCACCAGGTCGCGTAGGTGGAGAACTTGAAGCCCTTGCGGTAGTCGAACTTCTCCGCCGCGCGGACCAGGCCCAGCGTGCCCTCCTGGATCAGGTCGAGGAAGGGGAGGCCCTGGTTGCGGTAGTTCTTGGCGATCGAGACGACCAGGCGCAGGTTGGACTCGACCATTTTCTGCTTCGCGTCGAGGTCGCCGCGCTCGATCCGCTTGGCGAGTTCGACCTCCTCCTGGGCGGTCAGCAGGCGGACTTTGCCGATGTCCTTGAGGAACAGCTGCAGGCTGTCCGTGGTCATGTCCGGTTTCAGGTCGATCGCGGCTTTGCTGCGCCGGCGGCCTTTGCGCCCGGTGTCGGCGGGCATGGCATCGGCGGCCGCTTTCTGGGCCGGGTCCATGTCCTCGACGAGCTCGATGCCCTGCTTCTCGATGTGGCCGTAGAGGTCCTCGACGTCGGACTCGTCGAGGTCGACCTCCGACACCGCCGAGGCGATGTCGCCGAAGGTGAGCACGCCCAGCTGCTGACCCCTGTGGATCAGCCCTTTGACCTCCTCGAGCTCCTGAAGCTCTGCAACCAGCATTGATCTGCACCCGTCTTTCTGCGTCAAAAAAGCGGACCGGGAAGGTGGTCCGCGAAGTAGGAATAGAGAGGCTTGCGCGTCCGCATGACCTCAAACGTCTGTTCGCATGATAGGCGCTTCAATTTTTGAAGTCAAGGTGTCGCCGGACGGGCGAGCGATTGCGTGCCGCAAGACGCGTATCCGACATTCACCCCACCCCAGTGTGGTCAACCTCGGATGCGCCGCGCCAGAGCGCGCTCCGGGCCACTCATGCCCCTATATTCCCAATCCAATGCATAAAGGCCTGGCATATATGCTGAATCAACTGCTAATATCCGCCCCTCAATGCTGAGCGATTCCCAGATATTGCGTTCGAATCCATGGTGGGCCAAATCCAGCTGGGAGGACGAGGATCCACACCTGCGACGGCTGGGTGCGAGTCCGATCCGACTCGACACCCCTCAGGTCGAGGAAATCGAGCCTGACGTCGCCGCTATCCACGTGCTCCGTGGTCCGCGCCAGACGGGAAAGTCGACCGACCTGAAGCTGCTGGCGCGCCGGGCGCTGCAAGCCGGCACGAAGCCTCGAGACGTCATCTACCTGTCGCTCGATCTGCTCGAGGGGCAAGAGCCGTCGGTGCTGGTGGAATCGGTCAACCGCGCCCTGGAGCTGGCCGCGGGGGGGAATGCGTCGCGGCTGCTGCTGCTCGACGAGGTGACCGCGGCGGGCCGCTGGCAGACCGCGGTGAAGGCGCTTTGGGACGAAGGGCGGATCGACCGCGACGTCGTCATCTGCACCGGTTCTTCCGTCGCCGACCTGGCGGAAGGCGCGGCGGAGCGGTTGCCGGGGCGCCGGGGACGCGGGCGGGACTTTCTCATCCTCCCCCAGGACTTCGGCTCGTTTGCGCGCGCGAGCGACGAGGCGGTGCCGCCCGCCCCCGGGTTGACCGTCGCGCAGATCTTGGCCGACGAGGGGCGGGAGGCGATGCGAGAGGCGCGCGTCCATCTACCCGTTTTGCAGCGAGCGCTGGAGCGCTACCTGCTGTTCGGCGGACTGCCGGCGGCTGTCGTCGAGGCGGCGGCTGGCAGCCCCGAGCCGAGCAAGGAGGTCGAGCGAGTCCTCTGGGACTCGCTGGTCAAGGAGGTGCAGCGCCGTGGTGCCTCGATCGCCGCCACCCAGGCCCTGCTCGAGCGGTTGATGCGATCCCTGGGGTCGAAGCTGAGCTGGTCGAAGCTGGCACGGGAGATGGACGTGCCGCTTGGCCGCCCCCGCAGGCGCGCAAAGGGCCATAGCGATCCGCGCACGGTGCAGAGCTACGTCGAGCTGCTGGCGGTCAATTACTTTGCCCTCGTCGTCTACTTCTGGAAGCAGGACTCCGGCAGCGGCGGCCTCGCCAAGGACAAGAAGGTCTACTTCGGCGATCCGCTGCTGAGCACGATCACGGCACGTCGCGTCGGCCTGCAGCGCGACCGTCACGCAGAGGTGGAGAACGCTCTGGCTCTGGCGCTCTACCGCCGCTACGAGCCGTATGAGCGCAGCGCCGAAAACATGATCTCGCCGGAGGCGCTGCATGTCTGGGGGACTCGCCGCGGCGGCGAGGTCGACTTCGTCTGTGGCCCGCGGGGGCAGATCGATGCGGTCGAGGTCGCCGACTGGGCCGCCCTGGATCGGCGCAAGGCGACGGCCCCGGCTCGAGCCCTGCCCGGGCGCCCATCGCTGGTGGCCAGCCGCGAAGAGCTCGACTTCGGCAAGTCCGCGAACGTCGTGCCCGCCGCCTTGCTCCTCTGGGCCCTCTCCACACCCGCTGACCTCGACCGACGCTCGGGCCAATGAGAAGATCTCGACCCTGGCTGCGCGCCTTCTGGCAGCGCGCCTACCGCGAGAACGTCACCGGCCTCTCGGCGATGGTCGCCTACAACCTGATGCTCGCCGTCTTCCCCTTCGCTCTGCTCGTCCTCTTCGTCTTCGGCCAGGTGCTGAAGATCAAGGGGGTCGAAACGGGGGTGCTGGACGACCTGCAGCGGCTGTTCCCAAACACCGAGCAGAAGACGCTGAGCGACGTGCTGGAACGGATCGAGGACAACTCGACGACTATCGGGATCGCCGCCTTCGTCGGCTCGCTGTGGATCGGCGCCTCCTTCTGGGGGGCGATGGACACCGCCTTCGGCCGTATCTACCACGTGCCCACGCGTGGCTGGATCGAGCAGAAGCGCTTCTCCTTCGCGATGCTGGGCGTCGTCCTGCTCTTCATCGCAGCGAGCATCCTGCTGCCGACGATCGAGGCGACGCTCGTCTCCAGCACCGACCGCCTGCCGCTCGGCCTCTCCGACATCAAGGCGATCGACACTGCGCTGCTGCTGGCCCTGGCCGTGCTGGTCGTCTTCGGCATCTGCTGCGTCATCTACTGGGCGGTGCCGAAAGGGCACATGCCCTGGCGCGACGTCTGGCCGGGCGCGGCCTTCGTAACCGTCGGCGCCGGCGTCGCGAACTGGGCCTTTCCCTTCTACCTCTCCAACATCTCCAGCCTCTCGCGCTTCGGCTCGACCCTCGGCTTCATCCTGATCGCCCTGCTCTGGTTCTACCTGCTCAGCCTTGCGCTGCTGGCCGGTGCGACGATCAACTCGCTGCGCCACGAGCTGCACGACACGGGTGAGCTGCCCTACGTCACCGGCGATTGACGTCGAATCTGGTTCACAGAAGCCTTCAGGGGCCTTCATGAGTATCTAGGAGCGTCTGCGAATACATCGAGTTCCTTGACAAATCCGGGTGTGTACCAATAGATTCGACCTTCCGCCGAATTTGCGACCGCAGGAGGAGAGCCGATGGGGCACGACGCGGGGGAGGCGCAGAGGTGACGATCGTCGCAGGGGTTCCGGTCGACTGGTACCGCACCAGCTTCGCCCCCAACGCCGGCGCGCTCTACTTCGAGGACGGCGGGGAGGAGGTGGCGCAGCTCGCCATCCAGATGCTGGAGCTCGACGGCTCCGAGCGCGTCCTCGACCTCGCCTGCGCGACCGGGCGGCGCACCCTCGAGCTGTGCCGCGAGGGGTTCGACGTGATCGGCGTCGACGTCTGCCAGGGCCTGCTCGAAGTGGCCGGCTGCGAGGCGGAGGCTGAGGACCTCCTGCCGTGGTTCTACGAAGAGGACCCCCGCTACATGCGGTTCGAGCGCGAGTTCGACGTCGTCCTCAGCCTCGGCGGCGGCGCCTTCGAGCACTTCGACAGCGACGAGGAGAACCTGCGCGCCTTCGAGGCCGCGGCCCGCGCCCTGCGTCCGGGCGGACGCCTGCTGATGCAGACGCCCAACGTCCTCTACGTCGAAGCCCACCTGGCCGATCGGACCTGGTTCCAGGGCGGCGAGACGATCGAGCTGATCGAGCAGCACTGGAACGAGCCGACCCGGCGGCTCGACGGCATCAGGCGCACGCTGGTCGAGTTCGACACCCCGCAGGACTGCGACCCCGTGCCCTTCCAGCGCCGCATCTACACGATCGAGGAGCTCGCCGAGATATTCGAGTCCCTCGGCCTCCACCTTGCCGACGTCTTCGACGAGGACGGCCGCCCCTGGTCGCCCGGCGACGCGGAGCGGGAGCTCTACGTCGAGGCGCGCTGCTGAGTCACCCCGATAGCGGGTCTTTGCGTTGAGGCTCCCGCCTTGCTCGCGGCGCCCCGTAGAGCTCCCTGTGAAGGCCGCCGACGAGCTCTCGCGCCAGATCGGAGTCTCCGCCGAGTTCGAGGCCGTCGAGGTCATGCACGACGAGAGCGTTGAGCCAGGCGGAGATAGAGCCGACCACCCAGCAGTTGACATCGCCGTTCAGTTGGGTGGAGCAGGCGGTCACCGTGCCGTCGGCGATCTCGATCATGGCACCTGCCGGCCGATCGTCCCGATCCGACGCAATCGCCGCGACACGACAGCTGCCCGACAGCCCTGAGGGCAGGCGGAGAAGCGGCGCCGCGAGAAGGAAAGTCGTCTCGACGTCCCCGCGGGTCAGCGCCGGCATGTCGTGCGACGCGTGCTTGCGCTCCCAGCGGGCTGCGGCGACGAGCGGCGCGACACCGCGGCGCAGCCAGGCGTTGGCGGCATATGGCGTCCCGGCCCCATTCGTCGGCTGGGGCTCGACCATGCCGGTGACGCGAAGGGCGCTGAGCCGGCGCTCCAGCGCGGGGTAGCTTTGCGAAGCGATCACGCGGTCAAGCGCGGTCAGCGAGAGCGGCCGCGCACCGAGCGCCCGGAGCATCGAGGTCGCCCAGGCCTCGATGAGCGCCTTGATCGCCGCCTTGGCCGCCGCATCGCCCAGGCGCAGCGAGGAGTGAGGTGCGGCCTGCAGCCAGTCTTCGAGTATCTCGGCGACCGAGAGCAGCCCGCGTCCGGTCGCCGTCAGCTCATAGGTGAGCACACCGGGGAAGTGGTTCTTGCGGTGCTTCTCGACCGCTCCTATGCCGGCGAGCTGCTTGAGCTGGGCGCGAATGGTGGTCTGGGCGGGGAAGCCGGTCTCACGCCGCAGCTCAGAGCCCTGCTTGGGGCCCGTGGTCAGGCTCCGCAGGATGCTCACGTTGAGTGGATGGGCGAGCATGCCAAGGGCTTGCGCGCCTGAGCGCGCCGACTTCCCGCTCCCGTAGACCCTGTTGGCAGTCAAGCGAGGTCATTATGTCATTAATCAGGTTTATTTGGAAACGGAGGGAGTCTTGGCGGTGCCCTGGCGGGCCCCTCGTCGACCGTCCGTCTGGAAGACGGACTCGTGCGCCCGCTCGAGCAGCCTCTCCACGAGGCGCGTGTCGCCGCTCATCCTCAGGCTTCCCCGCTCGCCATCGAGGAGGGCCGCGAACCAGGCGTCCTCGCCGCCCGAAGCGCCGGCGTCCGGCTTGCGGCGGGAGCGGGCCTGGCTGAAGTTCAGGGTCCCGTTCTCGATCTCCAGCAAGCCGAGGAAGCGAGGAGGCCGCGCATTGCGCGCCCGACGCGTCAGCGCCGTCTGAATGTCTCCGGCTGTGGCGGGCGGCAGCGCCAGCAGGGGAGCCACGACCTTGCAGCCGGTCTCCAGCTCCAACCTGGTCAGCGGCTCTGCGCCCTCCGGCCGGTGGCGACGCTCCCAGTGGGCCGCTGCAAAGAGCGGGCCCATCCCCTGTCTGCACCAGTGAGTGAGGGAATGGGGGATGCCGCCACCGTCGCGCTCTGTCGCCTCCAGCTGCCCGGCGAGTCGCATGGTCTCCAGGCGCCGCTCGATCGATGGGTAGGTGACCGTGGTCAGGCGGGCGTCGAGCGCGGTGAGCGAGAGCGGGCCATCGCCCGCAAGCGGCTCCAGCATCCTCGCGAGCCAGGCGTCGACGAGCCCTTTGATGGCCGCCCTGGCAGGTTCGCTTCCGATCTCCAGCGGCCCCTCTGGGCCCTTGGCCAACCAGGCGCCAAGATGCCGGGCAACGGTGAGCAACTCGTCCCCGGCCTTGGTCAGCGAGTATTCGTAGGCTCCGGGAAATGCGTCGCGGCGGCGCCTGAGGATCGCCCCGGTCGCCTCGAGTTGCTTCAACTGGCCTCGCAGGGTGCTCTGGGCGGGTGTCCCGGCGGCCCCCCGGAGGTCGGTTTGCCCTTTTGGCCCCTCGCCGAGCGCGGCGAGGATCAAGAAGGTCCTCGGGACTCCGAGCAGTGTGAGGGTTTGCGCGCCAGCTCGCATTGTCTCCCCTTTTTAATCATGAAAATTGTTAGCATTTGCGGGGAGTATGACCGCAGTTAAGCGCTCGCGCAAACACACGCGAGTACGCCTTTGCGCAGCGAAGCTGGACATGAAGAGAGGGGGCGGGGCCTTGAGCCCGCCCCCTTTGGCACATCAGACGAAAGCGAGTTGCTTGCTATTCGCTTGCTTTGACCGCTTCCGCCACTCCGGTCTGGAGCAGCCCTTCGAGGATCGCCGTGTTGGTGCCGGCCGGTGAAGGCAGGCCGACGAGCGAGTTGACGAATGGATCGACGAGGAAGGAGAAGAGCCCCCCGCATCCGTTGGCGCCGGGCGCCCCGAACGAGTTGTTGACGAGCTGCCCGCCGGTGAGCGTCACAACCGTTTCCGCTTCGTTGACGCTGACCGCGCCGGCCGAGCCGTGGATCGGTTCGTTCGGCGGCGGCGGCGACGTTTCGCCGCTGGTGAAGTCGATCACCACGGGGCTCGAGTTCGAGCCGATGTAGCAATTGCTGCCGAGGAACGGGTTGCTCAGCTTGATCTTCACCGGCAGCGACACCCCCGTGCCCGTTTCGAAGAGCACGTTGATTGGGTTGACTTTCACCTGCGAGGCCGGTGCGGCCAGTTCGACCGTCGCCGTCACTCCGGTGAAGCCGTTGTTGATCGTTTCGTTGAACAGGTTACGGAGGAAGCTCGGCCATGACGCCGGCGCTTCGATCCCGAGTAGCCCGCCGGGTACCGGTTGCGGGGTTTTCGAGAGCGTTTCCCCGTTCTCAGCTCCGACGAAAGTCGATTCGGCTGCTTCGTTGAATTCCAGCCCGCCCTGAAGCGTCACCGGGTTTTTCAGCGGCACGGTTTTTTTGCCGATCTGGAAGAAGCCGCCACTCGATTTCGAGTAGACGCAGATGATCACCGTCGGGTGGCTCAGCGGACACTCGCCGAAGTTGGCGTAGTCCCCGGTCGGATGGTGAGAGGAGGCGAGCGCCTGCGAGGGCACCAGCATCGTCGCCACCAGCGCTGCGGCTATGAATAGCCTTCTCATTGACTGGTCCTTTCTGTTGTTTTCGTGGACACGGCGAGTCGGAGTGACGGCGCCATCAGGGCGCCGACCGACGCCGGGGCTCTGTGCCCCAATGCCACGAACTCCTCCCATCGATCCAAATGAGATCGCACCGTTTCCCAAAACGAATGGCTCTTGTACCAAAAACTTCTGTCCAATGCAACCGACGAGCCTAGTTTTTCCTGGAAACCTCAATCGTTTCTTGACAAAGCTCCGATAGTGTCGATATCGTTCCTAGGTGTCCGGAGCCCAGGGAACAGAGGTGGGGCGCCGGGCGCTCGGGGAAGGTGCAGGGGAGCGCTGTGGGCCTCCGTGATTCGCATCGCACCGCTGCGGCGACCCGGGATCGAATCCGTAACTCACTGCGTGCACGTCGTTTGACGTCGACACGCTCAACTCTCAGGAGGAGAGATTCCGATGGTCTCACGACTACGCGAGCAATTCAGCACGACGGCGCTGATCCTCTCGATCATCGCCCTCGTCGCCGCGCTATCCGGGGGCGCCTATGCGGCGCAAGCATCCCGCCATTCCAAGAAGAGCCACGTGATCATCACCAAGCTCAACCAGATCAAGCCGAGCGTCCAGAAGCAGCTCAAGGGCAACGTCGGTCCCGCCGGCCCGCAGGGGCCCAAGGGAGATAACGGCTCCAACGGCAGCAACGGCGCCAAGGGCGACGCTGGCCCGACCGGC
The DNA here is from genome assembly GCA_035712345.1 of Solirubrobacterales bacterium. GTDB lineage: Bacteria > Actinomycetota > Thermoleophilia > Solirubrobacterales > 70-9 > VRUE01. The sequence continues at coordinate 32,572 of DASTAY010000010.1, forward strand.
CCTCCAGGCCCCGAAGGCCCTGAAGGCGAAGAAGGCGAAGAAGGTTCGCCTTGGACTGCCGGGGGTACGCTTCCGGTTGGCTCGACTGAGACCGGCTCTTACACCTTCACCATCGACAGTATTGGGAATGGTCGAGCGGCGATTTCATTCCCAATTCCCCTCACCGGTGAACTTGACTCAGCCCACACCATCATCAACCCGAGCAGTGGAGCGGCCAACGCGAACTGCGAAAACGCCGCTCATGCCGGAGCGGCAAGCGCTAGCAATCCCGAGGCGAAATCCGGATTCCTCTGTGTTTTTCCGGCTAGCACCTTTGGTGGAGCGGTGCCGGTTAATGTCGCCAAGTCGTCCAGCGGCAGTTTCGGCACGGCGGGTGCTTCTAACGCTGGGGCCGTTCTCACGGTGTTTACCGAAGGAGAACCTGGCGAACCCGCAATAGGCTCCTTCAACTGGGGCACCTTTGCTGTCACCGGCTAGGGCATGAAGTAGTGGTATGGATGGCCTCTGGCCCTCGCGAGCGCGTCTGCGGCTCGGGAGGGTTGGAGGTCCCCGCCGTGGTGCCGTTATCATCCACGAGGGCGTGCGTAGGCCGTCCTCGTATGGACCATGCAGCGGACACGAGCGAGGGGACGCTTGCGAATCCGAACTTGGCGACGAACTGAGCTCAGTCGCTGGTGACGGAGGACATATGGATCAACGTCGACGGCGCTCGCTCAGGCGCTGCACAGACTTTAACTACATCCAGTCCGTACAACGTCCCGTTGAGCGAATGACTCGGGGATTTCTAATCTGTCTCCCCGTGCGGAATCTCTCCCGGCGCTGAATACGCGTGCTTGAAGGAAAACGGCTGCAGCGGGTTACGGAATCACAATCAGCCATAACTAAAGGTCTCTGCTAGCTCGGGCGTGACAACCGGGGAGTTCAGCGCCCGTCGTTCACGCGGCGGGTCGACCTTCGCGCCAATTTGTGCATGCGCCGATCTGCACACGCGCAAACACGTCAGACGCTGTTTGCAGGGAAAGTCCTTTTTGCCGAAGCACTGAGACGTCGAATGGCGCAACGAAACTTGACGGTACGCCGATAAGAACCTATGGATCAATCAGCCTCCGCTTGTGGAGGACGGCACCGGACCCAGGGAGGGCGCGGTGTCCGAAACGATCCGAAAGGAATAACAAGATGATTCGCAATCTCAAAGTGCTGGGGCTCGCCCTGGCAGCGGTCTTCGCGCTGAGCGCGGCGATAGCAGCCAGCGCCTCTGCCGAAACGCCAGGCGTGCTCACAGTCGAAGGCGCCACCTCGGCGACGTTGAACGGCGTGGAATCGGGGAGCGGAGAAAACTTCTTCGAAACCGCCGGTACGAAAGTCGAATGTGCCGGCAGCACCTTCACCGGGACGAAAGTCGGCTCGACCACCGAACCGGTGCCGGCTGGCGCCTCGGAAGTGACAATCACCCCGCATTACACGTCCCCATGCGTGGGGGCCGCGGGGGTCGACATGGAAGGCTGTGATTACAAGCTCTCCGACGCCACAACAACAGGCGGCGTCGCGGGCACATACGGAGTCACTGTCAACATCATCTGCCCGGGCACCAAGAAGATCAAAGTCACAAGCTCGCCTTGCGCCTTTTTGATCGGCTCGCAGACGGTCACCGGGTTCCACCTGACCAACGAATCGAGCGAGAAGATTCGCCTCAGCGGCACCGCGACGGGCATCAGCGGAACCGCTTGCGGCTTCCCGATCTCCGCCGAACAGCATCAGAACGTGCTCATCTCTGGCACGAGCGGCGTAAACCCAGTGGGGGTCACACTCAGCCACAACTAGCAAGAGTAGAAGTACGGCGACGGGCCGGGGTCAACCCCCCGGTCCGTCGTTGCGAATCCCCACTGTCTCTTGACAGATATGAAGACGTATCGATATAATTATTCGGCCGACAGGGGCCGGCGGGATACAGGGGCCGATGGGAGAATGCCGCCGAACACGGGATTGGAAGGGAGCACCAAGAATGGGCGCAGGGAGTCTCACTGGTGGGCGCGGTCGCGCTTTGGTGCGCCGTCCCGCTCATCGAGCAGGACTGATCGCCTTGGTGGCCCTCGTTCTGCTCATCGCCGGACGGGGTCCCGCTTTAGACGCCGCTGAGGCAGGGGCACATCCCACTCTTTGGACCACCTGTGACCGCGACTCCACGGTGCCCCCGGGGCAACGTTGCAATGCACCCGGCGGGGTTGCGACGAATCCCGACAACGGCCACCTTTACGTCGCCGACCAATTGAACCGCCGGATCGACGAGTTCTCGCCCGGGGGGGAATTCATTGTCGCGTGGGGATGGGACGTGGTTGCCTCGGGCCCCGACGACACCGCAAGTGGCGAATTCGAGGTTTGCTTTCCCGAAAGCGGTGACGAATGTAAGGCCGGGGTCCAGGGCATCTCGGGCGTCGGCCAATTCGACACCCCGATTGGGGTCGCGGTTGACTCGGCCGGCAATGTCTATATAGCCGACCCTCGGGCCAACCGGGTGCAGAAGTTCAACTCGAAGGGGGAATTCGAGTTGATGTTCGGGGGGCAGGTCAACAAGACCAAGGTCGCGCTGCGCGAAGCCGAGGAAGCGGCCTCCGAACCGGTCACGGTCACGGAAGAAGAAGAAAACCTCTGCCCCTTCGACCCCGGGGACGAATGCGGCGCCGGAGTGGCGGGGACCGGCCTGGGCCAGTTCCACTGGAGCGAATCCTTCTTCGGCGACTACATCGCCGCCGGTCCCGCCGACAAGATCTACGTCGGCGACCAGGAACGGATTGAGCGCTTCGACGCCACTGGGGCGTTTCAGGACGAATGCTCGGTGCCGGGTAGGGTGCAGTCGCTCGACACCGACTCCGCCGGAGACCTCTACGCCGTCTACGCGTTCCAGCCCAACGTGCGCAAACTGACCTACGTTGCGGGTGGGGAATGCGAAGAAGTGGGCCGCTTCGAAATCCCAGAGCCGGATGAAGTCACCCACCCAGTTCCGACCGCGACGACGGTCGATGCAGCGGGCGACGTCTATGCCTTCAGCTGGCCTGCTAGCCGCAATGGGTTCGTCCCGATCGACCGGATCTATGAGTTCGACCCGACCGGTAACCTGATCGATCAGTTCGGCAAGGAAGAATTCGGCGAAGCATTCGAGGGTACGCTTGGCATGGCGACCTCCGCCTGCGCTCCGGGGAACCTCTTCGTCACCAACGGCGAAAACGAAGCGAGCGCCAAGGGGTCCTTCCTGCGCGCCTACGGCAGTGAACCGACTGGCTGCTTCAAGGCGCTGACCCTACCGGCAAGCGAAGTGGAAGAGACGGGCGCGACGCTCAACGGGACGGTCGACCCCGAGGGCGAAGCGACGAGCGAATGCCGCTTCGAATGGGGAACGACGACCGCCTACGGCCACGAAGCGTCCTGCGCGGAGTCGCCGGGCGCGATCGGCGACGGCAGCGAGCCGGTCCACGTCCACGCCATAATATCCAACCTTAGCGCCGCCACGATCTACCACTTCCGCCTGCGCGCGAGAATAAAAGGCGAAACCGAGACCGGGCCCGACAGGGCGTTCAAAACCAAGGGGCCGCCGACGATCTCCGACGAGCACGTCGTCTCGGCGACCAGCGGCGAAGTTACCGTGAAGGCGCTGGTCGATCCCGAAGGCTTCCCGACGAGCTGCCATGTCGATTACGGCTCCACCGAAAGCTACGGCCAGAGCAGCGCCGACGTCGCGGTCGGCTCTGATCGCAGCGAACACGCCGTGACTGTCCTGCTCTCGGGCCTAACCCCGGGCGCCGTCTACCACTGGCGCTTTGCCTGCCACAACACGGCGGTCTTGAACGGCGGCCGCACCGAAGGCGAAGACCACATCCTGACCACCTTCCGCTCCCCCGGCGGAACCCCGTCGTGTCCCAACGACGCGCTGCGCGCCGGGGCCTCAGCCTCGCTGCCCGACTGCCGGGCCTATGAGATGGTCTCCCCAGTCGACAAAAATGGGGCCGACATCGTCAGCGGCTATCCCACTGTCGGCTCATACGGGGGCTACGTACAGGTCGCCCCCGACGGGGAGAAGATCACCTACGCGGCGAAGTTCCCGGCCTTCGCCGGTCCGTCCAACAGCTTCACCTTCAACCAGTACCTGGCGAGCAGGGGGGGCGAAGGCAGCTGGTCTACGGAGAGCCTCGTGCAGCCCTACGATGGGCACGCTATAGAAAATGCCGAAAACCATGTGTTTGTCGGTAGTCATCGCGAATTCATGGCGTTCACGCCCGACCTCTGCAGCGCCTGGCTGCTCGACCTCCAGACTCCGCCGCTCGAGCCCGACGGGCAGGAAAACGCGGCCAACCTCTACCGGCGCGAGAACTGCAGTGCGGGGGCGGGTAGCTTCGAAACGCTAACCACCTCGCTGCTTGGTTTGGGAGAATCCGACTCCCGCAGGTTGGGCTACGTCGACCAGTTCTCGGTCGAGGGCGTCGCAGACGATGGAAGCCAGGCGATCTTTAGGGCAAAAGCGCAGCTGATCAAAGAAGCGGCGGTGGGGGGAGAGGCGCAGCTCTACGATCGCAGCGCCGCTGGCCTGCACCTCGTCAGCGTACTGTCGGGGGGCGCTGCGGACGCGAGCGCAGCAGCGGTGGGTAGCGGCTGGGGCCAGAACTTCCCCTCCAATCTGAAGGGAGCTGTTTCGGCAGACGGCTCGCTGGTCTACTGGACGGGGAGCATAAAAGACAGCGGCGAAGGCAAGCTCTACCTGCGCCGCCACCCCGACCAGGGCAGCGTGAAAAAAGAATGCGACGAAGCGGGAACCAGGGCGTGCACGATCCCCGTCTCGGAAGGCAGCCAGGCGTTCTTCTGGCAGGGAAGCGCCGACGGCTCCAAAGCGATCTACTCCGAAGGCGAAGAACTCTTCGAGTTCGACCTGGCGAGCGAGAGCTCCCACCTCGTGGCCAAAGGCCTGGTCGG
>DASTAY010000011.1:0-12865 GCA_035712345.1 Solirubrobacterales bacterium
GACCTCGCGGCGTTCGCCGTCGACACGGCGCTGCGCAAGGTTCCCGAGCTTCCGCGCGACGAGATCGTGGACGTGATGATCGGCTGCGGCTTCCCGCAGGAGCGGCAGGGCATGAACCTCGGCCGGCGCGCCGCGCTCCTCGCCGAGCTTCCGGAAACGGTGCCCGGAACGACCGTCAACCGCTTCTGCGCGTCCAGCCTGCAGACGATCCGGATGGCCTTCCACGCGATCAAGGCAGGCGAGGGCGAGGCGTTCGTCGCGGGCGGCGTCGAGTCGATCAGCCAGGTGAACGGGTATCCGAAGAGCGAGGACGAGATCCACCCGGCGCTCTTCGGCGACGACGCGCCCATCGCGAACGTCTACATCCCGATGGGCCTGACCGCCGAGAACGTCGCGGAGCGCTGGGACGTCTCACGTGAGGACATGGACCGCTACGCCCAGCAGTCGCAGGAGCGCGCGGTCGCTGCCCAGGACTCCGGTTTCTTCGCGCGCGAGCTGACGTCGTACGACGGCGTCGAGGCAGACGACGGGCCGCGCCGCTCGTCCACGTACGAGAAGCTGGCCGCACTCGAGCCGGCGTTCAAGCCGGGCGGGAAGGTGACCGCCGGGAACGCGTGCCCGCTGAACGACGGCGCCGCCGCCGTGCTCGTGATGTCGGACACGCGCGCGAAGGAGCTCCGGCTGAAGCCGCGAGCGCGCGTGATCGCCTCGGCCACGAGCGGCCTCGAGCCGGAGATCATGGGCGTGGCCCCGATCGGCGCGATCAAGAACGTGCTGAGGCGCGCCGGAATGACGATGAACGACGTGGACGTGGTGGAGCTCAACGAGGCCTTCGCCGCCCAGGTGATCCCGATCATGGACGAGTGCGACATCCCGCTGGAGAAGCTCAACACGCACGGCGGCGCGATCGCCCTCGGCCATCCCTTCGGGATGACCGGCGCCCGCATCATGGGGACCCTGCTCAACGTGATGGAGACCGACGACCACCAGGTCGGCATCGAGACCATGTGCGTCGCCGGGGGACAGGGCAAGGCGATGCTGGTTGAAAGGCTCAACTGAGCCGTTTCGGGCGCCTTTGTCTCGCATAGCGAGACAAAGGCGCCCGGGCAGTCGATATGGAGCTGGCGACTCTCACCTACGAGACCGGCGATCGGGTCGCCCGCATCACCCTGAACCGGCCTGAGCGCGGCAACGGGATCGTGCCGCGGATGCCGGTCGAGCTCGCGGCCTGCGTCGAGCGCGCCAACCTCGACCCCGCGGTTCACGTCATCGCCCTGGCCGGCAACGGCACCGGCTTCTGCGGCGGCTACGACCTGGTCGCTTCGGCCGAGGGCGACATGAGCGACCTGGGGGAGGGCCTGGAGGCGCCGCCCGGCTCGCCGCTCGACCCCGCGACGATCGGCGCCAATCACATGCCGGAGTCCGACTGGGACCCCGTCACCGACTTCCAGTTCATGTGGCGCAACGTGCGCGGCTTCATGTCGCTCTTCCATTCCGAGAAGCCGGTGATCTGCAAGGTGCACGGCTACTGCGTGGCCGGCGGCACCGACATGGCGCTCTGCTCGGACCTGCTGGTGATCGGCGCGGACGCCAAGATCGGCTACCCGCCGGCCCGCGTCTGGGGCTCGCCGACGACCGCGCTGTGGGCGGCGCGGCTGGGGCCGATGCGGGCCAAGCGACTGCTGCTGACCGGCGACTCGCTCAGCGGCGCGCAGGCCGAGGAGTGGGGGCTGGCGACCGAGTCGGCCGCGCCGGAAGAGCTCGACGCCCGCTTCGAGTCGCTGGTCGAGCGCGTCGCCCGCCTGCCGATCAACCAGCTGGTGATGATGAAGATGCTGGTCAACCAGTCTCTCTACTCGCAGGGCCTGCAGCAGACGCAATTGCTCGGCACCTTCTTCGACGGCATCGCCCGCCACACCGCCGAGGGCCACGAGTTCGTCCGCCGCGCCGCCGAGGGCGGTTTCAAGCAGGCCGTTCGCGAACGGGACGAACCGTTTGGCGACTACGGGCTCGGCGGCCCGGGAATCGAGTAGAGCTTCTGCAGTGCAAAGGCTTCTCACGAATTTGTGGTTAAATACCACAGATGCGTGATAGACCAGCGAGAGAGTCCCTCTTTCCGACCGATGAGCCGGTCGAGCCCACGCAGATGATCGGTCGGGCCGACGACGCCGCCCGCATCGCGTCGAGCCTCGCCGCGGGGCAAAGTCTCAGGGTTTTGGCTCCGCGGCGGACCGGCAAGACCACCGTCTGCGACGCGGCGCTCGACCGCTTGCGAGGGGAGGGCTGGTACGCGGCCTCTGTGGATCTGATGCACCCGAGCGGGGCGGCGGGTCTGGCGCAGGACATAAACCGGGCTCTGCTCGGCTGCCGCCCGCAGTTTCGCCGTGCTCTTGCGGAGGCGCGCAACGCATGGGAGAGGCTGAGCGACCGCGTTCGTGCCCAGGCCCTCGTCGACCTGGGTGAGGGAGTCACTATCGCCTTCGGCTCGAAGCCGGCCCAGGTGGATCCCGAAGCCGCGCTGGAGGCGGCGCTCTCACTGCCCCAACGCCTTGCCGAGAAGGATGGCCGTCCCGTGGCGCTGTTCATCGACGAGCTTCAAGAGCTGGCAGCGCCGGCGGCGCCGTTTGGCGATCCCGAGAGGCTGCAGGCGCGCATGCGCGCGATCTTCCAGCGCTCGGACCGGGTCAGCCTGCTGTTCGCCGGCAGTCTCGAGCATGCGATGCGTCGTGTCTTCTCACCCGACGCGCCCCTCGGCGGCTTCGGCGGCTCCTACGCGCTCAGCGAGATCACGGCGGAAGAGTGGGAAGACGGATTGAGCGATCGCTTCATGCGGGCCGGGATCGAGCCGGCGAGCGGGCCGGTGGCGCGGCTCGTCGAACTGGGTGCAGGCCATCCCAGGGCGACGATGTTGATCGCCGCCGAGGCGCTCGTGGCAATCCGAGAAGCTGGAGAGACGGCGTTGAGCGATGGCGTCGTAGCGCTTGCCTGGGAGAGGGCGCGCGCTCACGATGCGGAGCGTTGCCGCCTCCTGGTCGAGCGCATGCGGTGGCTCCGCGTGGCCAGGGGAGCCGATCTGGCCCTCCGCGTAGCGCGGGCGATCGCCGAGGGAGAGCCTCCCTATGGGGTGGGCGCCCACGCGGAGCAGGTCAAGCGAGTTCTCGGCGACCTGACCGACATCGGCGTCGCGGAGTCGCGCGACCGAGGGGTTTGGCGGATCGCCGATCCGATCCTGAGAGCCCACTTGAGGATCCAACCGCCGGGGACGCGGGGATAGGCTGCCGCCCGTATGAGCGACGAGACGCCTCATCCCAGCTCTCTGATCACGCCCGAGTCGGTGCGGGACTTCCTGCCCGGCAGCTTCCCCGGCGACCTCGGGATCGAGCCGCTGGAGATCGAGGACACGCACGCGCGCGGGCGGATCGTCGTCGACGAGCGACACCTGCACCCGGGCGGCTTCGTGCACGGCGGCGTCTGGACCGCGCTCGGCGACACCGTCGCCGCCTGGTCGACCTTCCGCAGCATCCCGCCGGGCCACAACTTCACGACGATCGAGCTGAAGCTGAACGTGTTCGCGGCCGGCGTGCTGGGCGACGAGATCGTCGCCGTCGGCGAGCCGCTGCACGCGGGCAAGAGCACGGTCGTGATCGAGGTGCGGATGGAACGGCGCCGCGAGGGCGCCGGGCCACGCCTGGCGGCCAACCTGATCGTCAGCCAATTTGTTCTCCCGCCGGCTTGATCGACTACGTCTTCGGGTACGCATCGCTGGTCGCGTTGAACGAGCCGACCGCGGTGAGCGGTCGTCTTCACGGCTTTCGGCGTCGCTGGGGCGTGGCGATGAACAACTGGGAGGGCGGGGACCGAGTCAAGCACTGGCTCGACCGGGATACCGGCGAGCGGCCGCGGGTCCGCGTCGCCTACCTCGACATATACGAGGACGCCGAGTACGCCGTGAACGGCCTCGCGCTGCCGGTCGATGCCGAGCGCCTGGCGGCGCTGGACGCGCGTGAGATCAACTTCCGGCGCATGGACGTGACCGCGGCCTTCGAGCGGGTGCCGTGCAAGCGCGCACCGGACGCGGAGCGCCCATTGCGCGTCTTCACCTATGTGGGCCTGGACGCCGCCCGCGAGCGCTGCCGCCTCGGCCTCGAGGAAGGCAACACCTTCGTCAGCCGCAGCTACCTCTCCGAAGTGCGCCGCGCGTTCGAGCAGCTCGGCCTAGATGCGCTAGTCGAGTTCGACCGCACCACCGATCCTCTTCCGTTTCCGGAGCTGAACCTTCTCCGAGTGGAGGGCCGATCCCGGTAGGGGTGAAACGTCTTGTACTTTTTCGTCGAGCGCGTCGGGCGTCAGCTGCAATCCAAATCACCGAAAAAGTTAAATGGAACCCCTACCGGGATCGGCCCTCGGCAACCGGATCGACCTCGGCCCCGGCAGCCGGTTCATAGCCGGGAGTTTCGAGCCCTTCTATGTAGGGCAGCCGCCAGAGCAGACTCGCGATGGTGAGCCCCACCGCCGAGCAGAGCAGCGCGAGGAACCACTGGCTCGCGGTGAGCAGGGTCATTTCGAAGAAGTCGCGCACCGGGGCGGCGGCGAGGATCAGCGCGAAGAGCGCGCCGAGCCCGGCGACCATCGCCAGCATGTAGCTCTGGATCGCGATGTGCTCGCGACCGGGGCCGCGCTCGAGCAGGAGGACGAAGGCGAGGCCGAGCACGATCAGCGTCGTCGTCGCCGCGGTCCGTCCCTCCGCCAGCGAGCCACCGAAGACGGTGTCGACGAGGAAGAAGCAGAGGATCGAGCCGAGCGCCGTCGCCAGCCCGGCCGGCACCGCGAAAGCGGCCAGCGCGCGCAGCAGGCGGCCGCGGTAGAGCGGCCCGTCGGAGGGGGCGAGGGCGAGGACGAAGGAGGGCACGCCGATCGTCAGGAAGGCTGCCAGGGTGAGGTGGCGGGGGAGGAAGGGGAAGGCGAAGCCGGGCACGGCGACGAGCACGATCAGCGCCGCCGCGTAGACGCTCTTGGTCAGGTAGAGCCGGCCGAGGCGGTGGATGTTGCGGGCGATCCGCCGCCCCTCCGCGACCGCTTCCGGCAGCCGCGCGAACTGGTCCTCGAGCAGGACGACATCGGCGATCCCCTTGGTCACCTGGGCGCCGGAGCCCATCGCCACCGCGAGCCGCGCCTGCTTCAGCGCCGGCACGTCGTTGACCCCGTCGCCGATCATCGCCGTATAGCGGCCGGAGGCGCGCAGCGCCTCGACCAATGCCTTCTTCTGGGCCGGCGCAATCCGACAGAAGATCGTGTTGCGCTGGGCGGCGGCGGCGAGGCCCTCGGGATCCTCGGGCAGCTCGGAGCCCTCGATCACGCCCGCGCTCTGGGGCACGCCGACCGCATAGGCGACCGCCGTCACCGTCGCCCGCGCGTCGCCGGAGATCAGCTTCAGGTCGACTTCGGCCTCGCGCATGATCGCGATCGTCTCCGCCGCGTCGGCGCGCAGCGTCTCCTCGAGCACGACCAGGGCGACCGCGGCGAGTCGCGGCGGCGGGGCATGCGCCGGGTCGTCGGGAAGCGAGTCGCTCGCCCGGGCGAAGGCGACGACGCGCCGCCCCGCCGCGGTCTCCTCGTCCAGCTTGCGCGCCAGCCCCGGCGGCAGCGTCAGCGCCCCGCCGGCGGTGAGGATGTCCGGGGCGCCGAGCACGTAGCTCGTGCCGCCGAGGCGCAGGCCGCTCCACTTCCATTTCGAAGAGAAGGGGACTTCGCCGCCGACCCGCTGCGGCTGCGCCGGGAAGGCCTCCGCGACCGTCTCCAGCGTGCGGTTGCGGTCGCCGGCGCTGGCGGCGAAGCTCCCCAGGGCCGCCCGCGCCTCGTCCGGGTCGACCCCCTCCGCCACCTCGACCCCGAGCAGGCGCAGTTGCCCGTCGGTCAGCGTGCCGGTCTTGTCGACGCAGATCGTGTCGACCGCGGCGAGGCTCTCGGTGGCGCTCATCTGCTGCACCAGCGTGTCCTTGCGCGCCAGCCGCACGGCGGCGACCGCGAAGGTGACGCTCATCAGCAGCACCAGGCCCTCCGGGATCAGCGTCACCAGGCCGGCGGTCGCCGTCTGCGCGGCCTCGACCAGGTCGGTGCTGCGCAGCTGGAAGGTGAGCAGGAGCAGCACCGCCAGCGGCAGCATCGTCCAGGTGCAGGCGACGATCACCCGGTTGACCTCGCTCTGCAGCGGGGAGGGGGGGTGGCGAAAGGCTTTCGCCTCGCCCGCGAGCCTGCCGGCGTAGCTCTCCTCGCGCACCGCGTCGACCCGGTAGCGGCCGGAGCCGGAGATCACGAAGGAGCCGGAGAGCACCCGCTCGCCGACGTCCTTGCGCACGCCGTCGGCCTCGCCGGTCAGCATCGACTCGTCGAGCGTCATGCCGCGGCTGGCGATCGTTTCGCCGTCGGCGACGAGCTGGTCGCCGGGCTCGATCGCGATCACGTCCCCCGGCACGATCTCCTCGGCCAGCAGGCTGACCACGGTCCCGTCGCGCACGACCTTGGCGTGGGGTGCGACCAGCACCGCCAGCTCGTCCAGCGTCCGCTTCGCCTTCAGCTCCTGGCGGATGCCGATATAGGAGTTGACGATCGCGATCACCCCGAAGACGGCGTCGGCGATAAGTCCCAGCGAGAGGATCAGCACGAAGAAGACCCCGATGATCAGGTTGAAGAGGGTGAAGACATTGCCGGCGACGATGCTCGAGACCGAGCGCGAGGAGTTGTCCGGCGGGGGGCCGAGCTTGCGCAGCCGCTTGGCCGCCTCGGCGGCGCTGAGGCCGCGCTCGGCGGCATCCGGCTGGTCGGCTGCGGGGGCGGCCATGGGAGGACATTCAATAGGGTTCCCGCCGGATGTCCCTGAAACTCGGACTCAATCTCGGCTACTGGGGCATCGGCCCCGCGGGGGAGGACGCCGTCGAGGTCGTGCAGGCGGCCGAGGCGGCCGGCTTCGAGTCGGTCTGGGCGGCCGAGTCCTATGGCTCGGACGTGGTCAGCGTGCTCGCCTGGCTGGCGCCGCAGACCAAGACGATCAACCTCGGCGCGGCGATCCTGCAGGTGCCTGCGCGCCCGCCGGCGGCGGCGGCGATGGCCGGGGCGACGATCGACAAATTGTCAGGCGGGCGTTTCATCTTCGGCTTCGGGCCCTCGGGCCCGCAGGTCTCCGAAGGCTGGTACGGAGTCCCCTACGCGAAGCCCTGGGGGCGGACCCGCGAGTACATCGAAGTCGTGCGCGAGATCGTCGCCCGCGAGGGCAAGCTCGACCACCAGGGCGAGCACTACCAGCTGCCGCTGCCGGGCGGCGAGGGCAAGGCGCTGAAGCTCAACTTCCACCCCGAGCGCGCCCGGATCCCCGTCTTCGTCGGCGCGATCGGGCGCAAATCGGTCGAGATGGCGGCGGAGATCTGCGACGGCTGGATCCCGATCTTCTTCTCGGTCGACGCCTTCGAGCAGACCTGGGGCGAGCACCTGGAGGTGGGCTTCGCCAAGGGCGGGCGGCAGCGCTCCGACCTCGAGGTCAGCCCCTCGCTGCAGGTGGCGATCGACGGCGACCTCGAGGCCGCCAAGAACGTCGTCAAGGCAGGCCTCGTCCTCTATTTCGGCGGCATGGGCAGCCGCAAGACCAACTTCTACGTCGACCTCGCACACCGCTTCGGCTTCGGCGACGTCGCCGACGAGGTCCAGCGCCGCTTCCAGGAGGGCGACAAAGGCGGCGCCTTCGAGGCGATGCCCGACGAGATCGTCGAGGCGACCTCGCTGGTCGGCAGCGAGGCCGAGGTGGCGGAGCGGATCGAGCGCTTCCGCGGCGCCGGCATCGACCGCCTGATCGTCTCTCCGGTCCACACCGACCGCGCCGAGCAGCTGCACACCCTCGAGCGACTGGCGTCCCTGGCGGGCGTCAATGCATCCGCATAGCCGCTTGTCATAAGGTCCCCCGCCGCGACTTATGAAAATCGGAGTGCCGAAAGAGACCGTCGATGGGGAGCGCCGGGTCGCGCTCGTCCCTGACATCGTCAAATCGATGAAGCGCAACGAGCACGTCGACGTGCTCGTCGAGCGCGGCGCGGGCGACGCCGCCGGCCACCCCGACTCCCAGTACGAGGAGGCGGGGGCCGAGGTCGTCGACCCCGACGTCGCCTGGGGCGCCGACGTCGTCCTCCGCGTCGCCGCCCTCACCGCCGAGCAGATCGGCAGGCTCAACTCCAACCAGGTTCTGATCGGCCACCTTTCGCCCTGGACCGCGGCGGAGACCAACAAGGCGCTCGCCGCGGCGGGCGTGACCAGCTTCGCGATGGAGGCGATTCCGCGGACCACGCGCGCCCAGGCGATGGACGCGCTCTCCTCGCAGGCCGCCGCCGGCGGCTACGCGGCGATGCTGATCGCCGCGCGCGAGTCGGGTCGCTTCTTCGGCATGATGACCACGGCCGCCGGCACGGTGCCGCCGGCCAAGGTGCTGGTGCTCGGCGCCGGCGTCGCCGGGCTGCAGGCGGTGGCCACGGCGAAGCGGTTGGGTGCGATCGTCACCGGCTTCGACATCCGCCGCGCCGCCTGGGAGCAGATCGCCTCGCTCGGCGGTCGCCCGCTCGAACTCGACTTCATCCCCGACGCCGAAGGCGAGGGGGGCTACGCCCGGCCGCTGACCGACGAGGAGAACGCCCAGGTGGTCGAGGCGATCGGCGAGAACGCGGCCAAACAGGACGTGATCGTCACCACCGCGGCCATCCCAGGCCGTCCGGCGCCGGTCCTGATCACCGCCGAGGCGGTGCGCAACATGGAACCGGGCTCGGTGATCGTCGACCTCGCCGCCGAGACCGGCGGCAACTGCGAGCTGACCGAGGCGGGGCAGACCGTCGAGGAGGGCGGCGTCAAGGTGATCGGCCCGCGCAACCTGGCGAGCGAGATGCCAGTCCCCGCCTCGCAGCTCTACGCCAAGAACCTCGAGAACCTGCTCGGCCTGCTGATCGACGAGGACGGCAAGCTGACCGTCGACTTCGAGGACGACATCGTCGCCGCCGCCTGCATCACGCAGGGCGGCGAGATCCGCAACGAGAGGGCGGCCAAGTAGATGAGCCTGTTCACCGAGATCACGATCTTCGTGCTCGCCGTGTTCGTCGGCTTCGAGGTGATCTCGAAGGTGCCGACCACGCTGCACACGCCGCTGATGTCGCAGACCAACGCGATCCACGGCATCGTCATGCTCGGCGGGCTGATCGTCGTCGGCTACGCCAACGACCCGCTCGAGTACGTGATCGGCACGATCGCGATCGCCTTCGGCACGATCAACATCGTCGGCGGCTTCATGGTCACCGACCGGATGCTCGGCATGTTCGCCCGGAAGCCAAAGCCGAAGGCCGACGGCGAGGGCCAGGGCGGGGCCGGCAAATGATCGAGGCCGTGCTCAAGCCGGGCGGCGACGCCGCGACGGCGCTCTACATCGTCGCCTTCTCGCTCTTCATCATCGGGATCAAACGGGGCACCCACCCGACGACGGCCAAGCAGGGCAACCTGATCGCCGCCGGCGGCATGGCGGTCGCCGTCGTCACCACGCTGCTGCTCGACGGGATCGGCAACTGGGGCCTGATCGCGATCGGGCTCGGCGTCGGCGCGGCGATCGGCGTGATCGCCTCGGTGCGCGTGCAGATGACCCAGATGCCGCAGATGGTCGCCCTCTACAACGGCGTCGGCGGCGGCGCCGTGGCGCTGATCGCCTGGTCGGAGATCCGCCACGGGATCTCGCTCGGCGAGGACATCCCGCTCGACACGCTGATCCCGGTCCTCTTCGCCGGGGTGGTGGGCTCGATCTCCTTCTGGGGCTCGAACATCGCCTTCGCCAAGCTCCAGGACCTGATCCCGACCCGGCCGCTCGCCGTCCCCGGCCAGCAGGTGATCAACGCGCTGCTGCTGATCGGCATCGTCGCCGCCTGCGTCGACATCGCGCTCAACAACGGCGATCCCTCGCAGGGCCTCTTCATCGCGATCCTGATCGCCGCGGCGCTGCTCGGCAACCTCGTCGTGCTGCCGATCGGCGGCGCCGACATGCCGGTCGTGATCTCCCTGCTGAACGCCTTCACCGGGCTCTCCGCGGCGGCGGCGGGCTTCGCCCTGGACAACGTCGCGCTGATCGTCGCCGGCACCTTGGTCGGCTCTTCGGGAACGATCCTGACGATGGAGATGGCGACCGCGATGAACCGCTCTGTCGCCAACATCCTCTTCGCCGGCTTCGGCGGCGCCCCGGCCGGCGGCGGGGGCGGCGACGGGGAGGAACGGCCGCACACCGCGATCGGCGCCCAGGACGCGGCGATCAAGCTCGCCTACGCGGACACGGTCACGATCGTCCCCGGCTACGGCCTCGCCGTCGCCCAGGCCCAGCACGCGATCAAGGAGGTCGCCGACGAGCTGGAGAAGCGGGGCGTCACCGTCAACTACGCGATCCACCCCGTCGCCGGCCGGATGCCCGGCCACATGAACGTCCTGCTCGCCGAGGCCGACGTGCCCTACGAGCAGCTCCGCGAGATGGAGGAGATCAACCCGGAAATGCCGCGCACCGACGTTGCCGTGGTCGTCGGCGCCAACGACGTCACCAACCCGGCGGCGAAGAACGACCCCGACAGCCCGATCGCCGGCATGCCGATCATCGAAGTCTCCGAGGCCCAGCAGGTGATCGTGATCAAGCGCTCGCTCAGCCCCGGCTTCGCCGGCATCGACAACGACCTCTTCTACGAACCGAACACCTCGATGCTCTTCGCCGACGCGAAAGCCGCCGCCGGCGAGATAGCCGCCGAGATCGGCGAGCTCTAAGCCCGAGCCCCCGGCCGGGGGGAGAGATCGATCGCCTGCGCCCTTGATGGTGCATGGACGAAGAGGGCCAGGGGACCGTCGAGTGGGTGGGGCTGGTCGCCGTCGTCGCATTGCTGTTTCTGGCCCTGGTCGTGGCGGGAGCGCGGGCGCCGGGGACGGGCCTGGCGCGGGCGGTGGCCTCGCGGCTGCTCTGCGCGGTCTCGATGGCCGATGGCTGTGGGGACGAGCCGACGCTGATCGCGACATATGGCGACGAAATCGGCCGCTTGGTCCGGCGGCACATGCCGACGCTGCTGCTCGAGCGCGGCTCGCGGGCGCTGCCGGTCGACTTCCGGCGCTGCCGCGCCGTCGAGTGCGGGGACGGGACGCCGCGCGGCCTTGTCCACCGCACCGATCGGGGCGAGCACGTCACCGCTTTCGTCCACGTCGTCGACTGCCGCAGCGGTCCCGACTCCGCACAGCCGATCGCCGGAGACGTCACGCCACCGGCCCCGCCGGTCGACTGCTCGGGCTCGCGAGACGGCAATCTCTACCTGCAATTTTGGCTCTATTACGCCGACTCGGCCACGCTGCGAGGCGTGCCGATCGTCGACGAGGAGGGCTATCACCACGATGATTGGGAATCCGTCGACCTCCGCATCGACGCTCGCGGGCGGGTCGAGGAGCGGGCCTCCTCGCACCACGGCTACAACTACGCCCAGAGCATCGCCAACGCCGGTTCCGACGCCGGGATCGAGCCGCTACGCGACGCCGCCGAAGCGGTCGGCGCACGTCCCCACGGCGGTTGGGGCCCGGAGACGCGCCTGCTGTTCGTCTCCGGCGGCAGCCACGCCGGCAACGCCGACGGCTTTCTCGGCGATGTCGACCGCATCGTCCCCGGCCGTCGCGTCCACCTCGTCCCGCTCGAGCCGATCGCCGCCGCCGAAGGCGACGATTACCGCTTCGCGGTCAGCCCGCCCTGGCGCAAGCGCGTCTGGCGCGACCCGGAGGCGACCGGCACCGGCTGACCTCGGAGGCACAGTCCTGATATTCGGGCGCCGGGCGGTTGGGTCGTCGAAGCCCAGGCGAGACGCGTCAGCAGGCGACGGAGTTGGCGGCCTCCATCCAGTTCGAGAACTCGCAGGCGAGGTGCCATTCATGGGCTCGGATCAAGCGAGGCGGCATGGCCAGCGGGAACTCACCGGTGAGGCGGATCTTGAATCCCATTGGTTCATCCCGAAACTGATGACGGATGCCTCCGGCGGGTCTGCCGGTCCTGGTGCTGCCGCCGACGGCGATCCACTGAACCGGAAAGTCGGGATCTGCGCGGGTGGTGAGCGTGCTGGTATCGCTCTCGTCGAGAAAGATCCGCGCCGCCAGAGGCGAGCCGCCGGTCGTCTCGATGACCTGCGGAACGCCACTCTCATCCGCACACAAGACGTAGTGGTCCGGGCACGCTGCCAGGAGCGCCTGCTCGTCTCCATTTTCCATCGCTTCGTGGTAGAAGCGCGGCAGGGCCTCCGCCGAGCCGCCGGTTCCGGTCAGCTCGACCGAGCACAGTCGACGCTTACCGCGGGACAGCCCGGTGATGACCCGCTCGGCGCGCGCGGACCAGCGCAGTTGGCGCTCGAGCATCTCTTCGAGGCGGCCGTGACCGAGCTCCAGCTTTCTCTTGACCAGAGCCTCTCGTTGGGCGGTCAGATCATCTGCGGGGACGTCGAGGCCCAGCCTCTTGCAGACCTTCCTCGCTCGGTTCGACTCCCAAGTCAGAACCTCGCTTCGCGGGACGCTTCGCCCGTTGATCTGCGCCGTTATCTGCATTTATCTCGGCGGCATGCGCAGCGCCCCGTCGAGGCGGATCGTCTCGCCGTTCAGCATCGCGTTGCCGATGATGTGGAGGACCAGCTTCGCGTATTCCTCGGCATGGCCGAAGCGCGAGGGGAAGGGGACGCTGGCGGCGAGGCTGTCCTGCACGCCCTGCGGCATGCCGAGAAGGAGGGGCGTCGCGAAGAGGCCGGGGGCAACGGTGTTGACGCGGATGCCGGAGCGGGCGAATTCGCGCGCCGCCGGCAGG
>DASTAY010000012.1:0-23565 GCA_035712345.1 Solirubrobacterales bacterium
CCGACGAAGGGAGATCTCCTGTGGCAAAGGCGCGGTACCTGGTCGAGGCGCATCTGGTCGAAGGCCGCTCGGTCGCAGAGCTGGCGAAGGCCCACGGCGTTCATCGCAGCTGGATCTACAAGCTCTTGGCCCGGTATCGAGAAGGCGGCTATGAGGCTTTGGAGCCACGCTCCAGGGCGCCGCGATCGAGTCCCAACCGCACGCCTGAGGAGGTAGTGCGGGCAGTCGTGTCCCTGCGAGAGCAGCTGCTCTCGCATGGACACGACTGCGGCGCGGAGACGATCGCCCATCACCTCGCCCGCCAGGGGATCGATGGCGTTCCCTCGGTCTCGACGATCTGGCGGATCCTCAGGCGCGAAGGCCTGGTCTCACCACAACCCCAAAAGCGCCCGCGCTCCTCGCTGATCCGCTTCGAAGCCGACCTGCCCAACGAGATGTGGCAGGCCGACATCACCCACTGGCGGCTTGCCGGCGGACAGGACGTCGAGATCCTCAACATGATCGACGACCACTCGCGGCTGTTTTTGGCCTCCCGCGCCTTCTCCACCACCAAGGCCGCCGACGTGGTCGCTGTCTTTCGCTCTGCGATTGAGCTGCACGGGACGCCGGCGTCCCTGCTCTGCGACAACGGCGCGGTGTTCACCGCCTCCCCGCGGGGAGGCAAGGTGCTCTTGCAGTCAGAGATGGAGCGATTGGGCGTCGTTGCCAAGAACTCGCGGCCCTACCACCCCCAGACCTGCGGCAAGGTAGAGCGCCTGCACCAGACGCTGAAGCGCTACCTGGCAAGGCAGGCCGCCGCGAAGACGCTCTCAGGGCTGCAATCCCAGCTCGACGCCTTCTGCCACTACTACAACGCGATCAGGCCCCACCGGGCCTTGGGAGGGCGCACGCCCTTACAGGCCTACAGCGCACGATTGAAGGCCAGGCCAGCCTCAAAGGAGGCTCCCGAGACCCACTTCCGCATCCGCCACGACAAGGTCGACGAGGCCGGCACGGTCACCTTGCGCCACGACTCGAGGCTTCACCACATCGGCCTCGGCAGGGCTCACAAGGGCAAGCCGATCAAGCTGCTCGTCGCCGATCGCGACGTCCGCGTCCTCGATGCCCGAACGGGCGAGCTGATCAGGCGGCTCACCCTCGATCCGAGCCGGGACTACCAGCCGATCGGAGGGGGCTGAGGTGTCTACGATGTCCCGCGACATCTGTCTCCGATGTCGCGACACATCACACCGATGCCCCGAGCAGGATTCGAACCTGCGGCCTACTCCTTAGGAGGGAGTCGCTCTATCCAGCTGAGCTATCGGGGCCGAAGGCAATCGTAAGCCCTCCCGGTCGAAGGCTCGGCAACTCCATTGGCTTGACACAGATCGGGTACTGCCATGCGCAGTTTTAGTACGCATTCGGTTTCACACTGTTAAGCGTCAGCGAAGCGGTTGTCAGCGGCTTTGCACCCCAAGCCATCGAGGAGAGACTAGGGCCTGTCCGGGCAGTAGAGGCCCGGTCGACGGCTCGTTGCTGCATGGCGGGTCAGGGCAATCCATCTAGACAGGGGGATGTACCGATGTTCGATGCAATTCGCAGGAACTTCAGCGTGCCCACGGCGATTGCCGTGATCGCGCTCGTCTTCGCCATGACCGGTGGCGCCTTCGCGGCAAAGAGCTACGTCGCGAGCCCGTCCAAGCACAAGCAGTCCAAGCGCGGCCCCAGGGGACCGAGGGGGCCACGTGGCTTGAAGGGCCCGCAGGGCGAGATCGGCCCCAAGGGGGACACCGGCCCGAAGGGCGACACAGGTCCAAAGGGCGAGATCGGACCCAAGGGCGACACCGGCAGCCCCTGGACCGCGGGCGGCTTCCTGCCCAGCGGCAAGTCGGTGGCGGGGACCTGGGTGGCCGGGGTCGGACCCGAAATAGCCGCTGGCCAAGGCGCCGCGGCGGCCTCGATCTCCTTCGGCCTGCCGCTGACGGCTGCGCCGCAGGTCGTAATCGTCAAGGAAGGTCAGGAAGGCGTAGAACACGCTGCAGAATGCCCAGGCAGCCTGGCGGTGCCTCTGGCCGCCCCCGGCAAGCTCTGCCTCTACACCGCGCACGAAGCCGGCCTGGTGCTGCAGTCGGCGACCCCGACACCGGTCGGCGCGATCATCACCTACTCGGGTACCCCGGGCACCGGCAATGCCGGCACCTGGGGCGTCACGGCTCCCTAGGGCGCCGGGCAGCTTCGCACGCCGGTCGGCCTCGTCGGCCGCCGGCGTGCGGGCTGTTACCTTTGGATAAACACGGCGGTACGCGGGTACGGATTCGCAGGGGGTCTTCGCATGGGGGAGAGACGAAGGAGCAGTGCAGACACGATCTGGACTCATCCCCAGCCTGAGACGCTCGCATCGCTTCTGCTCCTCGCGATCGTCGCCATAGCACTCCTTGCGCCAAGGGCTCAAGCGAGCACCGGCTATGTGCCGGACTCGGCACACCCCTCGCGCGTCCTTCCCGGACCGCCACGGGGCCTCGCGGTCGATCAGGAAAACGGCGACGTCTATGTGGCCATCACCAGTACGAATCCGGGCGCTGGGGCCAAGGGCGAGATTGCACGCTACAACAGCGATCTCTCCGCCGACGGGACATTCGCCGTCGGCGGAGGCTTCTACACCGGCATAGCGCTGGACCCGATCAGCAACGGATTCTTTGCGGCACAGATGGAGATCCCCACGCCTGGGGGCGACGTCGGCACCCCCAGGCTCGACCGGTTCACATCGACCGGTAGCTCGGCGGGCTCCTTCGCCCTCGACTTCACCGATTCGCTGCCGCAGATAATCACCGACTCCGCCGGGCACATCTACTACCCCAACGTGAACACGCATTCGGTGGAGGTCCTCAGCTCGACCGGCACTTTGCTGGAAAGCATCACCTGCGGGGGCTGTCCGGGCGGTGTCTTCGGCAAGCCCGCGGCGGTTGCGCTCGACGCCGGCGGCGCCCTCTACGTCGCCGACGCCAATCCGGATCGGGTCGTCAAGCTGACCCTCTCGGGGGGGCACTACATCTTCAATTCCATCCTGCAGAGCGGCCGCGGCGCCGGCGCGGTCGCCGTCGACACCGGCAACGGCGACATCCTGGTCGGCGACATGCTCGAAGGCCGGGACTACCACGTCGTCGCCTACAACCCCGCGGGAACCCAGTTCGACGACTTCGCCGCCGGTCTCTCGCCCGACTCGACCACCGGCTATGGGTCTCTCTCGGCCTATCAGCTGGCCGTCAACCCTTCCACGCACATCCTCTACGTCGGTTCCAGCGATCGTTTCTACGCCTTCAAGCAGGGGACGATCGGACCGCCGAGCGCGACCGCCGAAGCGGCTACGGGCATCGCCCAGCAGGGCGCGACGCTCAACGCCAGCGTGAACGCGAATGGCCACGCTGTGCTCGAATGCGAATTCGAATACGTCGACGAAGCGGACTTCCTCGCCAACGAATTCTCCGGCGCATCCGGCCTGCCCTGTCCGCAGAAGCCGGATGGAACTGCTGCGGTCCACCTCGGCGCCAAAGCCATCGAACTCCTGCCGTCCACCGTGTATCGGTACCGACTGAAGGCGAGGAGCAATGGCGGTTCGGTCACGAGCGGCGAAGAGAGCTTCGAAACGCTGCCGGAACTGCCGCCCGCCGCGGTGACCGAGGTGGCGCAGGCGATCACGCAGACCACGGCGACGATCGGGGGGTCCGTCAATCCCCACGGCGGCACGGTGAGCGATTGCCGCTTCGAGCTCGGCACCGGCACCGGCTACGGCACGAACTTCCCCTGTCCGGTCCAGCCGGGGACGGCGACCTCCAACGTCACCGAGGCGCGCTCGCTCACGGGCCTGACGGCGGCCACGACTTATCACTACCGCCTCATCGTCCACACCAACGCCGGAACGGCCGAAGGCGACGATGTCGTGTTCACGACCGCCGGCCCCGCGATCGAAACCACGCCGGAAGGCTCGACCGAAGCCCCGGTCGGGTCCTCGCCAAGCGCCCCGCCGTCGGCGGCTCCGCCTCCGGTCACCCCGAAGCCGGCGAGCTGCAAGAACGGCTTCCGTCGCAGGCGCGTTCGTGGCCACGCTCGCTGCATCAAGGTCTGTCGCAAGGGCTTTCGTCGTAAGAAGATGCACGGCCACGTCACTTGCGTGCGACAGAATCGCTCGTCCCGGCAGCGTCACCGGCGTGCCCGCCGTTAGGTCCGCATAGCATTGATCTCGATGGACGCCGACGCGGTCGAGATCCGGGTGGTCGGCTGCCTGCTGGAGAAGCAGCGGGCGACGCCCGACGCCTACCCGCTCTCACTCAACTCGTTGCGGCTCGCCTGCAACCAGTCGACGAACCGGGAGCCGGTGGTCGACTACGACGAGGCGACCGTGGTCGAGGCGCTGCGGCGCACCGCCCTGCGCGGCTGGACCCGTCTTGCCAGCGGCGCCGGCAGCCGGGCGCGCAAGTATCGGCATCTGCTCGACGAGGCGCTCGACGCCGACGACGCCGAGCTCTCGCTGCTGGCGGTGCTGATGTTGCGCGGGACCCAGACTCCTGGCGAGCTGAAGCAGCGCGCCGAGCGCCTGCACGACTTCGCCAGCCTCGCTGCCGTGCAGGAGACGCTGGAGAAGCTGGTCGAGCGTGGCTACGTCGAAGAGCTGCCGCGGCGCCCGGGCCAGAAGGAGGAGCGCTACCGGCAGCTGCTCGGCGGCGAGGAGAGCGAGACGGCCCCGCTCGCCCCGGCGCCGGAGGGCCGCCTCGACCGCCTCGAGCGGGAGCTCGGCGAGCTTCGAGCGCAGGTGCGCGAGCTGCGCGAGGCGCTCGGCGAGCCAGCCCCTCCCCCTGAGGGCGTCTGACCAAGCGGATCAAGGAAGCAGGGAGGCTGACGAGGGGAGCGCACTGTGGTGCGTGACCCGAAGGCAGCCGACCGAGGACGCCGATACGCGCCGGTCAGACGCTCTCAGGCGTAGAGGCTCTCGGTCGCCAGCGCCTGCGCGCGGCGACTCCAGAGCGTCACCTGCATGAAGATGTCGTCGCCGTAGCCCTGCAGGGCGTCGAGCGCGATCAGGGTGAAGCGTTCGTCGGAGACGACTTCCTGGTCGACGGTCTCGAGCTCGAGCTCCGCGGTCGCAGCGACCGCGCCGCGGACGAGGGGGCGTCCCCAGACCAGGGTCACCGCGCCGGCCCGGCCGTTCTCGCCGCGCCACCGGCCGATCACGTCCTCGTTGAGGTCGATCTGCCAGCCGGGATTGTCCTCGGCGAGCACGTCGGTGAAGTCGGCGGCGGTGCGGAAGTCGGCAGGCTCGCCATCGTCCGGCAGGACGTAGGAGACGTGGCCGAACAGCTCCAGCGCCCGGTCTGGCCCGTCGGCCCGTGCGGTCGCGGGCACCCACACGCGGCCGCCCCAGGCTCGCTCCGGGAACCACTCGATCTCGTCGGGAAGGACGACGCCCGCGGGCAGGTCCTCGATTCCGTCGCAGGCGCTTCGAAACTCCGTGGCGAGCCGCTCGGCAAAGCGCCCGTGTGGGATCCCCTCCTGCGTCGAGTCGGCGATGAAGCGCGGAATCGGGCGTGGGTTGGGCGGCACCGCCGCCGATCCTACGACGCTTCTGTGGCGTGCGTGACCAAGCAGGTCAAGGGCGCAGTGAGCGTGGCGTGCTCTGCACGCGAGCGAGCGAGGACGCAGGCACGCGCGTCACAGGCAGTCGCGCAGGTCTGCCGCCGCTCGCTCCGGCGGGTAGACGTTGATGTCGACGCCGGCGCCGAGCTCCAAGCCGGCCTTCACGGTCAGCCGGGGGGCGATGTCGATGTGCCAGTGGAACCGGTCGGCGCCGCGCGGCGCCGTGATCACCCAGAGGTTCAGCTCGGGGGGGCCGTCGAAGCGCTCGGCGAGCAGCCGCATCGCCGTGCGCAGCATCGCCGCCCCGGCGTTGTCCTCCTCGAAGCGCGCCGCCTCGCGGCGCGGGACCACTCGCAGCTCATAGGGCGAGTGCGAAGCCCAGGGGCAGATCAGCGCCGCCTCGTCGTCGATCGCGACGAGCCGCTCGCGCCGTCGCACCTCCTCGACCAGGATGTCGCTGAGCAGGCCGCCGCCGGCCGTGCGTTCGCCGTAGGCGCCGGCCCGCTCGCGCTCCCGGGCGATCGCCGCCGGCACGAAGGGGAGCGCGTACAGCTGCGCGTGGGTGTGGGGGAGCGACGCCCCGGCCCCGGCCCCCTCGTTGACGACGAGCTGCACGTAGGGCGCGTCGGCGTGGGCGCGCATCCGCTCGCGCCAGGTCGCGACAGCGCCTAGGAAGCGCTCCTCGCCGAGCTCGGCCATCGTGGTCACGTGCTCGGGGGCGCTGATCAGCACCTCGTGGCCGCCGAACGCGGGCCGTGAGGCGAAGAGGTCGGGCTCGCCCGCCCGGCGCGACTCGAGCAGCGGATCGCCGGCGCTGGCGAACGCCCCAGCCTCGCCGCTCGTCACCCCGCCGCGTGGTTCCTTGCGGTCGCTATGGGCCCGAAGGGAACCAGGCGATGAGTCGGGGTCGGCCAGCGCCGGATAGAGGTTCGGCACGACGCGGGTCGTCCAGCCGGGCGTGTCGGCGCCGCCGCCATCCGGCCGCACCGCGTAGACCTCGGGCGGCGTCTTCTCCTCGCGGCCCTCGCAGAACGGGCACCCCGCGGCGCCCTTCTCGTCCGTCGCCCGCCCCCCGAAACCATGCGGGCGCTCGGCGCGGCCGGGCGCCAGGATCGTCGGCAGCCCGTCGAGCTGGTCGATGCGGAGCTCGGGCGCGCTCAGGAGCGGGAGGGGGGGAGGTCGTCGGGGGGCGGCGGCTCCGGCGGGCTGGGAGCTCTGGCTTTGCTCCCTCCGGCCACATGATCGGAGCGTCCCATGAACGGCTCGAGCACGTCCATCGGCAAGGGGAAGACCACCGTGGTGTTCTGGTTGCTGCCGATTTCGAGCAGCGTCTGCAGGTAGCGCAGCTGCAGCGAGGCCGGGTTGGTGCTGATGATGTCGGCCGCGTCGGTGAGCTTCTGCGCCGCCTGGAACTCGCCCTCGGAGTTGATGATCTTGGCGCGCCGCTCGCGCTCGGCCTCGGCCTGGCGGGCGATCGCCCGCTGCATCTGCTCGGGGATCTCGACGTCCTTGATCTCTACCGCGGTCACCTTCACGCCCCAGGGCTCGGTCGACTCGTCGATGATCTTCTGCAGCTCCTCGTTGAGCCGCTCACGCTCGGAGAGCAGCTGGTCGAACTCGGCCTTGCCGAGCACCGAGCGCAGCGCCGTCTGCGAGATCTGCGAGGTGGCGAGCAGGTAGTTTTCGACCTCGACGATCGCTTTCTGGGAGTCGATCACACGGAAGTAGGCGACCGCGTTGACCCCGGCGGGGACGTTGTCGCGGGTGATCACCTCCTGCGGCGGGATGTTGAGCGTCACCGTGCGCAGGTCGACCTTGACGATGCGGTCGACCAGCGGGATCAGGAGGATCAGGCCTGGCCCCTTCTGGGCGATCAGGCGGCCGAGGCGGAAGATCACGCCGCGCTCGTACTCGCGCAGCACGCGCACCGAGGAGCCGAGCACGATCGCCGCGAAGATCACCAGCACGACCAGGACCACGAGCGCTGCCATCAGCCTGCTCCTTTCTCGGGCCGGACCACGAGGGTCAGGCCTTCGACCGCCTCTACGGTGACTCTATCCCCCGGCCGCAGCGGCCCTCCGTCGCCCGCGCGCCGCGCGTGCCAGATGGCGCCGCCGAGCGCCACCTGCCCGTCGGGGTCGGGAGGCGTGCGGACCTCGGCGCTGGCGCCGATCAGCGCCTCCTGCCCGCCCCTGACGGGCTCGTCGCGATGAGCCTCCAGCACTTTGCGGGTGATGAAGTAGAAGCTCGCGATCGAGAGCACGCCGAGCGTGATCAGCGCCGGGCCGGCCCAGTCGCTGGCGCTGGAGTCGGCATCCGCGGTGAGCGCGAGCACGCCGCCCGCGATCAGCCCCGCCGCGCCGAGCACCGCCAGCACCCCGCCGGTCGAGAGCAGCAGCTCCGCCAGCAGCAGTCCCACTCCGATCAGCGCGACCGCGACGAAGATGTCCATCGTCGGATTATCCGCTTTCGTCGCCGCGGCCAAGCGCGTAGCGCTCGATGTCGGTGCGCAGTTCCGCGGGGTCGCTGTAGGGGCCCTGCTTGAGATAGACGAGCTTGCCGTTGCGGTCGTAGAAAGCCGTGTCGGGGAAGCCGAGTGAGGCGCCGAGCGAGTCGGCGATGTCCTTGCCGGGGTCGGTGTAGCTGGGGTAGGGGACCGGGGCCTCTGCGAGGAAGGTGCTCGCCGCGTCGTCGGAGTCTTCGCTGTCGACGCCGAGGAAGGCGACCCGCTTGCCGTAGTCGGCGGCTGCCTGTTGCAGACGGGGGAACTCGAAGCGGCAGGGGCCGCACCACGAGGCCCAGACGTTGACCACCGCCGGGTAGCCGTGCAGCGCCGCCAGCCGCGCTTCGTAAGCGTCCCTACCGCCGGAGAGCAGGTCGTCGGCCTGACGGTGCAGCGCCGCGAGCGGCGCGGGCGAGCCCGCAAGCGCCTTGGTGTAGTCGGGGTGCCGACCGCCGTAATCGCCTCCCTGCGACGATCCGCACCCGGCGATCGCCAGGGCGATGGCCAGAGGGACGAGAGACGATGCGATGAGCCGCCCGAGCGGGCCCCTCATCCGTCTCTGTCGCGATCGGAATCACTCATCTGGCTTCCCTGTTTACAATAGTCGTGTCCGGTTCGCCGTATGCGGGCCGCTCGAGTGCGCTGGGGGGAAGGAAGAGCCAACCTCCCGGCCTCCTCGTCTAAGTCTCCCGGCGGCACGCGTCCGCGTCGCTGCGGGAACGAAAGCGCACAAGCCTTCATGGCCAAGACCAGCGAAGTTGCCGCTCAGGCGGCAGTACCTTCAGGCGCCGACATCGAGCGGGCGGCGGAGTTTGCCCGCGAGCCCTTCCTGCTCGACGGCGAGGGGCCGGAGGCGCTCGCGTCGGGGACCGCGCGCCGCCGCGCCCTCGACGCGGCGCTGAAGGAGCTCGACGAGGGCGCCGAGCACCCCTCGATCCAGTGGCGGCGCGACTTCTCGCTGCTGCTCGGGCTCGAGCGGCTGCTGGCCGAGGAGCCGCCGAAATTGCGCGACGGGGCCGAGCTCAATCCCCACCAGGTCGACGCGCTCTCCGGCACCCTGACCGAGCTGATGTCCGAGCAGCAGACGGCGGCCGAAAACGGCGCCGGGCAGGCTCCCGCCGCTGAGCTCGACGGGGAGGACGAGGACGCCGGGTTGGACGCAGGCGAGGAGGACGAGGGAGACGAAGCGGACGCCGAGGGGGAGTTGGACGGGGAGGGTGAGGAGCCCGAGGACCTCGCCCCCGACGAGGAGCCGCAGGACTGGGAGGAAGAGAAGGGCGAGGACGACGAGGAGGAGGTCGAGGTCGAGGCCGCCGACGACCCGGGCGCCGCCCGCCGCTTCTGGTTCGAGCACGCGACCGGCGCCGGCAAGACCGTCGCCGCGGTCGGCTTCATCGACGCCACCCGCACCGGCGGCGTCCTCATCCTCACCCACCGGCGCAACCTGGTCGAACAGTTCATCGGCGAGATCTCCGACCGCGGCTACAAGGAGCGCCTGCGCCCGCCGCTGCTCGACGGTCGCGACGACGCCGAAGGCCCGGTCACGGTCGAGACCTACCAGTGGTTCGTGCGCAACCACAAGAAAGTCTCCGACGCCTACTCGATCGTCATCTGCGACGAGGCGCACACCGCGCTGGGCGAGAAGACCAGCGCCTGCATCCGCGCCTGGACCGGCCCCGTCTTCATCGGCATGACCGCGACCGGCGCGCTGATTGCCCGTCACGTCGCCGACCTCTTTCCGACCCAGACCTCGCGCTTCGACCTCGCCCAGGCGGCGCGGCGCGGCGTGATCGCGCCGCTGCGCTGCATGCGCATCCCGCCCGGCCCCGGCGTGCGCACGATCGCCAAGGTGCCGCTGCGCAAAGGCGAGGTCGACCAGGACTTCGACCAGGAGGAGCTGGCCGCGCTGCTCGATCAGGAGCCCTTCAACGTCGCGATCGCCGACCTCTACAAGACCCGCTTCTCGAAGACGCCGGGCGTCCTCTACACGGCGGGCGTCCAGCACGCCAAGAACGTCGCCAAGGCGTTCGAGGACACCGGGATCGTCGCCCGGGCCGTCTCCGGCGAGACGCCGAAGCGCGAACTGGCCGAGATCCTCGCCGCCTTCGAGCGCGGTGAGGTCGACGTGCTCTGCAACGCGATGCTGCTCGCCGAGGGGTGGAACTCGCCGCGGGCGACGATCTGCATGCACCTCGCGCCGACCGCCTCGCGGCGCATCTACCAGCAGCGGGTGGGACGCGTGACCCGGCGGGCGCCGGGCAAGGAGGCCGGCCTGGTGATCGACTTCGTCCACCCGGCGACGACCCACGACGAGACGATCGTCACCCTGCACAGCCTGCTCGACCGCGACGTCTATCGCGGCGGCGCGATCGTGGTCGGGCCGGTGCGCCGCGGCCGCGGCCGCCGGGTGCGGGTCGAGCGGCGGATCGTCCCCGTCTCCGACGACTCCGAAAAGCGCACCCAGGTGCTCGAACGCGATCTCTGGCGGATCGCGGTGGAGAACCTCGACTACCCCGAGCAGCACGCCTGGGCGGCGCTCGCCGGCGCGCGGGTCAATCCGCAGAACTGGCGCCGCGCCCGCTCGATGCTGCAGAACGACAAGACCAAGGAGCTGCGCCGGCGCTTCCTGCTGACCTGCGTGCAGCGCAACCGCAACTCGCAGCTGCGCCTGAAAGCGCTGGCCGAGATCGCCGACCTGCGCGATCCGGATGCCTTCGACGATGCGATCGACATCGTCGGCACCTGGAGCCGCGACGACAAGCGGGCGGGGACGAAGTGCCTGCTGCAGGCGCTGGTCGACAAACGGATCGGCCGTCGCGACCAGGCACAGGCGTGGGTCTGGAGGCTCGCCTCCTACACCCGCGAGCTGCACGAAGAGTACGCCGTGCAGCGTTGGCCGGAGACGAAGCGCCTGCTTGGCCTGCTGGTCAATTCCTCGGGCCGGGCGCACGGCCGCAACGCGCGGCGACTCGTCCACGCCTCGCGCAAACAGGACCGCCGCCTGGCGGTGGCCCTGCTTGCGGGGGCGGTCTCGCACACGCCCGAAGGCGAGGAGGTGCTGCGCGGGGCGCGGATGCGGATGGCCCGCAAACCCTCGGCGACGGCGCGCGAACTGCTGCGCAACTTCCCCAAAGGCGGCAAACGTCGCCGCAAGCGCAAGAAAGGCAAGGACGGCGAGCGGCCCGTCGCGGAGGAGAACGGCGCGAAGCCGGCGAAACAGCGATCCCGCCGGGCGCGGAAGAGCACCGGCGGCAACGGCGCCAAGCCGGATTCAGAGCCTCAGGTGGACCTCGCCGGCGCCGAGGACGACGCGGTCGCCGCCGCCGGCGACGACGACTAGGTCGCCCGAGTCCTCGATTCCGTCGGCGACCCCGCCGCCGCCGTCCCAGGAGATCTCGCGGCCGCGCAGCGCGTCGCGGGCGCGCCAGGAGGCGAGGATCTCGTCGCGGTCCGTCGTGACCCAGTGGTCGAGGTGGCGGTTCAGCGCTGCGGTTGCGGCGCGGGGAGTCGAGGGGAGGACTGGGAAAGTGCCCAGGTTCGCTTCGCTGGCGCTTCGCTCACTATGTTGGAGCGGCTTCGCCGCAGGAATCTCTCGCCGGTGCGCCGCTTCGCGAGGCATTTCCCAGCCCTCCCCTCGACTCCCCAGGCTCCAGCCGAAGAGTGAGGTCGCTGTGTCCTGTAGCTCCGGCGGGAACTCCTCGCGAGCGATCGTCAGGTTCAGGCCGACGCCGATCACGGCCCAGCCGTCTTGGGGCTTGGCCTCGATCAGGACGCCCGCTAGCTTTCGCTCTTCGATCCAGATGTCGTTGGGCCACTTGATGCAGCACTCGATGCCCGGTTGCAGCTCCTCTGCTGCCTCGCAGACGGCGAGGGGGACGGCAAGGGGGAGGAGCAGGTGGCGCTCGTCGAGGGGGCGCAGGATCGCCGAGTAGAGGAGGGACTTGCCGGGCGGGGCGGTCCAGGTGCGACCTTGGCGGCCACGCCCCGCGGTCTGCTCGTCGGCGGTGACGACGGTGCCGTGCGGCGCGCCGTCTTCGACCAGCTCGCGCGCGCGCGCGTTGGTCGAGTCGATGGCGCGATAGTGCCGATGCGGAGCACCGAAGCTCATCTCCGCCCCATCACATCGTGCGCCGTAGAGGTTTGGGTCGCATAGCGGCTAAAAGCTCTACGGCGCTCGCCGGGTATCTGCTGCATCGGCGAGCAGGGCCTCGATCAAGCCGTCGACGTCGTGGCGGGCCGCTTCGACGTGGACCTCGAGGCCCGCGTCGCGCGCTGCCTCGCTGGTCACCGGGCCGATCGAGACGATGCGGGCCTGGGACGGGAAGCGCTCGCCGAGCGCCTCGGTCAGGTTGCGCACGGTCGAGGACGAGGTGAAGGTGACGTAGTCGGCGTCCTGCGCGGCCGCGACGGCCTCCTCGTCAGGGGTCTCGCGCAGCGTTTCGTAGAGGGCGACGACGTCGACCTCGGCGCCGCGTTCGCGCAGGGCGTCCGGGAGGACGTCGCGCGCCTCGGCGGCGCGGGCGACGAGCACGCGCCTGCCGGAGACATCGATCTCAGCAAGGGCCTCGACCAGCGCCTCCGCGACGAACCGCTCAGGCACGACGTCGGCGACGATCCCGTGCTCCGCCAGGGCTCGCGCCGTCCCGGGTCCGATCGCGGCGATCGTCGCGCCATCTTCGACCGCAGCCGGATCTTCCTCACCGGGCTCTCGCGCCTCGCCGCCGACGCTCCGTCCCACCTCTCCTGTCTGTTGCAGCTTGGATCCCATTCCAAACGCTCGGGCGTCCAGCCCCCCGCCCCCCAGCGCCTCGAACAGCAGCCGCGCCCCGTTCGGGCTCGTCAGGCAGACCAGCGAGTACTCGCCGGCGCCGATTCGCTCGACCGCGCGGCGCACCTCCTCGCTCTCGATCGCCGACTCGATCCGGATCGCCGGCAGCTCGACGACCTCGGCGCCGAGCTCGCGCAGCGTGGCGGCCAGGCCGCTGGTCTGGGCGCGGGCGCGGGTGACGACGACGCGGCGCCCGTGCAGCGGGCGGCGCTCCAGCCAGGCGAGCGACTCGCGGCGCCCGACCACGGGCCCGACGACGATCAACGCCGGGGCGCCAACGCGCTCGCGCTCGACCGCCTCGGCCAGGGTCCCCAGCGTCGCGACGACCGTGCGCTGTCCCTCCGTCGTGCCGCGCTCGACCGCGGCAGCCGGCTCCTCCGCGTCGCGACCCGCAGCGATCAGCGCGGCGGCGTTGTCGCGCAGCCGCTTGATGCCCATGTAGAAGACGAGCGTGCCGGGGAAGCGGGCCAGCGCGTCCCAGTCGAGCGCCGTCTCCGGCTTCTCCGGGTCCTCGTGCCCGGTGACGAAGGCGACCGCGGAGGCGTCGTCGCGATGCGTCACCGGGATCCCCGCGTAGGCGCTCGCCGCGACCCCGGCCGTCACCCCCGGCACGACCTCGAACTCGACTCCCGCCTCGCGCAGCGCTTCCCCCTCCTCGCCACCGCGCCCGAAGACGAACGGGTCCCCGCCCTTCAGCCGCACCACGCTCTTCCCCTGCCGCGCCGCCGCGACCAGCCGCTCGCCGATCTCGTCCTGCGGGACCGACGGCTTGCCGGGGGCCTTGCCGACGTAGACGAGCTCGGCGTCGGGACGAGCGCCGTCGAGGGCGCCGGGGGGAATCAGGCGGTCGTAGTAGATCGCGTCGGCGGAGGCGATCAGGTCGAGCGAGCGCGCCGTCATCAGTCCCGGGTCGCCCGGCCCGGCCCCGACCAGGTAGACGAGCCCCGCCCGGGCGCTCATGCCGCACTCCAGAACCGCGCATCCGAGATCGACCACACTCCGGTGGGGCGAAAGTCGGATGCGCTCACGCGACCGCCTCGGCGCGGTCGAGGATCTCGCGGGCGCCGGCGCCGAGCAGGCGCTCGGCGAGCAGGGCGCCGGCCGCGGCGGGCTCGCTCGCATCGCCCTCGACCCGGTCGCGGATCCACTCGCTGCCGTCGGGCAGGCCGACGAAGGCCTCTATGAGCAGGCGGTCCCCGCCGTCCGCGGAACTGCCCTCGCCGGTCGTTGACTCGACCCGGGCGTGGACCCCGATCGGCGTCGCGCAGGTCGCATCGAGCAGGGCGACGACGGCGCGCTCAGCAGTCAGCTCGCGCAGCGCGACCTCGTCGCCGATGGCCGCCGCTGCCTCGACCGCCTCCGTGTCCTCGCTGCGTGCCTGCAGGACGAGCGCGCCCTGTCCCGCGGCCGGGGTCATCGTCTCGGCGGGCAGTTCGAACGATGCTTCGTCCTCGCGCCCCAGCCGCCGCAACCCGGCGCCGGCGAGCACGATCGCGTCGAACTCGCCGTCGGCCAGCTTGCGCAGGCGCGTGTCGACGTTGCCGTGCAGCTCGCCGACCTCGAGGTCGGGCCGCGCCGCCAGCAGTTGGGCGCGGCGGCGCAGGCTCGCGGTGCCGACCCGCGCTCCCTCCTCCACGTCATCCAAGGAGCCCGGGCGCGTTTGTCGGGATATAGCCGACGAACGCGCCCCGATCCACACGTCCACCGCGCTCTCGCGCACCGGCACGGCGGCGATCACGAGCCCCGCCGGCATCTCCGCCGGCACGTCCTTGGCCGAGTGCACCCCGATCTCCGCCTCCCCCTCGAGCAGCGCCCGCTCCACGCCGCGCACGAAGCGCGCCTTGTCGCCCGGCTCGCCGTCGGAGGAGCACTCGACCAGCTCGGCGCCGCCCAGCAACGCGGCGACCTGCCCGGCTTGAGCTTTTGCAAGTGCGCTGCTGCGAGTGGCGATTCGAATCATCGGGCAGAGATGCGAGAGAACGGGGGTGGAACATGGGCCTGGGCTCGAGGCCCATCCCGGTAGGGGTGAAACGTCTTGTACTTTTTCGTTGAGCGTGCCGGGCGCCAGCTCAACCCCGACTCACCCAAAAAGTTAAGTGGAACCCCTGCCGGGATGGGCCTCAACCCGAGCCCCTGCCGGGATCTGCCCTCCGCAACTCAGTCACTTTGCCGCTCGCGTCGCCCTCCGGCTCGGTCTCCGCGTCGAGCCCGAACAGCTCGCGCAGCGCGCTTACGTAGAGATACGCGTCGTCGTTGCCCGCCGACCGCTTCATCCGCAGCGTCGGCTCGTGCAGGAGGCGCGAGGCGATCGCCTTGGCCATCGCCTCCAGGCGCTCGCGGTCGGCCCCGTCGAGGCTCTGCCAGCGGCCCTCGTTCTCGGCCAGCACTCTCGCGACCACCTCGTCGCCGCGTTCGCGCAGCGCGGCGATCGTCGGCACCGCCGAGAGCGAGGCCAGCCAGCGCTCGAAGCGGTCGAGCTCGGCGGCGAGGATCGGCTCCGCCCGCCTCGCCTCGCCCTCGCGGTCGCCCGCGTTGCGCTCGGCGATCTGCTGCACGTCGTCGATGTCGTGCAGGCTGACCCCGGCGACCTCGCGGCACTCGGGTTCGATGTCGCGCGGCACGGCGATGTCGACGAGCAGCAGCGGCCGCCCGGCCCGTGTCGCCATCACCTGGGCGAGGCCGTCGCGCTCGACGATGTGGTGCGGGGAGTTGGTCGCCGAGACGACGATGTCGGCGGCCTGCAGCTGCTCGGGCAGCTCCTCGAAGCGCACCGCCTGGCCGTGGAAGCGCTGCGCCAGGCCGATCGCCCGGTCGTAGTGGCGGTTGGCGACGAAGACGCCGGCGGCGCCGCGCGAGACCAGCGCCTTGGCGACCAGCTCGGCGGTCTCGCCGGCGCCGATCACCAGCACCCGCTTGTCGCCCAGGTCGCCGAGCGTGCGGCGCGCCAGCTCGACCGCGACGGAGGGAATCGAGACGCCCTTCTCGCCGATCGCCGTCTCCTCCCGCACCCGCCCGCCGGCGCTGAGCGCGCCGCGGAAGAGGCGGTTGAGGACCGGCCCGGTGGCGCCCTCGACCAGGGCCAGCTCGTAGGCGCGTTTGACCTGGCCCTGGATCTCGGCCTCGCCGACGATCATCGAGTCGAGCCCGGCGGTGACGCGGAAGAGGTGGCGGGCGGCGTCGGCCGCGCGCAGCGAGTAGAGATGGCCGAGCAGCTCGGTCGGGCGGATCTCGGCCTGGCGGGTGAGCACGCCGAGCGCGGTCGACTCGGCTTCGACCGGGTCGGAGACGATCAGGTAGAGCTCCGTCCGGTTGCAGGTCGATATCGCCGCCGCCTCGTGGATGCCCTCGACCGCGGTGAGCTCGTGCAGGGCGCCGACGGCGCGGCCCTCGGTCAGCGAGAGCCGCTCGCGCAGGTCCAGCGGCGCGGTCTTGTGGGAGACGCCGAGGGCGAGGAGCTCAGACATCAGGCGCCGCCTCCTCTGCTCCCGTGAGACGCCAAAGAATCAGATATGGATGGCGCCTCACTCTCGCGTCCGGGGGCGGCTTGGTCTGCGACGGCACGCGTCTCCGCAAAGCTGGCCAGCTCGCGCAGCTCCCGCTCGATCCGCTGCAGTTTGGCCGCCATGATCGCCACGTAGACCACGATCAGCACGAGGAAGACGATGTAGGCGCCGGCGACGTACTTGCCGGCCTCGTCGAGCGGCAGGGCGGGGGTCGCGGCGAGCAGCGAGTGCATCAGCCGACCTCCGGGGCGACGCGCGAGCGGCCGCCCGGCGCGGGCGCGTCGAGGGCGCGGCGCAGCCGCTTCACCTGGCCCGAGGCGCTCTTCGCGGTCAGCTCGAACTTGACCAGGGTGACCCAGAGCAGCGCCACCGCCAGCAGGCAGACGAGGAAGGTGAGCATCATCGAGCCGGGCAGGCCGCCGTTGGCGGTGGCGAAGACGCGCGGGTGGACGAGGCTCTGCGCCATCCGCACGGCCATGAAGTTGAGCGGCACGAAGGCGCCGGCGACGATCGCGAAGACGGACGCGTAGCGCGCCTGCTGATCGCGGTCCTCGATCGCGTAGCGGAAGGGGTAGTAGGTCGCATACATCAGGAAGACGATCAGGAAGCTGACCAGGGTCGGCTCGTCCCAGACCCACCAGTGCCCCCAGGAGGCCTTGGCCCAGATCGAGCCGGTGAGGAGCACGGCGACGCCGAAGATCACCGACATGTGGATCGAGACGTAGGAGTAGGCGTCCCACTTCGAGTTGCCGCTGCGCAGGTGGGCGATCGCGAAGACCCCGCCGATCACGAAGCCGACCAGCGCCGTGATCGCCAGCGGCACGTGGAGGTAGAAGATCTTCTGGATGAAGCCCTGGTCGCCGTCGAGCGGGGCGTAGAAGAAGACCAGCGAGAGCGCGGCGAGGAGCGCCGCGACGGTCGCGATCGAGAGGGGTCTCAAGCCTTTGCCGTACATGCTTCTACTGGCGCGGTAGAGGTTTGGTTCGCATAGCGGCCTAAAGCTCGACCGCGCACTCAGTCCTCCAGCAGGAAGTCGAACACCGCGTATCCGACCAGGAGGAAGACCAAATCGTATAGGCCGAGCGTCGCCAGCCAGGTGCCGAAGCGGTGGTAACCGGGGCCGCCCACCGCCAGCAGCGGCTCCAGCGCGCCGGTGGCGGCGATCGAGAGCGGCACGATGAGGGGCAGCAGGACGAGCGGCGCCAGCAGGTCGCGGGCGCGCGAGTTGACCGCCATCGAGGAGATCAGC
This sequence comes from Solirubrobacterales bacterium, assembly GCA_035712345.1. Classification (GTDB taxonomy): domain Bacteria; phylum Actinomycetota; class Thermoleophilia; order Solirubrobacterales; family 70-9; genus VRUE01. The sequence continues at coordinate 17,691 of DASTAY010000012.1, forward strand.
GTGCCGGTCGCGGCCAGCCCCATGTCGGCGAGGAGGAGGACGAGCGCGAGCGGCGCGAGGGCCCCGGCCGAGTCGAGGAAGAAGATCGCGAAGACCGGGACGACGACGACCTCGACCGCGAGCAGGTAGACGAGCAGCGCCGCCGCCTTGGCGGCGAAGAGCGCGCTGCGGTCGATCGGCGCGAGCCGGATCGCGTCGAAGCCGCCCTCCTCGCGCTCGGCGACGAAGAGGCGGTTGACGCCGAGGATCGCCGCGAAGAGCAGCGTCACCCAGAGCACGCCCGCGGCGAGGCTGCCGGAGAGCTGGGTGCGGTCGAGGCCGAAGCGGAAGATGACGAAGGTGGTGACGGCGAAGAGCGCCATCGCCGGCAGCGACTGCAGGGTGCGCAGCTCGGCGCGCAGGTCCTTGCCGAGGATCGCCGCGAAGACCGCGCGGGAGGGGGTCATGCCGCACCCGTCGCGATCGTGGCCGTTCCGCGGACGCCGAGCTCGAGCACCTGGTCGGCCTCGGCGCGGTGGCGCTCCGGATCGTGGCTGACCAGCACCCGGGTGCGCCCCGGCCGCGGGCCGACCAGCCGCCCGACCAGCTCCCGCCCCTCGGCGTCGAGGTTGGAGTCGGGCTCGTCGAGCAGCAGCAGCTCGGGCTCGTGCAGGACGCAGCGGCAGGCGGCGATCCGTTGGCGCATCCCCGCCGAGAGCTCGACGACGCGGTCGTCCCCCCGGCGCTCCATGCCGACCCCGGCGAGCAGCGCCGAGATCCGCGCCTCGGCCGCCTCGCCGCGCAGGCCCTGCAGGCGGGCATGGAAGCGGAGGTTCTCGCGGCCGCTGAGGTCCCGGTAGAGGAGGGCATCGTGGCCGAGCAGGCCGATCCGGCCGCGGACCTTCCAGGCGTCGCGCGGGAGGGAGGCGCCGAAGACACGCGCCTCGCCGCCGCTCGGCCGCAGCAGGGTGGCGAGGATGCGCAGCAGCGTGGTCTTGCCGCTGCCGTTCGGGCCCAGCACGAGGAGCGATTCACCGCTTCCGAGCGAGACGTCGACCCCGGCCAGCGCCGGCCGTTCGCCGTAGTCCCGTCGCAGGCCCCGCAGCTCGATCGCCTCGGTCATCGGCGGGATTCTCCCCCGACTGGACGGTTTGCCCCCGGATACGGTGGTAAACGGTTCAGTCGACAGTCGCTACCGGCGCTTGCGCAGGGTGCGGCCGCCGATCTTCAGCAGCGGGCCGGCGCCCTCGCGCAGCGCCTGGGTACGGGTCGCGCCCTTGCCGTAGAGCAGCTTGGCCGAGGCGCGCACCGCTTCGCCCAGCGTCTGGTCGTAGGGGTGCCACCAGAAGTCGCGGGCGAGGCCCGGCTCCCAGGCGTTCATCTTGATGTTGACGCACTCGTAGAAGCCGAATTTGGAATGCGAGCGGCCGACCCCGGAGTCCTTGACGCCGCCCCAGGCGCACTGGCAGGCGCCGTGGCTGAACGAGTGGTCGTTGACCCAGACCATCCCCGACTCGATCCGCCGTGCGATCCGCGCGCCCTTCTGGCGGTCCTTGGTCCAGACCGACGCGCCGAGGCCGAACTCGGAGTCGTTGGCGAGGTCGATCGCCTCCTGCTCGGAGTCGACGACGACGATCGGCAGCACAGGGCCGAAGATCTCCTCGCTCATGATCCGCATCTCGTGGGTCACGCCGGTGAGGACGGTGGGCGCGACGAACTTGCCCGGGAGCCCGGCGACTTCGGTTGGCCCGCCGCAGAGCTTGGTCGCGCCCGAGGCGACCGCGTCCTCGATCAGGTCGACGACGATCTCGTACTGGCCGTCGGAGGTCATCGGGCCGATCTCGGTCTCCCACTCGAGCGGGTTGCCGAGCCGCAGCTTCTGCGCCTCGCGGGCGACGCCCTCGACGAAGCGGTCGGCGACCTCGCGCATCACGTAGACGCGCTCGATTCCCGAGCAGGTCTGGCCGGCGTTGGCGAAGCCGCCCCAGACGGCGCCGGAGATCGCGTTGTCGAGGTCGGCGTCGGCGCAGACGATCATCGGATCCTTGCCGCCGAGCTCGAGCACCGAGCCCTTCAGCCGCTCGGCGCAGACCGCGCCGACCTTGCGGCCGACCTCGACCGAGCCGGTGAAGAAGATCTTGCCGGCGCTCGAGCGGGCCAGCGCGTCGCCGACCGCGCCGCCGCCGTGGATGACGCGGATGAGGCCCTCGGGCAGGCCGCCCTTCTCGAAGACGCGGCGGATCGCCTCGCCGAGCAGCGGCGTCAGGCTGGCCGGCTTGAGCACGACGCCGTTGCCGGACATCAGCGCGATCGCGACCTCGCCGAAGGGGATCGACCAGGGGTAGTTCCAGGGCGCGATCACGCCGACGACGCCGATCGGCTCATAGGTGAAGCGGGCTTTCTTGCTCAGCGTGAAGGCCTGCGTCATCGGCACCTTCTCGTCAGCGAGGATCTTCGGCCCGGCCTTGGCGCACCAGTGCAGCGCGTCGACGGTCGGCAGCAGCTCCATCGTGTAGGCCTCGGCGCGCGGCTTGCCCTGCTCGTTGACGAGCAGCTCGGCGATCTCGTCGATGTCGTCGAGCAGCGCGTCGGCGGCGCGGCGCATATAGGCGGCGCGGTCCTTCGGCGCCAGCTCCGCCCAGGCCGGCTGGATGCGGGCGACGTCGTCGACCACGGCCTGGACCTGGTCCGGCGTGATCGTCGCGACCGAGCCGACGAGCTCGCCGGTGGCGGGGTTGAAGGACTCGAGCGTTGACTGGGCGGCTTGGGGCTGCGTGGCGATCTCCATGCGCCCGATTGTAGGCGGGTTGGGGGGAGCAGGGGGAGGGGTTCGGCGGAGCAACAGCGGGGAGGCTCCGGCGAACCCCTCCCCCTACTCCCTCATACTCGTCTGCGATGGACGAACAGCTATTCAGCACGGACCAAACCGCCCAATCTGCCGAGGTGGCTGCTGATGCTCCTTTGGCCGTCCGCATGCGTCCCAGGAGCCTCGACGAGCTGGTCGGGCAGGAGCACATCCTTGGCGGGGGGTCGGCGCTGCGGACGGCGATCGAAAGCGGGCATCCGCACTCGGCGATCTTGTACGGGCCGCCGGGGGCGGGGAAGACGACGCTGGCGCGGATCGCGGCCAGTGGGGCCGACGGGGCGTTCGAGGAGGAGTCGGCGGTCAACGCCGGGAAAGCGGAGATCCGCGGGGTAATCGAGCGGGCTCGGGAGCGGCGGCGCGGCAGCGGGCGGCCGACGATTCTCTTCCTCGACGAGATCCATCGCTTCAACAAGGCCCAGCAGGACGCGCTGCTGCCCGCCGTCGAGGAGGGGTTGCTGACGCTGATCGGGGCGACGACCGAGAACCCCTATTTCGAGGTCAACTCGGCGCTGCTCTCGCGTTGCCAGATATATGAGCTGCAGCCGCTCTCGGCGGAGCAGGTGGAGGAGCTGCTCCGGCGGGCGCTGAGCGACCCCGAGCGCGGCCTGGCCGATCCGCCGCCTGTCGAGGACGTCGCCCTGGCCATGCTCGCCGAGCGCTCGGGCGGCGACGCGCGCGTCGCCCTCTCCGCCCTCGAGCGGGCGGTCGAGCGCGTTGCGGACTTCGAACGGGCCGGGACCCGTAAAAAGTCCGCAGCGGTCGACGTCGCCGCGGTCGAGGACGCGCTGCAGCGCAAGGCGCTCGACTACGACCGCCAAGGGGACCGCCACTACGACTTCGTCTCCGCCTGGATCAAGGCGACGCGCGGCTCCGACGTCGATGCTTCCCTCTACTACTTGGCGGTGATGCTGGAGGGCGGCGAGGATCCGCGCTTCATCGCCCGGCGCATGGTCATCCTCGCCTCCGAGGACGTCGGCAACGCCGACCCGCAGGCGCTGCTCGTCGCCGACGCGGCGGCGCGTGCCGTCGACCGCGTCGGCCTGCCGGAGTGCGCGCTCAACCTCGCCCAGGCCTGCGTCTACCTGGCGCTCGCGCCGAAGTCCAACGCCTCCTACAAAGCGCTCGGCCGCGCCCGCGCCGAGGTGCGCGAGAGCGGCGCGAAGACGCCGCCGGACTACCTGCGCGACGCCCACTACCCGGGCGCGGCGAAGCTCGGGCGCGGCGAGGGCTACCGCTACGCGCACGACGAGCCCGGCGCAGTCAGCGACCAACCGCTGCTGCCGCCGGAGCTGCGGGGACGGCGGTTCTATGAGCCTTCCGAGCGTGGCTTCGAGGTCGAGCTCGGCAAGCGCCTGGAAGCGCTTCGCAAGCGACTTTCGGGGGAATAGTCGCAAGCGCAACTTCGCTGAAATGGGGGTGTTTCAATGGGCGGCTTTCCAAGTTAAGCCAGGGAGAGCCGACACACCGGCCGGAGGCCTGGACTGGGGGTCTCCGGCCGGGAGTTACAGGGGAATCGGGGGGACTCGACGACCGCGCATACCGCGGTCGTCGAGCGTTGCGCAACCGGTGACGACACCCGCCCTCCTCTAAGGTCCGGGGCATGGCCGACAAGCTGAGGCTCGGCGGGATGGCCCTCAGGAACGGGCTGCTCATCCACGGCCCCACCCACTGGGCGGCCGCCGTCCGCAGGCCGGACGGCGAGGTGGAAGTGGCTTCCGAGCGTAAACCGGAGCTGGCGCCGAAGCTGGCCGGGAAGGTGCCGGGACTGCGAGGGCCGTTGAAACTGGTCGAGGCGATGGCGGTCTTGCCGCTGGTGCGGCGGCGGATGCCCGCTGCCCGCCTGCCTTTCGAGGATCCCCGTGTGCTCGCCGCCATCGGCGCGACCCTGGTCACGACGGCCGCGCTGCGGCGCCGGGTCGCGAGCACCGCGCTGCGCGAGGGGGTCGTGCAGGCGCTCGGCGCGCTGCCGGCCGTGATCGCCCTCAGCGACCGCGACCTCGCCGCCTACCACGGGGTCGAGCACAAGGCGATCGCCGCCTACGAGCAGGGGGTCGACGACCCTGCCTCGGTGCCCAAAGAGCACGACCGCTGCGGCTCCAACCTGCTCGCGCCGATGATGCTGCTCTCCGCCGGCGGCACCATCGTGCTGGAGCGGCTGGTCGAGCGGCCGAGCCCCGCGGCCCGCGCCGTCGTCGGACTCGCCGGCGCCTCGATCGCGGTCGAGATGTTCGCCTGGAGCGACCGCAACCACGGCGCCCCGCTGGCGGAGGCCTTCCACACTCCCGGCAGGGAGATCCAGCGCCACCTGGCGACGAAGGAGCCGACGCCGGAGCAGCTCCAGGTCGGCATCGCCGCCCTGGCCGAGATCCTCCGCGTCGAGGGTTGACAACAGCCTTCGCGATCGGATAGGAATGTTCTCGATGCGTACCTGGTGCGCATCTGACGAATACCGACAGCGGCGGGCAGGGTAGCCAGGGTCGCCAGAACCTAGCGGGGAGATTCTGTGAAGTCCATTCGGCCGATCGCCGTTGTCGTAGCTGTGCTGTCCGCGGGCTTTGTCGTATGGCCGGCCGCAGCCATCGCGCAGACCGGCCCCATCGCCGCCTACTCCTTCGACGAGGGCGAAGGCACCACCGCCCACGACGCCAGCGGCAACGGTCACGACGCCACGCTCGAAGGCACCGAATGGGTCGGCGGCAAATACGGCTCGGCGCTGGAATTCAGCGGAGAAAGCTGCGCCACCGTCCCCGGGAGCGCCGCCCTGGAACTCGATGGCGACTTCAGCCTGGAGGCTTGGGTGCGCCCCACCGAAGCGGAGGCTTATGCCCCGCTGATCTACCGCGAAGCACCCGAAGAATCCTTCGCCTATGCGCTCTTCTTGGGATTTGAAAAAGCCGGCTATCCCGAAGGGCTCGTCGCCGAAGAACCCTGGTCCTATTCGAAGGTCGGCGCCTCAGCCGCGATTCCCTCCAATGCCTGGACCCATGTGGCTCTGACCAACGACGGCGAACACCTGCGCCTCTACGTCAA
>DASTAY010000013.1:0-12208 GCA_035712345.1 Solirubrobacterales bacterium
GGAGTTGGTCAGGTAGAGCGTCTCGATGATGTTGCCGATCATCACCTGGCCGGTGCCCCCGAGGATCTGTGCGTTGACGTAGTCGGCGGCTGCCGGGACGAAGGTGAGGATCACCCCGGCGAAGACGCCCGGGAGCGACAACGGCAGGACCACGCGCCGGAACGCCTCACGCCGGCTGGAGAACAGGTCCGAGGCCGCCTCCAGCAACGAGCGGTCGATCCTCTCCAGTGCGACGTAGATCGGCAGCACCATGAACGGCAGGAAGTTGTAGACCAGCCCGCCGATCACCGCCCACGACGTGGCGAGCACGTGGAAGCCCTGGGGGAGCAGCCCCCAGTCCTTGAGGTTGCCCAGGAGGACGCCGTCGTCGGCGAGCAGGAACTGCCACGAGATCGTCCGGATCACGAAGGTGACGAAGAACGGCAGCAGGATCAAGAACAGGTAGGTCGACTTGTGTCGACCCCCTCGGAAGGCGATCCAGTAGGCCACCGGGTAGGCGAGCAGGATGGTGATCACGGTGGTGGCCAGCCCGTAGAGCAGTGAGCGGATCAACTGCTCGTGATAGCTGCCGATCATGTCGGTGTAGTTGCCCCAGGACAGGGTCTGACGGAACCCGGCTGCCAGCGAGCCGCTCTCCAGGGAGACGTTGACCATCGCGATCATCGGCACCACGAAGAAGACCGCCAGCCACAGGCCGCCGGGGAGGATGAGCCAGTACGGCGCCAGACGTCGTCGCATCTTGGGACCTCAGGACTGGTAGACCGGCTCGAAGATGCTGTTCCAGGTGTCCAGCTGCTTGCCCTCCTTGGGGGTGAGCCCGATCGTGGTCTTGGCGTAGGTGGCCTCGTCGGGGAAGGTGGCGAAGCTGCGCGCGATCTGGTCGAGGTACTTCTTGTCCCCGCCCTTGGCCGCGGCCGCGTCCTTCTCCACCACTGCCCTGGCGTCGGGCCCCGGCGAGATGTAGTTGACCCACTCGGTGACCTCGGCGGCGATCTTCGGTTGGTAGTAGAAGTCCATCAGCTCCATCGCGCTGACCGGGTTCTTGGCGCCCTTGAGGATCAAGAAGTTGTCGGTCCAGAGCAGTCCGCCCTCCTCCGGGATGACGAACTTCAGCTCCTGCCCGATCGCCTTGCCGGAAAGGTTCTGCTGGAAGATGTCGCCCGACCAGGCCATCGACGCCCACAGGTCGCCCGTGGCCAGGCCCTGGATGTAGTTCTGCGAGTAGAAGTTCCGCACCAGGGGCTTCATGTCGTCCAGCCACTTGGCCGCCTTGCGCCAGTCGGACTCCGTCGACTTCAGCGGGTCCACCCCGATCGCCAGCAGGGCGCAGTTGGGCAGGTCCTCGTTGTTGGCGAACAGCCCGATGTGCCCCTTCAGCTTGGGGTCGTTGAGGTCCTGCCACGAGGTGATCTTCTTGCCGGTGTACTTCGGGTTGTAGCCGATCCCGGTGAAGCCGGCCTGCCAGGGGATCGAGAACACGTTGCCAGGGTCGAAGGACTCGTTCTGGTACTTGGTGCCGGCGTACTTGTGGAAGTTGGTGAGCCGCGACTGGTCCAGCGGCACCAGGAAGCCGAGGTCCTTGAACTTGTTGAAGAAGATCCCGCTCGAGATCACCGCCAGGTCGTAGCCGCAGTACTGCCCCGCCGACAGGGACGGCTGCACCTTGGCGAAGAACGGCCCGTTGTCCTGGACGGCCTCCTGGTAGGTGACCTTGACCCCGCTCTTCTTCATGAACTGGTCGAGGCTGGGGTGGTCGGCCTTGCCCTTGGTGTCGATGTAGAGCGGCCAGTTGGCCCAGACCAGCTCGCCGGTGGGCTTCTGGGCGGCCCAGTACTTGTCGACCGCCGACTTCGAGGTGCTGGCCTTCTTGCCCTGGGCCTGGATGCCCCCACAGGCGCTGAGGAGAGCCGCGCCGCCCGCGGCTCCCGCCAGACCGAGCACGCTACGCCGCGAGAAGCGGCTCGAGGTCATGCCTCGCCACAGAGCGGGGTCGGGGAGCTGCGGACTGTCGGACATCTCAGGATCCTTCCGGAGTCGAGCGGATGGGGTAGGAATGGCGCTTGGCCCAGGTGAGCCACACCTGGTCCCCGACAGTCGCCACGTCCGAGGCGTCCTCGAGGTTCAGCCGGTGGCACAGCAGCCGCTCGCCGTGCGGGGTGTCGACGGCGTACGCCGTGAAGGTGCCCTGGTAGACGACCTCGGCGACCCTGCCGCTGACCATGCAGTCCGCGTCGACACGGCTCTTGGACAGGGCGATCTTCTCGGGACGGACCGTGACGACGACCTCGTCCCCGATGGAGCGTCCGTCCATCGCCACGACCACCCGCGAGTCCCCGCCCAGGTCGAGTACGGCGTCGCCTCCCGCCGCTCGGGCGGCGCCGGCGATGATGTTCGTGGTCCCGATGAAGTCGGCGACGAACCTGGTCGCCGGTCGCTCGTAGACCTCGCGCGGCGAGGCGAGCTGCTCGACCAGGCCGTTGTTCATCACCGCGATCCGGTCCGACATCGTCAGCGCCTCCCCCTGGTCATGGGTGACGTAGACGAAGGTGATCCCGACCTCGCGCTGGATCTTCTTCAGCTCGACCTGCAGGCCCTTGCGCAGCTTCAGGTCGAGCGCTCCGAGCGGCTCGTCGAGCAGCAGCACTTTCGGCAGGTTGACCAGCGCCCGCGCCAGCGCCACCCGCTGCTGCATGCCGCCGGAGAGCTGCGCCGGGCGCCGGTTGGCCTCGGCGGCGAGCCCGACCCGCTCCAGCTCGGTGCTCACCCGCTCGGCGATCTCCGCCCGGCTCACCCGCTTGCGTTTCAACCCGAAGGCGACGTTCTCCCTCACGCTGAGGTGTGGAAAGAGGGCGTAGCTCTGAAAGACCGTGTTGGTCGGGCGGCGATGCGGCGGCAGCTCGGCCACGTCGGCGCCCTCGATCCGGATCGCGCCCTCACTGGGGCGCTCGAAACCGGCGATCATCCGCAGCGTCGTCGTCTTGCCGCATCCGCTCGGGCCCAGCAGCGTGAAGAACTCCCCGCCGGCCAACTCCAGGTTCAGGTCGTCGACGGCGACCAGGCCGCCGAAGCGCTTGGTGACGCTGCGAAGCTCAACGCTCGGGATTTCGGTGTCCGTCACTTCCGTGGCCGTTGTTCATTCTGGAGCCCCCCAAAAGCCCTCGATTGGAAAGTTACAGACAAGGAGTCGTCGGATTCCATCGATGCGACGGTACGGCGTATCGATGGACCGATACAAGTGGCAGATGTCCCAATCTTTGAGGCGCGGCTTGTACCTTTCGTACAAGAGACTTCTCTTGGCTTGACCCAATGAACACTTGAATGCGAGAGTTGAGCGAGCTAGTTTTGTCCATAACGTCGTAGGACGAGAGGAGAAACGCGTGGCCATTGCGTCGCAGTCCACCGGAGCGGTAGGAGCCGACCTCCAGGGACTGGCCATGCGGCACCTCTGGATGCATTTCTCGCGCATGGGCTCCTACGGGCTCGACCACGAGATCCCGATCATCACCCGCGGGGAGGGCTGCTACGTCTACGACGAGCGCGGCAATCGCTACCTCGACGGCCTCTCCGCGCTCTTCTGCGTCAACGCGGGCCACGGCCGCGCCGAGCTGGGCGAGGCCGCGGCGCGCCAGGTCGAAGAGCTCGACTTCTACACGCTGTGGAGCTACGCCCACCCGCGCGCGATCGAGCTCGCCGCCCGGATCGCCTCGCTCGCCCCCGGCGAGCTCAACCGCGTCTTCTTCACCTCGGGCGGCTCGGAGGCGGTCGAGTCGGCGCTGAAGCTCGCCCGCAACTACCACCGGGCCTTGGGCAAAGGGCAGAAGCACAAGGTGATCGCGCGCGAGATCGCCTACCACGGCACCTCGCTCGGCGCGCTCTCGGCCACCGGCATCACCGAGCTGCGCTCGCAGTTCGAGCCGCTCGTCCCCGGCGGCTGCCACGTCCCCAACACCAACGTCTACCGCTGGCCCGCCGACCGCCACCCGACCTGGGCGGCGGACGCGATCGAGGAGCGGATCGTGTTCGAGGGGCCGGAGACCGTCGCCGCGGTGATCCTCGAGCCAGTGCAGAACGCCGGCGGCTGCTTCGTCCCGCCCGACGGCTACTTCGAGCGGGTGCGCGAGATCTGCGACCGCCACGACGTGCTGATGATCTCCGACGAGGTGATCTGCGCCTGGGGCCGCCTCGGCCACTGGTTCGGCTGCGAGCGCTTCGGCTACGTGCCCGACATCGTCACCGTCGCCAAGGCGCTCACCTCCGCCTACGCGCCGATGGGTGCCGTGATCGCCGACGACCGCATCGCCGAGCCCTTCATGCAGGGGGACGCCTCCTTCGCGCACGGCTTCACCTTCGCCGGGCACCCGGTCGCCTCGGCGGTGGCGATGGCCAACCTCGACGTCTATGAGCGCGAGGACCTCTGCGGGCATGTGCTCGCCAAGGAGGGCGAGTTCCGCCAGATGCTGGAGACGCTGCACGACCTCCCTATCGTCGGCGACGTGCGCGGCGCCGGCTTCTTCCAGGCGATCGAGCTGGTCAAGGACAAGGAGACCAAGGAGAGCTTCGACGGGGATGAGGCGGAGGATCTGCTGCGCGGCTTCCTCTCCGGCGAGCTCTACGAGCGCGGCCTGATCTGCCGCGCCGACGACCGCGGCGATCCGGTGATCCAGCTGGCGCCGCCGCTGATCGCCGACACGGAGCAGTTCGAGGAAATCCACGACGTATTGCGGGGGGTACTTACGGACGCGTGGGAGCGGGTCCGAAGATAGGCACTCAGGCGATGCTCACCGTCCAGAGCCTGCTCGACGAGGTCGGCCTCGAGCTGGTGGCCGGCGTCGACGCGGCCGAGGCGCCGCTGCGCTGGATCCACATCTCCGAGCTCGAGGACCCGACCCCGTGGCTGTCCGGCGGCGAGCTGATGCTGACCACCGGCATCCCGCTCGACAGCGCCGCCAAGCAGCGCTCCTACATCCGCCTGCTCACCGAGCACAACCTCGCCGGGCTCGGCTTCGGCACCGGCTTCAACCACAAGAAACTGCCGAAAGCGCTGGTCGAGGAGGCGCGCAAACGCGACTTCCCGCTGTTCGAGGTGCCCTACTCGACGCCGTTCATCGCGATCACCGAGAAGGCTTTCGCCAAGCTCGTCAACGAGCAGTACGAGGTGCTGCAGCGCGGCATCGCCATCCAGCGCCGGCTCGAGCGGCTGGTCCTCGAAGAGCGCGGCCTGGAGGAGATCGTGGCGACGATCGCCTCCGCCGTCGGCGGCACCGTCGCGATCCTCAACAATCGCGGCGAGCGCATCGCCGGCCGCGGCTTCCGCCGCGAGCTCTCGGCCGACGCCGTCAACGCGATCCGCGACGAAGCCCTGGAGCACATCGCCGACGGCCATCCCTTCGTCCCCACCCATCCCTCGGTCGCCGGCCGCGCCCTCGCCCATCCGGTGATCTCGCCCGGCGGCGGGCCGCCGCAGGCCTGGGTGGTGATGGTGCGCGACTCCGGCGGGCTCGGCGACTTCGAGCGGCTGATCCTGCAGCAGGCGGTCGCCGTCGTCGCGCTCGAGCTGATGCGCCGCCGCGTCGCCCGCGAGACCGAGCGACGGCTGGCCGGCGACGTGCTGGCGGGCGCGCTGGGCGGCCGGCTCGACCCGAGCGAGCTGCGCCGGCGGCTCGAGCCGTTCGGCATCGGCGACGAGGCCGCCGTGCTCGTCTTCGACCTCGACGACCCGGCCGCTGCCGAGCCGGCGCTGGAGCGGGCGCTTGCCGCCGACGCCTGTCCGGCCGTCGTCGCGCCCCACGCCAGCGGCAGCCGCGAGCTGCTCTGCGCGGTGGTCGACGCCGCCGACCGCGACCCGGTCGACCTCGCCTCCGAAGCGCGGCGGGCGCTGATCAAAGAGCGCGGCACGGTGCGCGCCGCTGCCAGCCGCCCGGCGCCGCCGGAGGAGCTGCGCCACTCCTTTCACGAGGCGCGCTGCGCCCTCGAGGCGACCGCCTTCTCGGAGAACGGCGGCATGCCCGACGTCGCCTCCTGGCGCGACCTCGGCGCCTTCACCCTGCTGCTCTCGATCCAGGACGACGACGCGCTGGCGCTCTACTGCGACAGCGTGCTCGGCCCGATCGAGGCCGGCGACGAGGAGTACGGCGGCGAGCTGCTGCGCTCGCTGGAGGCCTTCATCGAGCAGAACGGCCAGTGGGAGCGCGCCGCGCGCGAGGTCTACTGCCACCGGCACACCCTGCGCTACCGGATGCGCAAGGTCGAAGAGCTGACCGGGCGCGACCTCTCCCGCGCCCACGATCGGATCGAGTTCTGGCTGGCGCTGCGGGCCAGGGAGCTGGTCGGACAATGAGAGCGCCGTCGAGGTTTGGCTCGCTATGCGGACCAAAGCTCTACGGCGCTCGGGAGGAACCGTGATCGTAGGCGTCCCCAGGGAGATAAAGCCCGACGAGTACCGCGTCGCGATCACCCCGGCCGGGGTGCGCGAGATGACCGAACACGGCCACCGGGTCCTGATCGAGGCCGGGGCGGGGGCGGGCAGCGCGATCGCCGATGCCGAATACGAGTCGCAGGGCGCCGGCATCGCGCCCGACGCCGCGGCCGTGTTCGGCGAGGCGGAGATGGTCCTCAAGGTGAAGGAGCCGCAGCCGGCCGAGATCGAGATGCTGCGCCGGGGCCAGCTGCTGTTCGCCTACCTGCACCTCGCGCCCGACCCCGACCAGACCCGTGGCCTCTGCGGCTCCGGCGCCACCTGCGTGGCGTATGAGACCGTCGAGGACGCGCGCGGACGCCTGCCCTTGCTGGCGCCGATGAGCGAGATAGCCGGCAAGATCGCCACCCAGGCGGGCGCCTTCATGCTCGAGAAGCCGCTCGGCGGGCGCGGCATCCTGCTCGGCGGCGTGCCGGGCGTGGCGGCGGCCAACGTGATGGTGATCGGCGGCGGGGTCGTCGGCATGAACGCCGCCTTCGTCGCGATCGGCATGGGCGCCGACGTCTTCGTCTACGACAAGTCGATCGACCGCCTGCGCGAGCTCGAGTCGACCTTCGCCGGCGCCTGCTCGACGATCTACTCGACCACGCTGGCGGTGGAGGAGATGCTGCCGCGCGCCGACCTCGTGATCGGCGCGGTGCTCGTGCACGGCGCGCGCGCCCCTTATGTAGTGCGCCGGGAGCAGTTGAGCCTGATGAAGCCGGGCGCGGTGCTCGTCGACGTGGCGATCGACCAGGGCGGCTGCTTCGAGACCTCGCGGCCGACGACCCACCACGAACCGACTTTCGAGGTCGACGGCGTCACGCACTACTGCGTCGCCAACATGCCCGGCGCGGTGCCGATCACCTCGACCCACGCGCTCACCAACGCGACGCTGCCCTACGCGATCGCGCTCGCCGACCGCGGCGCGGCCGGGGCGATCCGCCGCGACCCCGGCCTGCGACCTGGGGTCAACGTGGCCGCGGGCCAGGTGACGCACCCGGCTGTGGCCGAGGCGGTCGGCCTGGAGTGCGTCCCGGTGGAGCAAGCCCTACAAGCCGCCGACGAGCCGATCTCTCACGATATGCACGGCAAATCGGTCCGTCGGCCCCGACATGCGGAGGTATCGGATCGATGAGCGCTTACGCGGTGGTCAACCCGGTGACCGGGGAGACGATCAAGGAGTACCCGGAGATCGGCGACGACGAGCTGCGCGAGGCGATCGGGCGGGCCGACCGGGCCGCCCGGACCTGGCCGGGCTCCTCGACCGTGGCCGAGCGCGCCGCGCTCGTCCGCCGGGCCGGCGAGCTGCACAGCGAGCGCCGCCGGCAGCTGGCCGAGATCGTCGTCCGCGAGATGGGCAAGCCGATCGAGCAGGCCCTGGCGGAGGTCGACTTCACGGCCGAAATCTACGGCTTCTACGCCGATAAAGCCGAGGAGCTGATGGCCGACGAGCCGATCGAGCTGCTCGACGGCGAGGGCACCGCGGTGGTCCGCCGCAGCCCCTTCGGCGTGCTGCTCGGGATCATGCCCTGGAACTTCCCCTACTACCAGGTGGCCCGGTTCGCGGCGCCGAACCTGACGATCGGCAACACGATCCTGCTCAAGCACGCCCCGCAGTGCCCCGAGTCGGCCGAGGCGATGCAGCGGATCTTCGACGACGCCGGCTTTCCGCAGGGCGCTTACGAGAACGTCTACGCGAGCAACGAGCAGATCGAGTGGGCGATCGCCGACCCGCGCGTGCGCGGCGTCTCGGTGACCGGCTCCGAGCGCGCCGGCGCCGCCGTCGCCGCGGTCGCCGGGCGCAACCTGAAGAAGGTTGTGCTCGAGCTCGGCGGCTCCGATCCCTTCATCCTGCTCGGCTCCGACGACGTCGACGCGGCCGCCGGGGCGGCGGCGGAGGCTCGGCTCGACAACGCCGGCCAGTCCTGCAACGCGGCCAAGCGCTTCATCGTCGTCGACGAGCTGTACGACGACTTCCTCGAGCGGTTCCGCGAGAAGCTCGCCGCGGCGAAGCCGGGCGACCCGACGGCCGAGGGCACCGATGTCGGCCCGCTCTCCTCGCGCACCGCGGCCGACCGGCTCGAGGACCAGGTGAAGCGGGCCGTCGCGAACGGCGCCGAGGTCGTGCTCGGCGGCAAGCGCGACGGCAACTACTTCGAGCCGACCGTCCTCGTCGGGATCGCGCCCGGCGACGAGGCCTCCCAGGAAGAGTTCTTCGGACCCGTCGCCCAGGTCTACCGGGTCGGCTCCGAGGAGGAGGCGATCGAGCTCGCCAACCAGACCCCCTTCGGCCTCGGCTCCTACGTGATGACCACCGACCCCGAGCAGGCCGCCCGGGTTGCCGACCGGATCGAAGCCGGCATGGTCTACGTCAACCTGGTCGGCGCCGACGCCCCCGAGCTCCCCTTCGGCGGCTTCAAGCGCTCCGGCTTCGGCCGCGAGCTCGGCCGCTACGGCGCCGACGAGTTCGTCAACAAGAAGCTGATCCGCAGCGCCTGAGCCCCATCGCGCCTCAAATAACTGGACCAAGTGGACTAAGTTTGCTACCGTCGCGTCGTGGCGACAAGCGTCAACATCCACGAGGCGAAGACCCAGTTCTCCAAGCTCGTCCGCCGGGCGGAAGCAGGTGAGGAGATCGTCGTGCGCCGGGGCAGCGAGCCGGTCGCTCAGATTGGGCCGCTGAAGAAGCGCGGCGGGGTCAGGGGGTTCGGCTCGATGAAGGGCGAAATCTGGATTGCCCCGGATTTCGACGAGCCTCTCGAGGAATTCGCCGAGTACGAAAAGTGAGCCTTGGCGCGGCTGCTGGTCGATAGTCACGCCCTGCTCTGGTTTGTTCTAGGGAACCGACGGCGAGTATCTGCTTCGTTGCGAGCGCGCATCGAAGCGTCGGATGGGGTCATCAGCACTGCCAACCTCTGGGAGATCGCAATCAAGTCCGCGCTCGGCAAGTTGGATGCGCCTGACGATCTGCCCCAGCGTGTTCAGGAGCTCGGCTTCGAGCTGCTGCCCGTCGCCCCCGAGCACGCCTGGCAAGTGCGCTCGCTGCCGCATCATCACGGCGACCCTTTTGACCGACTCATGATCGCCCAGGCCCAGCTGGAGCGGCTGCCGATCGTCACCGCGGACGCAGCGTTCGACGATTACGACGTCACCGTGATCTGGGAATGATCTAGGAGACGCTGCGCACTGTAGGGCAGTAGGTGGCTGCGCCGCCGCTGGTCAGCACCAAGCCTCGGTCATCGTCTTGGAGTCGTCGAGGGCCAGTGCTCCCGGTCGAAACAGCAACGCGATCAGCTGCCGGCGTCGGTGCGACCTGACGATTTCCGAGAGCGCCGCATCGACCGTGTCGGTGAGGGTTTTGGTGCCCAGGATCTCTTTGGCTGCACAGACCTTTGCGGTGTCGATCTCTAGTGAGACCTTCTGTTCCGACGAAGAAGCCATTGACAGGAAATTAGCGAGCGAGATGCGAACTAGAGAGCGAGATGCGAACTAGATGCTCAATTGCCGGTATGTCCGGGGCGGAGCGATACCCTCGGCGCATCGTGAAGGCTTTGGGCAGGGGATTGGGGGGTCTCGCGATCGCGATGCTCTTTGGAATCCTCGCGATCGGGGCGGGAGAAACGCCGGAAGAAGAACCGCCGCGCTGTCACGGGCGGCGGGCGACGATCGTCGGCACCGACGGTGACGACGTCCTGCGCGGGACCCCGCAGCGCGACGTGATCTGGGGCGGACCGGGGAACGACGAAATCACCGGCAGCCTCGGCAACGACCTGATCTGCGGCGGCGGGGGGGACGACCTGATCCACGGCGGCCGCGGCAACGACGAACTCTACGGCGGGTCCGGCAGCGACCGGGTGATCGGCGACCTCGGCGACGACAAGGCCTCCGGTGGCGCGGGCGACTACGACGAGGTCGCCGGCAGCCTCGGCATCGACACGCTCAGCGGCGGCCCCGGCGACTTCGACCTCGTGCATGGCGACTACGGCTACGACCGCATGGACGGTGGCCCCGGCGCGGATGACATCGGCTCCTTCGCCACCGACGTCGCCGGCGGCAAGGGCGCGGGCGTCTGGGTCGATCTCGCCAAGCACAAGGCGCGCGGCGACGGTCACGACCGCCTCTTCCGACTCGAGGACATCGAAGGCTCCGCCTTCCGCGACACGCTGATCGGCGACACGGGCGACAACCGGATCAACGGCGGCCCCGGCGACGACACGCTGATCGGCGGCGGCGGCACGGACGAACTGGTCGGCGGCCAGGGCAGCGACGGCTGTCAGGGCGCCAAGGGCAACACCACCTCCTGCGGTCCCGAAGCGCCGCCCAAAGCCTCCGCTTACGTCCAGCTCGACCGCACCAAAGGCGGTGGGGGAGGCCTGGAGATCGTCGGCGGCGGCGGGCCGGACGACTTCTCCGTCGCCTTCGACGAAGCGACGGAGACCTTCGAAATCAACGCCGCCAAGGGCATCGCGGTCGGGTCCGGCTGCACCCGCCAGGGCACCGATCCACGCCAGGCGATGTGCGCCGCCGCCGGCCCGGCGCGCTGGCTGACGGCCGACCTCGGCCCCGGCGACGACAGCTTCCGCGCCGAAGGCTCGCTCGCCGGCGCCCAGAACGTCCGCATCGCCGGGGGGCTCGGCAACGACGTCATCAAAGCCGGCCCCGAGGACGATCTGCTCGAGTCGGGCCCAGGCGCCGACAAGCTCTACGGCGGCGACGGCGCCGATGGGCTCGTCGGCGGCCTGCCGGGACCGACCTTCCTCTACGGCGAAGGCGACGGCGACCTGCTCGCCGCAGGCGGCGGTTGCGCCGGCGGCGCGCTGGTCGGGGGTGAAGGCCGCGACGACGCCTCGTTCGCGGAGACCCAGGCCCATCCCGGCCTGCTCTACATCTCGTTCCTCGCGCACAAAGCCTGGATCGACACGCTGCTCGAGGAAGGGAAGTGCAACCCGGTCCGCCTCGACCAGAGCGACGAGGACATGGAGGGCTCCTTCGACAACGACGTCCTGATCGGCGACCACGGCCCCAACGCGATGCTCGGCCAGCCCGGCCAGGACCAGTTCTTCGGCGAGGGCGGCGAAGACGTGATCGACGCCCGCGACGGCGTCCGCGACTTCTCGATCCAGTGCGGCGCCGGCTTCTATACCCACCCGCCGAAGCCGAAAGGCTCCAAAGGACCGCCGCCCGTACCGGTCCTCCACGGCACCCCCGCCGGCCGCGCCCTCGAGGATTCCTTCGACCCCGCGCCGCTGCTCTGCAGCGACGTAGTCGTCGGCACCCCGGTGGCGGGCCTCAACAACGGCGGCTGAGACCGCCGCCCAGCTGGCTTTCGCGGCCCGCCCGAGGCGGGCCGCTTGACATTCAGACACACGTGTGTCTTAATCCCCGCAGGAGTTAGGAAACACGGATGTCCGTGTTCCTCATCGTTACAGGGATAGATCAAAAGAGCCCGGGAGGGCCGCTAAGGGAAGCGGCCGGCAGAGGGGCTCGAGGGACAAGGAGAGAGCTACGTGAGACGCCACGCGAGTGCATCGACCGCGGGATCGACGTCAACCAGACGAGCAGCGCTGCCGATTGGCGCCTTCGCGGCGATCTTGGCGGCGCTCGCGCTCGTCGCGGCTTTGGCCAGCGCGGCCGTGCCCACCGCGACCACGGAAGCCGCCTCTGAAATCCAGAAGACGACCGCGACCCTGAACGGCACGGTCAACCCCGAAGGCGCCTTGCTCGAAGAATGCAAGTTCATGTGGGGGACGA
>DASTAY010000014.1:0-45887 GCA_035712345.1 Solirubrobacterales bacterium
AGGTCGAGCGCGGGCTCGCGTGGATCACGATCAACCGCCCCGAGCGGCTGAACTCGTTCCGCGGGCGCACGGTCGACGAGCTCGTCTGGTGCTTCAAGACGGCGTGGGGCGACCCGGAGGTCGGCGTCGTCGCGCTCACGGGCGCCGGCGACCGCGCCTTCTGCGCCGGCGGCGACCAGAAGCAGCGCGCCGAGTCGGGCGACTACGGCCCGACCGAGTTCGGGATCTTCGAGGACGAGTACCTGCACCGCCTGATCCGCGACGTGCCGAAGCCGGTGATCGCGGCCGTGAACGGCTACGCGATCGGCGGCGGCCACGTCCTGCACGTCTGCTGCGACCTGACGATCGCCGCCGACAACGCCGTCTTCGGCCAGGTCGGGCCGCGCGTCGGCTCCTGGGACGGCGGCTTCGGCTCCTCGCTGCTGCGCGACCTCGTCGGCACCAAGAAGGCGAAGGAGATCTGGATGCTCTGCCGTCAGTACGACGCCGAGGAGGCCCTGGAGATGGGGCTGGTCAACGCGGTCTTCCCGCTTGCCGACCTCGAACGCGAGACGGTCGCCTGGTGCCGGGAGATGCTCGCGCTCTCCCCCTTCGCGCTGCGCCTGGCCAAGGCCGGTTTCAACGCGCACGAGGACGGCTACGCGGGAATCCAGCAGCTCGCCCACGACGCCAACCTGCTCTTCTACGGCAACGAGGAGGCCCACGAGGGCCGCGAGGCCTTCAAGGAAAAACGCCAGCCCGACTTCGGCAAGTTCCCAAGGCGCCCATGAGGATCTGGCTGATGGCGGCGCGGCCGCGGACCCTGCCGGCGGCGATCGCGCCGGTTCTCGTCGGCACCGCGGTGGCCGTCGAATCGGAGGGCGACCTGCCGCGGCTGGGCGCCTTCATCGCCGCCCTGCTCGGCTCGATCTTCATCCAGATCGGGACCAACCTCGCCAACGACTACTCCGACGCCAAGCGCGGCGCCGACACGGTCGACCGGCTCGGCCCGGTGCGGGTCACCTCGGCGGGATTGGTGACGCCGCAGCGGGTGCTGACCGCCACCTGGATCGCCTTCGGGATCGCCGTGCTCTGCGGGATCTACCTGACGATCGTCGCGGGCCTGGTCATCCTCCTGATCGGCGCCCTCTCGATCGCCGCCGGCGTCCTCTACACCGGCGGCCCGCGGCCCTACGGGTACGCGGGGCTCGGCGAGGTCTTCGTCTTCCTCTTCTTCGGCCTCGTAGCCGTCAACGGCTCCTACTACGTGCAGGTCGAGCGCCTCGACGCGCTGCCCCTCGGGCTCTCGATCGCGGTCGGCTTCCTCGCCACGGCGATCCTCGTCGTCAACAACGTGCGCGACCTCGAGACCGACCGCCGGGCCGGCAAGAACACCCTGGCGGTGAGGATGGGCCGCCACAACGCGGTGATGCTCTACCGCCTGCTCGTCCTCGGCGCCTTCGTCGTGCTGCCGCTCGCCCTGTGGGCCGCCGCATCCAGCGCGCTGCCGCTGATCGCCTTCCTCTCGCTGCCGATGGCGGTCAAACCGCTGCGGGCGATGAGCAACCGCACCGACGGCCCCTCGCTGAACGCGGCCCTCGCCGGCACCGGCGCCCTGCTCGGCGCCTTCAGCCTGCTGGTCACGATCGGGCTGCTCCTGGCTGCCTGAAGACTGCCTTCAGCGTCGAATAGCGACGCCGGATGCAGCTTCGAGCATGATGTGACGATGCGTATCGCGTCCCTCGAGGCCGTCCCCTACGCGCTGCCGTTTCGCGAGCCGTACGTGACCGCGCGCGGCAGCCTCACGCGCCGGGAGATGGTGCTGCTGCGGCTGCGGGACGCAGACGGCTTCGTCGGGCTCGGCGAAGCGGTGCCGTTGTCGCTTCGTGGCGGCGTCTCGCTCGCGCAGGTGGTCGATGAGCTGGAGGCGCTCGGCGAGGAGGAATCGTTGGACGAGATGGGCCTGCGGGAGGGGGCTGTGCCGCTCTCCGCTCCCGCCCGCTGCGCCGCCCTGACCGCCCTGCTCGACCTTCGCGGACTGCGCGCCGCCGCCGACCGGTCGTCTCCTGCTGCGCCCGCCGCGGCGAAAGGCGAACGCGCCGGCCCGATCAGGTGCAACGCGACGCTGGTCGCCGGGGAACCCGCCGCCGTGGCGTCGCAGGCAGAACGCTGGGCCGCCGAGGGGTTCTCGACCTTCAAGCTCAAGCTGGGTGCGGGCGATGACGCCGCGCAGGTGCGGGTCGTTCGCGAAGCGCTCGGGCCGCGGGCGCGGATTCGCGTCGATGCGAACGCGGCCTGGGACCTGGAGACGGCGACGCGCACCCTGGCCGAAATCGAGCCGTACGAGATCGAGCTGGCCGAGCAGCCGGTTGCGACGCTCGAGCAGGCGGCCGAGCTGGCGGCCTCGACCTCGATCCCGCTGGCGGCCGACGAGAGCGTCGAGACGCGGGCCGACGCCGAGCGGGTGGCCGGCTCCGGCGCGTTCGCCCTGACCGGGATCAAGCTCTCCAAGGTCGGCGGCCCCGAGGCGGCGCTGGAGATCGCCGAGCTACTGCCGGCGTACATGACCAGCGCGCTCGACGGTCCGGTCGGGATCGCGGCCGCCGTCCAAGTCGCCCAATCACTCGGGGACCTGGGACGTGCGCCTGAAGAGAGCCTCGCCCACGGCCTCGCGACGCAGCGCCTCTTCGCCGCGACGATCGCCGCGGTCGAGTGCGATCTGCGAGGCGACACGCTGCACCCGCCGCCGGGGCCCGGCCTCGGCGTCGAGATCGACGAGGACGCGCTGCAAGCGCACCGTCTCTAGCCTGCCGTGGCGACTTTCACCCTCTATAGGGCGTAAAAGTCGCCACACGTGGACGCCATCAACCGCAACACCGCCCTCGCATCGGCCTTCGCCGAGGAGCTGGCGCGCTGCGGGCTGCGGCATGCGGTCCTCTCCCCTGGCTCGCGCTCGACCCCGCTGGCGCTGGCGCTGTGGCGGCAGGAAGGGATCGAGGTGACGGTGATCGTCGACGAGCGCTCGGCGGCGTTCTTCGCGCTCGGGGCCGCGCAGGCCGGTGGCGCCCCGGTAGCGATCCTCTGCACCTCGGGCACCGCTGCCGCCAACTACCACCCGGCGGTATGCGAGGCCGACCACTCGGCGGTGCCGCTGCTCGTGCTCACGTCGGACCGCCCACCGGAGCTGCGCGGGATCGGCGCCGGGCAGGCGATCGACCAGTTGAAGCTCTACGGAGAATCGGTTCGCTGGTTCTGCGAAGTGGGCACCCACGAGGCGGACGACGACGGCCTGCTGCACTACCGGGCCACCGCCTGCCGGGCATTCGCGGCGGCGCGGGGCGAGACGCGACCGGGCCCGGTCCACCTCAACCTCCCCTTCCGCGAGCCACTGGCCCCGTTGCCGGAAGACGGAGCCGTGACCGCCACCGATCCGCTGGCCCTGAACGGCCGCGATGGCCGACCGCTGACCGCGGTGACGCCGATCGACATGGAGCCGTCCCAGTTCCTGCTCGACGAGGTCGCCCGCCACATCGCCGAGGCCGAGATCGGCGTGATCGTCGCGGGCCGCCAGCTCGACCCCGAGCTGCGCGAGCCGCTGGCGCATCTGGCCCGCGTCGCGGGCTACCCGATCCTCGCCGAGCCGACCTCACAGCTCCGCGGCGGTCCGCACGACCGCTCGCACGTGATCACCGCCTACGACCTGCTGCTGCGCGACGAGCGCTTTCGTGCCGATGCCTCGCCCGACCTCGTCCTGCGCTTCGGCGAGCTGCCAACGAGCAAGCCGCTGCGTTCCTGGCTGGCGGAGTCCGGCGCCGACCAGATCGTCGTCGATCCGCTCGGCGACTGGCATGAGCCGACCCGGCGCGCCGCCGCCCTGCTGCGTGCCGACCCGACCGAGCTCGCCTCCGGCTGGGCGGCGCGCCTCGGCGAGGATCGCCCCCCGCCTGCGATGTGGCTCGACGCCGAGCGCGTCGCCCGCGCGGAGATCGAGACGGAGCTGGCGAATTCGAGTGAGATCACCGAGCCCGCCCTGCAGCTCGCCCTCGGCGCCGCCCATCGCGACGGCGATCTCGTCTACACGGCGTCGAGCATGCCGATCCGCGACCAGGAGTCCTTCCTGCCCTCCGGCGCCGCCGACGCGACCTTCCTCTGCAATCGCGGCACGAACGGCATCGACGGCCTGATCTCCTCCGGCATCGGCGCCGCCCACGCGAGCGGAAGGCCGACCACGGTCCTCACCGGCGACCTCGGCCTGCTCCACGACATCGGCGCCCTCGCCGCCCTGCGCGACGTCTCCACCCCGGTCCGCATCGTCGTCGTCGACAACAACGGCGGCGGCATCTTCCACTTCCTGCCGCAGGAGCAGGCGCTCGACGCCGGCGAGTTCGAGTCCCTGCTCGGCACCCCCCGCGGCGTAAACGTGGCCAAGGCCGCAGCCCTCTTCGACCTCCCCCACCGCAAGTTGGAGTCTTTGGACCAGCTCCCCGACGCGCTCGCCGCCGGCACCGGCCTGGTCGAGGTCAACACCGACCGTCAGACCAACGCCGAGCTTCACCGCCGCATCGCCGATCGCGTGAGCGCGCTACTCCGCCAGTAACGGCAGCAGCGCCTGCAGCTTTACCTCCGTCTCCTCCAGCTCGGCGGCGGGGTCGGAGCCGGCGACGACACCGACGCCGGCGAAGAGGCGGGCCTCGCGGTCGCGCAGCAGGGCGCTGCGCAGGGCGACGCAGAACTCGCCGTCCTCGGTGGCGTCCATCCAGCCGACCGGCGCCGCGTACCAGCCTCGGTCCATGCGCTCGAGCTGTTCGATCGCGGGAGCCGCGCCGGGCCAGGGCTCGCCGCCGACGGCGGGCGTGGGGTGCAGCAGACCGGCCAGCTCGACCGCCGAGCGCGGTTCGGCGAGCTGGGCGATCACCGGGGTCGCCAGGTGCTGGATGTTCGCCACCTTGACCACCTCCGGCTCCTCCGCCGTCTGCACCCAGACTGAATGCGGACGCAGCTTGCGGACGATGCGCTCGGCGACGATGCGCTGCTCGCGCCGGTTCTTGTCGCTGCGCAGCAGCTGCTCGCCGAGGTGGTCGTCGACGGCCGGATCGGAGCTGCGCCGCGTCGAGCCGGCGAGGGCGACGGTCGAGGCGCCGGCGCCCGAGCGGCGAATCAACAGCTCCGGGCTGGCGCCGACGAACGCCGCCTCGGGGGTGCCGCAGCAGAAGCAGAAGCAGGAGGGGAACTGCTCGCGCAACGCTCCGAAGACGGCTGCCGGGCTGTGAGCCGCGGCGGCCTCGACCGTGACCTCGCGGGCCAGGACCACCTTGCTCATCTCGCCTGCGGCGATTCTGCCTGTCGCGGCCTCGACCGCGGCTTCGAACTCGCTGGGCCGGCGCACGCTGCGGATCTCGGGCCGCTCGGTCGGGTGCGGATCGAGCATCGGCAGCTGATCGTCGCGCAGGCCGGCGAGCCGCGCCGTCAGCCGATTTACGATCTCATCGGCGTCGTCTCCAGGTGAGATGACCGCGTTGATGGTGAGAAAGCACCCCCCGCCCACGCGGCAGAGCGACAGCTCGGGCAGGATCAGCGACGCGGGTGAGAACGAAGACCAGGTCGAGGACCCGGCGCCGTCAGGATCGAAGGCAAACCCCCCGGTCCAAGCCGGCCCCGCCCCGGAGGGCAGCCCAGCTGGCTCGTCGAGGATCGCCCCCTCGTTTAGCGCCAAGCACTCCCTCGCGATGTCCCGGAAGCGGTCCCGACCCCGCGACGTCACCTCATACGCGACCCCCATCGCCGCAAGGGCGAACTCCCGATCGGGCTGCTCCCAGCAGAACCAGCGATCCGACGCGAGGCGGGAAGCAAACGCCGCGGCACAGGGATCCAAAAAGTCAACGGAAACGGTGAGACTTACGAGAGTCTTCTTGTTACGGGTGAGAGCGCGTTCGATCGCGGGCCTCAGGCTAGAAAATGACGAGTTCCAGAGGTCGGCAGGCACGGACGCAGGGAGCCTGAATAGCAGCGCTATTCAGGCGACTGAGGACACCGCCTGCCGGCGTCTGGGGCCGTCATTTTCAGTCTGAGCCCCGGGCGATCGCGATCTCTCCAGTCCTGACCATCTCTATCAGGCCATGGGGGCGGATCATCCGCTCGAAGGCCTCGATCTTGTCGGCCGAGCCCGTGACCTCGATCGTCAGCGTGCGGCGCGAGACGTCGATGATCTTGGCGCGGAAGATCTCCGCGAACTGGATGATCTCGGCGCGGCTCTCGACCGCGGCGGAGACTTTGAACATCGCCATCTCGCGGGCGACCGTCTCCTCCGGCTCCATGTCGCGGATTTTCAGGACGTTGACGAGCTTGTGGAGCTGCTTGGTCACCTGGTCGATCGGGTGGACGGCCCCGTCGAGCGTGAGCGTGACCCGCGATACGCTCGGGTCGTCGGTCGGGCCGACGGCGAGCGTGTCGATGTTGAACCCGCGGCGCGAGAAGAGGCCGGCGATACGCGCCAGGACGCCGGGCTTGTTCTCGACCAGGATCGAGAGGATGTGCTTGCGCCCACTCAGCTGCCCGGGCACGTGCAGGTCCTCGAGTCGAACCATTTGAGGGGTTCCCGCCTCCATCATGGGCCCCCTGACCAAGCAGGCCAAGGACGCAGGGAGCGCCGTGTGCTCTGCACACAAGCGACCGAGGACGCCGGTATGCGCCGCGTCAGGGGGTTCATGGCGCCTCGACCATGTCGCGGGCCGCTTGACCCGGCGGGATCATCGGGTAGCAGTTCTCCTCCTGGGCGACGCGCACGTCGAGCAGCACCGGGCCATCGGCCTCCAGCGCCCGCTTCATCTGATCCTCGAGCTCATCCGCGACCTCGCAGCGCATGCCGGTCGCGCCGAACGCCTCGGCCAGCTTCACCCAGTCCGGGCTCTCGCCCATCTGCACCGAGCTGTAGCGACGGTCCCAGAACAGCTCCTGCCACTGGCGGACCATGCCCATGTAGCCGTTGTTCATCAGGAAGACCTTGACCGGGATCTCTTCGGCGACGCAGGTCGCCAGCTCCTGGCAGTTCATGATCAGGCTGCCGTCTCCGGCCAGGCAGACGACGTCGTCCTCGGGGCAGGCGACCTTGGCGCCGACCGCCGCCGGCAGGCCGAAGCCCATCGTCCCCAGGCCGCCCGAGTTGATCCAGTGGCGGGGCTGCTCGAAGCCGTAGTACTGCGCCGCCCACATCTGGTGCTGGCCGACGTCGGAGGTGACGATCGCGTTGCCGCCGGTGGCGCGGTGCATCGCTTCGATCATGAACTGGGGCTTGATCTCGCCGCCCTCACCGGGCGCGTAGCGCAGCGGGTGCTGCTCCTGCCACTCGCGCAGCTGCTTCCACCAGGGGTCGAGGCGCGAGCTGTCGGTCTGCAGGGCGCGGTACTCGCGGTTCAGCTCCGGCAGGACGAGCTTGACGTCGCCGACGATCGGGATGTGGGCGCCGACGTTCTTGGAGATCTCGGCCGGGTCGATGTCGATGTGGATGACTTTCGCCTGCGGCGCGAACTCCGAGAGCTTGCCGGTGATGCGGTCGTCGAAGCGGGCGCCGATCGCGACGATCAGGTCGGCGTTGTCCATCGCCCAGTTGGCGGTGACGGTGCCGTGCATGCCGAGCATGCCGAGCCAGTGCTCGCCCGACGCCGGGTACGCGCCCAGGCCCATCAGGGTCGAGGTGACCGGGAAGCGGTCGGCGGCGGCGAGCTCGCGCAGCTCCTCGGAGGCGTTGCCGTTGACCACGCCCCCGCCGGTGTAGAGGATCGGCCGTTTGGCGTTGGCGAGGGCTTTGGCGGCGATCCGCACCTGTTTGATGTTGCCCTTGCCCATCGGCTTGTAACCGGGCAGCTCGACCGGCTCGGTGCGCGGCGAGTAATCGATCTCGGCCCGCGAGAGATCCTGCGGGATGTCGAGCAGCACCGGCCCCGGGCGCCCGGTCGAGGCGACGTGGAAGGCCTCGTGCACGTACTCGGGGATCTGGCGCGGGTCGGTGACCTGGAAGGAGTGCTTCACGAAGGGCAGCGTCGCGCCGAGGATGTCGGCCTCCTGGAAGCCGTCGGTGCCGATCAGCTCGGTCCGCACCTGGCCGGTGACGAACACGGTTGGCACCGAGTCCATCATCGCGTCGGCGATCGCGGTCACCAGGTTGGTCGCGCCGGGGCCGGAGGTGGCGAAGGCGACCCCCACCCGGCCCGAAGCCTTGGCGTAGCCCTCGGCGGCGTGGCCACCGCCCTGCTCGTGGCGCACCTGGATGTGGCGGAAGCCGGCGTCGACGAGCGCGTCGTAGGTCGGCAGGTTCGCCCCGCCGGGGATGCCGAAGATGTTCTTCACACCCTCGGCCTCGAGGCTCGTCATCAGCGCGTCCGCAGCTCTCATGGGACTCGCGATGGTACCAGCGGGCCTATGCCTGGCCAGCGGGGGTTTTTGTCCCGGCGGCGGGGTCCCAGCGCGTCTGCGGGTCGATCGAGCTCTCGATCGCGTTCCCTTTGTAGCGCTCGATCGTGCCGAGGATCGACTCGACCAGCTCCTCTCCCAGCAGGGTGGGCTCGAGGCCGAGATCGAGCAGCTTGGTGTGGATCGCGTTGTAGTAGTGATCTTCCTTCTCGACTCGCGGATTGTCGTAATGGCGGATCTCGACCTCGTAGCCGAGGTGCTCGGCGGAGAACTTGACCAGATGGGCGAGGTCTAGCACCGAAAACTGCTCGGTGAACTGGTTGAAGACGCGGAACTCCCCCGCCTCGGCTGGATTGGCCACCGCCAGCTCGACGCACTGCAGGGTGTCGCGGATGTTGAGGAAGCCGCGCGTCTGGCCGCCGGATCCGTAGACCGTGAGCGGGTGGCCGATCACCGCCTGCAGGCAGAAGCGGTTGAGCACCGTGCCGAAGACCTCGTCGTAGTCGAAGCGGGTGATCAGGCGCTCGTCGGTCGCCGTCTCGTCGGTCTCGATTCCGTAGACGACACCCTGGTTGAGGTCGGTCGCGCGCAGGCCCCAGGTGCGGCAGGCGAAGTGGATGTTGGTCGAGTCGTGGACCTTCGAGCAGTGGTAGAGCGAGGCCGGCAGCTTGGGGAACGGCAGGGTGTCTGAGCGGCCCTTGTGCTCGATCCGGATGTAGCCCTCCTCGATGTCGATGTTGGGTTGGCCGTACTCGCCCATCGTCCCCAGCTTCACCAGGTGGCACTCGGGGACGTGGTCGCGGATCGCGAAGAGCAGGTTGAGGTTGCCGATCACGTTGCCGTGCTGGGTCTCGACTGCCTGCTCGCGCGAGGCCATCGAGTAGGGCGCCGAGGCCTGCTGGCCGTAGTGGACGACGACCTCGGGCCGCACCTCGGCGACGACCCCGTCGAGGAACTCGCCCTCCTCGACCGAGCCGACGAAGCTCCGGATCGCCCTGCCGCTCGTCTCACGCCAGGCCGCGATGCGCTCGTCGAGCGCACGGATCGGGGTCAGCGAGTTGCTGCCGACGCTCTCCACCCAGCGGCGGCGGACGAAGTTGTCGGCGACGGCGACCTCGTGTCCGCGGGCCGAGAAACGCAACGCGGTCGGCCAGCCCAGGTAACCGTCGCCCCCGAGAATGAGAACGCGCATAGGTCGCGGCAGGGTAACGGACAGGCGCGACATAGCATCAGCGCGATGAAGGGTCTGGCGGCGCGCAACGGCGGACGAGTGGGACTGGCCGCCCTGGTCGCGATCCTGCTGCTCGGGCTCGGCCTGCGCGTCGGCGAGACCTGGGACGGACGCTCGCCGGTCTACGACGCCCAGGCGTATGCCGACATCGCGATCGAACTCGAGCGCGGCAACGGCTTCGCCCTCGGCCCGGGCGCCACCCAGCCCGCGAGCAACTACTCGCCTGGGCTGCCGTTGCTCGTCGGTGGGATCTACGCCGTCGCCGGCGGCATCCACGAACGCACGGCGCGGCTGGTCCTCGCACTGATCGGCACGCTGGCGGTCTTGTTCGCCTACCTGATCGGCCGCAGGTTGTCAGGGCCGGTCGCCGGGCTGATCGCCGCCGCGGCGGTCGCGATCTATCCGGCGTTGCTCGAGTACCAAGGGATGCTGATGTCGGAGCCGCTGGCGGCGACGCTGTTATCCGGTGCCGTGCTGGCGATGCTCTGGGCGGCCGGGCGGGAGGACACGCGGCCCGCGGGAGGATGGCTTTTTCCGGGCGTGCTGCTCGGAGCGTTGGCGTTGGTTCGGCCTGAGTATCTGGCGATCTCGTTTCCGGTAGCTGTCGTGATCTTCGCGCGTCGGGGAAGAGATGGATGGCGGGCGGGTCTCGCGCAGGCGTTGATCATGCTCATCGGACTGGCGATCGTCGTGGCGCCCTGGACGGTGCGGAATGAGGTGGCGCTGGGTCGATTCGTCCCGATATCGACCGGCGGCGGCCAGGTTCTCTTCGCGGGTTCCTACATGCCCTCGGGCGGCAATCCCGAAGACGTGGGCGCCGAGGTGCTGAAGCGACACCCCGAACTGCGCTCGGAGCTTCCCACCGAACCGCGGCTGGAGCAGATACTCGCCGCCCTGGCGCACCGGCGCTACCCGGGCCTGGAAGCCGACGCCGCGCTGTCGCGCATGGGACGCGAACGACTCTGGGACGACGTCAGCGAACGACCCGTCGGATATCTCGGATTCCTCGCGAACAAGCTCTGGCTGATCTGGGGACACGGGCCGCGCCAGATCATGCACGCGCCGGCCTGGGCCCTCTTCCACTGGCTGCTGCTCGCCTTCGGCCTGCTCGGCCTGGTTTCGCTTGCCCTTCAGCGCCGCTGGGAGGCGCTGCTACTGGGAACGGTTCTGCTCGCGGCGACCGCGATCGGATTGCTGTTGGTGGCCTCGCCGCGCCGGGCGCTGGTCGGGATTCCGCTGCTCGCGGCGCTCGCCGGCGCCGGCGCGGCCGCCGCGGGCGCCTGGTTCAACTCGCGTATCCGACATTGACCCAGCCAGAGGGGGGTGAAAGTCGGATGCGCTTCGTGGACACCGGTCCCGGATAGCCTGCCGCGATGACCTCGGTGATGAGCTCGCTGCGGGGGCTGCCCGAACGCCACGGCCGCACGACCCTGATCCTGCTGGCGGCGATCCTCCTCCTCGGCTTCGGCCTGCGCGCCTACCGGGTGGTCGAGCCACTGGCCACGCCGGGGGACGACGCCCACGCCTACTACGGCCTGGCCAAGGCGCTGTATGAGGAAGGCAGCTACGGTGGCTCGCACTTCGAAGACGCGAGCGACTGGTCCCCCGGCGCTCCCCTGCTCTACGCGGCTTCCTTCTACGCGACCGGCGGCGCTCGGGAAGGCACGGCCCGCATAGTCGAGCTGTTGCTCGGATTGGCCGCGATCGTCGCCGTCTACCTGCTCGGCCGCCGCCTCAACTGTGCCTCCGCGGGCCTCATCGCAGCGTTCTGCGTAGCCGTCTACCCCCCCTTCATCCACTCCACCGGCGCCCTGTACAGCGAGCCCCCCGCGATCTTCACGCTCCCGGCGGCAGTGCTGGCTTTTCTCTGGGCAGCCGAGCTGGGCGCAACCGTTTCTCGCGCGGGTGGCGTGGCGGCGGGGGTCCCCCATCGCGGAGGGCGCGCGGAGCGCGTCCGAGCACATGGGGGAAGCCGTCGCGACAGGACCCGCGCACTGAGATGGCTTGTCCCTGGCTTCTTGTTCGGCCTAACGGCCCTGATCCGTCCGGACTATCTGCCGGTCGCAATCGCCTTCGTCCTCCTCGCGGCGATCTACGTCGGCCGCCAAGCCGGCTGGCGGCCCGGGCTCGCGGCCGCCGGCCTGGCGCTCGCCGCGATGCTCGTCCCGATCGTCCCCTGGACGATCCACAACCAGGTCGTCCTCCATCGCACGGTGCCGATCTCGACCGGCGGCGGCAAGGCGCTGTACGTCGGCACCTTCCTGCCCGCCGACGGCGAATACCAACGGGTCAAGGCGCGGCTCGCCGAGCGCTATTTGCACCGCGACCTGCCGCCGCAATCCGCGGCGCTCGAACGGGTCAACCCGACGCCGCTCTTCGACCGCGTCGCGGCGCGCTATCCGGACCTGCCCCGCGACTCGGCCCTGAGCAGGATCGGCAAGCAGAACTTCTCGAAGTTCTTCGGCGAAGACCCGCTCGGCTACGCGGCGATGACCGTGCGCAAGGTCTGGCGGATGTGGAGCGCAGGCATCGGCGAAGCGATGGAATCGAGCGCCGGGCGGGTCGTCCAGGTCCTGCTCGTGCTGCTCGGGCTCGCCGGCTTGGCCGTGCTCGGCCTGCGCCGCCGCTGGTGGGAGCTGGTCGCGATGGCGACCCCCGTCGTCCTCGTCACGGCCGTCGGCGCCGCCTCGTTGGCGGCACCCCGGCGCAACGAGATCCTGATGACGCTGATCTTTCCGCTCCTCGGCGTGGCCCTGGCAAGGGCCGGCGCGGCCATATCCTCCAGCGGTTCATGGTCCCCGAGGCGGGAATCTTCCCTTCAGAGCTGACGGCGCTGCGCGCGGCCGGGCTGCTCGTGGCGGCGGCGATAGTCGCCTACGCGATCCTGCGGCGGCGCAGCCTGCGCAACGTCGACGTGCTGATCCTGCTCTGCGCCGGCATCGGCCTGGCGATCGTCTCCGGCACCGAGCTGACCGACAAGCTGCTCTCGGCCTTCTCCTTCGAGAAGGGCAACGGCGGGCGCATCCTCGGACTCGCGGTCTTCTCGATCTTCATCCTCTTCGGGCTGATCCTGCGGGCGCTCTCCCAGGCGGCGCGCAACTCGCGCCAGCTCTCCGCGGTGCTCGAGGGGCTGGCCTGGGAGGAGTTCCGCCAGGCCGGCCTGCCCGAGCGCTTCCGCGACAAGGTGGCGATCCTCGTCCCGGCCTACAACGAGGCCGACAACGTCGGCCAGGTGCTCGACCTGATGCCGCGCGAGGTCTGCGGCGTGGCGACTGAGGTTCTCGTCGTCGACGACGGCTCGCGCGACGGCAGCGGCGACGTCGCCGCCGAGCACGGCGCTGTCGTCGCCCGCCACGTGATCAACCGCGGTGGCGGCGCTGCGCTGCGCACCGGCTACCGGCTGATGGTCGACTCCGGAGCCAGGGTCGTCGTCACGCTGGACGCCGACGGCCAGCACCTGCCGTCGGAGATGGAGCGGCTGGTCAAGCCCGTGCTCGACGGCGAGGTCGACGTCGCCCACGGCTCGCGCGTGCTCGGCGAGGCCGACGACAACCACTTCGCCCGCGAGCTCGGCATCGTCTTCTTCAACCGGCTCGTCTCCTTCATCACCCGGACCAAGGTCAGCGACTGCTCCAATGGCTACCGCGCGGTGCGCACGACCGTCCTGCCGCAGCTCGTCCTGCGCCAGGAGCAGTTCCACACCTCCGAGTTCATGATCGAGGCGATCAAGCGCGGCATCCCCGCCAAGGAGGTGCCGGTGACCGTCGCGAAGCGACTCCACGGCCACTCGAAGAAGCCCGCCGTCGCCCGCTACGGCCTCGGCTTCGCCAACGCGATCGTCCGCACCTGGCTGCGATAGGCGGAGGGGGACCCTCCCCTGGAAGCCGTCGCGCAGCTGGGTTGTCTTGCGAGCTTCGTTACGTCTGTCCAGGAGCTTCCATGGGAGGGTCCCCCTCCGCCTTCACGCCAGGGTGGCGGACAGTCGCTGGATGCGGCAGGTAGAGGTCGGTGCCGCAGCGCGGGCAGACCTGGACGTAGAGCTTGACCGCCTTGTGGCAGTTGGGGCACTGCCGTTCCGGTTCGTCCTTCTCGCGTCGGTAGAGGACGACCGCGACCAGGCCGAGGATCGGCAGCACCGCGCCGACCAGCAGCCAGACCCAGAACAAGCTGCCCTTGGCCTTGCCGATGATGCCGGTCGCCAGGCCGCAGAGGCCCGCTATGAAGAGGTACTCGAATCCCACGGCTCCATTGTCTCTCCCAGACGGCTCGGGTGGCCGATCGAGCCGACCTCGGCGAGGTCGCGGCGGAAGGGCAGGCTGGCCGTCCAGTCGATCACCGCGCGCGCCTTGCGGGCAACCCCGGGGATCTGGCTCATATGGTAGGTCCGCGCCATCCACCAGGCCGGGAAGCCGCGGAACTTTCGCCCGCCGACCCTGCCGACGGCCTTGTAGCGGCCGAGGTTGACGAAGGACGCGTTGCCGCGGTACTCGAACGGCCGCGCCTCCCCCACGCCCAGCTCGGCGGCGATGTTGCGGGCCGCGGCGGGCCCCTGGCGGACCGCGTGCTGAGCGGTCGGCGGGTAGAGGCCGCCACGTGGATCCGGCGCCGCCGCGCAGTCGCCGATCGCCCACACGGAATCCGAGCCGCGCACGCGGAGGTGGTCGTCGACCGGGACGCGACCGCGCTCGTCGAGCGGCAGGCTCAGCCTGCGCAGGCTCGGGTGAGCGGCGACGCCGGCGGTCCAGACGACGGTCCGGGTGGGCAGCGTCTCGCCGCTGGAGATGCGGGCGCTATCCGCCGTCACCTCCTCCAGCGTCGTCTCGAGTCGGATGTCTATCCCGCGGCCGCGCAGCTGGCGCAGCGCGTACTCGGCGAGGCCGGCGTCGATCTCCGGCAGCACCCTTCCCGTCGCCTCGACCAGCACCCAGCGCATGCCGTGCAGACGGGCGCGCGGATAGCTCTCCATCGCGTCGGCGGCGAAGTCCTGCAGCTCGGCGAGCGCCTCCAGGCCGGCATAGCCGCCGCCGACGAAGACGTAGGTCAGCAGCTCGTCGCGCCGCGCCGGGTCGTCGCTGGCGTTGGCCGCCTCCAGCGTTTCGACCACGTGGTTGCGCAGCCAGATCGCGTCGGCGAGGGTCTTGAAGCCGATCGCGTGCTCGGAGAGCCCGGGGATCGGCAGCACCCGCGAGACCGAGCCGAGCGCCAGCAGCAGCTGGTCGTAGGGAAGCTGCTCGATTTCGCCCTCGCGGGTGCGCAGCTCGATCGTGCGCCGGGCGGGATCGTGGCCCGAGACGGTGCCCAGCCGCAGGTAGGTGCGGTCGAGGATCTCGCGCAGCGGCGTGACCACGTGCCGCGGCTCCAGCGTCCCCGCCGCCGCCTCGGGCAGGAAAGGCGTGTAGAGCAGGAAGTTGACGTCGTTGACCAGCACCAGCCGCGCCGACTGCCTCGGCATGATCCGCTCCAGCTCCCGGGCAGCCATCGCCCCACCGAATCCCCCACCGGCGATGACGACGTTCCAGGCCATGGGTTCACGGTAGCACTTTGTAACATTTTGTTACAAGCAACTAACGCCACATTCCGGCGGCATGGGTTGACGTCTTCAGCCTGTAGCGATAAAGTTTCGCTGGTTGGTGGTCCACAATCCTGAACGGCCCCGGGCGTCCTCCCGGGGCCGTTTCTTATTGCGATGTGCCCTTCCGACGATCTGCGAGCTTGGATGCCAGCGCTATCAGCGCCCGCATCACGCCCGAGTTGGCCAGAAGGACCACCGCGGTTATGTGATCCACGCCTCCTTAAGCCCGCCGTCGCGGCAGACTCGCCCCCCGAGGAGCCGTTAAACGCCGAGCTTCTGCTTGATCAGGCGGTTGACCTCGCCACCGTCGGCGCGGCCCTTGGTCTCCTTCATCACGGCCCCGACGATCGCGCCGATCGCCTTGCCGTTGCCGGCGCGGATCTGGTCGGCGGCATCGGGGTTCGCCTCGACCGCGGCGCTGACGACCGCCTCCAGCTCGCCGCTGTCGGCGATCTGGGCCAGGCCCTCGCGCTCGACGATCTCCGCCGGCTCGCCGCCCTCGGCGACCAGCGTCGCCAGCACCTGCTTGCCGCTGCCGTGCGAGATCTTCTTCTCGCCGACCATCGCGATCAGCGCGGCCAGCGACTCGGCGCTGACCTTGGAGCCGGCTGGCGCCTCCCCTTTCGCCTGGCGCAGCGCCGCCGCCAGCTCGCCCGTGACCCAGTTGGCGACGGTCTGCGCCTCGACGCCGGCGGCGCGCTCGCAGACCGCTTCGAAGTAGGCGGCTTCCTCCGGATCGGCGGCGAGCTGGGCGGCGTTCTCGGCCGAGAGGCCCAGCTCGCCTTCGTAGCGCCGCATGCGTGCCTCGGGCAGCTCCGGCAGCGACGCGCGCGCCTCGCGCAGCATCGCCTCGGTCGGCGCCAGCGGCACCAGGTCGGGCTCGGGGAAGTAGCGGTAGTCGTGCGCCTCCTCCTTCGAGCGCAGCGGATGGAGCGCCCCATCGGCGGGGTCGAAGTGAAGCGTCTCCTGCTCCACCCTCCCCCCCGCCTCGATCAGCTCGCGCTGGCGCGCCAGCTCCGCTTCGACCCCGCGTTCGAGGAAGCGGAAGCTGTTCATGTTCTTCAGCTCGGTCTTGGTCCCCAGCGCCTCGCTGCCGGCCGGGCGCACCGAGACGTTGGCGTCGACGCGCAGGCTGCCCTCCTCCATGTTGACGTCGGAGACGCCGAGCTGGCGCACGGTGGTGCGCAGCAGGCGAGCCCAGGCCCCGGCCTCGGCGGCGCTGCGCAAATCGGGCTCGGTGACGATCTCGACCAGCGGCGTGCCGCCGCGGTTGAAATCGACGAGCGAGGCGCCGGAGCCGTGGATACGGCCCGAGGCGCCCAGGTGGATCGTCTTCGCCGCGTCCTCCTCGAGGTGGGCGCGGTGGATGCGGATCCCGCCGAGCCGGCCGTTGACCGCCAGCGGCAGGTCGTACTGGCTGATCTGGTACGCCTTCGGGTTGTCGGGATAGAAGTAGTTCTTGCGATGGAAGATCGAGCGCGGCGCCACCTCGCACTCCAGCGCGGCGGCGATCTTCAGCGCGTAGCGGATCGCCTCCTCGTTGATCGCCGGCAGCACGCCGGGATGGGCGAGGCAGACCGGGCAGGTGTGGACGTTGGCCTCGTCGCCGAAGGAGAGCGCGCAGCCGCAGAACATCTTCGTCTGAGTCGAGAGCTGGACGTGGATCTCCAGGCCGATGACCGCTTCGAGGTCCCGCTCAACCATCGATTGCCCGCTCCAGTGCGTAGGCGGCGTCGAGCAGCCGCTGCTCGCCGAAGGCCGGGGCGGCGATCTGGAAGCCGACCGGCAGCCGCGGGCCTCCACCCTCCGGTTCGGCCCGCCCGGCCGGGATCGAGATCGCCGGGATGCCGGCGAGGCTCATCGGCACGGTGAAGAAGTCGTTCATGTACATCGCCAGCGGGTCGTCGGTCTTCTCGCCGAGGCCGAAGGCGACCGAGGGCGAGGTCGGGGTGACGACGAAGTCGAATCGCTCGAAGGCCGCGGAGAAGTCCGCGGCGATCTTCGTCCGCACCTTCTGCGCCTGCCCGTAGTAGGCCTCGTAGTAGCCGGAGGAGAGCGCGTAGGTGCCGAGCATGATGCGCCGCTTGACCTCCTCGCCGAAGCCGGCCGCGCGGGTCGATTCGTACATCTCGACCACGTCGCCCTCGCCTTCGGACCGCATGCCGTAGCGGACGCCGTCGTAGCGGGCGAGGTTGGAGGAGGCCTCGGCGGGCGCGATCACGTAGTAGGCGGAGATGCCGTGCTCGGCATGGTGCAACGGGATCTCGCCGACCTCGCCGCCGAGCGCCTCGATCCGACTCAGCGTCGCCTCGAAGACCTCGCGCACGCCGGCGTCGACGGCGTCGTCTGCGAGCCCGGCCGGCACCGCGAAGCGCAGGCCGCGCAGGTCCTCTCGACTGGGGGCCTCGACGCCGCCCTCGATCCCGACGGAGGTCGAGTCGCAGGGGTCCCCGCCCTGCATCGCCTCGAGCAGCAGGGCTGCGTCGGTGACGTCGCGGGTCAGCGGGCCGCACTGGTCGAGCGAGGAGGCGAAGGCGATCATCCCGTAGCGCGAGACGGCCCCGTAGGTGGGCTTCAGCCCGACGATCCCGCAGAGCGCCGCCGGCTGGCGGATCGAGCCGCCGGTGTCGGTGCCGATCGCACAGGGAGCGAGCCCTCCGGCGACGACCGCAGCCGAGCCGCCCGAGGAGCCGCCCGGAACCCGGGCGCGGTCGTGCGGGTTGAGCACCGGCCCGTAAGCGGAGTTCTCGTTCGAGGAGCCCATCGCGAACTCGTCCATGTTGGTCTTGCCCAGGACGCCGGCCCCGGCCTCGGCCAAGCGGCGCACCGCGGTGGCGGTATACAGCGGCCGGTGTCCCTCGAGGATGCGCGAGCCGGCGGTGGTCGCGATTCCCGCCGTGCAGAAGAGGTCCTTGACCGCCACAGGGATCCCCGCCAGCGGACCCTCTCCCCCGGAATCGCCCTCCTCGGCTCTCCACAGATAGGCGTTCAGCTCGTCGGCGGCTGCGGCGTCGCGCCACGCCTCGAAGTACTCCGCCCGCGAGACCTCCCCGGCCGCGATCTTCGCCGCCGCCTCGGCGACGGTCAGCTCGAGCAACCCGGCCATCAGGCCTCGGCTCGCGGCGATGGCACCCGGAACGACCCGTCCGCCGGGTCGGGCGCCTGCTCCAGCACGTCCTCTCGCGGCCAACTCGGCCTCGGCACGTCCGGCCTCAGGACGTTCTCCAGCTCGATCACATGAGAGGTGGGCGACACGTCGTCGAGGTCGAGCTCGGAGATCCGATCGACGTGCGCCAGGATCCCCGACAGCTCGCCGGCCATCTTCTCCAGCTCCGGCTCGGACAGCCGCAGGCGAGCCAGCTTGGCGACATGCAGCACTTGCTCCCGCTCGATCACGGCGCCGGATTCTAGGGGCGATGCGTCCTGGCCAGCCAGCCAGTTATCGTGCCGCCGATGCAGGGAGCCAAAGCGGAGTCATTCGTCGTCCTCGGCCTGCGCCTGCTCGCCCTCAGCTTCACCGTCGTCGGCCTTCTCTTCATCGCCGTCCCCAGCGGCGTGCTCGACGTCATCTCCGACGTCGGCGAATGGCTCGGCGACAACACGCGCGCGCCGCACACGCAGGAGGACCTCTGGCTGGCGCTCGCCTTCGCCTACATGGTCGTGATCACCGGCATCTGCCTGGTCGCGCAGGCCGACGTCGTCCGCTACCGCCCGCTGCTGCTGGTCCTCGTGGCCGGAAAGACGGCCTCCTCACTCGGCTCGCTCGCGTTCTTCCTGGTCGACGAACACGTCTTCATCTACCTGCTGAACTTCCTCGTCGACGGGTTGCTCGCGCTACTGGCGCTCTGGCTGTGGTCGCTCAGCGGCCGGGTCGAACGCACGCCCGGCTCCGGCTGACAGCGCGCGCCGGGGCTGTCGACCGCCGAGCAGCGCACCCTGAGCGCGATCTGCGCCGCGATGGCGCCGGCGCTCGACGGCCTGCCCGCGGCGGAGCGCGAGGTCGACGTCTCCGGCCCGGTCGGGGAGTTCCTGCGGGCGCTCTCGCCGCGTGTCCTCGCCCGCGTCCGCCTCGGCCTGCGGGCCTTCGAGTGGCTGCCCTTCCCCTGGCGCTTCAGCCGGCTCGACCTCGACGCCCGCGAGGACTTCCTGCGGCGAATGGAGGGATCGGGGTTCAGCCTCTACCACGAGCTGCTGCTGATGGCCAAGACCTTCACCACGCTGGGCTACGCGATCGACCCGCGAGTCGAGCAGAGGCTGGGCCTGGAGACGAGCTGCCGCGTCGCCGGCGGCCCGGCACTCGAGTCCGCGGGCCCGCTGGGCGAGCTGGAGCCGCTCGGCGAGGAAGAGGAATGCGACGTCGTCATCGTCGGCTCCGGCGCCGGGGGCGCCGTCGCCGCCGCGACGCTGGCCGAGGCCGGGCTCGACGTGATCGTGCTCGAGGCCGGCGATGCCTTTGACCGCGACAGCTATCCCGAGGACCCGCTCGACGCGATCGCCTCTCTGTACCGCGACGCCGGGCTGACCATCGCCGAGGGGAGACCGCCGATACCGGTGCCGGTGGCGCGCGCGGTCGGCGGCACCACCGTGATCAACTCGGGGACCTGCTTCCGCGCCCCCGAGGCGGTGCTCGGCCACTGGCGCGAGCGCTACGGCGTCGAGTGGGCCGATCGCCTCGACGCGGACTTCGCCGAGGCGGAGGAGTTCCTGCACGTCACCCCGCTCGACCCGGAGCGCATGGGCCGCAACGGGCAGCTGGCGATGGAGGGGGCGGCGGCGATCGGCGCCAGCGGCGGCCCGATCTCGCGCAACGCCGGCAACTGCGTCCAGTGCAGCTCCTGCCCCTATGGCTGCCGCATCGACGCGAAGCGGGGCATGCACGTCAGCTATGTCCCCCGCGCCGTCGCCGCCGGGGCGCGGCTGCGCACGCGAGTCGAGGCGCGCCGCATCCTGGTCGAGGACGGTCGCGCCGCCGGTGTGCGCTGCGTCTCCCGGGCGAGCGGGGAACGCGGAGTCGCCCGCCCCTACACCGTCCGCGCCCGCCGCGCGACGATCGTCGCCGGCGGCGCGCTGGGCACGCCCGAGCTGCTGCTGCGCTCGGGCCTCGGGGGCGACCAGGTCGGCCGCAACCTCCACATGCACCCCGCCTGCTGGGTCGGCGCCCGCTACGAGGAGGCGGTGCGCGGCTGGGAGGGCGTGATGCAGAGCTACTACCTCGACGAGTGGGAGTCCGAGCGCGTCCTGCTCGAGGCGACCTTCACGCCGCTTCCATTCGGCGGCGCCTGGCTGCGCGGCTCCGGGCGCGAGCACCAGCAGGCGATCCTCGACTTCGAGCACGTCGGCTCGATCGGCGTGCAGCTGACCGACGAGTCCGGCGGCCGGGTCGGCGTCGCCCGCGACGGCTCGATTCGCGCCAACTACAGGCTGAGCGACGAGGACGCCCAGCGGGTGGTCTTCGGCATCGCCCGCGCGGCGGAAATCCACTTCGCCGCCGGCGCCACCGAGGTCTACCCGAACATCGCCCGGGCCCAGGTGCTGCGACCGGGCGAGGTCGCCGAGTTCGAGGCGACCCGCTTCAAGCCCTCCGAGCTGCGCCTCGAGGCCTTCCACCCGATGGGCACCGCCCGCATCGCCGCCGACCCGCGCGAGGGCGTCTGCTCGGCGAACGGGGAGGTCAACGGCGTGACCGGCCTCCACGTCGCCGACGCATCCCTCTTCCCCACTGCCGTCGGGGTGAACCCGATGATGACCATCATCGCTTTCGCGAAGCAGATAGCCGCAGGGCTACTTCGATAGCCGGTCGGCGGTGTCGCCGAAGGTCAGGCCTTCCTGGCGCATCGCGCTGTAGCCGCCGTAGGCGATGCCGGCGGCGGCGACGAGGCCGAGGAAGATGCCGAGCCGCAGCGTGGTGTCGACCGCGACGCCGGGGAGGCCGAAGCCGGGCGGATCGACTATCCGGTAGAGGATCAGCAGCACCGCGAGCGCGCCACCGGCGGCGACGATCGCGTTGAGCGAGATCGAGAGCTCGAGGTCCGCGTCGGCCAGCCGGACGACGGCGACGCCCATCGCGAGCACGATCGCCAGCATGAGGAAGATCGGGATCACTTCGAGCGTGTCCCAGGCGCTGCCGCCGCCGGCACCGCTTTCGAGGCTGCCGGAGAAGCCGGGCACGCCGGAGACCTTGGCGCCGAACCAGTCGAGGAACATGCAGACGAAGAGCAGCGCGGCGGAAGCCGCGGAGATCTTCTCCCCCCTGCTCAGCTTGCTCGCGTCCACCGGCGCCGACCCTACACCCGCGCCCGCGCCGCGGCCAGCGTGTTGACGAGCAACATCGCCCTGGTCATCGGGCCGACCCCGCCGGGCACCGGCGTGATCGCCCCGGCGCGCTCACGAGCCGACTCGAAGTCGACGTCGCCGACGAGCTTGCCGTCGACGCGGTTGGTGCCGACGTCGATCACGGTCGCGCCCTCGCGCACCATCTCGCCCGTGACCAGCCCGGCCTGCCCCGCGGCCGCGACGAGGATGTCGGCCTCGCGGCAGACCCCCGCCAGGTCGCGGGTGCGCGAGTGGCAGTGCGTGACGGTCGCGTTCGCCGCCAGCAGCAGCGCCGCGAGCGGCTTGCCGACGAGGATCGAGCGCCCGATCACGACCGCGCGGGAGCCTTCGACCTCGACGCCCGCCTCTTGCAGCAGCAGCATCACCCCCGCCGGCGTGCACGGGGCGATCGCCCCGGGACGCCCCTGCGTCAACCTGCCGGCGCTGATCGGGGTCAGCCCGTCGACGTCCTTGGCGGGGTCGATCAGGGCGATCAACGGGTCCTGGTCGAGATGGTCGGGCAGCGGCAGCTGCAGCAGGATGCCGTGGACCCGCTCGTCGGCGTTGAGCTCTTCGATCAGAGCGGCGAGGTCCGCCTGGGAGACGTCGCCGCCGGGCTCGCGGTGGTAGGAATCGATCCCGACCTCGGCCGAGTCCTCCCGCTTCATCCGCACGTAGACAGCCGAGGCCGGATCGTCGCCGACGAGGATCGTCGCCAGGCCCGGCGGCGCGTCCAGCGCGGCGACTTCGGCCCGCACCCGCTCGCGCACCGCGGCGGCGACCGCCTTGCCGTCGATGATCCGCGCCGCCACCGCCTAGCGCCTCCGGATCGGCGCGTAGTCGGCCATCAGCTTGCGCTCCGAGCCGTCGCCGGCGAAACGGACGACGACCACGCCGCCGGCCTCCACCGCCGTCACCACGCCGTCGCCGAAGCTGGCGTGGACGACGTCGTCGCCGGTGCGCAGCTCCAGCGTGGGGCCTGGATCGACCGGGCTCGCCGCTTCGACCCCCGAGCCGCTCGCCCAGCTGGTGCTCGTCCCCACGGCGCTGGAGCTGCGCTCGGTCAACTCCTCCGGCAGCTCGTCGACGAAGCGCGAGGGCAGGTTGCGTTGGGAGCGCCCGAACAGCTGGCGTTCGCGCGTCCAGGTCATGTAGAGGCGCCTGCGGGCGCGGGTGATGGCGACGTAGCAGAGGCGCCGCTCCTCCTCCTCGCCCCCCTCTTCAAGCGCTTTCATGTGGGGGAAGGAGCCGTCCTCGCAGCCGACCACGAAGACCGTCTCGTACTCGAGCCCCTTGGCGTTGTGCAGCGTCATCAGGGTGATCACCGACTCGTCGCGCAGGTCGTCCTGCTGCGTGTAGAGGGAGATCTGCTGCAGGTACTCCTCCAGCGGCGGCACCTCGCTCTCTCCCTCCCGCTCGCGCTCGATGTCGAACTCGGCGGCGCCGGCGACGAGCGCCTCGAGGTTCTCGGCCCGCCCTTCGGCCTCCACGGTGCGCTCCGCGGCCAGCGCTTCCAGGTACCCGGTCTCGCCGAGGACCGCTTCGAGCAGGCCCGCCATCGGGCCCGCTTCATCCGCGCGTTCGCGCAACCCGGCCATCGTCTCGTAGAAGCGGGAGACCGACTTGATCGCCGCGCCGCCCAGCCCCGGCACCTCCTCGACCCGCTCGATCACCTCCCAGATCGTCAGCCCGGTCGTGTTCGCGTGCGAGGCGATCCTGCCCTCGCTGGTTTTGCCGATGCCGCGCCGAGGCGAGTTGACGATCCGCGCGAAGGAGACCTGGTCGGCGGGATTCGCCAGCAGGCTGAGATAGGCCACCGCGTCCTTGACCTCCGCCCGCTCGTAGAACTTCGTCCCGCCGATCACCTGGTAGGGCACGTCGAACCGGTTGAGGGTGTCCTCCAGCACCCGGCTCATCGCGTTGGTCCGGTAGAAGATGGCGACGTCCTCGCGCTTCCCGCCCTCCTCCTCGCCGAGCCGCTCGATCTCCCCCGCCACCCAGCGCGCCTCCTCGTGCTCGTCGGAGAGCTCGCGCAGCTGCAGCGGCTCGCCCCCGGCCAGTTCGGTCCAGAGCCGCTTCGGCCGCCGTTCGCGGTTGTTCTCGACGACCGCGTTGGCGGCGGAGAGGATCGTTTGCGTCGAGCGGTAGTTCTGCTCGAGCTTGACCACCTCGGCCTCGGGAAAGTCGCGCTCGAAGTCGAGGATGTTGCGGATGTCGGCGTGCCTGAAGCCGTAGATCGACTGGTCCTCGTCGCCGACGACCATCAGGTTGCCGTGCTCGGAGGTGAGCAACTGCAGCAGCCGGTACTGGGCGTGGTTGGTGTCCTGGTACTCGTCGACGAGGACGTGGCGGAAGGTGCGGCGCCAGCGCTCGCGCACCTCCTCGAACCGCTCCAGGGCGTTGACCGTGCGCACCAGCAGGTCGTCGAAGTCCATCGCGTTGGCCTCGAGCATCCGCTTCTCGTAGCGATGGAAGACACCGGCGGCGGTCTCCTCGAAGACGCTGCCCGCCGCCTGCGAGTACGCGTCGGCGTCGACCAGCTGGTTCTTCGCCCCCGAGATCTGCGAGCGGATCGCCCGCGGCGGGTAGCGCTTGGGGTCGACGCGGAGCTCCTCCATGCAGCGTTTGAGCATCCGCAGCGAGTCCGACTCGTCGTAGATCGTGAAGCCGCGCGAGTAGCCGAGCCGCTCGGCGTCCGCGCGGAGCATCCGCGCGCAGGCCGAGTGGAAGGTCGTCACCCACATCGCCCGGGCCGAGCGGCCGACCAGTGCCTCGACCCGCTCGCGCATCTCGTTCGCGGCCTTGTTGGTGAAGGTGATCGCGAGGATCTCGCCCGGCCGGGCCTGCCCCGTCGCCAGCAGGTGGGCGATGCGATGCGTGAGCACGCGGGTCTTGCCCGAGCCGGCGCCGGCGAGGACCAGCAGCGGGCCATCGCCGTGGCGCACCGCCTCGCGCTGCGGCTCGTTGAGGGCCCCGAGCAGGCGCTCGGCGCGGTCGGCGCCCACCTCGGTCGGGGCGCCGAAATCGCCGGCGGCGCTCTCAGGCTCGGTCTGCAGCATCTCCTCCGAGAATAGAGGCGGGTGCGGCTGGCCCGAGGGGCTCAGCCACCGGCCGATGAGCGCCCGGTGCGCGGTCGCAGCTCCTCGCCGTTGCGATCAGACGCCTCACCTCCGTCGAGCGCCGCGAGCCGCTCCTCCAGTCGGGCGATCCGCTCCGAGATCGACTTGATCGCCTCGGCGATCGGGTCCGGCAGGTGAATCCAGTCGGCGTCGGGCCCCTGCGGCCGCTTGCCGTCGACCTTGACCGGATGTCCCGGATTGCCGACCACCGTCGCTCCGGGCGGCACGTCCTCGACCACGACCGTGTTGGCGCCGATCTTGGCACCGTCGGCGACCGAGATCGGGCCGAGCA
Organism: Solirubrobacterales bacterium; assembly: GCA_035712345.1. Lineage (GTDB taxonomy): Bacteria > Actinomycetota > Thermoleophilia > Solirubrobacterales > 70-9 > VRUE01. The sequence goes on from DASTAY010000014.1 coordinate 24,912, forward strand.
GCTTCGCCCCCGAGCCGACGGTCACGTCGTCGCCGAGGGTCGGGTGGCGCTTGCAGGGCTGGAAGCCGGTGCCGCCGAGCGTCACGCCCTGGTAGAGGGTCACGCGACGGCCGATCTCCGCGGTCTCTCCGATCACGACGCCGGAGCCGTGGTCGATGAAGAACTCGGGACCGATCCTCGCCGCCGGGTGGATCTCGACTCCCGTGACGGCTCGGCTCAGGTAAGCGATCGCGCGCGGTGCCAATGGGATCCCGGCGCCTCGCAGCTTGTGGGCTACGCGGTGGGCGAGCAGGGCCTGGACCCCGGCCCAGCTGGTGAGGATCTCGAAGGAGGAGACGCCGGTAGCGGCGGGGTCACGGTCACGAGCCGCGGCGATGTCGGCCTTCAGCTCTCCTGCGAAGCGTTTGAGCATTCTCACGGTGCGAAGAAGGGTAGGGACATGTAGCGCTCGCCCGAGTCGCAGACCACGGTGACGACCCGCCTGCCCTCCATCTCGGGCCGCGCGGCGACCTCGAGCGCGGCCTTGATGTTGGCCCCGGCGGAGATGCCGGCGAGCACCCCCTCGCGTTTGGCCGCCAGGCGCGCCGTCTCCAGCGCATCCTCGTCGCTGACGGCGATCGTCTCGTCGATCACCGAGCGGTCGAGCACATCTGGCACGAAACCGGCGCCGATGCCCTGGATCTTGTGCGGGCCCGGCGGGCCACCGGAGAGCACGGGCGACGTCGCGGGCTCGACCGCGACGACGAGCGTCTCGGGGCTGTGCTCGCGCAGGAAGCCGCCGACGCCGGTGATCGTGCCGCCGGTGCCGACCCCGGCGACGAAGGCGCCGACCTCGCCGTCGGCGTCGCGCCAGATCTCCTCGGCCGTGGTCCGCCGGTGCGCCGCCGGGTTGGCCGGGTTGGAGAACTGCTGTGGCATGAAGCCGCGCCGCTGCTCGCAGATCTCCTCGGCCAAGCCGACCGCCTCGCTCATCCCGCCCAGCGAGGGGGTCTCGCGAACCTCGGCGCCGTAGGCGCGCAGCAGCTTCGCCCGCTCGCGGCTCATCCCCTCGGGGAGGGTGAGGATCAGCTCGTAGCCCCGCGCCGCGCAGACCATCGCCAGCGCGATCCCCGTGTTGCCGCTGGTCGGCTCGACGATCACCGACCTGCCCCGCTCGATCAGCCCCTCCTCCTCGGCCGCATCGATCATCGCCACCCCGATCCGATCCTTCACCGACCCGCCGGGATTGAAGTACTCGAGCTTGGCGCAGACCTCGCCCGGCAACCCCTCCCCCAGCCGCCGCAACGCGACCAGCGGCGTCGCGCCGACCACCGCCGAAGCCTCGGCCCCGATCCTCATCGCTCGGCAAACTCCTCGATCGCCACGAACCCGACCCTACAGCGAGACGGACCGCGTCCGGCGCGATGCGGACCCAGTCAGTTGCGTCGGTACAGGAGGCACGTCGAAGCTTGGTCACGGCGCAATCCGCGATGATGATGGCGATACTGCTATTCGGACACGCCGTGACCGTGCGAACTAGGCAGAAATCGCGTTGGATCTGCCTAAGCCGGCGTCAGCGGTCGATCCGTCAACGTCGCCGTGGCAACGTGCAGCGGACCGCTCTCCCCGCCCTCATCTGCGAGATAGAGCGCGACGCCCTCTTGCAGCGATTCAAAAAGCTCGTCAAGGGTGTCGCCGGAGGCGAAGCAGCCGGGCAACTCGGGAACGTCGGCCCAGTAGCTGCCATCCTCGATATGGATACGCGCCGTTAGCTCCATAGATGAAGTTCCTTCATCTTAGCTCTGCCTGTTGGAGAATCGCCTGGGCCAGGCCGGTCGGGTAGTCGCGGCCCTTGTGCTGCGGAAGCGTGACTGGGCGACAGCCGGGCTTGGTCATCTTGACCCGATGCTTGCCTCCGCGAGCCTGCGTCCAGCCATTTCTTTCAGCAGCTTGATCGCCTTCTTCTGATTCAACGTGCCTTTCATCGACCGAAGCGACGGTAGCCCTAGGCGCGGCGGAAACGTTTCGGCTTCGGCCTGGTGCGCCAGTCGTGCGCCAGTACGACCGGAGATAGCCGGACTCAGCCGGACTGCGTTCCGCTTGATTAAGCGGAATCGCAATGCCGATGCGACCCGACCTAGATGAAGTACATCCCGGAACCGGCCTCCTCGACCTCGCGCCTGGCGACTTCGGCGATCGTGGTCTGGCCGAAGACCTTGCGCAGAGCGGTGACGCCCTCGGCCCAGATGCCGCCCGCCTCGTCGGCCTCCTGGCCGACCTTGCCGTCGAGCGTCTGGACCACCTCGAGCACGCTGATCTCGTCAGCCGGCCGCGAGAGCGTGTAGCCGCCTTTCATCCCGCGGTGGCTGGTCAGCAGGCCCGCTCGGCGCAGGGTCGAGAAGAGCTGCTCGAGGAACTGCTCGGGAATGCCGCGGCGCTCGGCCAGCTCCTTGATCGGGACCGGTCGCTCGCCCGAACGAGCCAGCTCCGCCATCGCCACGACGGCGTAGCGCGACTTCGAGGTGATCGAGATCACAGGTCCTTTCTACCGCACGATGCGGACTTTGCCGGGTATAGGATCGAGTGGTCCCGAGCGAGCGCCCACACTGCCTTGTGATCGACGCCCACCCGCTGGTCCGTCTCGGCGTGCGCGAGGTGCTGGCCTCGGACTTCGAGATCCACGAGAGCGAGAGCCGCGACGAGGCGGTCTGCCTGGTGCGCGACGTCGGCAGCATCGACGTGGCGATCGTCGACCTGCGCCGCGGCGTGGCGGAGGGGGATGTCGAATCTCTCTACGGCGAGGAGGCGATCCGCGCCCTGCGCAAGACCGCGCCGGGAATGGGGATCGTCGCCCACGGCGAGCGGCCGGAGCGCCATCTTGCGAGCGCCGCGCTGCAGGCGGGCGCCAGCGCCTATGTCGCGCGTACCGCCGGCACCGATGAGATGACAAGAGCGGCGCGTGCGGCGCTCGACCAGAGCCGCTTCGTCGACCCCGCGGTTCCGCCCAGCGGCAGCCGCGGCAAGCTGACCCGGCGCCAGCGCGAGATCCTGCAACTGCTCGCCGACGGCGGCTCGACCTCGGCCGCCGCGCGCCAGCTCGGCCTCAGCGAGGAAACGGTGAAGACCCATACGAAGAACATGCTGGCCCGGCTGGGAGCCAGGAACAGGACCCACGCAGTCGCGATCGCGCTGCGCGAATGCCTGATCGACTAGGCCTCCTAGATCCAGCCCCTGTCGCGAGCGGTGAGGACCGCCTGCGCCCGGTCGACGGCGCCGATCTTGCCGTAGACGTTGTGCAGGTGGGTGCGGATGGTCGAGACCGAGAGCTGCATCTCGCCCGCGATCTGCTTGTAGACCATGCCCTCGGAGAGGTGCCGCAGGACGTCCAGCTCGCGACCGGAGAGCGGGCAGGGCTCGCTCACGCGCGAGTCCTGCTCGCGCGGGTAGGGAAGCTCGTAGAGCAGCTCGCGCAGGCCGTCGGGGCCGAGCCCGCATCGCTTTGCCATCTCACGCAGGCGCTCCGGCGTCACCGCCTCGCCCTGGGAGTAGTGGGCGACCATGTCGGCCGCTGAGATGACCGCGGCGAGATCGTCGGCGTCCTCCGAATGGTGGCGCTCGATCGCCACCGCGACCCGTTGCGGCACGTTCCAGCGACGCGCCAGGACGCCGCCGACGAGCGCATGGTCGATGCCGAGCTGGTCGCGTTCTTCGCGAATGCGCTGCTCCGGCGTGCGCCCGACCGCATCGAAGTAGGTGCGACGGCCCGGGTGCAGCTTGGAGATGACGAGGCGGCCGATGTCGTGCAGAAGCGCGGCGACGACCAGCTCGTCGCGATCGGGCCAACCGATCTCGCGACCGATCCGCGCGGCTGCCTGCTGAGTGGCCAGGGCATGCACGCGGAACTGCTCGGGCCGCAGCTCCCAGCCGCCGTTTGGCTCGAAGAAGTCGAAGACGGGAGCGGTTCCCGCGATCGCGAGCACGCCGGAGGGCTTGAGCACGTCGACGGCGGCGGGGACCCCGCCGATGCTGCCGGTGGCGCTGGAGCGGTTGGCGAAGCGCAGCACCGCGATCGTCAGCGCGACATCGGCCTCGACCGCCTCGACCAGCTCGCTGACGCGCGCGGTCTCGGCCGTGGCCGCCGCCATGACGCGGGTTCGCGACTCGATCAGAGCGGGGAATCTCTCCACCGCCTCGAAGGCGGCCGCCAGGCGTGCGCCGGGCGCGGCGGCGTTGCCCGCCTGGGGAGCATCCGCCTTGTGGACCTTCCCATTGCTCTGTGTCTTCGCCGCCATGATGGGTCGCCCCCCTCATCGGCAGCAAAGGACGCACGGTTTAGCCTTGGCCTCCCCATTATTTGGTGCGATTATGCGCTGAGGCGTACGAGAGCCGCCTCGATGCGCCGCAGCGACTCCTCGCGGCCCAGGACGGCAACCGACTCGAAGATGCCGGGCGATACCGTGCCGCCGCTGATCGCCACGCGGATCGGCTGGTAGACCTTCCCGGGCTTGACGCCGAGCCGCTCCGGCAGGGGCGCCAGCGCGGCCTCGACCGCCGTCGCATCGAAACCGTCGGCAGCGGCCAGCGCCTCCCGCGCGGCCGCCAGGGCCGCCGGCGCCTCGTCCTTCATCGTCTTGCGCCAGGCCTTCTCGTCCTCGACCGGCGCCTCGAAGAGGAAACGGATCAGAGGCCAGACCTCCGCGAGGGTCTGCGCTTTCTCCTGCACGATCTCGCAGGCGAGGCGCAGCCGCTCGTCCTCGGGGCGCCCGAGATGCTTCGCGACGACCCGAACGTACTCGTCGAGCGGCATCTCGCGCATGTAGCGGCCGTTCATCCAGCGCAGCTTCTTCTCGTCGAAGATCGCGGCCGCCTTGCCCACGTCGGCGACGCTGAAGCGCCGGATCAGCTCATCGGTCGGGATCAACGTCGCGTCGTCATCGGCGCCCCAGCCGAGCAGCGCCAGGTAGTTGCGCACCGCCGCGGGCAGGTAGCCGGCCGCGCGCAACTCCTGCACCGAGGCGGCGCCGTGGCGCTTGGAGAGCTTGCGCCCGTCGGGGCCGTGCAGCAACGGCAGGTGCGCGTAGCGGGGCGCCTCGAAGCCCAGCGCCGCGAGCAAGAGCAGCTGCTTCGGGGTGTTGGAGAGATGATCGTCGCCGCGCACGACGTCGGTGATCCCCATCTCGGCGTCGTCGACGGCGACGGCGAAGTTGTAGAGCACCGAGCCGTCGCCGCGGGCGATGACGAAATCGTCGTAGCTGCGGTTGGGAAAGCTGATCGGCCCGTGGATCAGATCCTCGACCACCGTCTCCCCCTCGTCCGGCACGCGCAGCCGCACCGCCGCCCCCGGGTCCTCGCTCGGTTCGCCGCGGTAGCCATGTCCGGCGCCGTGCTCCGCCTTCCAGGCCTCGACGTCCTTGGCGGTCGCCGGGTCGCGATAGGCGGCGCCGCTGTCGAGCAATCGCTGCAGCGCCTCTTCGTGGCGCTCCGCGCGGGACGCCTGGGAAATCGGGCCCTCGTCCCAGTCCAGCTCCAGCCAGCGCAGCGCATCGAGGATCTGCTCGACGTTCTCCTCGGTCGAGCGCTCGCGGTCGGTGTCCTCGATCCGCAGCACCAGCGATCCACCCTCGCCCCGCGCGGCCAGCCAGTTGTAGAGGGCCGTCCTCGCGCCACCGATGTGCAGGGCCCCGGTCGGCGAGGGAGCAAACCTCAGTCGCAGTGGGGAGCCGGCAGCCATCGGGGTCGGCATGTTTCCACAGGAGCGGCCCCGACCTCGCTCGCCCTCGAAAGCCGGGTGTACGCTCATCTCCCCCGACAAAAGCTCGACCGAAGGAGGAGAGCATGTACGCAAGAATCGTGCGTTGGGAGGGAGCCGATGCGGAGACGCAGGAGCGGACCGCAAGCGAGATCCGCAATCAGGCGGAGTCCCAGGGCGGGCCCCCGGAGGGAGTTCCGGCGAAGGGGCTGCTGATCCTCAACGACGGCGAGAACGGCCGCTCGCTCGCGATCAGCTTCTTCGAGACCGAGGACGACTATCGCGAAGGAGACGCGACCCTGAATTCGATGTCCCCGCCCGGCGATGGCATGGGCAGGCGCGTCGCCGTCGAGAAATACGAGGTGGCGGTGCAGCTGGAGGCCTGAGGGGACATAGGATGCCCCGATGCTCGTCGGGGCACACGTATCGACCGCCGGCGGCCTGGCAAACGCGATCGAGCGCGGCGGCGATCTGGGTTGCGAGTCGATCCAGATCTTCAACCAGAGCCCGCGGATGTGGCGTCCGACCAAATACGGACCGGGCGATTTCGCCGAGTTCAGGATGGCGATGGACGCTTCGCCGGTCGAAGCGGTCGTGATCCATGCCGTCTACCTGATCAACTGCGCCTCCAAGGACCGGGAGCTGCGTAGGAAATCGCTCGCCTCGCTCACCCACGCGCTGCGCATCGGCGACGGGATCGGCGCCTCCGGCGTCGTGCTCCACCCCGGCGCCCAGAAAGGGGAGGCGCTCGGGCCCTCGATGAAGCGCGCCGCCAAAGTCATCGCCGCGGCGCTCGACGACAGCGACCGCTGCCCGCTGCTGCTGGAGCAGACCGCCGGGCACAAAGGGCTCCTGGGGCGCGACTTCGACCAGACCGCCGAGCTGATCGAGCTGGCGGGCTCCGGCAGGCGCCTTGGCCTCTGCCTCGATTCCTGCCACCTCTTCGTCCAGGGCTACGACGTCACCGACGAAGAGCACCTGGGCAAGGTCGTCGACGAAGCCGACGAGAAGGTCGGCCTCGACCGCCTCCGCTGCCTGCACGTCAACGACGCCGCCGCGCCGCTTGGCTCCTGCCGCGACCGCCACGCCAACATCGGCAAGGGCGAGATGGGCAGGGCCGGCCTGCGCGCCTTCCTGTCCGAGCCCCGCTTCGACGGCCTACCGGCGACCCTGGAGACGCCGGGCCCGAGCAGGAAAGGCCCCGACAGGAAAGAAGTCCAGGCGGCCAAGCGGCTCAGGCGCGAAGGGCTCGAGCGCCGAAGACAGTGAGGGACGGCGCCTCACCCGGATGAGCCCGATCAGGCCGGGGCGCCGCCGGCGCGGCCGTAGCGATCGTCCAATCGCACGACGTCGTCGAGCTCGGGAGTGGAGACCTCGAGTATCACCGAGTCCTCGATCGCCTCGATGGTGTGAACGGTGCTTGGCTCGTTGCGCCAGGCGGCGCCGGGCCCGATCTCGCGCTCCTGCAGCTGCTCCGCAGATGCACCCTGGCTGATCCTCGCCCGACCGGATAGGAGGTAGGAGGTCTCGTCCTTTTCCCGGTGGTACTGGACGGAAAGGCGCTGGCCGGCACTCACCCTGAGGATCTTCCCGGCGTAGCGATCCGTGTGGGCGTACCAAAGCTCGCTGCCCCATGGCTTGGACACTTCACGCGGTAGTGGCTCTGTCATAGCGGCGCGATGATCGCAGGCCGAGCGGCCTGAGAACGGCGCGGCCTATTTGATGTGGACGCCGGAGATCGCGCGGGAGATGACCAGGCGCTGGATCTCGGAGGTGCCCTCGAAGATCGTGTAGATCTTGGCGTCGCGGTGCATCCGCTCGACCGGGAACTCGCGCGTGTAGCCGTTGCCGCCGAGGATCTGTATTGCGCGCTCGGTCGCCCAGACGGCGACCTCGCCGGCCTTCAGCTTCGACATCGAGCCCTCGGCGTTCTCGAACTTCTGGCCGCTGCGCCCCATCCAGGCGGCGCGCCAGACGAGCAGCCGGGCGGCGTCGATCTCCATCTTCATGTCGGCCAGGGCAAAGGCGATCGCCTGGTTCTCGACGATCGCCTTGCCGAACTGCCGGCGCTCTTTCGCGTAGTCCAGGGCGTACTCGTAGGCGGCGCGGGCGATGCCGATCGCCTGCGAGCCGACGGTCGGCCGGCTGGCCTCGAAGGTCTGCATCGCCGCCTGCGATTTGGCGCTCTTGCCCTCGCGCACGCGGGCGAGCCGTTCGTCTAGCTTCTCTTTGCCGCCGAGCAGGCAGGAGCCGGGAATGCGGCAGTCGTCGAGATGGACGTCGGCGGTGTGCGAGGCACGCAGGCCGTGCTTCTTCACCTTGGCGCCCTGCTCGCAGCCCTTGGTGCCGGGCGGGATGACGAAGGCGGCGTGGCCGCGCGATTTGAGCTCGCGGTCGACCGAGGCGATGACGACGTGGACGTTTGCGATGCCGCCGTTGGTCGCCCAGGCCTTCTGGCCGTTGAGCACCCATTCGTCGTTGGCCTCGTCGTACTTGGCGGTGGTGCGGATCGCCGCCACGTCGGAGCCGGCGTCGGGCTCCGAGGCGCAGAACGCGCCCACCTTCGGATCGTCGGCGGTGCCGAAGCACTGCGGGATCCACTCACCCATCTGCTCCGGGGTTCCCTGCCCGAAAATCGCTGCGACCGCGAGCGAGGTGCCCATGATCGCCATACCGATGCCGGCGTCTCCCCAGAACAGCTCCTCGTTGGCGATCGGCAGCGTCAGGCCGGTCTCGTCGCCGAAGAACTGGCCGAGCGCTTCGAAGCTGTAGAGGCCGATCTTCGCCGCCTCCTGGATCACCGGCCAGGGGGTCTCCTCGCGCTCGTCCCACTCCGCCGCCGCGGGCCGGACGACGCCCTCGGCGAAGCCATGGACCCAGTCGCGGATGTCCTGCTGGTCCTGGTTCAGCTCGAGCGTGAATCTCGGGCCGTCGGACCCGGCCTCCCCGCCCGTCGCGTCCGCCATCGCCTGCTCTGCCTCTGCCACAGCTGAAGAGTCGCTCATGCGGCGAATCCTACATGGAACGATGTCGCCTTGAGCGAGCTAGACGCCGGGCGACTCGGATGCCAGGTCGCGCAGGTCGAAGGCACGCAGGCCCTCCGGCCCGCCGTCGGTGCAGTCGAAGAAGCGCCGGTTGACGCAGTCGTACTCGGGCCCCGCGCCCGCATAGGCGCGTTCGACCGCGAAGGGGCAGTGGGGAAGCGCGGAACCGGTCATCTTCACCCCGCCGAAGCCACCCGGCTGCAGGACGGCGTCGAGCTCGACCTTGGCGCCGAAGACCCCCTGCATGCAACCGACGTATTGCGTGCCCGTGAGGCCGTCCACGAAGCTGTAGAGGAAGCGACAGCCGATCTCGACGCAGCTGCGCGGCTCGACCATCTTGTCGCAGAAGGAGCGGCACTGACGGCACTCACCGGTCTTCTGGCGCGTAGCGGGCATATCGAAAGTTTAGGGACCGCTGTCCGCGTCAGAACCAAGCAGGTCGGTGGACGCAGGGAGCGTGGCGTGCTCTGCACGCGAGCGACCGAGGACGCCGAGATGCGCCGGTTCTCACGCGGCCAGGACGGCGCGACCGAGGACGTGGTCCAACTCCGCCATCAGCTTGCTCGACGGGCGCACCCGGAACCCCTCGCCGAGCTTCCACTCCCTGGCCTCGCCGTTGCCGGCGGAAATAGCCAGGTAGACGTCGGCGCTCCCCTTGTGCCCCTCGATCACCGCTTTCAGCTCGTCGAGCAGGTGGTCGTTGAGGCTTGCCGCGGGAATCCTCAGCCGCAACGGCTCGGCCGGCTTGGCGGCCGCGGCGGCGGCCTGGGCGATCTCCTCGACACCGGGTTCGAAGCGCTCGGCTTCCTGCACGACGAGCTTGGTCTCGCCGCGCTCCTTGTGGTCGATGCGGCCGCGGACGAGAACGACTGCGTCGTTCTCGATCGCCCCGGCGCTCTCGGCCTGATCCGCCTTGAAGACGAGCATCTCGACCTGGCCCTCGACGTCGTCGAGCGTCGCGAACATCATCTGGTTGCCGCTCTTGGTGCGGATCTTCTTGCTCTCGGCGACAATCCCGCCGACCGTCACCCAGGCGCCGTCCGGCTTGCTCGCCAGCTCGGCGAGACCGCAGTCGACGCGGGCCCGCAGCGCCTCGCGCACCTCCGAGAGCGGATGCGACGAGAGGTAGGTGCCGAGCGTCTCCTTCTCCATCGCCAACAGCTCGCGACCCTCGAACTCCGCCGCCGAGATCGGCGGCCGGTGGTGGGAGCTGCCGGCGCCCGACCCCCCTTCGCTCGCTGCGGCGTCGCCGAAGTCGAAGATCGAGCCCTGGCCGAGCTGCGCGTCCTCCTGCGCTTTCTGGCCCGCCGACTGCGCCGCGGGCAGCGCCTCCAGCATCCCCTTGCGGGTCGCGCCGGTCGAGTCGAGCGCGCCGCACTTGATCAGGCATTCGATCGCCCGTTTGTTCACGGCGCGGGAATCGACCCGCTCGCAGAAGTCCCAGATCGATGCGATCGGCTTGTCCTCGCGCGCCCGCAGGATCGCCTCGACGGCGCTGTGACCGACGTTCTTGACCGCGTCGAGGCCAAAGCGAATCGCGTTCTCGGAGACGACGAAGCTGTGGTCGGAGGAGTTGACATCAGGGGGCAGCACGTCGATCCCCATCTCGGCGCAGCGGTTGACGAAGAAAGGCACCTTGTCTTTGGTGTTCATCACCGAGGAGATCACCGCCGCCATGTACTCGGCCGGGTAGTTGGCCTTGAGGTAGGCGGTGCGGTAGGAGATCAGCCCGTAACAGGCGGCGTGGGACTTGTTGAAGGAGTAGTCGGCGGCCGCTTCGTTCAGCTTCCAGAGGTCCCTGGCGACATCGGGCGCGGTGTCCGATTCCCCCAGGCCCTGCATGAACTTGTCTTTCATCGTCGCCATCAGGTCGCGCTTCTTCTTGCCGATCGCCTTGCGCAGGTCGTCCGCCTCGGCGCCCGAGAAGCCCGCCATCGAGCGCGAGATCTCCATCAGCTGCTCCTGGTAGATGACGCAGCCGTGGGTCTCCTCGGTGATCGCGCGCAGGCGCGGGTCGGGGTAGCGCACGGTCGAGGGGTCTTTCTTGCCCTTGGCGTAGGCGGGGATGTAGGCCATCGCGCCGGGCCGGTAGAGGGCGCCGAGGGCGACGATGTCGGCGAACTCGGTCGGGCCGACCTTGCGCAGGGCGTCTCGCATCCCCTCCGACTCGAACTGGAAGACGCCGGTCGAGTCCCCCTTGGCGAGCATCGCGTAGGTCTTCGCGTCGTCGATCGGGATCTTCTCCATCTCGATCCGCTCGCCGCGCGAGCGCTCGATGATCTCGATCGCGTCCTCGATCACGTCGAGGTTGCGCAGGCCGAGGAAGTCCATCTTCAGCAGGCCGATCTCCTCGATCGGGCCCATCGAGTACTGGGTGACGATCTTGTACTGGCGCTCCGGCTTGCCCGAGCCGTTGCCATCGGCCGCCGGCGCGTTGCGGTCCTCGGCCAGCTGCAGCGGGACCACCTCGTGCAGCGGCCGGTCGGCGATCACCACGGCGGCGGCGTGGATCGAGTTGTTGCGGATGATCCCCTCCAGGCCCCGGGCGACGTCGACGATCCGTTTCGCGTCGGGCTCCGCGTCGTAGGTCTTCTTCAGCTCCTGGCCGGGCTTGAGGCATTCCTCGAAGGAGGGGCTGCGGCCCATGATCGGCTCCGGGATCTGCTTGGCGAGGCGGTCGCCGCTGCCGTAGTCGAAGCCGAGCACGCGGGCGGCGTCGCGGGTCGCCGCGCGCGGCGCCATCTTGCCGAAGGTGATGATCTGGGCGACCGACTCGCGGCCATACTTGTCGCCCACGTAGCGGATCATCCGCTCGCGCCCGCGCACCGAGAAGTCGATGTCGATGTCGGGCATCGATTTGCGGCCCGGGTTGAGGAAGCGCTCGAAGATCAGCCCCTCGGCGAGCGGGTCGAGGTCGGTGATCTTGAGCACGTAGGAGACGATCGAGCCGGCGGCGGAGCCGCGCCCGGGGCCGACGGCGACCCCGTTTTCCTTGGCGTAGCGGACGAAGTCCCAGACGATCAGGAAGTAGGAGGAGAAGCCCATCTCCTCGATCACCCCGAGCTCGAACTCCATCCGCTCGACCGCCTCGGCCGGCGCCGGGTCGCCGTAGCGGGCGCGCAGCCCCTCGGCGGCGATCCTGCGCAGCATCGCCTCGGGCTCCTCGCCGTCCTCGGTCGGGTAACGCGGCAGCAGCAGCTTGCCGAGCTCGATCTCGAGCTCGCAGCGCTCGGCGATCTCCAGCGTGGTCGGGATCGCCTCTGGCCACTCGGCGAACGAGGAGGCCATCTCCTCGTTGCTCTTCAAATAGAACTCGTTGGTGTCGAAGCTCATCTTCGGCGCCTCGAGGGTCGACTTGGTCTGCACACAGAGCAGCGCCGCGTGGTTGTCGAAGTCCTCGCGCCGCAGGTAATGGACGTCGGCGGTTCCGACCAGCGGGCGATTCAGCTCGCGGGCGAAGCGGACGATCCCCTGATTCGCCTTCTCCTGCTCGTCGATGCCGTTCTTCTGCACCTCGAAATACACCTGCTCGGGGCCGAAGGCCTGGATCAGGTCGTCGAGATGCGCACGGGCGTCGCCCTCGCGCTCTTCGACCAGGCGGCGGCAGAAGCGGGACTGCAGGCAGCCGGTGAGGACGATGACCCCCTCGGCGTGGGCGGCGAGCATCTCCATGTCGACGTTCGCCTTGCCGCGCGAGAAGCCCTCGAGGAACCCGGCCGAGGTGAGCTTGACCAGGTTGGCGAAACCGGCGTCGCTCTCGGCCAGCAGCGTCAGGTGGTTGCGCTCGTACTTGGGCTTCTCCTTGATCGTCTTGACGTCGTCGACCAGGTAGGCCTCGAGGCCGGCGATCGGCTTGATCCCGTGCTTCCTGCAGGCCTTGTAGAGGTCGACGGCGCCGTTCATGACGCCGTGGTCGGTCAACCCGAGCGCCGGTTGCTCCTGCTCAGCCGCACGGGCAGCCATCGCCTCGATCTTGCAGGCGCCGTCGAGCAGCGAGTACTCGCTGTGGGCATGGAGGTGGACTGCTGCGGATGAGCTCACGATCTGCCTTCGATCATGCCAAGCGAGGCAGATGGCAACTGCCGCCGAACAGCGCTCTTCCCCGCTATGTCCGTGCCTAAATTCGCGCTAAAAGCACACGAGGACGCGCCGGAGCCGGGCTAACATCGTCTCGATGCTTGCCAGTGTGAACGGTGCGGACCAGGTGGGAGGACGCGTGCTCGTCGTCGAGGACGACGAGGAGATCGCCGACGTGCTGCGGCGCTCGCTGCGCAACGAGGGCTATGACGTGCGCACCTCCGCCGACGGAGTCGAGGCGCTCGACCTCGCCGCCGGCTTCGTCCCCGACCTGGTCGTGCTCGACCTCGGGTTGCCGCGCATGGACGGGGTCGAGGTCTGCCGCCGCCTGCGCGCCGACAGCGACGTGCCGATCCTGATGCTGACCGCGCGGGCCGAGACCGAGGACCGGGTCGACGGCCTCGACAGCGGCGCCGACGACTACCTGGTCAAGCCGTTCGAGCGCAAGGAGCTGCTGGCGCGGATCCGGGCGCTGCTGCGGCGGCGGCCACCGCGGGGCTCGGCTTCGCTGCAGGTGGGCGACCTGACGCTCAACCCCGACACCCGCGAGGTGCGCCGCGGCGAGCGCGAGATCGAGCTGACCAACCGCGAGTTCGAGCTGCTCGAGTACCTGATGCATAACGAGCGCCTCGTCGTCTCGCGCGAGCGGCTGCTCGACGAGGTCTGGGGCTATGACCCGATGGCGGCAACCAACACCATCGACGTGTTCATCTCCAACCTTCGGCGCAAGCTCGAGGAGGGCGAGGAGTCGCGGCTGCTGCACACCAAACGTGGAGCCGGCTACGTCTTGAAGGCATGAATGGCTCGCCTGGCGGCTCTTCGTCCTAGGAACTGGCCGGTCCGCTGGCGGCTGGCCGGGGTATCCGCCGGCCTGACCCTGGCGATCCTCATCCTCTTCGGCGTCATCGTCGGCAACCTCGTCGCCCAGCGCGTGCGCGACGACTTCAACCGCGAGATGAACGGCGCCGTGGCGACCCTGGCCTCGCAGGTGCGGATCGTCGACACGATCACCAACACGTTGATCACCGAAGAGCCCGAGCTCGCCGACTTCGCCAGTCCCAACGACGCCTCTGTGCGGATCTACGACTCGCGCGGGCAGCAGCTCGACGAAAGCCCGAACGCGGCCGAACTGGGGCCGCCGGTGCCGGGGGTGCACGAGATCGGCGAGATGCGGGTGATCACCGTCGCCCTGCGCAGCCGCCAGACCGGCCGCATCGCCGGCTACGTCCAGTACGGCCGCGACGAGCAGCCGATCGACTCGACCGTCGGCCGCCTCTGGCTGCTGATCGCGGCCGGAGTGATCGGCGCCACCGCCCTCGCCAGCCTCGCCGGCGTCGCGATCGCGCGTCGGGCGATGCGGCCGATCTCCTCGCTGACCGCGACCGCGCGCACGATCGCCGACACCGGCGACCCCTCCAGCCACATGCCCCAACCCCGCGCCGACGACGAGGTCGGCGAGCTGGCCCGGACCCTGGAGCAGATGCTGCGCTCGCTCGACGCCGCCCGCTCCGAGCGCGAAGCGGCGCTGCGCCGACAGCGCGAGTTCGTCGCGGACGCCTCGCACGAGCTGCGCACTCCGCTGACCAGCATCCTCGCCAACCTCGAGCTGCTCCAGGCCTCGCTCGAAGCTCCCGAGCAGGAGGACGAGCGCGCGATGGTCGACTCGGCGCTGCGCTCCTCCGGCCGCATGAGCCGCCTGGTCGGCGACCTGCTGCTGCTCGCCCGCGCCGACGCCGGGAGGATCGGCGCCCGCACCCGCTGCGATCTCGCCGAAGCGGCGGGCAACGCGGCGGCCGAGGTCGCGCCGACGGTCGGCGAACGGCAGCTGCGCGTCGACAACGAGCGGGCGCTGCCGGTCGACGGCAACCCGGACGAGCTGCACCGAATGGTGCTCAACCTGCTCGACAACGCCGTGCGCCACACCCCGCCGGGGACGACGATCGAGATGCGCCTGCGCGCCGAGGCGGGCGATGCGGTGGTCGAGGTCGCCGACGACGGGCCGGGAGTGCCGGTGGAGCAGCGCGAGCAGGTCTTCGAGCGCTTCGCCCGCGGCGAGGGCCCGGCCGACACCGCCGTCGCCGGCGGCAGCGGGCTCGGCCTGGCCATCGTCAAAGCCGTCGCCATCTCACACGGGGGCAGCGTCGAGGTCGGGGAGTCCGAGCTCGGCGGCGCCCTCTTCCGCATCCGCCTCCCCCTGCGAAAAGCCAAGTCTGAGCCGGGAATTAGCCCGACTTTAGACCGGCTTTAGACCCCCCGCTTAGCTTCCCCCACGGACGAGACACAAGGCCCGCCGGTTCTCCCCAACGCGACCGGCGGGCCTTTTTATTTTTTGTATATGCGCCGCCTGTCTGCGTCCGGGGCGCTCAGACCTCGACGACGACCGGCAGGATCATCGGCCGGCTGCGCAGCTTCTCGTAGACGACCTTGGCGATCGCGTCGTGCAGGTCTTCCTGGATCAGGTGCACCTCGCGCGTGCCCGCCTCGGCCGCGTCCTCCAGCGAGTCCTCGGCGACGTCCTTGAGCTCTTCGACCAGGGCCGCCTCGCCCTCGGGCAGGGCGACGCCGCGGACGATCGCCTCGGGATCGGCGACGACGCTGCCGTCCTCGGCCGAGATCGTCGCGACGACGATGAAGATGCCGTCGGCGGAGATCTCGCGCCGGTCGCGCAGGGCGACGTCGTCGGGCTCGCCGACGTTGACCCCGTCGACGTAGACGACGCCGGCGTGGACCTCCTTGCCGAAGCGCGCCCCGCCGGCGTCGATCTCCAGCGGCAGGCCGTTGCGACCCTGGAAGACGTTATCCGGGTCGATCCCGACCGAGTGGGCGAGGCCCGCGTGCAGGCGCAGCCGCTGGTAATCGCCGTGGACCGGCATCACGTAGCGCGGCTTGGTCAGGTTGAGCATCAACTTCAGCTCCTCTTGCCAGCCGTGGCCGGAGGCGTGGATCGGCGCCTCCTTCGCGGTCACCACCGTGGCGCCGATCTCGTAGATCCGGTCGATCGTCTCGTTCACCGCCCGCTCGTTGCCCGGTACCGGCGTGGCCGAGAAGACGACCGTGTCGCCGGAGTGCAGCTCGACGTCGCGGTGGTCGTTGTTGGCCATCCGCCGCAGCGCCGAGAGCGGCTCGCCCTGACTGCCGGTCGAGATCACGATCACCTTCTCGTCGGGGAAGTCCTCGATCTCGCGCGGCTGGATGAAGAGCCCCGACGGCGCCTTTGCGATGCCCAGGTTGGAGGCGATGTTGAAGTTCTTGCGCATCGAGCGGCCGACCAGGGCGACGCGGCGGTCGAGCGCGACCGCCGCGTCGATCACCTGCTGCACGCGGTGGATGTTGGAGGCGAAGGAGGTGACGATGACCCGGCCCTTGCAGGCGGCAAAGGTCTCCAGCAGTGCGGGCCCGACGCTGGACTCCGAGGGGGCGATCCCGGGCCGGTCGGCGTTGGTCGAGTCGCCGCAGAGCAGCAGCAGCCCTTCCCGGCCCAGCTCGGCCAGGCGCGAGATGTCGGCGGGACGGCCGTCGACCGGGGTCTGGTCGAACTTGTAGTCGCCGGTCATCAGCATCTTGCCCAGCTCGGTGCCGAGGATCACCCCGCGCATGTCGGGGATCGAGTGCGAGAGGTGGACCAGCTCGAGCTCGAACGGGCCGAGCTGGACCTTCTCCCCCGCCGGCAGCTCCTCCAACGGCGCGTCCTTGAGCCGGTGCTCGTCGAGCTTGGAGCGCACCATTCCCACGGTGAGCAGACCGCCGTAGATCACCGGCGGCATACCGATCTCCCGGAGCACGTATGGCAGCGCACCGACGTGGTCCTCGTGGCCGTGGGTGAGCACGATCGCCTCGATGTCGTCGGCCCTGTCGCGCAGGTAGTCGAAATCGGGCAGCACGAGGTCGATCCCCAGCATCTCCGGCGTCGGGAACATCAGGCCGGTGTCGACGACGACGATCCGGCCGTCGTACTCGACCACGGTCATGTTCTTGCCGATCTCACCCAGGCCGCCCAGCGGCAGAACGCGCAGCGTGCCGCTCATCGGCTAGGAGGCCACCGCGACGCCGACGGCGTCGAGCGCTTCGCGGATGGCGGCGCGCTGCGCCGTATCGACCGGGACCATCGGCAACCGCAGGGCCCCCGACGGAATCAGCCCGGCCAGCTCGAGCGCCGCCTTGACCGGCATCGGGTTGGTGGTGACGCCCAGCGCCTCGTAGAGCGGCCGCAGACCGGCATCGATCTCTCCCGCACGCGCCAGATCGCCTTCCTGAGCCGCGTCCCACATCGCCCGCATCTGATCGCTGACCAGATTGGAGGCCACACAGATGCCGCCCGCCAAGCCGAGCTCCAGCGTGCGCAGGAAGATGTCGTCGTTGCCGGCGAGCACGTCGAGGCCCTCGATCGGGCCGAGCTCGTCGTTGTTGGCTTGCTTCACCGCTACGACGCTGTCGATCTCGGCCAACTCGGCGAGGTCGGCCGGCGGCACGTTCACCACCACCCGGGAAGGGATGTTATACGCGATCAGGGGAATACCGGGGACGGCGGCGGCGATCGCCTCGAAATGGGCCCTGATGCCGGCCTTGTTCGGCTTGTTGTAATACGGCGTGACGATCAGCGCCGCCTCCGCCCCGGCCTCGGCGGCCGCCTTGGTCAGCTCGATCGAGTGGCGCGTGTCGTTGGTGCCCGTGCCGCAGTAGACCGCGGCGTCGGAACCGACCTCGGCGACGATCGCTCGCAACAGGCCGATGTGCTCGCGATCGTCGAGCGTCGCGGCCTCGCCGGTGGAGCCGGCGACGACGATGCCGTGGGAGCCGTGCTCGACGAGATGCGCAGCCAGCCTCCTCGCCACCGCCTCGTCGACCGAGCCCCCCGGCTCGAAGGGGGTGGCGATCGCCGTTATGACTCCGTTTATCCCGCTCATCGACAGCAACCTACAGCAGCTTCTCGAGGCCGACGGTGAAGCGCTCGGGCAGCTCGGCCACCTTGCGCACCGCGAGGAGGACGCCGGGCATGAACGAGACGCGGTCGATCGAGTCGTGGCGGATCGAGAGCGTCTGTCCCTCGCCGCCGAAGACCACTTCCTGGTGGGCGACGAGGCCGGGCAACCGCACCGAGTGGATCGGCTGGTGGACGTTGCCGCCGGCGGCGTCGATCAGCTCGGCCGTGCGCTTGGCGGTGCCCGACGGGGCGTCGAGCTTGCGGTCGTGGTGAAGCTCGACGATCTCGCACTCGGGCATGTGCCTGGCGATCGTCTGCGAGACCTCCATCAGCAGCACGGCGCCGATCGCGAAGTTGGGGGCGACGAAGCAGTTGGCCTCGCCGGTCTCGGCGGCTGCGCGCAGCGCGTCGAGGTCGAAGCCGGTGGCGCCGACGACGACGTGGACGCCGGCGTCGAGGCATGCGGTGGCGTTGGCGAGCACGGTTTCCGGGGTGCTGAACTCGACGACGACGTCGGCATCGGGAAGCACCTCGGCCAACCCGACCCCCAGCGCCGGGTCGGCTCGCCCGGACAGCTCGATGCCCTCAGCGCCTTCGACCGCGGCGCAGACGGTGCTCCCCATCCGCCCGGCGGCGCCGGAGACAGCGACGCGGATCACGGCGCCGCCAGCTCCTCCGAGACAGGGGCCAATGCCTTGCGGAAACAGCCCTCGTCGCGCCCGACACAGGCGGCCGAGAGTCGTCCGGGGCCATAGAGCTCGCTCGCCAGCTCGCTCAGCTCGTCGACCTCGACCGCATCGACCTTGGCCAGCATCGCGTCGAGGCTTTCGATCGGCATGTCGAACAGGGTCGCGCGCGAGATCCGCGACATGCGCGCCGCGGTCGACTCCGAGGAGAGGACGAGGCGGCCCTTGACGTTCTCCTTCGCCCGCGCCAACTCCGCGGCCGAGACCGGCTCGGATCGCAGCCGCTCGAGCTCGGCGCCGATCACCGCACAGGCCTCCTCGACGTTGTCCTCGCGGGTGCCCACGTAGGTCGCCACCAAGCCGGAGTCGGTGTACTGCTCGCTGTAGGAGCCGACCGAGTAGGCGAGGCCGCGCTTCTCGCGCACCTCGCGGAAGAGGCGCGAGGAGGTGGAGCCGCCGAAGATCGAGTCGAGCACGGCGAGCGCGTAGCGGCGCTCGTCCTCGCGCACTATGCCCGGCGCGCCGAAGCAGATGTGGTACTGCTCGGTGTCCTTGGGGTAGAAGCGCAGCCGCGCGAGGTCATCCGTGGGCACCGGCTCGGACCCGTTCGCGCCGCTCGGCGGCGCGACCAGGCGCTCGGCCAGGGCGACGATCCGCTCGTGGTCGAGGTGCCCTGCCGCGCCGACGACGACGTGCGGGCCGGTGTAGCGCTGGGCGCGGTAGGCCTCGATCTCGGGCACCGGGATAGAGGCGATCACCTCCGCCTCGCCCAGGACCCGGCGCCCCAGGGGGTGCTCGCCGAAGATGGCGTCGGCGAGCACGTCGTGGACGCGGTCCTGCGGCTCGTCCTCGTACATCGCTATCTCCTCGAGCACGACGTCGCGCTCGGAGTCGATTTCTGGGTAGGTCGGCGCCAGCAGCATCTCCGCCAGCAGGTCGAAGACCTCCTCGGTGTGCTCGTCGAGGAAGCGGGCGTGCAGATGGGTGGTCTCCTTGCCGGTCGCGGCGTTGACCGAGGCGCCGAGCCCGTCGAAGAGCTCGGAGATCTCGATCGCCGAGTAGCGCGCGGTGCCCTTGAAGAGCAGGTGCTCGAGGAAATGCGAGACGCCGGCCTGAGCCGGCGTCTCGTTCCGCGATCCGGTGCGAACCCAGAGCCCGAGCGCGACCGATCGGACCGAGGGCACCTCCTCGGTGACGACCCGTGCGCCGGAGTCGAGCTCGCTGAGCCGCGCCTCGCTCAAGGACCTAGCTGCGCCGCTCGCGCTCGCGCCTGCGACCGCCCCCACCGCCGCCGCGACCGCCACGGTCGCCGCCGTTGCGACGCGGGCCGCCGTCGCCGGAGCCGACCGCGGCCAGCTCCTCGGGCGATTTGCCGGCCACCGACGGGTCGTCGGAGAGACGCAGGCCGATCCGGCCGCGCTCGCGGTCGACCTCGACCACGGTCACGTCGATCATGTCTCCGGAGCTGAGCACGTCGTCGACCGAGTCGACCCTCTCCCCGGGCTTGACGTTGGAGATGTGCAGCAGCCCGTCGGTGCCCTTGACGAGCTCGACGAAGGCGCCGAAGGTCGTCGTCTTGACGACCTTGGCGGCGTTGTAGCGATCGCCGATCTCGGCCTCCTTGGTCATCGACTCGATCCGCGCGACACACGCTTCGACCAGCTCGCCGGTCGGGGCGTAGATACGGATCGTGCCGTCGTCCTCGACGTCGATTTCGGCTTCGAACTCCTCGCACAGGGCGCGGATCGTTTCGCCGCCTTTGCCGATCACGGCGCCGATCTTCTCCTGGTCGATCTTGATCGACTCGATCCGCGGCGCGTGCTTGGAGAGCGTCTCGCGCGGGCCGTCGATCGCCTCGGCCATCTTGCCGAGGATGAACTGGCGGCCCTTGTTGGCCTGCTCGAGCGCGTCGGTGAGGATCTCGAAGGTGACGCCGGTGATCTTGATGTCCATCTGCAGGGCGGTGATGCCCTCGGCGGTGCCGGCGACCTTGAAGTCCATGTCGCCGAGGTGGTCCTCGACGCCGGCGATGTCAGTGAGGACGATGTAGTCGTCGCCCTCCTTGATCAGGCCCATCGCGATCCCGGCGACGGGGCGCTTGATCGGCACCCCGGCGTCCATCAGGGAGAGCGAGGAGCCGCAGACCGAGGCCATCGAGGAGGAGCCGTTCGACTCCATGATGTCGGAGACGACGCGCACCGTGTACGGGAAGTCGTCGATCGAGGGAACCATCGGCACGAGCGCGCGCTCGGCCAGCGCCCCGTGGCCGATGTCGCGGCGCTTGGGGCCGAGCCGGCCGGTCTCGCCGACGGAGAACGGCGGGAAGTTGTAGTGGTGGAAGTAGTACTTCTTGCTCTGGAGCCCGAGGGTGTCGAGGCGCATCTCCTCCTTGAGCGTGCCCAACGCGGCAACGCTCAGCGCCTGGGTCTGCCCGCGGGTAAACAGCGCGGAGCCGTGGGTGCGAGGAGTAACGCCCACCTCGATCGTGATGTCGCGGATCTGGTCCGCGGCCCGGCCGTC
>DASTAY010000015.1:0-19705 GCA_035712345.1 Solirubrobacterales bacterium
CCCCCAGTGGGGGAGGAATGGTCTAGCGTGGCTTCATGAGCAGACTCATCCTCGCCATCGACCAGGGCACGACCTCGACGCGGGCCGTCGCCTTCGAATGCGCGCCGGAGGGCGGGCTGAGGCCGGTGGCGGTGAGCCAGATCGAACTGGCGCAGCATTTCCCGCGGGCGGGCTGGGTCGAGCACGATGCGGGGGAGATCTGGACCGCGACGCTGCAGACCTGCCGCGAAGTCATCCGCAAGGCCGGCGGCGTCGGCCGGTTCGCCGCCGTCGGCATCACCAACCAGCGCGAGACCTCTGTCCTCTGGGACGCCGCGACCGGCGAGCCGCTGCACCGCGCCATCGTCTGGCAGGACCGGCGCACCGCCGAGCGGTGCCGCGAACTCCGGGCTGCGGGCCGGGCTGAGTGGCTGTCGGAGCGCACCGGGCTCGTGCCCGATCCCTACTTCTCCGCGACCAAGATCGAGTGGCTGCTGCGCAACGTCGAGGGCGCCGGGCGGGCGGCCTTCGGCACGATCGACTCCTGGCTGCTCTACAAGCTGACCGGTCGCCACGCGACCGACTACACCAACGCCTCGCGCACGCTCCTCTTCGACATCCGCCGGCTCGCCTGGGACGAGGAACTCTGCGCGATGCTCGGCGTCGACCCGGCGAGCCTGCCCGAGCCGCTGCCCTCCGCGCACGTGTACGGGACCACCCGGGAGTTCGGCGGCGAGGTGCCCGTGGCGGGGATCGCCGGCGACCAGCAGGCGGCGCTGTTCGGCCAGGCCTGCCAGCGGGCGGGAAGCGCCAAGAACACCTACGGCACCGGCAGCTTCGTCCTGCTCCATGCGGGCGCCGAGGCGCCCGATCCGGGCGAGGGCCTACTGGCCACGGTCGCCTGTGGGGCGGGGGAGGAGGCGGCCTACGCGCTCGAGGCCTCGATCTTCGTCACCGGCGCGGCGCTGCAGTGGCTGCGCGACGGGCTCGGGATCATCGGCGAGGCGGGGGAGAGCGAGGCGCTCGCTGCCTCGCTCGATGGCAACGACGGCGTCTACTTCGTCCCCGCCCTGACCGGGCTCGGCTCGCCCCACTGGGATCCCTACGCCCGCGGCACGATCGTCGGCCTCACCCGTGGCAGCGGCCGCGCCCACCTGGCGCGGGCGGCGCTGGAGGCGATCGCCTACCAGACGGTCGACGCGGTGCGGGCCGAGGAGGCCGCGGCCGAGAGCCGCCTCTCAGAGCTGAAAGCCGATGGCGGCGCCGTCGCCAACGGCTGGTTGATGCAGTTCCAGGCCGACGTGCTCGGCGCGCCGGTCCTCGTGCCGGAGATCGCCGAGACGACCGCGCTCGGCGTCGCCTATCTGGCCGGGATCGCGACCGGCCGCTGGAGCGCCGCTCAGGTCGCCGAGATGTGGCGCGAGGCGGCCCGGTATGAGCCGCGCATGGACGCCGAGGAACGCGAGTCGCTGCTCGTCGAGTGGCGCCGCGCCCTCGACCGCAGCCGCGGCTGGGCGGGCCAATCCGCGCCGTAGAGGTTCGGTTCGTATAGCGGGCTAAACCTCTACGGCACTCGGCCCCGAGCTTCCTCGAAATTGTCCCGGAGTCGTTGCAGAAGATTTTCATTCGCCACACATACGCGACATCTTGTCTGCGAGCATGTCAATATGGAGGTGGCGATGAAAGAGGCATGGTCAGACGACAGGCTCGACGACCTCAACCACAAGGTCGACGAGGGGTTCAGGAAGGTCGATGCGGATATCCGTGCGCTGCGTACCGAGACCCGGACCGAGCTGCGCGAGCTGCGAGGTGAGATGAATGAACGCTTCGACGGAGTCGACCGGCGCTTCGACGGAGTCGAGCGGCGCTTCGACGGAGTCGACCGGCGTTTCGACGGAATGAATGAACGCTTCGACTCGCTGCAGAGGACGCTGCTGATCTCCTTCGGAGGCGTCATCGCGGCGCTGATCGGTGTGATCGCGTCGATTGTCGCGACGGGCGCGTAACCGCTCCTCGCGCCGGGGGTAGGCAGAGCGACGGCCTGCAGGCCGTCGCTCGTCTATGCCCGACATGAAGCCACAGGTCTACAAGGATGACCGCCCGGCGTCCTACTTCGATCAGTTCCACGAGTCGGCGCGCAAGGGCGCCGGCTGGACCTACACCTTCGTCCGCCTCATCGTCTCGCTGCCGACCCTGCTGGTCTACCGGGTGCGAGTCATCGGCCGCAAGCACGTGCCGAAGGAGGGGGCGCTGATCCTCGCCCCCAATCACTTCAGCCAGATGGATCACTTCTTCGTCGGCATCTACCTGCGGCGGAAGATCCGCTTCATGGCCAAATCGCAGATGTTCGGCTCGCCCGTCCTCACCTACATCTACAAGCACGGCGGCGTGATCCCGATCCGCCGCGGCAAGCACGACGAGAAGGCCTTCGAAACGGCCTTCGAGGTCCTCGGCCAGGGCGAGATGCTGCTGATCTACGCCGAGGGCGGCCGCTCGCGCAGCGGCGAGCTCGGCGAGCCGAAACCGGGCGTCGGGCGCCTGGCGCTCGAATCGGGCGCCCCGGTCGTGCCCGTCGCTATCCATGGCTCGGCCAAGGTGCGCCGCTGGAAACGGCTGCGCTTCCCGAAGGTGACCGTCCAGTACGGGGAGCCGCTCTCCTTCCCGCGGGAGCCCTCGCCGAGCCGCGAGCGCCAGCGCGAGGTCGCGCGCGAGATCTTCGGCCGGGTGCGGGAGATGTACGGCGAGCTGGCTACTCGTAGCGATCGCCGAGCTTCTCGAAGAAGCTCAGATCGTGCCCCGGCGTGACGATCGCGTCCGGGTACTCCTTGCGGAAGAGGCGCAGCTCCTGGATCGAGCGCCGGTAGTTGTGCCGGTCGAAGGGGCGCGGCGCCAGCGGCGCTTCGCCGTCGAGCTGCGCCTCGGTGTAGACGACGTCGCCGCCGATCACGAAGTCGCGCTCGGCGAGGTGGGCGATCACCGACATGTGCCCGGCGCTGTGGCCGGGCGTGTAGGCGAGCCGGATCGAGCCGTCGCCGAAGAGGTCGAAGCAGCGTGCGAAGCTGGCGTAGGAGTCGATCCCGCCGCGGTCGAAGTCGACCGTGCGGTAGTCGAAGGCGTAGTCGTAGTGGGCGCGCCGGTAGCCGTTGGCGAGCGGTTTCGGCCCCGTCGTCGCGGCCTCCCACTCGACCTCGCTGACGAGGAAGGTGGAGTTGGGAAACTCGGAGATCGCCGAGGTGTGGTCGATGTGCATATGGGTCATCACGACCAGCGGCACCTCGCCGGGGTCGAGGTTGCGGGCGCGCAGCTGGGCCGGCACGTCTTCGCCGGGCTCCAGCGAGGGCTTGCCGAAGCGCGCGCCAAGGCCGCCGAAGTTCTCCTTGCCGTCGGTCGCGATCGAGGGGTGCAGGCCGGTGTCGACCAGGACCGCGCCGGCGCTCGGATGGCGGATGAGGAAGGCGGGACAGGGGACGACGGTCGGCGGCTGGCCGCTGAGCAGGGCACGCAGTACCTTCAGGTTCTCCAGGCGTCCGCCGGGACGCTCCATCATCGGCAGCGGCCAGGTGACGTGCCCGGCGATCAGCGGCTCGACGCTGACCGAGGCGCCCGGCGTCCCTCCGGCGAGCGGCTCGTGCAGCGGCTTTGCCTCCACGTGCACCTTCATCGCCGGATGACATTACCCCTGTTCAGGTCGGCTATAGGCTGCCCCGAGTGCGAAGCGAACAAACGTGCATATCTGATCCTTCGTGCAGTGAGCGGAGCGCGAGAGTGATGTCCAGTGGCTGAAAGTCGCAATTCGCGCATCTTCAGGGAGGGTTTGCTCGACGGTCAGGTCTGCCTCGTCTCGGGCGCCGGCAGCGGCCTCGGTCGCGAGACCGCGCTCGAGCTCGCCCGCCTCGGCGCGGCCGTGAT
Organism: Solirubrobacterales bacterium; assembly: GCA_035712345.1. Taxonomy (GTDB): domain Bacteria; phylum Actinomycetota; class Thermoleophilia; order Solirubrobacterales; family 70-9; genus VRUE01. Next base: position 3,889 of record DASTAY010000015.1, read on the forward strand.
TGGCTGCGGGCGCCGCGTGGAGCCGCTCGCGGAGACCGTGGAGCTCGCGGCGGGCCTCCCCGGCTCCTTCGAGCACGAGCAGCTCGACATCCGCGACGAGGGGGCGGTGGAGCGGCTCTTCGACGGGCTGCTCGAGCGCCACGGCCGGCTCGACGTGCTCGTCAACAACGCCGGCGGGCAGTTCCTCGCCCCGGCCGAGTCGATCAGCCCGAAAGGCTTCCGTACGGTGATCGAGCTGAACGTCGAGGGGACCTGGCTGATGACCCACGCGGCGGCGACCAAGGCGTTCATCCCGCAGGGCGGCGGCAAGGTGCTGAGCGTCACCCTCTCGCCCCACAACGGCATGCCGGGGATGGTCCACTCCGGCGCCGCCCGCGCCGCGGTCGAGAACATGATGCGTACGCTTGCGGTCGAGTGGGCGCGCTTCGGGATCAAGACCTGCGCCCTCGCCGCGGGTCAGTTCGCCACCGAGACCCTGCTGACCAAGTATCCGCAGGTCGTCGTCGACAACCTCGAGCGCTCGATCCCGATCGGCCGCGCCGGCCGCGCCGAGGAGATGGCCTGGCTGGTCGCCTACCTGGCCTCGCCCGCGGGCGACTTCTTCTCCGGCACGACGATCACGATCGACGGCGCCCGCGACAACTGGGCCGGCCCCTGGCCGCCCGAGGCGATCGCCGAGGGCGGCAACCCCGTTGCAGAGGCGCGTCGCCCAAAGGGTTAGCGCGGCTCGAGGATGACCAGCGGTATCTCGCGGCCCTTGCTGCGCGCCGCGTAGTCTTCGTAGCCGCTGTAGGAGCGAACCGCCTCGGGCCAGAGGCGCTCGCGCTCCTGGGGCGTCGCTACGCGCGCGTGCACCGCCCGGCGCTCGCCGCCGATCTGCACGGTCGTGTCCGGGTTGGCCTTGAGGTTGTAGAGCCAGGCGGGGTGCTTGGGGTAGCCGCCTTTGGAGGCGACGATCACCACGTCGTCGCCGTCGGGTATGTAGAGCAGCGGCGTCGTGCGCTTGGCGCCGCTCTTCGCGCCGACGTGGTCGAGCAGCAGCATCTTGCCGCCGATCCCGGGTATGTCGTGCCCGAGCCGACCGCCGCTCGCCCGGTACAGCCAGGTATGGACGCCGGCGGCGCGACTGAGGACAGGCCAGATCCGGTCCGCCACGTCGAGGTAGCGGGGCGGGCGCCTGCCCTCTGTCGCCGCGGGGCTCAGGTGTACATCCCCCCGAACATCCCGCCGGTCACGTTGAGCACCTGGCCGTGCACGTAGTTGGCCAGGGGAGAGGCGAGGAAGAGGACCGGGCCGGACGCCTCCTCCGGCGTCGCCGGGCGGCCGAGCGGGATGATCGCCGAGGCCATCGCCCGCATCTGCTCTGGGATGCCGAGCTCGATCTTCTCGCCGCCGGGAGCGGTCATCTCCTCGCCGGCCTCCTTGGCGGCGGTCAGCCGGGTTTCGACGAAGCCGAAGGCGACCGCGTTGACGTTGATCTTGAACTGGCCCCACTCCTTGGCCAGCGTTTTGGTCATGCCGACGACGGCCATCTTGGCCGCCGAGTAGTTGATCTGACCGGCGTTGCCCATCGTCCCCGAGGTCGAGGAGACGTTGATCAGCTTGCGGAAGACCTCCTTGCCCTCACCTTTCTCGGCCTTGGCGGCCTCGCGCCAGTGTGGCGCGAGCGCCCGGGCGACGCGGAAGGGGACGACGGTGTGGATGTCGAGCATCGCCTGGAACTGCTCGTCGGTCATCCGGTGGGCGACGCCGTCCCAGGTGTAGCCGGCGTTGTTGACGACGATGTCGACCGCGCCGAAGGCGTCGACGGCGGCGGCGACCAGCTGGTCGGGCGCGTCGGGCTTGGTCAGGTCACCGGCGTGGACGGCGGTTTCGCCGTCGATCTCGCCGGCGGCCTGCTCGGCGACGTCGGCGTCGAGGTCGTTGATCAGAACCTTGGCGCCCTCGCTGGCGAACAGCTCCGCGGTGGCGCGGCCGATGCCCCGGGCGGAGCCGGTGACGATCGCCGCTTTCCCATCAAGAAGTCCCATCTGTCTTGCGCTCTCCTTATCGGTCGTGAAGTCGGTCGGGGAGGCTACAAGGAACGGGATCGCTTGGCTGACCGGCCAGTCGCGGATCAGCCGTTCTGTCGGCTTCTTGCTAAGTCAATACTGACTTATATATGTGTGACACTAGAATGTGTAGCATTAGGTAGCTGTTTTGTACGTGCCCCGGCTGCTTCACCTCCCATGAGCGGCCGGGGCACCGATTCCCCTGCCTGAGAGGGCTCAGCCGCCCGATTGGTTTCGTGAGGCGGCGATCGCGGCCAGGTCGGCGGGCCGCAGCAGCGCCAGCAGCGTGCTGCCGTCGACGATCGCCAGGCCGCCCTTGCGCAGCTTCGCCCTGGCGCCGGTCAGGCGGGCGATCTCGTTCGAGAAGTCCGGCTCATGCCCGACCAGCATCGCCACGCCGCGTCCCGCTGAGAGGTCGAGCGAGTCGAAGCTCCCTTCGGCGAGGTTCCCGGCTATCTCGGGCTCGAGGCCGAGCGCTTCGCAGGCGAGGCGGGCGGTGTCGGCCGCGCGCACCTTGGGGCTGGTCAGGCAGACGTCGATCTCCGCTCCGAGCGCCGCCAGCGCCCGGCCGGCCAGCTCGGACTGGCGCTCGCCCTTCGCGGTCAGCCGCCGCGCCGCATCGTCGCCGTCGCCTCGCTCGGCCTCGCCGTGTCGCAGCAGGTAGATCATCCTCGCATCACCGGCCCGGCTCCGGAGGATGGCAGAGGAGCAGTCGGTAGTCGAAGATCGTCTCGAACCCCATGCGCTCGTAGAGCCGCTTGCCCATCGGCGAGGCCTGCAGCGAGGCCGTCCCGGCGCCGAGGTCGAAGCCGGCGTTCACCGCCAATGCGGTCAGCGTCCATCCCAGGCCCCGCCCGCGCGCCTGCTCGGTGACGCCGACCCAGTAGACGCCGGCGACCCCCTGGCTCACGATGGTCATCGCGATCGCCGCCGGGCGGCCGTCGAGGTGGGCGAGGAAGGCAGCCGCATTGCCGGCGAGGAGGCTCTCGGCGCGCTCGTAGAAGGCGAAGATCTCAGCGGGGAAGCCGAGGCTCGCGTAGGCGGCGGCGGCCACCTGCCAATACTCCGCGGCCTCGTCCGCAGAGGTCACTCGCCGCAGCTGCACGCCCTCGCCGGGCGGACGCTCTTCGGCCCTTCCCTCGAGCACCATCTCGGGCATCGCGTAGGCCTCCTCCAGCCCGGCTTCGGTGGCGGCCTCGATCAGGTCCCAATCCTTGGGGACGGTTCGGGCCCAGACCGCGAAACCGCGCCCGCGAGCGCCGAAGAAGTCACGCGCCCGCGCGATCAGCCTGGCCGGCTCGAGCCCATCGTCGATGCGGAAGGCGGCGTTCGAGATCAGCGGATGGGGGGAGCGGCCCGCGCCGAACACCCACCCGTCGCCGGCCTCGATCTCCGCGCCGGGGTCGAGTTCGAACAGCTGCCGGGAGCTGTCGACCAGGTTGAGGTGAGCGGCGCCGTCGATCATGGGCATGGGCCCAGCCTGCCCAGCTCGTGGCGATAGATCCGCATCGAGCTGTGCTTCCAGTCGCCGTGGGTCTGGTTGCGCAAGCTGGGGACCCGCTCCCGATGGTAGGGGGAGCTGAGGCTCTCGGCGTGGCCGATCACGTTGCGCAGGCGGATGCCGAAGCGGCACTGCAGGTAGTGCGTCAACGCCAGCGAGGCGCGCAGCTGGGCGGGGTTGCCGAGCACGTCGCCGTCGCTGAAGCCCGCGTGCTCGATCCCGATCGCCGTCCAGTTGAGGCCGACCGTGTGGCGGCAGCGCGTCCGCAGGTTGACGAGCTGGAAGATCCGCCCCGAGGAAGCGACGACGAAGTGGGAGCAGACGTTGGGCAGCTCGTGCAGCTCCGGGTCGGGGACGTCGGGCGCGAAGGTGTTGTAGACGGCGGCGGCGCTGCTCGTCTCGGAGACGTGCTCGACGATCACGCGGGGATGGCGCAGCCGCCAGGTGCGTTCGCCGTAGTGCCGCTCGGAGTAAGCGGCCATCTGCCGCTTACGCTTCGGCCCGAATGGGATCGGCCAGCGGGCGATGCGAGGGCGCAGCCGCTGCGTGGGCGCGGTGTCGGAAGCCGACGCGGCCGGGAGCGCAGCCGCGGCGAGCAGCAGCAACAGGGCTACGGCTGTCTTTCCCGCGTTCGAGATCAGCCCCCGGCGAGCTCGCGGAGCGCGGCGGGCCCGTCGCCGACCATGGGGTCGCCGTGGGCGAAGAGGAGATGCTCGAAGTCCCGGTCGAGCAGGGCGGCGCAGCGCTCGCGGATCTTGCGCTTGACCGCCCCGGGGTCCTCGCCGAGGTGCTGATCGGAGACGAAGCCGAGGCCGCCGTGGTTCATCACGCTGTCGGCGAAGAGCAGCGCGCCCCCGCCGGCCTCGATGCGCAGCACCGTGTCCTCCGGGCAGATCGCGTCCATCTCCAGGGCGACGACGTCGGCGGCGAGGCGCTCGCCGAAGGCGAAGCCCTCGACCGCCGGTCCGTCCTCGAACTCGTGCAGGCCCCTCTCGTGGCAGAGGATCGGGCAGTCGAAGCGCTCGGCGATCTCCGCGCCGTGGCGCAGGTGGTGGCGGTTGGAGAGGACGACGCGCTCGACGCCCCGCCCGTCGAACCACTTGATCCCCTCCTCCGGCAGCAGCGGATCTATGACGGTGCCCGAGCCCGAGACGAAGTGGCAGTCGACTTCCGCCTGGATCCGCGGGTGCATCGCCTTCCAGTGGAAGACGCCCTCCAAGAGCTCATCCATGGCCGACACGCTACCCGCTCCGGACACGGCCCTACCATCCACCGATGAGCAGCGACGAGGACGTCCTGCGCAGCGCCTACCAGGCGTTCAACGCCCGTGACATCGAGGCGGCCCTGGAGCTGATGCATCCAGACGTCGACTGGCCCAACGCCTGGGAGGGAGGCCGGGTGACCGGCCGCGGGGCCGTGGCCGCCTACTGGGCCCGCCAGTTCGAGCAGGTCTCCAGCACCGTCACCCCCGAGCGCTTCGATCGCGATCCCGACGGCGCCGTCAGCGTCACGGTCCATCAGGTGGTCCGCGACGCGAAGACGGGCGACGTCCAGTCCGACACCCGCATCCTCCATCGCTGGCGGCTGGAGGACGGCCTGGTCGTGCGGATGGACGTGCTCGACGCCGGCTAAGAGCCCGCGAGCCTGACGCCGCCGCCCTCGGTGATCGTCCAGTGCGGGTTGTGGGCGATCTCCCACGGATGGCCGTCCGGATCGACGATGACCGAGCTGTAACCGCCCCAGAACGTCTCGGCGGGCTCGCGGCCGATCCTTGCCCCGGCGGCTCGCGCCTGCTCGGTGACCTCGTCCACCTCCGCCGGCGAGCCGACGCTTAGCGCCAGCGTCACGCCGCCCCAGCCGCCGGAGTCCTCGACGCAGCTGTCCTCGGCCAGCCTGCCTCGGTCCCAAAGCGAAACCACCATCTCCCCGGCCTGGAAGAAGACGACGTCGTCATCCGCCTTCGCCCGCGTCGTCCAGCCGAGCGCCTCATAGAACCTGCGCGCCCGCTCGAGGTCGGAGACGCCGAGCGTGATCACGTTGACCCGCTGCTTCACCCGTCTCTCACAGCCCCATCAGCTTGCCGAGGATCTCCTTCATGAGCGGCGAGCATGGCATGGACGGGCACGCGGGATCATCGGAGGGCAGGGACTCCCCGCAAATGAGGCTGTTCGAGGGGGAGAGCGACGAGCAGCCTTGATCGCGCGTGGTCCGGCCGATGTGTCCGATTATGTCCGCGCCGCTAATCCGCGCTGGGCAAATCGTCGTGGGTGGCTTTGCTGCTTGGATCGACCTCGACCCGCTTGTTGAGCATCCACTCGGCGGCTGTCTCGCCTGCGGCGTCGGACTCCTGCTCGATGTAGTCGAGCGCGACGTCGAGCAGCGGCCACAGCGCCTCGCGTCTGTCGGTCTGAGGCAAGATCAAGAGGCCGGTGTGCAGATCGACCCGTTGGTAGAGCGCGACGAAATCCGCCTCGTCGTTGGTGACGAAGACGGCTTCCTCATCAATGACCAGCTCGTGCAGGTTCTTGTCGGCGACGCCGAGTAGGTCGCGGTCCCGATTGCAGGGTCGCCCAGTAGCCGCGACGATTGGCTCGCGCTACGAGAGTCGGCGTCAAACACTCATCTATCCAGAGCTTCACGCCGCCGCTGGGCGGCCATTAGCTCGGATCCGAGGCCTTCCGACCGGACGCCCCCGCCGCGGATTGCCCCTCGCCCAAAGGGCCGCAACGTCGTACGCCTCCTCCGGGATGTGTGGGAAATCCTCCTTCAAGATCCCGCGATCCTCGCCGCCTTCGACTAGCTGAGCCAGGGTTCGCACCGGGACGCGCGTTCCCCGAATCACCGGAGCCCCGCCCATCTTGGCCGGATCGGCCTCGACATATTTCTCGCGCAGCCGCACGTAGTCGAAAGCGCGTTTAGCGACATCGGCGGCATTCTCAGTCATCGCGACCCGCAGGGCGCGGGAAAGCTCAAACTCCTCTGCCCTGGCTGGATTCCGCTTGACGATCCAGTTCCGGACCTCGCGCTTCAACTTGATCGAGAGGCTGATCGGAAGTTCAGAAAGAAGCGCCAACGCCGCCGCCTCATCCGCCATCAGCAACGTCCGCCCTCGCTGCCGCCTTGCCTTTGCGACCCGCTGCTCTAGCGCCTTATTGACGGCATTGATCGAGACACCACTGAGCTCAGCGATCTCATTTCTCGTCAAAAGGGGAGAAGCCTTGATCTTGGTCATAATCTCTACCTCTAAGGGTACAGATTAGCAATGGCGCCGGACGCAATACCGCCTCAGACCCTTGGGGGTCGCAAGCTCAATCGCGCCGAAGCAGCTGAACCTTGTCTGGCGGGCAATGCTTGATCAGGCGGAAGGGTAGGAGGGGTCGCCGGTGAACGTCGAACGGATTGAGTGGAAAGGCGGACCGTCTGGCGAGTGCGATGGCGCGACGAGCAAGGCCGGGCTCGCTCGAAAGTGGTCGGCACCAAGCGTGACGCGGACGCCTTTGATGCCGAGGCCGGGGAGGGCGCGCGTCCTTACGACCTGCGCCATAGCTTCGTCTCGCTCCTGATCCACGAGGGCCGAAGCGTCGTTGAGGTTGCGCGCCAGCCGGGCACTCGCCGACGATGACGCTCGACGTCTACGCGCACGTCTTCGACGAGTTCGACATCGCCGAGCGTGCCTCTGCCGAGGATCAGATCGCCCAGGCACGACGCGATGTGTCCGGTTGCGTCCGCCTGGCCCATTGGACACTCAGGGCACGGCTCCTCAATCGTCGGGTTTTCCCCACCCCAGCGGGGGAAAAGTAGCAATCGCGCCCTACAACCCCATCAGCTTGCCGATGATCTCCTTCATCACCTCGTCGGTGCCGCCGCCGATCGGGCCGAGGCGGGCGTCGCGGACGGCTCGCTCGATGCCGTACTCGCGCATGTAGCCATAGCCGCCGTGGATCTGCAGGGACTGGTCGGCGATTTCGAGCACGGCGCGCTGGGTGACGAGCTTGGCCATGGTCACGTCCTTGATGCAGTCGTGACCCTCGTGGAAGAGGCGCAGGGCGTTGTAGGTGAGGGCGCGGGAGGCCTCGGCCTTGGTCGCCATCTCGGCGACGTGGTGGCGGATCGCCTGGAACTTGCCGATCGGGCGGCCGAAGGCCTCGCGGTCGAGGGCGTACTGGACGGTGCGCTCGATCAGGCGCTGCATCGCGCCGACGGCGCCGATCGCCATCAGCAGTCGCTCCCAGGCGAAGTTGAACATGATCAATTTGAAGCCCTCGTTCTCCTCGCCGAGCAGGTTCTCCTCCGGCACCTCGACGTCGGTGAAGGCGAGCTCGCCGGTGTCGGAGGAGTGCCAGCCCATCTTCTCCAGCTTCTGCGCGACCTCGTAGCCGGGCATATCGCGCTCGAGCACGAGGAAGGAGATGCCGTGGTGGCCGCCCTCCCGGGTCGTCTTGCAGGCGCAGACGAGGAAGTCGGCGCGGACGCCGTTGGTGATGAAGGTCTTCGAGCCGTTGACGACGTAGCCGCCGTCGACCTTCTCGGCGAAGGTGGAGATGCCGGCGACGTCGGAGCCGGCGCTGGGCTCGGTGATGCCGAGCGCGCCGATCTTCTCGCCGGCGATCCCGGGGACCAGCCAGCGCTGCTTCTGCTCCTCGGTGCCGAAGTTGAAGATCGGCGGCATCGCGATCGAGGTGTGCGCGTTGAGCCCGGCGGCGACGCCGCCGGAGCCGCCCGAGCGGGCCAGCTCCTCGACCCAGATCGCGTCGTGCAGGTGGGTGCCGCCCTGCCCGCCATAGGCCTCGGGGAACTTCAGCCCGAGGAAGCCGAGCTCGGCGCAGCGCCTGTAGAGATCGCGGGGGAATTCCCGCGCCGCCTCCCACTCCTCGACGTTGGGAGCGATCTCCTTGCTGACGAAGCGGCTGACGGTCTCACGCAGCTCCTCGTGCTCCTCGCCGAAGGGCGGGAGCGCCGCGCGTGAGCCGCTGTCCTTGATCACCGACATTTCGAAGGACGACTGGCCAGTTGACCACCGAAAAGGGGGGTCAATTGACCAGTCGCCTGGCTAGAGCCCGTAAGAGCGGCCGATCACATCGAGCATGACCTCGTCGGTGCCGGCGCCGATCCGGTTGAGGCGGACGTCGCGGTAGGCGCGCTCGATCTCGTACTCCTTCATGTAGCCGTAGCCGCCGAGGATCTGGACGGCGTCGTCGGCGACCTCGCAGGCGATCCGCGAGGCGTAGAGCTTCGCCATCGTGATCTCGCGCACCGGGTACTCGCCGTTGCCGAAGCGCCAGGCGGTCGCGTAGGTGAACTGCTTGGCGGCCTCGGTCTTCGTCGCCATCTCGGCGATCTTGTGGCGCAGCGCCTGGAACTTGCCGATCGGGCGGCCGAAGGCTTCGCGGTCCTTCGCGTACTCGATCGTCTTCTCGATCATCCGCTCCGCCCCCGCGTGGCAGCCGGCGGCCGCGACGAGGCGCTCGCCCTGGAGCTCCCAGGCGATGTGGTAGAAGCCCTTGCCGACCTCGCCGAGCACTGCGTCGGCCGGCACGCGGACTTCGTCGAAGGCGAGTTCGCCGGTGTCTGAGGCGTGCATGCCCATCTTCTCCAGCTCGGCGGAGACGGTGAAGCCCGGCACCTTCTCGCCGTCCTCGTCGCGCAGGTCGACGACGAAGAGCGTGATGCCGGCGTGGCGCTCCTCGGGGTCGGTCTTGCAGACGAGGACGATGAAGTCGGCCCGCGGCCCGTTGGTGATGAAGGTCTTGGAGCCGTTGATCACGTATTCGTCGCCGTCGCGGATCGCGGTCGTGCGGATGCCGGCGACGTCGGAGCCGGCGCCCGGCTCGGTGATCCCGAGCGCACCGATCTTCTCGCCCTTGAGGCCGGGTTCGAGGTAGCGGCGCTTCTGCTCGTCGGTGCCGAGCAGGTGGATCGGCGGCAGCACCATGTCGGTCTGCACGGCGAAGCCCATGTTGGTGCCGCCGGAGCCCGAGTAGCTCATGCATTCGGCCCGCACCAGCGAGTAGAAGTAGTCGCCGCCCTGTCCGCCGTACTCCTCCGGGAAGCAGAGGCCGAGGTAGCCGAGCTCGCCGGCGCGCTTCATCGCCTCGGTCGGCCAGTAGGTGTCCTCCCACTCGTTGCGGTGCGGGTAGAGCTCCTTCTTCACCCAGGACTGCATCGACTCGCGCAGGTCTTCGTGCTCCTGGCTGAAGATGAAGTGCTTGCGGCCCGCCTCGTGATCGGGCTTGATGACTTTGGAGCCGTCGGTCGTCGCGGTCGCCACTGATCTCTCCTCCTGGTCGTTACCCTGGCCTGGGTCGAGTGGACAGTAGCACTTTCCACTTTCGACGCGAGTCGGCTATGGTCCCGCGGGATGGACTACGAGGTCGTCACGTACGAGGTCGCCGGCGGCGTCGCCACGGTGACGCTGAACAACCCGGAGAAGCGCAACATGCTCTCCGCCCAGATGCTCGCCGAGCTGGTCGACGCGATGAAGCGGGCGCGTGACGACGAGGATGCGCGCGCCGTCGTCCTCACCGGGGCGGGGGGCAAGGCCTTCTGCGCGGGCGCCGACCTCGGCGGCTTTGCCGCCGAGGTGCCGCTGGTCGCCAAACATTTCGCCTCGGACCTCTTTCTCGAGTTCTTCCGCCTGATGCCACGCCTCGGCAAGCCCTCCCTGTGCGCGGCCAACGGTCACGTGCTGGCCGGGGGGATGGGCCTCGCCCTCTCCTGCGACCTGCTGATCGCCAGGGAGGGCGCCACCTTCGGCACGCCTGAGATCAACGTCGGCGCCTTCCCCTACATGATCATGGCGATCATCTACCGCAACGTCCCACGCAAGAAGGTCAACGAGATGATGCTGCTGGGCGAGCGGCTGAGCGCCGAGCAGGCGGTCGAGTACGGGCTCGCCAACAAGGTCGTCCCGGCTGAGGAATTCGACGCGGCTGTAAATGAATGGGCGGGGGTGCTCGCCTCCAAGAGCCCGGTGCTGATGCGCCTCGGCCACGACGCGATGCACCGCCAGCAGGACATGGCGCTCGACGACGCGCTCGACTACCTGCGCTCGCAGCTCTCGCTCACCTTCAGCACCGAGGACATCGTCGAGGGCGTCACTGCCTTCTTCGAGAAACGCGAGCCCGAGTGGAAGGGGAGGTAGGGATGGCGAGCACCGAAGAGCGCCCCGCCGATCACGGCGAGCAGGAGAAGAACCTCCTTCCGGGCACGGCGCCGCTGGGAGACCTGACCGAGCAGCTGCACGAGCGCCGCGCCAAGGCGAAGCTAGGCGGCGGCGAGGAGAAGATCGCCAAGCAGCACGAGCGCGGCAAGCTGACCGCGCGCGAGCGCATCGACCTGCTGGTCGATGAGGGCAGCTTCGTCGAGATGGGGATCCACGGCCGCCCCCACTTCGCCCAGCGCGCGATGGAGGGCAAGGAGGCGCCGGCCGACGGCGTGATCACCGGCTGGGGCGACGTCGACGGCCGTCCCTGCTGCATCGCCGCCTACGACTTCACCGTGATGGCCGGCTCGATGGGGATGACCGGCGAGCTCAAGGTGACCCGCCTGCGGGAGATGGCGCTCTCCAAGCGGATGCCGTTCGTCTGGCTGCTCGACTCGGCCGGCGCCCGCATCCAGGAGGCGGCGGGCTCGCTCTTCGCCGGCTCCGGTCATCTCTTCCGCGAGGAGGTCGAAATGTCGGGCGTGATCCCGATGGTCGCGGCGATGATGGGCCCCTGCGCCGCCGGCACCGCCTACATCCCGGCGCTCTCGGACTTCGTGCCGATGGTCTCCGGGCAGGGCGCGATGGCGCTCGCCGGGCCGCACCTGACCAAAGCGGTCACCGGTGAGGACATCACGATGGAGGAGCTCGGTGGCGCCAAGGTCCACTGCCGAAAATCGGGAGTGGGGGACCTCGAGGTGAAGGACGACGAGGAATGCATCGCCAAGGTCAAGCAGTATCTCTCCTACTTCCCCTCCGATTGCGAGAGCAAGCCGCCGGTTTCGGAGACCGACGATCCGGACGACCGGATGTCGGAGAAGCTGCTGGAGATCGTCCCCGACTCCTCGCGCCAGCCCTACGACATGTACGACGTGATCGGCGAGATCGTCGACGGCGGCGAGTGGTTCGACATCAAGGCGAAGTTCGCCAAGACGCTGATCACCTGCTTCGCCCGCTTCGGCGGCCAGCCGGTCGGGATCGTCGCCAACCAGCCCAAGCAGCTGGCCGGCATCCTCGACAACGATTCGGCCGACAAGGCAGCCCGCTTCATCAACCTCTGCGACGCCTTCAACATCCCGCTCGTCTTCCTCCAGGACGTGCCCGGCTTCATGGTCGGCGCCAAAGTCGAGCACGCCGGGATCATCCGCCACGGGGCGAAGATGCTTTACGCGGTCAGCCGCGCAACGGTGCCGAAGGTGACGGTGATCGTGCGCAAGGCCTACGGCGCCGGCTACTACGTGATGTGCGGCAAGGCGTACGAGCCCGACCTGATCGTCGCCTGGCCCGGGGCCGAGATCTCGGTGATGGGCGCCGAGGGCGCGGTCAACATCATCGGCCGCTCGGCGATCGAGGCCTCCGACGATCCCGACGCGACCCGCGAGGCGATGCTGAACGCGGTCCGCGAGCAGATCGACCCCTACATCGCCGCGGGCAACGCCGTGATCGACGACATCATCGACCCGCGCGAGACCAGGCCGACAATCGTCAAGGCGCTGCGCATGGCCCGCAACAAACACGTCGAGAAGCCGAAGAAACGTCATGGGGTGATGCCCGTATGAGCGGTCCGGGCGCCTTTGTCGGGCTATACCCGAACAACGCGCCCAGGAGGGGACGATGAGCTCGTTCGATGACCCGGTGGTGATCAGCTGCTCGATCAGCGGCGTGATCGCGAACCGCGACCAGTGCCCGGCGATCCCATACACGCCGGAGGAGTACGCGGCGGAGGCGCGGCGGGCGGTCGACGAGGGCGCCTCGCAGATCCACATCCACGCGCGCAAGCCCGACGGCACGCCCTCCTACGACGTGGAGGACTTCAGGGCGATCACCGAGGCGATCCTGGCCGAGGTCGGCGACGTGATCGTCAACTACTCGACCGGGGCGATCGGCATCCCGATCGAGAAGCGGATCGAGTATCTGCGCGAGTGCAGGCCCGACGTGGCCGCCCTGAACATGAGCTCGATGAACTACGCGAAGTACTCGCGGCGGCGCAAGGACTTCGTCTTCAAGGCCGTCTTCGAGAACAGCTTCGACACGATCATCGAGTTCCTCACGGCGATGAAGGAGCTCGGGATCAAGCCGGAGCACGAGTGCTTCGACGCCGGCCACGTCGCCAACCTCGATCCGCTGATCGACATGGGCCTGCTGGAGCGCACGCCGCTGCAGATCTCGCTGGTGATGGGGGTCAACGGCGGCATCCGCCCGACCCCGCGCAACGTCGGTTTCATGGCCGACCAGGTCCCCGGCGGCGCTGGGGGCGAGCACCAGTGGCAGGTGATCGGCATCTCCCGCGACCAGTGGAAGCTGCTCGGCGCGGCGCTGGTGTTGGGGGGCAACGTCCGTGCGGGGGTGGAGGACAACCTCTACCTGCCCAACGGGGAGATGGCGAAGTCGAACGGCGAGCTGATCGCCAAGGCGCGTCAGATGGCCGAGGACGTCGGCCGTCGCGCCGCCACCGTGGCCGAGGCCCGCGAGCTGTTGGGCCTGAAGACCAGGGTGTCGGCGGCGTAGGTGGCAAGTGGCGCCCGGCGGCAGCGGACGCGAGGCGGAGCAGCCGCCGGTTGACGGAGCGCTTAGCGACGTCCGCGTCCTCGACCTGACCAGGCTCCTGCCGGGCGGCTTCTGCTCGCTGTTGCTCGCCGACCTCGGCGCCGAGGTGCTGAAGGTCGAGGACACCGGCATGGGCGACTACATCCGCTGGGCGCCGCCCTACTACGGGGGCGACGAGCAGCAGGAGCTGGGCACGCGCTCGGCGCTCTACCTCTCGCTCAACCGGGGCAAGCGCTCGGTCCGCCTGGACCTCAAGAGCGAGGCCGGCCGCGAGGCGCTGCTGCGCCTGGTCGAGAGATACGACGTCGTCCTCGACGGCTTCCGCCCGGGCGTGCTCGACAAGCTCGGCGTCGGCTACGAGCGGATGCGCGAGGCCAACCCGGCGATCGTCTTCTGCGCGATCACCGGCTACGGCCAGGACGGCCCCTACGCCCAGCGCGCCGGCCACGACATGAACTACCTCGGCCTCGTCGGGCTGCTCGGCCTGACCGGCGCCAGGGACGGGCCGCCGGTGCAGTCGGGCGGGCAGATCGCCGACATCGGCGGCGGCGCGCTGATGGCCGCCTTCGGCGTGATGGCGGCGCTGCACGAGCGGCGCCGCTCCGGCGAGGGCCAGCTCGTTGACATCTCGATGGCCGACGGGGCGTTGTCCTGGCTGGCACTCGTGGTCGGTCGCTGGTTCTGCGACGGCGAGGCGCCGCGGCGCGGCGAGCAGCAGCTCGCCGGCGGCCTGCTCTGCTACCTGCCCTACGAGGCCGCAGACGGCTGGGTCACCTGCGGCGCCCTGGAGCCGAAGTTCTGGGCCGCCTTCTGCGAGGGGGTCGGGCGGCCCGAGCTGATCGAGGCGCAGTTCGAGGCGCCGGGCTCCGACGCCTGGCGCGAGGTCGCCGCGGTCTTCCGCGCGCGCACTCGCGACGAATGGCTCGCCTTCAACGACGAGCACGACTGCTGCATCGAGCCGGTGCTCGACGTCGGCGAGGCGCTCGAGTCCGAGCTCGTGCGGGCGCGGGAGATGGTGACCGCGATCGAGCAGCCGGGGCTCGGCACCGTGCGCCAGCTCGGCCTGCCGGTGAAGCTGCGCCGCACCCCCGGCGACCCGACCCGGCCGGCGCCGGCCTTCGGCGAGCACACCGGCGAGGCCCTGCGCGAGGCTGGCTACAGCGACGAGGAGATCGCCGCGATGATCGAGTCCGGCGCTGCGGCCGGTCCCTCAGCCGACTCCGCCGCCACCTTCCGCGCGTGACCGCCGACGGGGCTCAAACGTCCAGGTACCGGACGGATTCGGCCCGCCGACCCCAGGGGATGCGGATCGGCGAGCTGGCCGAGGCCTGCGGCGTGCCGGTGCCGACGATCAAGCACTACCTGCGCGAGGGCCTGCTGCCCGAGCCGGTCAAGACGAGCCGCAACATGGCCTACTACCCGCCGGAGCTCGTCGACCGGATCAAGCTGATCAAGCAGCTACAGGAGGAGCGCTTCATGCCCCTGAAGGCGATCAAGTCCGTCCTCGACGACGGTTCCGAGCGGGCCCGCGCCCTGGTCGAGCTCGAGGACCGCATCCTCGAGCGCGCGCTCGGCGGCGAGCGCACCCGCACCAGCGCCGCCGAGGTCCGCGAGCGCTACGGCGTCCCCAAGGACGTGCTCGACCGGCTCGAGCAGATCGAGGTGCTCAGCCCAAACAGCCGCGGCTACTCGCCCTCCGACATCAAGATCATCGAGGCGATAAGCCGCTTCCGCGCCGGCGGCTACGACGAGCAGATCGGCTTCACCGTCTACGACACCCTGCGCTACAAGAAGGCGCTCGAAGAGCTGGTCGGCCAGGAGGTCGAGATGGTGATGGACCGCCTCGCCGGCGAGGTCCCGCCCGAGCGGGTCGTCGAGATGCTCGAATCCGGCTCCGAGCCCCTGCAGGACCTGATCGCCGCCCTGCACACGAAGCTGCTGGTGGCGGAGCTGGAGCGCCACAGGGGCGGTCGCGGGTGAAGTCGGTGCTGGTCACGGGGGCGTCGAGCGGCATCGGCCGGGCGACCGCGCTGCGGCTCGACCGGGCCGGCTGGCGGGTCTTCGCCGGCGTCCGCAAGGAGGCCGACGCGGACTCGCTGCGCGCCGGGGCCTCGGCGCGCCTGGTGCCCCTGATGCTCGACGTGACCGACGCCGCGGCGATCGCGGCCGCGGCCGAGCAGATCGCCGCCGAGGTGGGGGAGGGCGGCCTCGGCGGGTTGGTCAACAACGCCGGGGTCGGCCTGCTCGGGCCGCTGGAGACGCTGCCGATCGAGGACTTCAGGCGCACGGTCGAGGTCAACCTGATCGCCCAGGTCGCGGTCACCCAGGCGCTGCTGCCGCAGGTCCGGGCGGCGCGCGGGCGGATCGTCTTCGTCAGCTCGGTCGGCGGGCGGATGGCGATGCCCTTCGGCAGCCCCTACCACGCCGCGAAGTTCGGGCTGGAGGCCGTCGCCGACTCCCTGCGCCGCGAGCTGCGTCCCTGGGGGATCGCCGTGGGGGGGGGGGGGGGGGGGGGGG
>DASTAY010000016.1:0-33066 GCA_035712345.1 Solirubrobacterales bacterium
ACGGCGCAGGTCGCCGAGGAGGGCAAGACCGGCGACATGGCCGCGAAGATCGTCGAGGGCAAGGTCGCGAAGCTCCTCGCCGCGAAGACGCTGGCCGGCCAGCCGTTCGTCAAGGGCGACGGCAAGGAGACCGTCGAGCAGCTCCTGAAAAAGAGCGGCGCTACGGTCAACGGCTTCACGCTCTACGTCGTTGGCGAAGGCATCGAGAAGAAGAAGGATGACTTTGCCGCCGAGGTTGCCGCGATGACCCGCGGCTGACCCGGTGAAGCGCGGGCCGCCGGTCATCCCCCGGTGGTCCCCCACGAACTTCCCATCCCGCAAGGAGTGACGATGAACCCGCCTACCGCCGCGCCCGTCTCGATCGCTCCTTCCGCCGCTCCCGCCGCGCATGCGCCCGCGGCGGCGCGCGAGCCCGCCTACAAGCGCATCCTCCTCAAGCTGTCCGGCGAGGCGCTGATGGGCGAGGACCCGTACGGCATCAACCGCGCGACGATCGACCGCATCGTCGCCGAGATCGCCGACGTCACGCGGATGGGCGTCGAGACGGCGATCGTCATCGGCGGCGGCAACATCTTCCGCGGCGTCGCGCCCGGCGCGGCGGGGATGGACCGCGCGACCGCCGACTACATGGGGATGCTCGCGACGCTGATGAACGCGCTCGCGCTGCAGGACGCGCTGCGCCGCGGCGGCGTCGAGTCGCGCGTGCAGTCGGCGCTGCGCATCGAGCAGGTCGCCGAGCCGTACATCCGCGGCAAGGCGCTGCGCTACCTCGAGGAGCGCAAGGTCGTGATCTTCGCCGCCGGCACCGGCAACCCGTTCTTCACCACCGACACGGCGGCGGCGCTGCGCGCACTGGAGATCCACGCGGAGACGATCCTGATGGCCAAGAACGGGGTCGAGGGCGTCTACGACTCCGACCCGGCGACCAATCCCGACGCGAGGTTCATCCCCGAGATCGGCCACCGCGAGGCGATCGAGCGGGGGCTCAGGGTGATGGACTCGACCGCGCTCTCGCTCTGCATGGACAACGATCTGCCGATCTACGTGTTCAACATGGGCGATGAGACGAACATAGATAGGATCGTCAGCGGCGAGAGAGTGGGAACGCTGGTCGACAGCGTGCCCGCCTGAGACCGCGGAGAGGACCCCAGTGGAGCTGATCGACGAGCTGCTCAAGGACGCCGAGGACCGCATGCAGAAATCGGTCGAGTCGAGCCGTGGCGAGCTTGCCACGGTGCGCACCGGGCGTGCCTCGCCCCACCTGCTCGACCGCATCTCGGTCGACTACTACGGCTCGCAGACGCCGCTCAAGCAGCTCGCCAACGTCGCCACCTCCGACGCCCGCCTGCTCACCGTGACGCCCTTCGACAAGGGCTCGATCGGCGAGATCGAGAAAGCGATCCAGGAGTCCGACGTCGGCCTGACCCCGAGCAACGACGGCAACGTGATCCGCCTCCAGATCCCCGAGCTGACCGAGGAGCGGCGCCGGGAGATGGTCAAGGTCGTGCACGGCGTCGCCGAGGACGGCCGCATCGCGATCCGCAACATCCGGCGCGACACGATGAGCGATCTGCGCGACCTGAAGAAAGAGGGCGAAGCGGGCGAGGACGACGAGCGCCGCGCCGAGGCGGCCCTGCAGAAGCAGACCGACGAGGCGATCGCCGAGATCGACTCGCTGCTGGAGGGCAAGGAACAAGAGATCCTCGAGGTGTGAGCGCCTCCGCGCGGTACGTAGCGATCATCACCGACGGCAACGGGCGCTGGGCCGAGCAGCGCGGTCTCTCCGTCGCCGAGGGCCACCGGGCCGGCGCCGACGTGGTCAAGGCGCGGCTGCGCGATGCGGTCGAGCTGGGGATCGAGGAGCTGACCGTGTTCTCCTTCTCGACCGAGAACTGGGCGCGGCCGGCGGAGGAGGTCGACGCCCTGATGCGGATGTTCGGCGAGCGGATCGACGCCGAAACCCCCGAGCTGGACGCCGAAGGCGTGCGCATGCGCTTCATCGGCCGCCGCGAGGGCGTCGCCGCGGAGCTGGTCGAGAAGATGGAGTGGGCGGAAGGGGAGACCGAGGCGAACGAGCGGATCACGCTCTTCGTCGCCTTCAACTACGGCGGTCGGGCGGAGATCGTCGACGCGGCGCGAAGCTTCGAGGGGAACTCCGAGGAGGAGTTCCGCCAAGCCCTCTATGCGCCCGAGATGCACGAGCCGGACCTGCTGATCCGCACCAGCGGCGAGCAGCGCGTCTCCAACTACCTGCTCTGGCAGTGCGCGTACTCGGAGCTGGTCTTCCGCGAGGAGCTCTGGCCGGACTTCGATCGCGCCGCCTTCGAGCAGTCGCTGGCCGAGTTCGAGGCCCGCAAGCGGCGTTTCGGGGGTCGGGGCTGATGGTCCAGGACCTCTTCGACGACGAGATGTTCGAGGCGGACCCGCCGCCTCGCCAGCGGCCGCCGCGCGAGCCGCGCCGGCGCCGGCGCAACCTGCTCGGCGGCGAGACCGCGCGGCGGATCCTCGTCGCGATCCCCTGGATCGCCTTTGCGATCGCGATCGTCGTCGCCGGCGGCATCGTCTTCGCGGCGGCGATGCTGGCGATCGGCGTTCTCTGCCTGCGCGAGTACTTCCTGATGACCGCCGAGCGCAGGCCGCTGCAACCCGCCGCCTACATCGCGGTCGCGGCGATGATCGCGGCCGCCTACTTCGGCAGCGCCTTCAACGTCCTGCTCCTCGCGACGGCGTCCTTTCCGCTGCTCTTCTTCTTCGGCGCGCGGATGCGCCCGCGCGAGGGAATCGTCGACTCGATGGGGGTGACCGTCCTCGGCGCTGTCTGGATCGGCCTGCCGCTGGTCCACGCCGTGCTGCTGCGCGACCTGCCCAACCACGGTGCGGCGCTGCTGATCGACGTCCTCGTCGGCACCTTCGCCACCGACACCGGCGCCTATGCGACCGGGCGCATGTTCGGCTCGCACCGGATCGCTCCCGACCTCTCGCCGAACAAGACGATCGAGGGCCTCGTCGGCGGCTTCCTGATCGGCACGATGGCCTTCTGGTTCGCCGGGCTGTACCAAAATTGGCTCTCCGGAGCCGACGCCCTGATCATCGGCGCCGCGGTCGCGGCGATCGGGCCGGTGGGCGATCTCTTCGCCTCGATGGTCAAGCGCGACCTGGGCAGGAAGGACACCGGCAGGCTCTTCGGGCCGCATGGCGGCCTGCTCGACCGCCTCGACGCCGTCTTCTTCACGATCGTCGTCGGCTACTACCTCGCCGTCCAGCTGGTCTACTGACGCGAGACTGCTTTCAGCGTCGCTATGCGACGCCAAGCGCAGTTTCGAGCGTCCCTATGCTCTGTCACTCGTGAAGAAGGTCGTGATACTTGGGTCGACGGGGTCGATCGGCGTGCAGGCGCTGGAGATCGTCGCCGCCTCGGAGGAGCTGCAGGCCGTCGGGCTCGCCGCCGCGACGAGCTGGGAGCTGGCGCTGGAGCAGGCGCGGCAGCACGGGGTGCCGACGGTCGCCCTCGCCGACGAGGGCGCCGCCGAGCGGGCGCGCTCGGCCTGGGACGGGCGCGTGCTGAGCGGCGAGGAGGGCGTGCGCGAGCTGATCGCCGCGGCGCAGCCCGACCTCGTCCTCAACGGCATGGTTGGCGCCGCCGGGCTCGGCCCGACCGTCGCCGCGCTGGGCGCGGGGATCGACGTCGCCCTCGCCAACAAGGAGAGCCTCGTGATCGGCGGCGAGCTGACCACGGCGCTGGCCGAGGCGACCGGGGCGAGGCTGCTGCCGGTCGACTCCGAGCACTCCGCGCTGTTCCAGCTGATCGGCGCCGAGCAGCCGGGGACGGTCGAGAGGCTGGTCCTGACCGCGTCCGGCGGCCCCTTTCGCGGCCGCAGCGATCTCTCGGGAGTCGGCGTCGAGGACGCGCTCGCACACCCGACCTGGAAGATGGGCGGGCGGATCACGATCGACTCGGCGACGCTGATGAACAAGGGCTTCGAGGCGATCGAGGCGCACCACCTCTTCGCCGTGCCCTACGAGCGGATCGCGGTCGTCGTCCATCCACAGTCGATCGTCCACTCCCTGATCGACCTCAACGACGGCGCCACCCTGGCTCATCTGGGCTACCCCGACATGAAGGTGCCGATCTCCTATGCCCTGCACTTCCCCGAGCGTGCCGACGTCGACGTGCCGCGGCTCGATCTGGCCTCCGTCGGCGAGCTGAGCTTCGAGCAGCCCGACCTGGAGACGTTCGCCTGCTTGCGGCTCGCGCTGGAGGCGGGCAGGGCGGGGGGGACGGCGCCCTGTGTGCTCAACGCCGCCGACGAGGTCGCGGTCGCCGCCTTCCTCGCCGGCCGGATCGAGTTCACCGCGATCGCGGCTGTGATCGAGGCCGTGCTGGAGCAGATGCCGGCGGCGTCGGTGACCCACTTCGACGACCTCTTCGCCACCGACGCCGAAGCCCGGCGCCGCACCGAGGAGCGGGTCGGGGGGTTGGCAAAGGTATGAGTTGGGTCTACGTGTTCCTCGGCTTCTCGGCGCTGATCATCCTGCACGAGGCCGGGCACTTCCTCGCCGCCAAGGCGACGGGGATGCGGGTCGAGCGCTTCTTCCTCTTCTTCGGGCCGACGCTGTTCTCGGTCAAGCGAGGTGAGACCGAGTACGGGGTGAAATCGCTGCCGCTCGGGGGCTACGTGAAGATCAGCGGGATGAGCCCCGAGGACGAGCTGCCGCCGGGAGAGGAGCACCGCGGCTACTACGAACAGCCGGTATGGAAGCGGATCGTCGTGATCGGCGCGGGCCCCGCGGTCAACATCGGGCTGGCCTTCGCGATTCTCTTCCTCGTCTTCCTCTTCAGCGGCCAGAAGACGACTCAGACCGTGGGCGAGATCGTGCCCAAGTCGCCGGCCGCCTCGCACCTGAAGGAAGGCGACGAGATCGTCGCGATCGACGGCAAGCGCTATCCGAACCTGGGCGTCGACGCGCGGCTCGAAAAGTTCATCGACCAGGTCTCCTCGCACAAGTGCGCCGGCAAGCAGGTTGACGGCTGCCGGGCGGTTACCCCGGTGGCGATAACCGTGCGCCGGGACGGTGCGCTGAGGACGATCTCCGTGCGCCCCGAATACGAAGCCGCCCTCGGCCACACGCGGATCGGCTTCGGCTACGGGACCGCACCGGCCGACTACGGTGTCGGCGGGGCTACCGACGAAGCGTTGGGCGCGATGTGGAAAGTGACCAGCGGCACGGCGACCGTGTTCGCCAACCTGCTCGACGAAAAGCACCGCAAGGAAGTCTCCGGCGTCGTCGGCGTCAGCGACGTCGCCCACGAGACGATCGACAGGTTCGGCGCCACCCAGGCGCTGATCCTGCTCGCCCTGGTCAGCCTCTCGCTCGGCCTGATCAACCTCTTCCCCTTCCTGCCGCTCGACGGCGGCCACATCTTCTGGAGCTTGGTCGAGAAAGTGCGCGGCAGGCCGGTCGCCTTCCGCACGATGGAACGGGCCGGCGCGGTCGGCTTCGTGCTCGTGATCATGCTCGCCTTCCTCGGCCTCAGCAACGACATCGGTCGGATCACCGGCGAAGGCTTCAACGTCCGCTGATGGAGGTCTCGCCGGCCACCCACTACGCCAGCGGGGGCCCGGCGGGGAAGCTTGACGCGACCAGCCTCTACGAGGCTTTCCTCGCCACCGTCGATCGGCTGGGGGACGGGGTGGCGCTGCGCAGCGGCGAGCAGACGCAGAGCTGGGCGGAGCTGGCGGCGCAGGTGGGGCGGATCGCCGGCGGGCTTGCCGCCCTGGGAGTCGAGAAGGGCGACACGGTTGCGCTGATGCTCTCCAATCGGGCCGAGTTCGTCGCCTGCGATCTCGCCGCCGTTGCGCTCGGCGCCGTGCCCTTCTCGATCTACCAGACCTCCTCGCCCGAGCAGATCGCCTACGTGGTCGGCGACGCGGCGGCCCGGGTAGCGATCGTCGAGGCCGCGTTCCTCGACGTTTTCGAGCGGGCTCGCGAGGATCTTCCCGGGGTCGAGCACCTGATCGTCCTCGATGCCGACGGCGGGACCGAGACGCTGGCGCAGCTCGAAGCGCGAGAGCCGGATTTCGATCCGCGCACTGCCGCCGCCGGAGTCGGTCTCGACGATCTGCTCACCTTGATCTATACCTCCGGCACGACCGGGCCGCCGAAGGGGGTGCAGCTGACCCACCGGAACCTGCTCACCCTGGTCGCCTCGGTCGACGACCTCGTCCCCTTCCCCGAGGAGGGCGGCCGGGTGATCTCCTGGCTGCCCGCCGCCCACATCGCCGAGCGCGGCGCCAACTACTACCTGCCGGTCGTCAAGGGGCTGGAGATCCACATCTGTCCCGACCCGCGTGAGATCGTCCAGTTCCTCGCCCAGGCGCGGCCGACCTGGTTCTTCGCCGTGCCGCGCGTATGGGAGAAGCTGAAGGGGGGGCTCGAGGCGATGTTGGCCGGGCTGCCCGACGAGCAGCGCGGGCCGGTCGAGCGCGGGCTCGGGGCGGCCCTCGAGAAGGTGCGGTTGGAGCAGAGGGGGGAAGCGGTCCCGGACGAGCTGGCTGCGGCCGCCGCCGCGGCCGACGAGAGCATGTTCGCCGCCCTGCGCGGCCAACTCGGCCTCGACGCGGCGGTTGCGGTCAGCGTCGGCGCGGCGCCGACGCCGGTCGAGGTGCTCGAGTTCTTCCACGCGATCGGGATCCCGGTGGGCGAGCTCTGGGGCATGTCCGAGACCTGCGGCGTCGCCACCTGCAACCCGCCGGAGCGGATCAAGCTGGGCACGGTCGGGCCGCCGGTCCCCGGGGTGGAGCTGAAGCTCGCCGAGGACGGCGAGGTGTTGGTCCGCGGCGAGGCCAACATGCCCGGCTACCGCAACATGCCGGAGAAGACCGCGGAGACGATCGACGCTGAGGGGTGGCTGCACACCGGCGACATCGGCGAGCTCGACGAGGATGGCTACCTGCGCATCGTCGACCGCAAGAAGGAGCTGATCATCAACGCCGCCGGCAAGAACATGTCGCCGGCCTCGATCGAGTCGACGCTGAAGGCGGCGAGCCCGCTGATCGGCCAGGTCGCCGCGATCGGCGACGGTCGCCGCTACAACGTCGCCCTGATCGTCCTCGACGCCGATTTCGCCCCCGCCTGGGCGCAGGGCAAGGGGATCGAGGACACCTCGCTTGCGGCCCTCGCCGCCAATGAGGCGGTCCAAACGGAGGTCGCCGCCGCGGTCGAGGCCGCCAACCAGCGCATGGCCCGGGTCGAGCAGATCAAGAAGTTCGAGATCCTGCCCACCGACTGGGCCCCGGGCGGCGACGAGCTGACCCCGACGATGAAGCTGAAGCGCAAGCCGATCGAGCGCAAGTACGAGGCGGAGATCGAGGCTCTCTACGGAGACTGAACGACGCGGAAGCGGAAGACGGCGGGGGAGGGGTCCGCCTCGGCGCCCGTTCGCGCCCTGACCTCGAAGACGTGTCGGCCGAGGGAGAGGCGGTGCGGCGTGAAGGGCGAACGGCAGGGGCGGAAGCGCCCGTGGTCCAGCCTGCAGGAGTAAGTCGCACGGGGGGACGTCGCCGAGAAGGTGAAGGTCGGGGTGCGATCGCGGGTCCGGTGCGCCGGATGGCGATGAATCAGGGTCTGGAGCCGGCTCCCCGACCCCTTGGCGCCGCCGCCTCTTTCCTTTCCCCCTTCTCCTTCGGGATTGAGGACGCCCCCGGGTCCGCCAACCTGGGAAGAGCAGGGGTGCTCGGCCGGCGTCGTCGCGTTGGGACGCGGCGTCGGGAAGACATCGGAGAAATCGGCGGCGCTGTCGTCGCTGTCGTCGCCGGGCTCGAGCAGGGTCGGACAGCCCGGGGAGATGTTGCGGCGGAGCGCCATCCCGTCGGGGATCCCGGTCGGGTCGGCGGGGGATCCGGCCGGCGAGGGCAGGGACCCGGCGAAGCTCCCCCAGGAGGCGCAGTCGAGCGTTTCCCAGCAGACCGCCCCGCCCGCCGGATCGAGCTGGTCCGAAGGGGCGAGGGCGTCGTCGCCCTGGACGCCGAACTGGGCTTCCGCCTCCGGGGTCGCCAGAAGGACGGTGCGCTGGTTGTCGCCACTGGGGACGTCGGCGACGAGGGTGTTCGTCGCAATCGGCGAGCCGGCCTCGTCGTAGGTCCGCAGGACGTGCCCGCCGACGAAGTTCTGGCCGCTGGCGAACATCTGCAGCTCGACGTACTCGGCCCCCGGGCTGGCGGCGGAGCCCGGATAGACCTCGCGGATTCGCATCAGATGGAAGGTCGCCCGAGCCGCGCTCGGGACCAGTGCGACGCACAGAAGCGCAGTGGCGAAGGCGAGCGGCGCGAGCCTGCGGATCCTCATCGTCGATGCCTTCGATGCGGGTGATGACGGCCATGCCGGTGACGCCGGCGGTGCCGGTGGCGGTGCCGCCGGCGATGCCGTCTGGGGGCCGGGGTTGCGGCGGGCGGCGAGGCGACCGTCGGCGCGGTACCACCGGCCGGGGAGCCGGCGCCAGGCGGACTGCCACCCGATCCACCGCCAGGCAGAGCGACGTTGAACGTGTACCCGGACGGGCTGGGATCGACGTTGCCGCTCGGATCGATCGCTCTCACCTGGAAGGAATGTGGCCCGTCCCCCAAACCTTGGTAGGAGACGCCGCTCGTCGGGCAAGACGAGAATTCGCCGCTGTCGAGCTTGCATTCGAAGCTCGACCCAGGCTCGTTCGACGCGTACGTGAACGACGCGCTCGAGCTGTCGCTCGGATCGGGGGGCGCCGAGACGATCGTCGTCTGGGGCGGGGTGATGTCGTTGAGCGAGTTGTCGACCATCCAGGTGAACGTCGCCGTCGCTCCCTGGTTGGCGGCTTTGTCCCTCGCCCTGACCGAGAAGGTGTATTCGCCGTCGCTGAGTTTCACGTAGGTCTTGCCGGAGCTGCAGGGCGAGAATGAATCGGGTCCGCCTTCCTTCGCCAGGCTGCATTCGAGCGTCGATCCACTCTCGCTGGCATGGAAATCGAAGGCGGCGGAGGTCCCGGGGCTCGGGTCCGGCGGGTGGCTGTCGATGGTCGTGGCGGGTGCGACGGTGTCGACCGTCCAGGTGTAGGAGGCCGGAGTCGGGTCCGGACCGGACGCGTTGACGCCCCTCACCTGAAAGGTGTGACTGCCGTCGGACAGCCCTTCGTAAGTCTGGGGGCCAAGCGCCGGACAGGCGGCAAACGTCGCGGCGTCCAGCTTGCATTCGTAGCTCGTGGCGCCGGGCGCTTCGTAGGTGAATTCGGCTTCGGCGCTGTTCGAGTCGAGGGCCGGCCGCTCGTCTATCGCGGTGTTGGGGACGCCGGCGCAGGCACTCTCGGTTATCGGACTGGAATCGTCGCGCGGGGCCGGCGTCACCGCTTCGAAGTCGGTCGCGCTGTCGTCCGAGTCGTCGGATTCCTCGAGCAGGGTCGGGCAACCCGGACTGATCGTGCGCCGCAGCGCCTTGCCGGCCGGAATCCCGCCGGGAGAGGCCGGCGCGCCCACGCTGGTGCCGGTCGCAGTCTGCAGCGCCGCGCCGCCGTTGAAATTGCCCCAGGCGACGCAGTCGGCGGGCACGCCGCCCGCGTTCCAGCAGGCGGCCCCGCCCGCGGCGGCAACGGCGAGGCCGGAATCGACGAGGTCGGGCGCGACGCCGAAGTTCGCCTGCACGTTGGTATCGCCGATCAGGATGGTCTGCTGGTTGGCGAAGTTGGGGATCGAGGAGGAGAAGGTCGAGCTGTGGACCAGGGCGCCGCTCGCGTTGTAGAGGGTCATCGAGTGGCCACCGAGCAGGTACTGGCCGCTCGCGAACATCTGCAGCTCCACATAGCTGTCGTCGTTCTGGCCGGCGTAGACCTCACGCACTTTGATCAGGTGGAACGTCGCCTGTGCCACCGGCGCGAACGACAGGAGGGTCAGGAGCATCGCGACGGCGGACACAGGCAACGCAACGCGAAGACGTCTCCGTCCCAGGCGAAACGGCGCCTTGCCTCCGCGGTTCCGGGTACCCATCCGCTTCTGCATACGGACGGGCGGCCATCCGGGTTCAGTCCGGGCCGGGAAGGCTTACCGCTACGCTCCCGATATGTCCTCCAAGCGGCAGATATTCGTCGGCGGGGTGCCGATCGGCGGCGGTGCGCCGGTGGCGGTGCAGACGATGACCAAGACCGAGACCGCCAACCTGGCGGCGACGATGGAGCAGATCCGCAAGGTCGCCGACGCGGGTGCGGACATCGTCCGCGTCGCGGTGCCGCGCGACGAGGACGTCGAGGCGCTGAAGACGATCGTCAGGAAATCGCCGATCCCGGTGATCGCCGACATCCATTTCAACCACACGCTGGCGTTGAAGGCGATCGACGCGGGCGCCCACTGCATCCGGCTCAACCCCGGCAACATCGGCGGCCGCGAGAAAGTCGCCGAGGTCGCCGAGAGGGCCACGGCGGCCGGGGTGCCGATGCGGATCGGGGTCAACTCGGGCTCATTGCCCAAGCACCTGCACGAGCTCGAGCGCGAGGCCCCTGTCGAGGCGCTGGTCGCCGCCGCGGTCGAGTTCGTCGAATTGATGGAGGGCCTCGACTTCGAGAACTTCAAGGTCTCGATCAAGTCGACCAACGTGCCCAACACGATCGCCGCCAACCGCCTGCTCTCGGAGAAGATCCCCTATCCGTTGCACCTCGGGATCACCGAGGCGGGGACCAAATGGTCCGGCGCGCTCAAATCCTCGGTCGGCCTCGGCACGCTGCTGGCCGACGGGATCGGCGACACGATCCGGATCAGCCTCTCGACCTTTCACGCCGAGGAGGAGGTCAAGGTCGCCTGGGAGATCCTCAAGGCGCTGCAGCTGCGCGAGCGCGGCCCGGTGCTGATCGCCTGCCCGACCTGCGGTCGCCTGCAGTTCGACATGGACTCGGTCGTCGCCGAGATCGAGCAGCGGCTGGAAAGCTACGCCGAGCCGGTCGAGGTGGCGGTGCTCGGCTGCGCCGTCAACGGCATCGGCGAGGCCAGCCACGCCGACTTCGGCATCGCAGGGGCCAAGAACGAGGGCCTGATCTTCGCCCACGGCAAGCCGCTGCGAAAGGTCCCGCAGGCGACCCTGGTCGACACCCTGTTCGAAGAGATCGACAAGTCCCTGGATCGCGGCAAGGTCGAGGTCGACGAGGCGAAATCGCGTGAGGGCGCAGCCTGGCTGGCCAAGATCGAGGAGGAAAACGCCGGCGAACTCACGCCGGAGAAGATCGCCCAGATGGAGAAGGAAGCGGTCGAAAACGGCGAGTCGGACAAGGTCCTGCTCGACGAGCAAGCCTCGCCTACGGCGGGGCGCCGCTTCACCCGCGCCTGAGCACCCTCGCCGGGAGTAAACGTCCTGTCGCCAGCTATCCGCCTAACTAGTGGATAGGTTTCCCCCAGTGACGCGCCTGAGCCAGACGTTCCTGCCCACCCTCAAGGACCCGCCCTCCGATGCGGAGGCCGTCTCCCACAAGCTGATGGTGCGGGCGGGCCTGATCCGGCAGCTGGGGGCCGGGCTTTGGACCTACCTGCCCGCCGGGTGGCGGGTTCAGCGCAAGGTCGAGGCGATCGTGCGCGAGGAGATGGAGGGGATCGGCTGCCAGGAGATGCTGATGCCGGTGCTGCAGCCGGCCGAGCTCTGGAAGCAGACCGGCCGTTACGCGATCGAGGAGCTGTTCAAGCTCGAGGACCGCAAGGGCGCGCCGATGGTGCTGGCGCTGACCCACGAGGAGTGCGTCACCCACCACGTCGCGCGCGAGGTCCGCTCCTACCGCGACCTGCCGCTGATGCTCTTCCACATCCAGACCAAGGAGCGCGACGAGGCACGGCCCCGGGCAGGGGTCCTGCGCACGCGCGAGTTCACGATGAAGGACGCCTACTCCTTCGATCGCGACGAGGAGGGCCTGGCGCGCTCCTATGCGCTGCAGAGCGGGGCCTACGAGCGGATCTTCGATCGCTGCGGCCTGCACTGGCACCGGGTCGAGTCCGACGTCGGCATGATGGGCGGCTCCGGCGCCCACGAGTACATGGCGCCCTGCCCCGCGGGCGAGAACGAGGTCGCCCTGGCGCCCGGCTATGCGGCCAACGTCGAGATCGCCTCGGCGGAGCCGCGGCCGGTCGAGCTCCCGCCGGCGCTCGACGCTCCCGAGGAGGTCGCCACTCCGGGCCTGACGACGGTCGAGGAGGTCTCCGGCTCGCTCGGGGTCGCCCCGGGCGCGCTGATCAAGGCGATGCCGGTGGTGGTCGAGGGCCGCGGCACGGTCCTCGTCCTGCTGCGCGGCGACCATCGCCTCAACGAGGTCAAGCTGCGCAACGCGCTCGGCGCCGACTTTCGCCCGGCAGGCGCGGAGGAGATCGAGACGGCGCTCGGCCTGGTCGGCTTCGTCGGCCCCGTCGGCGTCGAGCTTCCTGTCTACAAGGACGCGGCGATCCAGGGCGACTCGTTCATCAGCGGCGCCAACCGGGCGGACGCCCATCTGCGCGGCGTGCGACCCGGCCGGGACTTCGCGTTCGAGGAGGTCGACGTGCGCACGATCGAGGCCGGCGACACGGCGCCCGGCGGCGGCGCGATCGAGATCGAGCCGGCGATCGAGGTCGGCAACATCTTCAAGCTCGGCACCCGTTACTCGGAGCCGCTGGGCGCCACCTATCTGGATGAGAACGGCGTCGAGCGACCTATCGTGATGGGCTCCTATGGGATCGGCCCGGCGCGGATCGTCGCCGCGGCGATCGAGCAGGGCGCCGACGAGCGCGGCATCGTCTGGCCCGCCGCCCTCGCTCCCTGGCAGATCCAACTCGTCTCCCTGGCCAAGTCCGCGGACGCCGAGCGCGAGGCCGCGGACGCGCTGTACGAGGCGCTGCGCGAGGGCGGGGCCGAGGTCCTCTACGACGACCGCGACGCCGGGCCCGGAGAGAAGCTGACCGACGCCGAGCTGCTCGGCTGCCCGCTGCGCGTCGTCGTCGGCCGGCGGGGGCTGGCGAAGGGCGTGGTCGAGGCGAGCGAGCGCGCCGGCGGCGGCGAGCACGAGCTGCCGGTGCAGGAAGCCGGCGAGCGGGCGCTCGCCCTGCTCCATGGCGAGGATGCCTGACGCGGCCCCCTTCGGGCGCGGCCGCATCCGCCGCCTCTTCGGGCTCGATCGCAGCGGGCCGCCGCCACGCCAGACGCAGCAGGGGGAACCGCTCAATCCCTGGACGCTGCCGAACCTGGTCGGCTACTTGCGCCTCGCCGGGCTGCCGGTATTCCTCTACCTTGCCTTCGAATCGGGCGACGGACGCAGCGTCGCCTCGGCGACGATCTTCTGGCTGATCGCCGCGGGCGACTACCTCGACGGCTTCCTCGCCCGGGTAACCGGTCAGTACAGCCGCCTCGGGACGATGCTCGACCCGCTGATCGACCGACTCACGATTCTCTCCGGCGCCGTCGTCTGCTGGCACTTCGAGCTGTTGCCGCGCTGGGCGCTGGCGCTGCTCGTCGCCCGCGAGCTGGCGATGCTGGCGCTGGCCCAATACGGCCTGCGCCACGGCGTCCAGATCGCCGTCAACTGGCCCGGCCGGATCTCGGTCTTCCCGATCATGGGGGGGATCTTCTTCGCCCTCGTCTTCGCCGGCTGGGTGCCCAGCGCCCTGTTGATCCTCGGCGTCGCGTTGGCGATCCTGGCCACCGCGCTCTACGCCCGGACGGGCGTGCGAGCGGTGCGCGGGCAGAGGGCGCAAGGCGGCTCTCAGGGCCCATAACCTTCAACCTGCACTTGAACCTTGGGCCGGGCGACCTATAATCCGATCTCAGCCGCCAACGGAGGCACACGTCTCCCGATCAAGGAGCTTCGATGGAGGACACCTTTCCCGATCTCGGTTCTCTCAGCGACGAAGAGCTGAAGGATCTGATCGACAAGCTCACCGGCGAGGAGAACGAGATCTCCTACAAACGCCGGGTGTTGCACGGCAAGATCGACATCCTGCGCGCCGAGCTCGTCAACCGGCTGCGCCACAAACGCGAAAGCGGCGACTCGCTGATCTCCGGCGACGACGTCGCCCAGTTGACCGACATCCTCGCGGGCAAGGCGCAGCACGCCGCCGGGCCGGAGGACGACGCGGCCGCCTGAGGCCGGGGAGAGTCGATGGCTGTCCACTGCCCAGAGTGCGGCTTCGTCAACCCGGAGGGGGCCAACTACTGCCAGAAGTGCGGCGCCTACCTCGGTGGCCCGAAGGACGAGGCCGACGAGCCGACGACGATGACCTACACCGTCGACGAAACCGGCGAGATGCAGCCGATCGACATCGACGAGGTGCTCGAGACGAGCGGCGCCGCGCTGGTGATCCGCGCGGGCGGGGGCCGGGCGGGGGAGAGCTTCACGGTGACCGAGGACCGGGTCAGCATCGGCCGCAGCCCCGACGCCGGCGTCTTCCTCGACGACGTCACGGTGTCCCGCAACCACGCCCTGCTGGTGCGCCGCCGCGACGGCTTTTACATCGACGACCTCGGCTCGCTCAACGGCACCTATGTCAACCGGCGGCGGATCGAGTCGCACCGGCTCGCCGACGGCGACGAGATCCAGGTCGGCAAGTACAAGCTCAGCTACCTGGAGAAGTAGGGGGCGACGATGGCGGTCTCCGAGCAGCCCCAACAGTCGCGCCAGCGCGACTCACGGCCGCGCAAGGCGCTGACGATCGGCGCCGTCTGCAAGATCCTGCAGAACGAGTTCGACGACATCTCGATCTCCAAGATCCGCTACCTCGAGGATCAGAAGCTCTTGACGCCGCGCCGCACGCAGGGCGGCTACCGCCTCTACAGCCAGTCCGACGTCGAGCGCCTGCGCACGATCCTGCGCCTGCAGCGCGACGAGTTCCTGCCCCTGCGGGTGATCCGCCAGGAGCTCGCGGCGGGCGGCGAGATCGACCTCGGCGGCGGCAACGCCGACCGCCGTCCCGCCGCGGGCGCGGTGCGCCGCGCGATCC
The DNA here is from genome assembly GCA_035712345.1 of Solirubrobacterales bacterium. Classification (GTDB taxonomy): domain Bacteria; phylum Actinomycetota; class Thermoleophilia; order Solirubrobacterales; family 70-9; genus VRUE01. The sequence continues at coordinate 14,961 of DASTAY010000016.1, forward strand.
TGGTCAACACCTCGAGCGCCTACCTGACGCTGGAGGAGGTGATCGAGGAGACCGGCGCCCGCCACGAGCTGATCGGCGAGCTGGAGAACTTCGGCATCGTCCAACCGGAGAAGCGCGACGGCAGGACCGTCTACGACGAGACCGATCGCGAGATCGTCCGCGCCGCCAACGAGCTTTCCCGGGTCGGGGTCGGCGCCCGCAACCTGCGCGTCTTCCGCTCCTCCGCGGACCGCGAGGCGAACCTGCTGGAAGCGCTGCTGGGGCCCTCGCTGCGCTCGCGCAACCCGGAGCGGCGCAAGGAGGCCCTGGAGAGCCTCGAGAGCCTGGCGGCGACCGTGAGCCACCTCAAGCATCTGCTGCTGGTGCGCGATCTGCGCCGCTTGGCGGGCGACTGAAGAGGAGCCCATGCCGCGTGTCACCCGCCGACGGACGATCGCGGCTCCCGTGGGCGAAATCTGGGAGCTCGTCTCCGATCCCTACAGCCTGCCCCGCTGGTGGCCGCGGACCGGCAGGGTGGAGAGCGTAGACCGCAAGCCGGAGGGCAGGCGCAGCCAGTGGACCAAGGTGCTGGAGACGGCCGAGGGGCGCGGCGTGCGGGCCGACTTCCGCTGCCTCAGCTCGGCCGAGGAGGAGCGCTACGTCTGGGAGCAGCAGCTCGCCGGCAGCCCCTTCGAGCGGCACCTGCGCAGCTCGATCGTGGAGATCGACCTGAGCGTGGTCGAGGGTGGCACCGAGGTCAGCATCACCTCCGAGCAGAAGCTGCGGGGAACGTCGCGGCTGGGGTCCCCGCTGATGCGCGGCGGCCAGGGTAAGATCCTCGACGAGGCGTTGGATGGCCTCGAAGCCGCTCTTGGAGGCTCGCCATGAGCAGGGGGGCAATCCCGGCAGGGGTTCCACTTAACTTTTTCCGAAGACACTTTGCGGCTGTCCGCGGTTGGTTGCGCGGAAAAAGTACAAGACGTTCCACCCCTACCGGGATTGCCCCTTGATCCCGAGACGGGACTCCAAGTGGTGGGGGTGGGGCGATCCAGCGATCTTGCCGGAGCTGGATGGTGAGGCGTTGGCGACGCTGCGGGAACGGGTGGGAGAGCTCGAGCCCTGGCAGCTCGGCGCTGAGCTTGAGGGATTCGAGTTGCCGGCAGCCGAGCCGCTGCCGCGGGGGCTGATCGAGGCGGTCGGCGAGGACAACGTCTTCGCCGGCGCTGAGGATCGGATCCGTCACGCGACCGGTTGCGGCTACGCCGACCTGGCGCGGCTGCGCGGCGGGCGGTTGGATGCGGCGCCCGACGCCGTCCTGCTGCCTGGCGACGTCGACGCCGTCAGGCGCGTGCTGGAGGTCTGCTCGGCGGAGGGGATCGCGGTCGTCCCGTATGGCGGGGGCACCACCGTCGTCGGTGGGGTGGCGCCGCTGCGCGGCGCTCACTCGCGCCTCGTCAGCCTCGACCTGGCCGCGCTGCGAGACGTCGATGTCGACCCGACCTCGCTCACCGCCCGGCTCGGCGCCGGCCTGCGCGGGCCCGAGGCGGAAGCCCGTCTGAGCGCCGCGGGAGTCATCCTCGGCCACTACCCGCAGTCGTTCGAGTACGCGACCGTCGGCGGCTTTGCTGCGACCCGCTCGGCGGGGCAGGCCTCGAGCGGCTACGGCCGCTTCGACGCCCTCGTCAGCTCTGTGCGCCTGATTGCCCCCGCCGGCGACCTGCGCACGCTGGAGACGCCGCATACGGCCGCGGGGCCGGCCCTGCGCGAGCTCGTCGTGGGCTCGGAGGGGGCCTTCGGCGTGATCCCGGACGTGACCGTGCGCGTCCGCCCCGAGCCGGCGCAGCGCCGTTACGAGGCCTGGATCGCCGAGGACTTCGAGGCGGGCGCTGAGGTCGTGCGGGCGCTCGCCCAGGGCCCTGGGTTGCCGGACGTGATCCGCGTCTCCGACGCAGAGGAGACCGAGGTCTCGCTGGCGCTCTCCGGCCCACGCGGGCTCCTCGGCCGGGCCTTCGACGGTTACCTCGGGCTGCGCGGCAGGCGCGGCGGCAGCCTGGTCGTGGTCGGCTTCGAGGGGGACGAGGAGTCGGTCGCCCGCCGTCGCGCGCTCGCCGTCCGCGCCCTGCGCCGCGGCGGCGCCGCATACCTGGGACAGAGCGCCGGCCGCTCCTGGGAGCACGGCCGCTATCAGGGCCCATACCTGCGCGACACCCTGATGGCGATGGGGGCGATGGTCGAGACGCTCGAGACGTCGCACACGTGGTCGCGATTGCACGAGCTGCATGCGGCGGTGGGCGCTGCGATCCGCGGCGCGCTGGAGGGCGAGGGGACGCCTGGCCTGGCGTTCTGCCATCTCTCGCACGCCTACGCCGATGGCGCCTCGCTCTACTTCACCTTCATCTCGCGCGCCAAGCGCGGCGAGGAGATCGAGCAGTGGCAGGCGGTCAAGCGCGCCGCCTCGCAGGCGATCGTCGCCGGCGGCGCCACGATCACCCACCACCACGCCGTCGGCCGCGACCACGCCCCCTACATGCGGGCGGAGGTGGGAGAGACCGGGCTCGAGGTCCTGCGCGCGGTCAAGGAGCGCCTCGACCCCGCCGGGATCATGAACCCCGGCAAGCTCCTGCCCGACTGAGCTGCGCCTACTTGCTGATCTTCCGCTTGGCGGCGCCGACGATCGGGCCTTCGACCTTGCCGCGCAGTACGTCGGTACCGGTATAGGCGGGAAGCTTGCTTTCCTTGCGCGCCTTGCTGAAGGCCGCTTTGTAGCGGGCGGTGGAGACAAGCGAGAGGTCGATTTCGTCGAAGGCGCCTTCGGCGAGGTAGACGAGCACCGCCGCCGGGATCGGGTACTGGGCGGCGATTTCGCCCGATTCGTCGACTTCGGCGATCGTCACCGGGACCATCCGGTTCGAGGAGTTGGCGAGCCAGACGACGTAGGCCTGGCCGCTCGGTGGCTGTTCGAGGCCCTTGGCCGCGATCGCCAGGCGCACCTGCTTGCGCGCCCGACCGAACACCGCGAGCCCTTCGCCTTCGCTGCCGTCGACCGGTTCGAGCACGGCCCGAGTGATCTTGCCGTTCGTCGCGGTGGGCGATTCGGCGAAGGCGGTTTCGGTCCCGGGCGCCCCTCCGCCGGAGCTCGAGCCGGAGTCCGAGCCGCCGCTGAAGATCGCGACGGCGCCGAGCACGATCGCGACGATCGCCAGCGCCCCGCCGGCGATCAGGACGATCCGGCGGCGCTCGACGGGCACGGTCGAGCGGCTGCGCGCTCCGGCCGCGGGCCGTGGCGCCGCCTTCGGCTTCGCCGCCGGCGCGGGGTCGAGCCGCGCCGGCTCCTCCGCCCTCGGCGACGCCGGCTCGGGGTTTGACGGGGGAGGGGGCGGAGGCGGCTCCGGCGGCGGGGTGTCCATCGCGGCGAGCGCCTCGCGCACTTCCGCGCGCACGTCCTCGACGCTCATCCCCTTGAGCGCGGCGATGTCCTCGTAACCCTGCTCGCGCTGCGCGAGTAGCCGCAGCAGGGCCCTCTGGTCGTCGCTCAGTGCCATAACCCGGCGGAAGCCTATGCGACGCGCATTAAGACCAGATGTGCCGTAGAGGTTTGGGTCGCATAGCGGACCAAACCTCTACGGCGCTTAAGGGGGAGGGTTGGAGGGGATAGGGTGCGCGCCGATGGCTGATGACCCGCGTGGCCTCGAGTCGCACTTCGACAGCCTGATCGGCACCGAGTGGCTCAGCGACGACCCGGACGGCGCCCGCGCCCGGGTGCCGATTCGCGACGACCTGCGCCAGCCCTTCGGCCCGATGCACGGCGGCGTGATGTCGAGCCTGGTCGAGAGCGTCTGCTCGCGGGCGACGGCGCTGGCGGTCTTCGGCGACGGGATGGCGGCGCTGGGCCAGTCGATCAGCGTCAGCTTCATGCGCCCGATCACGGCCGGTCACGCAGAGGTCAAGGCGCGGGCGCGCCATCGCGGCCGCACGACCTGGGTCTGGGACGCCGAAGTACTCGACGCCGAGGAGCGCCTCTGCGCGTTGGCGCAGATGACGATCGCCGTCAGGCCTATCCCCCAAAGCGGTTAGTGATCGGCAGGCGCCGGTCGCGGCCGAAGGCCTTCGGCGTGATGCGGATGCCGGGCGCCGCCTGGCGGCGCTTGTACTCGGAGCGGTCGACCATGCGCACCACCTCGTCCACGACCTCGGCCGGCATTCCCTCCGCCACCATCTCCTCGCGGCCCCGGTCACGCTCGACGTAGGCCTCGAGGATGCGGTCGAGCAGCTCGTAGGGCGGCAGGCTGTCGCTGTCGAACTGGTCCGGGCGCAGCTCGGCCGAGGGAGCGCGGTCGAGCACCGAGGCGGGGACCAGCTCCCGGCCGGCCAGCTCGTTGCGGTGGCGCACCAGTTCGTAGACGAGCGTCTTGGGCACGTCCTTGATCGCGGCGAAGCCGCCTGCCATGTCGCCGTAGAGGGTCGCGTAGCCGACCGACATCTCGCTCTTGTTGCCGGTCGTCAGGACCAGCCAGCCGTGCTTGTTGGAGAGCGCCATCATCATGTTGCCGCGGATCCGCGCCTGGATGTTCTCGGCGGCCAGGTCCGGCTCCGACGGGCGGGCGGGGTCGTGGGGCAGGTCGCGCGGCTCGCTGCCCTCCTCGCTCGCGAGGAACGGCGCCAGCGAGCTCTCGTAGGCCTCCATCGTCGCCTCGATCGGGATCTCGATCGCCTCGGCGCCGAGGTTGGCGGCGATAGTTCGGGCGTCGGCCTGGGTTTCATCGCTGGAGTGGGGAGACGGCATGACCACGCAGCTGACGTTCTCCGCGCCGATCGCGTCGGCGGCGAGCAGGGCGACCAGGGCGGAGTCGATGCCGCCCGAGAGCGCGATGCCGACGTGGCGGAAGCCGTTCTTGCCGACGTAGTCGCGCAGCCCGAGCACCAGCGCGCCGTAGACCTCGGCGAGATCCGGCAGCGGCTCGGCGAGGCTCGCGGGGGTCGAGGTGGGGATCTCGCAGACCAGCAGCTCCTCCTCGAACTGGGCGGCCCGGGCGAGCAGCGCGCCGTCGGGGTCGACGACGAAGCTCTGGCCGTCGAAGACGAGCTCGTCCTGCCCGCCGACCAGGTTGCAGAAGGCGAGGTACGTCCCGTATGCACGGGCGCGGGCGGCGAACATCGCTTCGCGCTCATGCCCCTTGCCGCGGTGATACGGGGAGCCGGACGGGTTCGCGATCAGCCGCGCCCCGTCGGCCGCCTCGCTGGAGGCGGGCGGGCCCTCCTCCCAGAGGTCCTCGCAGACGGTCAGCCCGACCCGCGTTCCGGCGACCTCGATCGTCGCCGGCTCGCCGCCGGGGAGGAAGTAGCGCTGCTCGTCGAAGACGGCGTAGTTGGGCAGGCGGCTCTTGCGGTAGACAGCGCGGACCTCGCCGCCGGAGAGCACGGCGAGGGAGTTGTAGGCGTGGCGGTGATCGCCGCCGTCCGGCGCGGGCTCGGCGAAGCCGACGAGGGCGACCATCTCGCCGACCTCGCGGGCGAGCCGCTCGACCGCCGCCCGGTTTGCGGCGACGAAATGGCGCTTCAGATAGAGGTCCTCGGCCGGATAGCCGGGCACGCAGAGCTCGGGAAAGATCGCCAGGTCGGCGCCCTCCTCGGCGGCGCGTGCGATCCATCGAGAGATCTTGGCCGCGTTGCCGTCGATGTCGCCGACCGTCGGGTCGATCTGGGCGAGGGCTATGCGCAAGCTGGGCTCCGCGACGTCACGCCTGAAGTATCGCCGCCGAGCGCCGTAGAGGTTTGGCTCGCTATGCGATCCAAAGCTCTACGGCGGGTGGCGGGAACGCGCTCGGGCGGTCTGTAGATTGGCTCGGATGCGTGTAGAGCTGCGGCTGATCGGCGCTTCGCTGGCGGCCTTGGCCGTAATCGCAGCGCTGCCGGCGCCGGCTCGAGCGGGGGACCGGCGGATCTTTCGCCAGCCGCTGGCGCGTCCCACCGACCACCCGGACCCTGCGCGCCACTCCTACGGGGTCCCGGAAGCGCCCCAATCACCGGCTTGCGCAGGTCGCTTCTGCGTGCACTGGGTCGCCGAGGGGATCGACGCGCCCGACCTCGCCGATGAAAACGGCCACCGCGACGGCGACGGGGTGCCGGACTTCGTCGAGCAGGTGCTCGGAGTGGGCGCCCACGTCCATGCGGTGGAGAACGGCAGGCTGGGTTGGCGCGAGCCGCGCTCCGACGGGCGCCGGGGCGGGGGGCGCGGCAGGACCGACGTCTACCTCAAGGAGCTCGGCCGCTTCCTCTTCGGCTACGCCGCCCCCGATCGCGGGCAGACGCCCAAAGGCCACCGGCCGCCGCGGCGGATGCACGGCTATCTGGTCCTCGACAACGACTACGACCCCTTCCAATACCCCGGCACCAAGCCGCTCGCCGACCTCGAGGTCACCTTCGCCCACGAGTACTGCCACATCCTGCAGATGAACTACGACGCTTACCAGGACGCGTGGATGGCCGAGTCGACCGCGGTCTGGATGGAGGATCAGGTCTACAACGGGATCAACGACTACCTGCGCTACGTGCGCCGCTGGGTGCGCCTCTACAAGACGCCGCTGACCGCCAACTCGATCCGCGAGTACGGCGGCGCCGTCTGGAACGAATGGCTCGTGCGGCGCTATGGCCCACAGATCATCCGCAACGCCTGGGCGCGCGCCGCGCACACTAAGCCGGAGGGGTTCTCGGTCGCGAGCTACGAATCCGCGATCCGCGCCGCGGGCGGCTCCGACTTCAGCCGCGACTTCGCTCGCTTCGCCCGCGACGTCGCCGAGTGGCGGGTCGACGGGCGCTTTCGCGAAGGCAAACGCTATCCCGACGTGCCCCGTCAGGGCGCCCTGCCGCCCGACGGCCGGCCCCTGGTGCGCTTGCTCAACCACGCCACCTTCCAGCTCCTGCGGGTGCACCCCGAAGGCGGTCGCGCCGTCGTCGCAAGCGCCCAGGCGCCGGTGGGCGTCGCCGCCGGCATCGCCCTGGTCGGGAGGATCGGCAGCGAGCGCGGCGGGCGCATCGTCTCACGCCTCCGCTTCCGCCGGCGCGGCGGCCCGATGACCGTGCGGCTCGCGCGCCCGGGGCGCTTCGAGCGGATCACCGCGGTCGTGATCGACGCGGACACCCGGGCCAAGGGCTTCAGCGCCCGCCGGCTCGACTGGAACTACTTGACCGACACGGCGCCGTTCCGCGTCCGTGCCCGCTCCGCCGGCTGAGCCTCGGCCGGGGGCGCGGTGGCGACGACTTCGGCGATCGCGCCTTCGAGGTCGAGCCCGAAGCTGTCGAGGTCGGCCATCGCGTCGTAGTCGCCGACGAGCCCGAAGTCGATCTTGCCGTCGTAGGACATGATCCCGACGCAGAGCGCCTGTCCCCGCGCCAGGGGCACCAGCGGGAAGATCGAGCTCATCCGGCGTCCCATCAGGTAGAGCGGGAACTGCGGGCCGGGAACGTTGGTCACGACGAGGTTGAAGAAGCGCTGCGCCGGCTGCAGACGGGCCGCCTGCGAGGCGATCGTCGGGGGCGCGAAGTCGGTCAGCCTGGTCAGCAGCTCGGCGCCGACGGCCTGCCCGGAGCCCTTCAGGTCGCCCATCGTCTCGCTGACGAGGCGGAGCCGCTCGACCGGGTCCTGGGAGAAGACCGGCAGCGGCGCCATCATCGCCGAGATCCGGTTGCCGAGCGCGCCGTGCTCCTCGTCGGCGCGGACGCTGACCGGCACCATCGCCCGCATCTTCAGGTCATCGGTGTCGTGGCCGCGCGCCCGCAGATAGTTGCCGAGCGCGCCGGCGACGACCGAGAGGACGACGTCGTTGACCGTGCCTCCATGTGCGTTCTTGACCCGCTTGAAGTCGGCGAGGTCCCCGCGGACGAAGGCGAGGCGCCGGTGGGGGCCGATCTCGACGTTGAACGGGGTGCTCGGGGCGGCCGCCGCCCCCTCGAGGAACTTGCCGGTGTGGACGATGCCGCGCAGCACCTGGCGCGGTCCGCGCAGCGCGGCGCGCACGCCGCGGACGAGCTCCCGCGGGCTGGTGGCGCGCTCGCGCAGGGCGTGCCCCAACAGCTCGAGGTCGGTCGGCTCGGGCCGCGGCGCCCACTTGGGCGGCCGCGCGGGGAGCTGCGTGGGCGTCTCCTCGAGGTCGAAGAGAACGGTGGTGATGTCAACCCCCGAGATCCCGTCGACGAGGGCGTGGTGGCTCTTGCCGACGACCGCGAAGCGATCCTCTTCCATGCCCTCGACCAGCCACAGCTCCCAGAGCGGCTTGGTCCGGTCGAGCTGCTGGGAGAAGATCCGCGCCGCCAGGTTGCGCAGCTGCTCCTCGGAGCCCGGCGCGGGCAGCGCCGTGCGCCGCACGTGGTAGTCGAGGTTGAGGAACGGGTCGTCGACCCAGACCGGCCTGCCCTGGTCGAAGGGAATGAAGCGCAGCTTCTGGCGAAAGCGGGGGACGAGATGCAGGCGGCCCTCGATGTGGTCGCGAAACTCCTCGTGGCTGGGCGGCGACCCCTCGAAGAGGATGGTCGAGGCGACGTGCATGTGGGCGCCAGCGCGCTCCATGTGGAGGAATGACGCATCGAGCCCGCTGAGTCGATCGTCGCTCACCGGATTATCTTTGCAGAGTCCTAGCTGACGCCGAGCTGCATCTGAGCCTGCGGGAGCTGCGGCCCAGCGAAGTCTTCGCCGCCGAACCCGGCGACGCGAACGCCGAGCAGACGCACCGGGCGGGGTGGGGCGTAGGCGCGGAGCAGCTCCAATGCCACCGGCGTCACCACTGCCGGATCGTTGGTCGCCTCCTCGAGCGTGTGCGAGCGGCTGACGTTGGTCCAGTCGTCGAGGCGGACCTTGATCCCGATAGTGCGCCCCTCGAGGTCGCGCGAGCGCAGGCGGCGGCAGAGCTCCGCCGAGAGCGCGGCGACGTGGGACGCCATCTCGCCATGATCGGCGAGGTCGACGTCGAACGTGGTCTCCGCCGATTGCGACTTGGTCTCACGCACGGGCGAGATCGGCGTCTCGTCGACGAAGCCGGCTCGAGCGGGCAGCCAGCGCCCCATGCGCGGGCCGAAGGCGCGCTCGAGCGCGCCGATGTCATGGGCCCGCAACTCGCCCAGCGTCCGAATGCCCATCTTCTCCAGCTTGACCACGGTCTTCGGCCCGATTCCCGGTACGAGGCCGGGGGACTCCGCGCCGAAGCGCTCCAGCGCCTCGGCCCTCGAGAGGACGACGAGGCCGGCGGGCTTGCCCAGCTCGCTCGTGATCTTGGCCAGCAGGCGGTTCTCGGAGATGCCCACCGAGCAGGTCAGGCTCGTCTGCTCGCGGATCTCGGTCGCGATCCGCCGCATCGTCGCCTTCGGGGCGAAGAGGTCGCTGAGGTCGAGGTACGCCTCGTCGAGCCCGACCACCTCGACCGTCTCCGCGTTGGCGCGCAGGATGTCCATCACCTGCGCCGATGCCTCCCGATATGCGGCGAAGTCGGGTTTCAGGTAGATCGCGTCCGGCAGCCGTCGCCGCGCGATCGCGGCCGGCATCGCCGAGTGGATCCCGGCCAGCTTGCGCGCCTCATAGCTCGCCGTCGTCACCACCGCCCGCGGCCCCGAGCCGCAGACGATCACCGGCTTTCCCTTCAGCTCCGGTCGCCGCCGCAGCTCGACCGACGCGTAGAAGGCGTCCATGTCGAGGTGGGCGATAGTGCGCTTGTGGGCCATCGAGGCGATGGTAGGACGATCTCGGGACGCCACGGCGAACGGGCCAGGAGGAGGTCTATGTCGCGCTCGAGGGCTCGGGCACGATCGAAGCGGGCGGCGAGCGGTACCCGCTCGACGCCGACCACATCGCCCGCGTGGGGCCCGACGTCAAGCGCAAGGTCACCCCGGGGCCGGACGGCATCCGCCTGCTCGTGATCGGCGCCACCCCGGGTGAGCCGTATGAGGCCGGCGGCGCCCTGTAGGGGCCGCGCTCGTCCTAGACTGAGGGGCCGATGGCGTCCCCCGAGGCGAAGAACCTGGAGGCGATCTCCAAGGCGATCGACCAGCACAACGGCAACTGCCCATTCCCGGCGGCAGAGGTGCGGATGAACCCGTTCGAGGTCGAACGGCTGGGCTGGGAGGAGATCCGCGGCCTGCCGGTCGTGCCCGACTCGGCGATCGGGACCGGTCGCTTCCGCATCGTCTGCTCACGCGAGCTCGACGACACCGGCCTCGAGGAGACCGAGGCGATCGGCCGCGAGCTCGAGACCGTCACTCCGGCGAATAACTAGACCGAGTTCCAGAAGTCGAGGCCCATTTCGCTGAGCAGGCGCTGGGCTTCGATGTTGAGCTGGGTCAGTTCACCGGTCCAGATCAGGACTCCCATGGCGATCAGAATCACACCGCCGGTCGCGACTATCGCCTGGTAGTGGCGCTTGACGACGGTGAAGGCGGTCGTCATGCGGGAGAAGGCGACGGCGGTGAGCAGGAACGGTATCCCCAGCCCGGCCGAGTAGACGGCGAGGAGGAAGGCGCCGCGCCCGGCCGAACCGGAGACCGAGGCGGCCGAGAGGATCGCGCCGAGCGTGGGCCCGATGCAGGGGGTCCAGGCAATCGCGAAGGCGGCGCCGGCGACGATCGGGCCACCCTTGCCGGCCCGTTCCATGAGGCCGTTGACGTGCCACTCGCGGTTGAGCCGGGTGATGAAGAGGGAGGCGACGAAGAGGACGCCCATCGCGATGATCAGGGTGGCGGAGATCTTGGTCAGCAGTGGCTTGTTGTGTTCCAGGAAATGGCCTAACGCCGTCGCGGACAGGCCCAACGCGATGAAGATCGCCGAGAAGCTGGCGACGAAGAGCAGGCTCGGCCCGAGCACGCGCCGCCAGCCGGCGCTGTCGAGCTCGGCAGCCGAGACTCCGCTGACCGCGGACAGGTAGCCCGGCACGAGCGGCAGCACGCAGGGGGAGAGGAAGGAGACGATTCCCGCGGCGAGCGCGGCGAAGACGCCGATACCCGCAGCCGGATCGCTGCTCAGGTCAGCAAGGATCACAACCCCTTCAGAGTACCTGCCGCGAAATGGCGCCGCCCGACCCGGCCCGGTAGATTTCTTGGCCAGCCAGCCAAACGCCGCGCGGAGGCGGCGCGAAACACAGGAGAGACTTTGAGCAACCGCACGTACGTGATCGGGGTCGGGATGACCAAGTTCGAGAAGCCAGGCACCAAGGAGGGCGACTACCCGGACTGGGCCAAGGAGGCCGGGGAGAAGGCGCTCGCCGACGCCGGCATTCCCTATGAGGACGTCGAGCAGGCCTACGCCGGCTACTGCTACGGGGACTCGACCTACGGCCAGCGGGCGCTCTACCAGCTCGGCCTCACCGGAATCCCGGTGGTCAACGTCAACAACAACTGCTCGACCGGCTCCTCGGCGCTGTTCCTCGCCCGCCAGGCCGTCAAGGGCGGCCTGGTCGATTGCGCGATGGCGATCGGCTTCGAGAAGATGGAGCCCGGCTCGCTCGGCGTCAAGTACACCGATCGCACCAACGCGCTCGACAAGCACGCGATGCGGATGTTCGAGATCCGCGACCCCGAGCAGTCCCCGCCGGCGCCGCAGATGTTCGGCAACGCCGGCCGCGATCACATGGAGAAGTACGGCTCCAACCCGGATCACTACGCCTGGATCGGCTGGAAGAACCACAAGCACTCGGTCAACAACCCCTACGCCCAGTTCCAGGACGAGTACAGCCTCGAGGACATCAAGGCGGCGAAGATGATCCACGAGCCGCTGACCAAGTTGCAGTGCTCGCCGACCTCCGACGGCTCGGCCTGCGCGATCGTCGCCTCCGAGCGCTACGTCGAAGAGCACGACCTGGGCGGCCAGGCGATCGAGATCGCCGGCCAGTCGATGGTCACCGACCTCAGCTCCACCTTCGCCGAGGGGACCGACTGCATGAAGATCGTCGGCTCCGACATGTCGAAGCAGGCGGCGGACGAGGCCTACGCCGAGGCCGGCATCGCGGCCGAGCAGGTCGACGTCTGCGAGCTGCACGACTGCTTCAGCGCCAACGAGCTCATCACCTACGAAGCGCTCGGCTTCGCGGCCGAGGGCGAGGCCCACAAGCTGGTCGAGGAAGAAGCGACCACCTTCGGCGGCAAGGTCGTCGTCAATCCCTCCGGCGGGCTGATCTCCAAGGGGCACCCGCTGGGCGCGACCGGGCTGGCGCAGTGCTCTGAGCTGACCTGGCAGCTGCGCGGGGAGGCCGACAAGCGACAGGTCGAGGGCGCCAAGACCGCCCTGCAGCACAACATCGGCCTCGGCGGCGCCGCCGTGGTCACCGTCTACAAGCCGGCGGCCTAGGAGCCGCCGGAGAGGAGGCAACATGGCGAAGGAGCGACGCTCACTCAGCGGCAAGGTCGTGGCGATCACCGGGGGCGCCCGGGGGATCGGCAGGACGACCGCGCAGGCGCTGGTCCGCAAGGGCTGCCGGGTTGCGCTCGGCGACCTCGACCTGCAGCTGGCCGAGCGGACGGCGGCGGAGCTGGGTGGCGGCACGGTCGCGATCCAGCTCAACGTGACCGAGCGCGACTCCTTCGCCGCCTTCCTCGACGAGGCCGAGCGCCAGCTCGGCCCGATCGACGTACTGGTCAACAACGCCGGGATCATGCCCGTGACGCGGTTCGAGGACGAGAGCGACGACTCGATCCGCCGTCAGCTCGACATCAACGTCTACGGCGTGATCGTCGGCACCCAGCTGGCGGTGCGGCGGATGAAAGCGCGGGGAAGCGGCCACATCGTCAACATCGCCTCCTCAGCCGGCAAAGCCGGCGTGCCCGGGATCGCCACCTACGCGGCGACCAAGCACGCCGTCGTCGGCCTGACCGAGGCGGTGCGGGCCGAGTGCCGCGGCAGCGGCGTCGAGCTCTCCTACGTCATGCCGATCACCGTCAACACGCAGCTGATCGAAGGCCTCGCCGACCAGCGCGGCGTCAAGCGGGTCGAGCCCGAGGACGTCGCGAAGGAGATCGTCGATGCGCTCGAGCTGGGCAAGGTCGACGTCTACGTGCCGCGCGAGCTGCGCGCGTCGGTGACCATGGGCGCGCTGCTGCCGCGCCGCGCGCGCGAGGCGATCAGCCGTTTCATGGGCGTCGAGACGGTGATGACCGAGGTCGACCCGACCGCCCGCCGTGCCTACGAGGAGCGGATCTCCCACAACGATCCGGCCCTTGAGGGCCAGGCCGAGGCGGAGACGGAGCGCAACGCCGCCTGAACCTTTCAGGATCTACCGAGGTATAGCCCGGCAAAACTCGAACGAGGAGTGCGAATGGGCCGGATTTACGATGCGACGTGGGGGAGGGGGTTCGCGGCGCTCTACGACCGCGCCTTCGAGGCGACCGAAGACGCCGGGCTGCGGGAGATGCGGCGCGAGGTTCTCGCGGCTGCAAGCGGGCGGACTATCGACCTCGGCGCCGGCACGGGAGCGAACCTCGACCTGTACCCGGCGGCGGTCACCGACCTGGTCCTCGCCGAGCCCGATCCCCACATGCTCAGGCAGCTTCGGGTCAAAGTGGGGGAGAAGGGTGTCGCCGCGGAGCTGAGCGACGCCTCCGCCGAGGACCTACCCTTCGCGGACGCGAGCTTCGACACGGCCATCTTCACGCTCGTGCTCTGCACGGTGCCGAACCCCGAGCGAGCGCTGGCAGAGACCGCCCGAGTGCTGAAGCCCGGCGGCAGGCTGCTCTTCCTCGAGCACGTGCGCGCCGAGGATCCCGGCCTGGCCCGCTGGCAGGACCGCCTCGAAAAGCCCTGGCGCTTCGTCGGCGACGGCTGCCACTGCAACCGCGACACGGTCGCGAATATCGAAGCCTCGCCGTTCTCGATCGAGCAGGTCGACCACGGCAAGCTGCCCAAGGCGCCGCCGCTGGTCAGGCCCCTCGTGCGCGGAAGCGCATCGTTGAGCTAGGAGACGAACGCGTATCCGAGATTGACCACAGCCCAGTGGGGTCAATCTCGGATACGCGTCAACCTGGGTCGGGTCAGGCCTCCTCGCGATCATGTGCTCCTGCGGAGCGCTCCCATTCATGCACCAGCAACGGATGCGCGATCACAACCCCGGCCAGGCTCATCAGCGAGGTCGCGACGCAGGCCAACCCCGCGTCGTCGAGGAAATTGGCATGACCGGCAGCCCTATGCGCAGCCAACAACACCGCCAGGAGAACACCGATTGTTCCCGCCAGACCAAGGCCGGTGAGCGCGCCGAGGCGGTATTCGTAATCGTCCTCGCCGCGCAAGCGCGGAGTCAGCCAGACAACCTCGAGGACGTAGGCTAAGACAAAGACCACGCCCATCTGGGCCGTGTTTTCGAGCAATCCCTGTGAAGCGGGGGCGATCGACAGCGTGACGGGGATCGCCGCCGCCGCGAAGAACGCCATCACTGCGATCGCCTCGACGAGCCCACGTGAGATCTCCCCGAGCCCGAGCCACTCGACTACCACGACCCCGATGGTGGATTCGAGCGACCACGCGGCCCATTTCCAGATTGAACGCACGATAACGGTTGTTATGTAAACCCAAGCGGGTGAGGGCCCGAAGATGCCTCAGGCGGCTTCTTCGATCGCTTCTTCCAACAGGCCCGCTTCCCCCGGGGTCCCCAGCGTTTTCTTGCCCGACGTGCCGGGGCCTTCGACCGCAAACGACGGCGTGCCGCTGAAATTGAGGCGTTCTGCTTCGGCCTTGCTGGCTTCAACCTCTTCGATCGTCTTCGGGTCCTTGCGTTCTTCGTTCCATTTGGCGATGTCGGGGACGCCGGCGCCGCGGGCGATTTCGGTCATGAATTCGTCGGTGACGTAGCCCGAGTCCTCTTCACCCTGATTGCGGTAGAAGAGCTCGATGTAGTTCCAGCCGCGCCCCTGGCGGCCTGCGGCGATCGCCGCCGCGCCGGCCGGCACGGACTGCTCGCTGATGATCGTGAAGTTGCGAAATTCGATCTTCGCTTCGCCGCTGCGCACCTTCGAGTCGATCACTTCCGGGATGATCTCTTCGGAGAACGCCTTGCAGACCGGGCACTGCAGGTCGCCGAACTCGTAAAGCGTCACCTTGGCGCTCGGGTCGCCCAGGGCCAAGCCGTTCTGCGGGATTCCCTGGAGGCTCTGCTCGACCGAGCCGACGTCCTCGAGGCTGGTGTCGCCGCCGCTGCCGCCGTTGTTGCTGATCACGATCAACACGGCGACGACGACCACGGCGATGAAGATCGCCGCGCTGGCGATCTGCAGCAGGCGCTTGCGCCGCTCCTCCTGGTCGCCCTCGCTCTCGGCCCGCAGGCGCTCTTCGCGGCGTGCCTCTCGTGCGCTTTTGCCACTCATGCCGGTCTCCCAACGTAGCCGACCATGCGGATCGCGTTCAAGCAGAAGAGGATCGTCATCAGCATCGCGCTCGCCACGCACCACTGGCAGATCGCTTCGATCTTGAACAGCTCCAGGTAGGTCAGGTAGACGCTGTAGCCGAACCCGACCAGCGCGACGCCGAAGCCGCCCATCCGCGCGAGGTCGCCGCGCAGCAGCGAGGCGGCGAGCAGCAGGATGTAGCCGAAGATGCCGAAGACGGCGATGTTGACGCCGAAGACGTGCGAGTAGGTGCTGTTGGCGACGGTCTCGCAGCCACCGCCGCCCGCGAGGCAGACCGGCGAGCCGCCGCCGGAATCGGCAATCGTGATGTAGGTCGCGACGCCTATGCCGAAAGCCGCGACGAAGGTCGCGATCATCCGCAGCGTCCCCTCCGCCGGCAGCCTCATGGCCTGAAACCTAGTCGAGCGACCTTCGGCAAAGCTAAGCGCCGACCTCGGTGCAGAAGGCGACGATCGCGCGCGAAAGCTTTCCGCCTTGCCAGGCGAGCGGCGATTCGCCCGCTTCCTCGGAGATCAACCGCGCCTGCGGCAGGCGCTCCGCGTAGGCCTCGGCAACCCGCCGCGGATGGCCGGGATCGGCCTCGTCGTTGCTCGCGACCACCAGCGCCGGGACCTCGAGCAAGTCCAGCTCCGCCATCTCCCCGAAGGGGCGCGAGCGCGGCACCTGGCGCAGCGCGTCCGCCACCGCCTCGAGACGCTCGTTGCGCTGGATGCGCTCGCGGGTGAAGCGCAGGACCGAATCCCGCCAGGCCGAGACGGGCTGGTGGCGATCGATGTAGTCGACGAAGCCGTCGACGCCGTCGCCGGCGAGAGCCGCCGCGAGGCCGTCCCAGTAGGCGAGCGTCTCGGCCGAGGCCGGCCTGCCCATGTAGGTGGGCCCGACGATCACAAGCCCGGCGAGGCGCTCGGGATGCCGCAGCGCGTAGGCCACGCTCGTGTGCGCGCCCATCGAGTGGCCGCCGAGGACGAACCGCCCGTCCCCTGCGGTCACCCCCACCACCGCCTCGAGGTCGCCGACCAGCTCCGGGTATCCATAACCCTGCCCGCCTGGGGCCGGGTCGGACTCGCCGTGCCCGCGTGCGTCGTAGGTCACGACGCTGCGGCCGCTCCGCTCCAGCACACGCGAGCCGTGCAGGACGTAGCGGCGCGTCGCCGTCACGCCGTGGCAGAGAACTATCGGCGGGCCCTCCCCCCCCACCTCGCCGCGGACCCGCGGACGCTCGCCGGCGACGAACGGCCGCGGCTCGGCCGGCATCAGGAGATTGCCGCGACGGCCTCTTCGATGTCGCCGACCGTCTCGAAGCTGAGCCCGGCGAGGGTCACCTTGCGATGGCGCACGACCCCCTCCTCGTCGAGGATGAAGATCGCCCGGCGGACCATCGGCCCGGCGACGATGCCGTAAGCCTTGGCGACGGCCTTGTCCTCGTCCGCCAGCAGCGGCACGTTGAGGCTCTTCTCCTGGGTGAAGCGCTCGTGCGAGTCGACCGACTGCGGCGAGATGCCGAGGACCTCGGCGTCGATCGCGTCCAGGCGGTCACCTTCGTCGCGATAGGAGCAGAACTGCTTGGTGCAGACCATGGTGAAGTCACCCGGGTAGAACGCCAGCACCAGCTTGCGCCCACGGTAGTCGGCGAGCCTGTAGGTTTTCCCGCCCGTGCCCGGGAGCTCGAAGTCAGGGGCCGGATCGCCGACGTCCACCTTGGCCATGGGAGCAGACTACTGCGGCGCCGCCCAATACATTGCACTGGATGAGCGATCCGCCTCAGGTCGACGGCGTCAGCCATCGCTGGGTCCGCGCCCGCGGGCTCGACTTCCACGTCGCCGAAGCAGGTTCCGGAGAGGACGTCGTCCTCTGCCTGCACGGCTGGCCGCAGCACTGGTACGAGTGGCGACACCTGCTGCCGGCGCTGGCCGACAGCCATCGTGTGCTCGCCCTCGACCTGCGCGGCTTCGGCTGGTCGGACGCGCCCCGCGACGGCTACGAGAAGGAGAACCTCGCCGACGACGTGCTCGCCGTCCTCGACGGCCTCGGGATCGACCGCGTGAAGCTCGTCGGCCACGACTGGGGCGGCTGGATCGGCTTCCTGCTCTGCCTCAAGGCCCCGCAGCGCTTCGAGCGCTACCTGGCGCTCAACATCCTCACTCCGTGGCCGCCGCGGGCGCGCACGCTCGCCCAGAGCTGGCGCTTCTGGTACCAGTGGATGATCCTCGCCCCGGGCGTCGGCTACCGGCTGCATCGCAGCGGACGCTTCGTCCCGCGGGTCCTCGTTGGCGGGTCGACCAACCGCGATGCCTGGGACGAGGCGACGCTGAGCAGCTTCACCGACAACCTCGCCGAACCTGCAAGGGCGCGGGCGGCAGTGCAGATGTACCGGGTCTTCAACCTGCGGGAGACCCGGCCGATCATCCGCGGTCGCTACGAGCGCCAGCGGCTCACCGTGCCCACCAGGATGCTGTTCGGAACCGACGACGTCGCCCTGCGCCCCCAGCTGCTCGACGGTTACGAGCGCCACACCGACGAGATGACGGTCGAGCTCGTCGCCGACTGCGGCCACTTCATCGCCGACGAGAAACCCGCCCTCGTCGCCGAGCGCGCCCGCGAGCTCTTCGCCCCGGGTTAGAATGGACGGACTCCAAGATGTGCCGACACCTCAGGCTCATCTGATCTCCATCTTGCGGGCACCGTAGACGATGTCGGCGGGGATCTGGCCGCCGGTGAGGCGGCCGTGGTGGACGCGGTCGAAGTTGTAGAAGCGCAGGTA
>DASTAY010000017.1:0-26465 GCA_035712345.1 Solirubrobacterales bacterium
GGAACGTGAGGCGGGCCAGGATGCGATCCAGGAACTCGGCCGTCGGCCGACCGGGTCTCACCCCGGGTATGAACCCGCCGTATTTCTTCAGGTTGTCCGCCTGGTCCACGGGGTTGAAGGTGACGGCGGTGTAGAAGTAGGTGAAGATGATGATGAAGAACACCTCGCCGACCACGTAGGCCCAGCTGTTCGGCGAGAAGAAGGCGGCGAAGTCGAGCGCGGCGGGGGTATTGAGCAGCTGGCCGACGGTCGGCGGGAAGGCCATGATCGAGGCGGCGAAGATGACCGGGATGACACCCGCCATGTTCACGCGCAACGGTAGGTAGGTGGACCCGCCGGTGGTCATCCGGCGCCCGACCACGCGCTTGGCGTATTGGACCGGGATCCGGCGCTGTCCCTCCTGCACGAAGACGATCGCGACGATCACGGCGAGCGCGATGAAGGGCATCATCACGACGAAGACCTGGTCGGGGTTGTTCCACCACTTCGTGATCCCTTCCGGGATGCGCGAGGCGATCGAGGCGAAGATCATCAGCGAGATGCCGTTGCCGATGCCGCGCTGGGTGATCAGCTCGCCCAGCCACATCAACAGGGTGCAGCCGGCGGTCAGGCAGATCACGATCAGCAGGATTTTGGCGCCGCCGATTTCGGAGAGGAAGTTGTTGCCGGCTTCGCTGCCGAAGGAGCGGAAGAGGAAGACGTACCCGAAGGACTGGGCGAACGCGAGGCCGACGGTGAGGTAGCGCGTGTACTGGGTGATCTTCTGCTGGCCGACCTCACCCTCTTTCTGCAGTTTCTCCAGCGAGGGGACGACCACGGTCAGCAGCTGCAGGATGATCGAGGCGGTGATGTAGGGCATGATCCCCAGCGCGAACAGCGAGAGCCGCGAGAGGCCGCCGCCGGAGAAGAGGTTGAGGAAGCCGAGGATGTTGCTGCCGGCGAAGTTTTCCGAGAGTTCCTTGACCGCGCCGGCGTCGACCCCGGGGGCGGGAATGTAGGCGCCCAGCCGGTAGAGCAGCAGCATCGCCGCCGTGAAGGCGAGTTTCTTGCGGATGTCCGCGACGCTGAAAGCGTTCGCAATAGTCCTGAGCATTACGGCTCCAGAGTGTGACAGGAACCGCCGGCCGCCTCGATCTTCTCCTTGGCAGCCGCGCTGAAAGCATGCGCGTGGACGTCGAGCTTCTTCGAGATCTCCCCGCGGGCGAGGATCTTGACCGGATCGGAGCGCTTGGCCAGGCCCTTCTTCTTCAGCGTCTCGGGGTTGACCTCGGCGCCGGCGTCGAAACGCTCCTCGAGGTCGGCGACGTTGACCGGCTGGGTCGAGGTGCGGAAGTTCTCAAACGGCATCGACTGCTTTTTGTGCGGTCCGCGAAGCTTTCGCATCCGCATGTGGATCGGGTTCTGGCCGCCCTCGCGAGCGGCGTTCTGCTTCGATCCCGAGCGCGAGCCGTAGCCCTTCTGCCCGCGGCCAGAGGTCTTGCCCAACCCACTGCCCTCGCCCCGGCCAAGCCGCTTGCGCGGACGTTTGGACCCCGGCTTGGGCCGCAGATTGTGCAGCCCGATCTCCTGCGAGCGCTCGCTCGGTGCGTCGGCTTTGGCTTTCTCAGCCATCAGCTGACCTCGACCAGATGCGAGACGACGCGAATCTGACCCTGCAATTGAGGTGAGTCTTTCTTCTCGGCCTCAGACCCGATCTTCCCCAGCCCCAACGCATAAAGCGTCGCTTTCTGGCTCGGATTGGACCCGTTGGAAGACTTGACCTGCTTGATCTTGACCCCGCTCACGAAGCCTCCCCCTCAGCTTTCGCCTCCTCGGCCGGAACCTCAGCCTCAGCCGCCGGAGCCTCAGCCTCAGCCGCCGGGCCTGGCGCCTCTTCAGCCGGGGCGCTCCCCTCAGCCGCCGGGGACTGCGAGTCCTCAGCCGTTTCATCCGCGGGTGGCGCAGTAGGGGGGACCTCCCCCGAGGAAGCTTCAGCTACCGCAGGGGGAGGTGGGTCCCCTGCTGCGACAGGACCCGCGGTTGACCCGTCTGAGCCCTCGCCAGTAACTGCCGCACCGTTCGTCTTCTGCACCCCCAACACCTGAGCAACCGTCAGCCCCCGCAGCTCCGCAACCTCCTCAGGCCGCCGCAGCCGCACGAGCCCATCCATCGTCGCCTTGACGAGGTTGATCGGGTTCTGCGTCCCGATGCTCTTGGTGAGCACGTCGCGCACCCCGCCCAGCTCGAGCACCGCCCGCACCCCGCCGCCGGCGATCACGCCGGTACCGGGGCTGGCCGGGCGCAGGACGACGTGGCCGGCGCCGTAGCGACCGATGATCTTGTGGGTCAGCGTCTGCCCGTATTTGGGCACGCGGATCAGGCTCTTGCGGGCGTTCTCGACAGCCTTCTGGATCGCCAGCGGGACCTCGCGGGCCTTGCCGTAGCCGATCCCCACGACACCCTCTTCGTCGCCGACGGCGACCAGCGCGGTGAAGGAGAAGCGGCGACCGCCCTTGACCACCTTGGCGACGCGGTTGATCTCGATCACGCGCTCCTGGAGATCCAGCCCCCGGGGGGAGACCGTCTCCACGTTGGTCATGTCCATGCCCTTCATCGGACCGGACACCGTAGCTGACTGGACGACGCGCGGCGCGCCATCAGAACTTCAGCCCCTTCTCGCGGGCGCCTTCGGCCAGCGCCTTGACGCGACCGTGGAACTTGTAGCCGCCGCGATCGAACACGCAGGTCTCGACACCGGCTTTCTTGGCGCGCTCGGCGAGCAGCTCTCCGGCGCGCTTGGCCTGATCGGAGGCCGTCAGCTTGCGCAACTCCGGCTCGGTCCAGTTCACCGCGGCGAGGGTGTTGCCGGCGGCATCGTCGACGAGCTGGGCGAAGACACCGCGGTTGGAGCGGTAGACGGAGAGGCGGGGGCGCTCGGCGCTGCCGACGACGCGGGCGCGGACCCGGCGACGTCGGCGCAGGCGCTGCTGGCGCTTGGTCATGACGGTCATGCGCGCTTACCGACCTTCCTCGCGACGTGCTCGTCGCGGTAGCGGATCCCCTTGCCCTTGTAGGGCTCCGGCGGGCGGCGCTTGCGGATGTCCGCCGCGACCTGACCGACGAGCTGCTTGTCGATCCCACGCACGATCACCTCGGTCGGCTGGGGCACCTCGAACTCGATCCCATCCGGCGGCTCGATCGAGACGGGATGCGAGTAGCCGAGCGCCAGCTCCAGGGCCTTGCCTTTGAGCTGGGCGCGATAACCGACTCCCTGGATCTCTAGGCGCTTCTCGAAGCCGTCCACGACGCCCTCGACCATGTTCGCGATCAGGCTGCGGGTGAGCCCGTGCAGGGCGCGATGTTCGCCGCGGTCGGTCGGTCGGCTGACGGTCACCGTGCCATTCTCCTGGTCGACCTTCATGTCGGCGGCGAGGGCCTGCGCCAGCTCGCCCTTCGGGCCCTTGACGGCGACCCGCCCAGGGGCGAGCTCGACCGTGACGGACTCGGGGACGGAGATGGGCTTTCTTCCGATTCGGCTCATCGAAGCTCGCTCACCAGACGTAGGCGACGACCTCGCCGCCGACGCCTCTCTGCTTTGCCTCGTGGCCCGTCATCACCCCGGACGAGGTGCTGATGATCGCCGTGCCGGTGCCACCGTCGACGCGCGGCACTTCGGTGTGGTCGACGTAGCGCCGCCGCCCCGGGCGCGAGATCCGCTCCAGCCCGGCGATCACCGGGCGACGGTCCTCGGTGTACTTGAGCCGGATCTCGATCGCCTCGCCGACCGCGGCCGGCTTGCGGGCGAAGTCGACGATGTAGCCCTGCTCCTTGAGGATGCGGCTCATCTCCTCCTTGAGACGGGAGGCGGGAATCTGCACGTCATCGTGGCCGGAGCCCAGCGCGTTGCGAATCCGGGTCAGGTAATCGGCTATCGGGTCGTTCAGCATGGTTCAGTCAGTCCCGTCTCGCTCTACCAGCTCGACTTGGTCATCCCGGGCACGTAGCCCTCGTGGGCGGCCTCGCGCAGGCAGATCCTGCAGAGGCCGAACTTACGGTAGTAGCCGCGCGGGCGCCCGCAGCGTCGGCAGCGGTTGTACTCGCGCGACTTGAACTTGGCCTTCCGCCCCTGCTTCACCTTCATCGAAGTCTTTGCCATTTCAGCTCTCCTCCTCGGAGTTCTCGGAGTCCTTTGCCTCGGCGTCTCCGGCGGGTGGCGTCGAGGATGGGGAGTCGCCCGCAGCTTGCGAGGACGACTCGCCGTCCTCGGCGACAGGACCCGCCGGCTGAGGCTTCTCATAGGCCTCCGGGTTCTCCTCTTTCAATTGCTCCAGCGCCGCCTGCTCGGCCTCGGCCCGCTGGCGGGCTTCCTCCTTGCGCTGCTCCTCTTCGGCCTCGGCTTCCGCCTCGCCGGCCGTGCCCGGGCGACCCTCTTTGGCGAAGGGCATGCCCAACCCGAGCAGCAGCTCGAAGGCTTCCACGTCGGTCTGCGCGGAGGTCGCGATCGTGACGTCGAGACCGCGCACCTCGTCGATCGAGTCGTAATCGATTTCCGGGAAGATCAGCTGCTCCTTGACGCCCATCGAGTAATTGCCGCGGCCGTCGAAGGAGCGCGGGTTGAGGCCGCGGAAGTCGCGGATGCGCGGCACCGCGATCGAGGTGAGGCGGTCTAGGAACTCCCACATTCGCGCCCGGCGCAGGGTCACGGAGAGGCCGACGGGCATCCCGTCGCGCACCTTGAACGAGGCGATCGACTTGCGCGCCCGGCGGACGTTCGGGTACTGGCCGGCGATCGTCGCCAGCTGCTCCTGCGCGGCCTCGAGCATTTTCGCGTTCTGCTTGGCCTCGCCGACGCCCATGTTGAGCACGATCTTCTGCAGGCGCGGCACCTGCATCGCCGAGGAGTAGCCGAATTTCTCGGTCAGCGCCGGCACGACCTCCTGCTCGTAGCGCTCGCGCAGGCGCGGCGGCGGTGCGGCTTGGGACTGCGGCGTGGTCGCGGCCTCCATCAGATGCTCACCCCGCTCCGCTTCGCGTAGCGCTCACGCTTGCCGCCTTTGTCGCGGCGCACGCCGATGCGGGTCCGCTTGTTGTCTTTGGGATCGAGCAGCATCACGTTGGAGACGTGAATCGGCCCCTCCTTGTCGACGATCCCGCCCATCTGCTGGCTGGCTTTCTGCACGTCCTGCACCGGCCGGGCTTTTTCGTGGCGCTTGACCATGTTGAGGCCCTCGACGTAGACGAAGCTGCGCTTCGGGTCGGTGCGCAGGACGCGGCCGGTCTTGCCGGAGTCCTTGCCGCCGATCACCTCGACCATGTCGTCGGTGCGGATCTTCATCGAGCGACCCATCGCTACAGCACCTCCGGCGCCAGCGAGACGATTTTCATGAAGTTGCGCTCGCGCAGCTCGCGGGCCACCGGCCCGAAGATGCGGGTGCCGCGCGGGTTGTTGCTGGCCGGGTCGATCAGCACGGCGGCGTTTTCGTCGAAGGAGATGTAGGTGCCGTCGGAGCGGCCGAGCTGCTTCTTTGTTCGCACGACCACCGCCTGCACGACCTCGCCCTTGCGCACGCCGCCCTGCGGGCTGGCCTGTTTGACCGTCGCCGTGATCACGTCGCCCACGCCGGCATAGCGGCGATGGGAGCCGCCTTTGACCCGGATGCAGAGGATCTCCCGCGCGCCGGAGTTATCGGCGACTTTGAGTCTCGACTCCTGCTGGATCATCTTCTACTTCGCCTTCTCCAGGATCTCGACCAGGCGCCAGCGCTTGGTCTTCGACATCGGCCGGGTCTCGACGATGCGGACGGTGTCCCCCTCGCCGGCCTCGTTGCGCTCGTCGTGCGCGTGCAGCGTGCGCGAGCGGCGGATCACCTTCTCGTAGGTCGGGTGACGGCGGACGATGTCGACCCGAACGGTGATCGACTTCTGCCCCTTGTCGGAGACGACGATCCCCTGCCGCACCTTGGCCGCATTGGAGTCCTTCTCCGCCCGCGGCGTCCCGGTCCCGGCGGTCTTCTTCGCCTTGAGCGCGGCCCGTTCCTTGCGCCGTTCCGCCCCCCGCCGCTTGCGCTCCGCAACCCGAGCAGCCTTCCGCTCCTCGGGAGTCTGCTGCGGCCTGGCCTCGTGAGGCTGGCGCGACCGTTGGAGCCTCCGCTTCTCCTTCCAAGGCAGCTCATCCTCCGGATTCGGCTCAGCCTCAGGCTCTGCAGCTTTCTCCTCTTCGGCGGCAGGAGCATCCGCAGCCGCATCGTCCTGAGCCTCGGCCGTCTCGTCCGCGGGTGGCGGCGTAGGGGGGACCTCCTCCGAGGAAGCTTCAGCTACCGCAGGAGGAGGTGGGTCCCCTGCGCCGACAGGACCCGCGGTTGCGGCGTCCGAACCCTCAGTCGGAGTCTCTTCAGTGGTGTCTTTTTTCTCTTCGTCCGCCATCATTTCCTCAGCTCTCGATCGACGTCGATCCCGCGCTCCTTGGCCACCGTCAGCAGGCGCGCGATGTCCCGCTTGGCCTGGCCCAACCGCGCCGTGTTCTCCAGCTCGCCGGTGGCGTGCCGGAAGCGCAGGTTGAACGACTCCTGCTTGGCGTCGATCAATTTCGCCACCAGCTCGTCGTCTTTCAGGTTGTGGGCCTCAGCGGCCTTCATCAGCCCTCGGCCCCCTCGCGCATGACGAATTTGGTCTTGATCGGAAGCTTGTGCCCGGCCAGCCGCAGCGCCTCGCGCGCCAGGTCCTCCGGCACGCCGGCCAGCTCGAACATGACTTTGCCCGGCTTGACCACGGCGACCCAGCCCTCGGGGTTGCCCTTGCCCGAGCCCATCCGCGTCTCGGCGGGCTTCTTGGTGTAGGGCTTGTCCGGGAAGACGTTGATCCAGACCTTGCCGCCACGTTTGATCTTGCGGGTCATCGCCACGCGGGCGGCCTCGATCTGGCGGTTGGTGATCCAGCCGCGGTCGAGCGCCTTGAGGCCGTACTCGCCGAAGGCGACATGGCTGCCGCCCTTCGTGTAGCCGCGCATCCGGCCGCGCATCTGTTTGCGGTGCTTGACCCGCTTCGGCATCAACATCAGCGACCACCTCCGCCGCCGCGCCCGCCGCGCCCGCGATCGCCGGGGCGACCGCCGCGGCCACCTCCGCCGCCGCCCTGTGGCTCCCCGTCGGGGGAAACCTGGTCGGAGCGGAAGCCCTCGGGCATGACCTCGCCCTTGTTGATCCAGCATTTGACGCCGATCCGGCCCGCGGTCGTGCGCGCCTCGAAGAAGCCGTAGTCGATGTTGGCGCGCAGCGTGTGCAGCGGCACGCGGCCGTCGGAATAGCTTTCGGTCCGCGCCATCTCCGAGCCCCCGAGGCGGCCGGAGACCTGCAGCTTCACGCCCTTGGCGCCGGAGCGCATCGCCGAGGTCAGCGCGCGTTTCATCGCCCGCCGGAAGGCGACGCGGTTCTGCAGCTGCTCGGCGATCGACTGTGCGACCAGCTTGGCGTCGAGCTCGGGGCGCTTGACCTCGCGGATGTTCACTTTCGCCGGCTTGCCGGTGAGCTTGTGCAGCTCCTTGCGCAGGGCATCGACTTCACTGCCCGATTTGCCGATCACGATCCCGGGGCGAGCGGTGTGGATGTCCACCGAGACCTCGCCGCGGCGCTCGATCGTGATGCTCGAGAGGCCGGCGTGGGCGAGTTTGCCCTCGATGTGATCGCGGATCGCCAGGTCCTCCGCGAGCACGTCGGCGAAGCCCTTCTCGTCGAACCAGTTGGACTTCCAGTCCTGGATGTAGCCGACGCGGAAGCCGCCGGGATGGATCTTCTGTCCCATCAGATGCCTGCCTTCCCGGCCAAGTGCGCCTGGGGGGTCGACTGGTCGAGCAGATCAAGGACGGAGGGCACAGCCTTTGCTGGTTGCAAAGGCAAGCCCGAGGACGCAGAGATGCGAAGCGCCAGGCGGCCCATCCAGGGGTGCTTGGTCGGGGAGGCAGGCATCTAGATCTCCTCTTCGGGGCTCAGCGCCACGGCGATGTGGCTGGTTCGCTTGTTTATCGGGGTGGCCCGGCCGAGCGCCCGCGGCCGGTAGCGGCGCAGCGTCGGGCCTTCGTCCACGGTGATCTCGGCGACCCGCATCTCGTCGGCGACGAGGTCGTGGTTGTTCTCGGCGTTGGCAGCGGCCGACTCGATCAACTTGCCGATGTCGTGCGCGGCGCCGCGGGGGGAGAACTGCAGCAGGGCCCGCGCCCGGTCGATCTGCAGGCCGCGCACCTGGTCGGCGACGAGGCGGGCCTTGCGCGGGGCGACGCGCACGTAGCGCGAGCTGGCGCGAACCAGGAGCGGCGCCGCCTTCGCTTTCGGCTTCGGAGTCTCTTTCTCAGCCGCCTCTTTTTTGCCACCGGCTTTGGCGGCCGGTTTTTTCGCACCCTCTTTTTTGGCGCCTGCTTTTTTCGTGGGCTCTTTCTTGGCAGCGGCTTTTTTCTCGGCCGGTTTTTTCGCCGCAGCTTTTTTGGCCGGGGCTTTGCCCGACTCTTTCTTGGCGCCGGCTTTCGCCGCAGGTTTTTTCGCTTTTTTGTCTTTTTTGTCGTCCGCCATCGCTATTCGCCCTTGCCCGTTCCGGAGTGTGCGCGGAAGGTCCGCGTCGGCGCGAACTCGCCCAGCTTGTGGCCGACCATCGACTCCGAGATGAAGACCGGCACGTGTTTCTTGCCGTCATGGACGGCGATCGTGTGGCCGACCATCTCGGGGAAGATCGTCGACGTCCGCGACCAGGTTTTGACCATCTGCTTCTGGCCGGAGTCGTTCATCGCCGAGATTCGCTTCATCAGCGCCGCTTCCACCCACGGCCCCTTTTTGGTCGAGCGTCCCATGATCTTGTGTTACCTCTACCTCTTCTTCTTTCCGCGGCGTCTACCGCGCACGATGTAGCGATCGGACTGCTTGCCCTTCTTGCGCGTGCGGTAGCCGAGCGTCGGCTTGCCCCAGGGAGTCACCGGGTGGCCGCCGGGCGTGTGGTGGGCCTCGCCGCCGCCGTGCGGGTGGTCAACGGGGTTCATCGCCACGCCGCGCGTCTGCGGGCGCTTGCCCTTGTGCCGGTTGCGCCCCGCCTTGCCGACCTTCATGTTCTGATGCTCGGCGTTAGAGAGCTGGCCGACCGTGGCGCGGCACTCGGCGCGCACCATTCGCATCTCGGTGGAGGGCAGGCGCAGGGTGACCATCTCACCCTCCTTGGCGACCAGCTGGATCGCGGTGCCGGCGGCGCGGCCCATCTTGCCCCCCTGGCCCGCGGTCAGCTCGACGTTATGGACGATCGTGCCGGTCGGCATCTCGCCCAGCGCCAGCGCGTGGCCCGGTTTGATGTCCGCGCCCTCGCCGGACTGGACCGTGTCGCCGTCCTTGAGGCCGGCCGGGGCGAGGATGTAGCTCTTCTCACCGTCGGCGTAGTGGATCAGGGCGATGTAGCAGCTGCGGTTGGGGTCGTACTCGATGCTGGCCACCTTGGCCGGCACGCCGTCCTTGCGCCGCTTGAAGTCGATCTTGCGGTAGCGACGCTTGGCGCCGCCGCCGCGATGGCGCGCGGTGACGCGGCCATTGGCGTTGCGCCCGCCGCTCTTGCGCAGCCCCTCGGTCAGCTTGCGCTCTGGCTCGGTCGCGGTCAGCTGCTCGCGCAGCGGGTAGGTGGCGAAGCGACGCCCGGGGCTCGTCGGTTTGGTTTTGCGGTTCGGCATCTCTCTCCCTATGCGGTCTCGGCGCCTTCGAACAGCTCGATCCGCTCGCCCGGCATCAACTGGACGATCGCCTTCTTCCAGGCGCGGGTCCGCCCTTTGCTGATGCCGCGGCGCTTCGGCTTGGCGCGCACCTTCGAGGTGCGGACCTCGGCGACGGCGACGTCGAAGATCTCTTCGACCGCCTTGGCGATCTGCGTCTTGTGGGCGCGGTCGTTGACGCGGAAGGTGTACTTGCCCTCGCCGATCAGCGCGTAGCTCTTCTCGGAGACGACCGGGCGGATGATCACGTTGCGGGCGTCCATCAGCCGAGCCTTCCCTTCAGCGTCTCCAGCGCCTTCTCGGAGACGACCAGCGAGGCGGCGCCGATCACGTCGGCGACGCCGATCGCGCCGACCTCGACGACCGTCACCCGGTCGATGTTGCGGAAGCTCTTCAGCGCGCCGGTCTCCTCGCCGTCGATGACAACCAGCGTCGAACGCTTGGCGCCCCATTTCTCCAGCGCCTGCGCGGCCGCCTTGGTCGAGGGCGTATCGAACGCGGCCGCGTCGAGCAGCGCGACGCTGTCGCGCTCGGCGTGAACCGAGAGCGCGGCGCGCATCGCCTTGCGGCGCGCCTTGCGGTTGACCTTGACGGTGTAGTGGCGGGGCTTGGGGCCGAAGGCGACGCCGCCGCCGAAACGGTTGGGAACGCCGAGCGTGCCGGCGCGGGCGCGACCGGTGCCCTTCTGCCGCCAGGCCTTGGCGGTGGTGAAGGCAACCTCGCCCCGGGTCAGGGTCGAGGCGGTGCCGCGGCGGCGCGAGGCGAGATCGGCACGCGCCGTCTCGTGCACGAGCGAGTGATGGAAGGGCTCGCCGAAGAGCTCTTTCGGCAGGTCCGCTTTGCCGGTCTTGCCGAGGACAGCGGCTTTAGCCATCGGTCCTCACCTCGATCAGGGCATTGCGGGAGCCCGGGACCGAGCCCCTGAGCAGCAAGAGGTTGCGCTCGGCATCCACCTCGGCGACTTCGAGGCCGCGCTGGGTGGTGCGCTTGTTGCCCATCTGACCGGGCATCCGCTGGCCCTTGAATACACGGCCGGGGAAGGCGCTGGCGCCGATCGAGCCGGGCGCCCGGACGTTGTGGGAGCCGTGGGAGACCGGGCCGCGGCTGAAGTTGTGGCGCTTGATCCCGCCCTGGAAGCCCTTGCCGATCGAGGTGCCTGAGACCTTCACGCGCTGGCCGGCCTCGAAAGCGGCGACGGTGACGTCGTCCCCGACCTTGGGCCCCTCGCCCTCCTCGGCGCCGAGATCCTCGTCGCGGAACTCGACCAGGTGGCGCATCGGCGGTGCGCCGGCCTTCTTCAGATGGCCGAGCTCGGGCTTGCTCAGCTTGCCCTCCTTGACCTCGTCGAAGGCGAGCTGCACGGCGGCGTAGCCGTCGCGCTCGGCGTCGCGAACCGCGGTCACCTTGCAGGGGCCGGCCTCGATCACCGTCACCGGCACGACCTCGCCGTCCTCGCGAAAGACCTGCGTCATGCCTAGCTTCTTGCCGAGGATCGCCGCCATCAGGATTCCTAGAGGCGGATCTCGATGTCGACGCCCGCCGGTAGCGAGTCCAGCCGCTGCAGCGAGTCGACGGTTTTCGGCGACGGCTGGAGGATGTCGATCAGCCGCTTGTGGGTGCGGATCTCGAAGTGCTCGCGCGAGTCCTTGTCCTTGAACGGGGACTTGATCACGCAGTAGACGTTTTTCTCGGTCGGAAGCGGCACCGGGCCGGACACGCTGGCGCCGGTGCGCTCCGCGGTCTCGACGATCTCGCGGGCAGCCCGATCTATGGCGTCGTGGTCATACGCCTTGAGTCGGATTCGGATTTTCTGGGCCGCGATAGTCGCCACTGTCTTGTCTCTCTCTTGTTGCTTTTCCGTGCGGTCTCACCGCGCGGAAGGGGCGCCGCCCCTTGGTGGTGGGGCGCCGCCCCGGTCGTATGTCTTTTCAGTTGTCTCGCCGTGAGAGCGGCGAGGGGCGGGCGAGGCCCGCCCTCGAATTCGGCTGGGCTACTCGATGATCTCCGCCACGACGCCCGAGCCGACGGTGCGGCCACCCTCGCGGATGGCGAAACGCAGGCCCTGGTCCATCGCGATCGGCTGGATCAACTCGATCGTCATCTCGACGTTGTCGCCCGGCATCACCATCTCGGTCCCCTCGGGGAGGTTGGCGATCCCGGTCACGTCGGTCGTGCGGAAGTAGAACTGAGGCCGGTAGCCGGAGAAGAACGGCGTGTGACGACCACCCTCCTCCTTCTTCAGGCAGTAGACCTCGGCTTTGAACTTGGTGTGCGGGGTGATCGATCCCGGTTTGCAGAGCACCTGGCCGCGCTCGATCTCCTCGCGCTTGGTGCCGCGCAGCAGGGCGCCGATGTTGTCGCCGGCCTGGCCCTGGTCGAGCAGCTTGCGGAACATCTCGACCCCGGTGACGACCGTGGTCGTGGTGTCCTTGATGCCGACGATCTCGACCTCGTCGCCGGTGTTGACGATGCCCTGCTCGACGCGACCGGTGGCGACGGTACCACGGCCGGTGATCGAGAAGATGTCCTCGATCGGCATCAGGAAGGGCTTGTCGAGCTCGCGCACCGGCTCCGGGATGTAGGAGTCGAGCGCATCGGCCAGTTCGAAGATCGCCTTCTGGGCATCTTCGTCGCCCTCCAGCGCCTTCAGCGCCGAGCCTTTGACGATCGGCGTGTCGTCGCCGGGGAAGTCGTACTCGTCGAGGAGTTCCTTGACCTCCTCCTCGACCAGCTCGATCAGTTCCTCGTCATCGACCTGGTCGACCTTGTTGAGGAAGACGACCACGTGCGGGACGTTGACCTGACGGGCGAGCAGGATGTGCTCACGGGTCTGCGGCATCACGCCGTCGGCGGCCGAGACGACCAGGATCGCGCCGTCCATCTGCGCGGCGCCGGTGATCATGTTCTTGACGTAGTCGGCGTGACCCGGGCAGTCGACGTGGGCGTAGTGGCGGTTCTCGGTCTCGTACTCGACGTGCGAGGTCGCGATCGTGATCCCGCGCTCTTTCTCCTCCGGGGCGTTGTCGATCTCCGCGAAGCTCTTCGCTTCGGTGTCGCCTTTGCCGGAGAGCGTGGTGGTGATCGCGGCCGTCAGCGTCGTCTTGCCGTGGTCGATGTGACCGATCGTGCCGACGTTCACGTGCGGCTTGTCGCGCTCGAACTTCTCCTTTGACATCTGCTCTCCGTTCTACCTTTCCAAGTTGGGGATTTTTCTCTGCTGCCTGCGGGCGAACCTGGGAAATATAGCCAGATTCACGAGGTGGCTCCGACCGGCTCGCCAGAGCGGTGCTCGACGATCTCTTCGGCGATGTTCGACGGGACCTCCTCGTAGCGCTCGAACTGCATCGTGTAGGTGGCTCGACCCTGGGTCGAGGAGCGAAGATCGGTGGCGTAGCCGAACATCTCGCCGAGCGGGACGAAGGCCTGGACCGCGAGCGCATTGCCGCGCTGCTCTTGGCCCTGGACCTTGCCACGGCGCCGCGAGAGGTCGCCGATCACGTCGCCGAGGAAGTCCTCGGGGGTGACGACCTCGACCGCCATGACCGGCTCTAGCAGGACCGGGTCGGCCTTGCGAGCGGCCTCCTGGATCGCCATCGAGCCGGCGATTTTGAAGGCCATCTCCGAGGAGTCGACGTCGTGGTAGGAGCCGTCGATCAGTTCGACTTTGACGTCGACCATGGGATAGCCGGCCTTGACGCCGTTCTCAAGCGCCTCTTTCATCCCCTGTTCGGCCGGGCCGATGTATTCGCCGGGAATCGTGCCGCCCTTGATTTTGTTGACGAACTCGAAGCCCTCGCCCGGCGCCGGCTCGAGGTTGATGACGACGTGGCCGAACTGGCCGCGGCCGCCGGTCTGGCGGACGAAGCGCGCCTCGACCTTGTTGACCTCCTTGCGAACCGTCTCGCGATAGGCGACCTGCGGTTTGCCGACGTTGGCGTCGACTTTGAACTCACGCAGCATGCGGTCGACGATCACCTCGAGGTGGAGCTCGCCCATCCCGTGGATCAGGGTCTGGCCGGTCTCCTCGTCGGATTCGATCCGGAAGGTCGGGTCCTCCTCGCCGAGACGCTGCAGAGCGGTCCCCATCTTCTCCTGGTCGGCTTTCGTCTTCGGCTCGATCGCCACCGCGATCACCGTCTCGGGGAACTCGATGCTCTCCAACGCGATCGGGGCATCCGGCGCGGCCAGCGTGTCGCCGGTCCCGGTTTCCTTGAGGCCGACCCCGGCGCAGATGTCGCCTGAGTAGACCTCCTCGATCTCCTCGCGGCTGTTGGCGTGCATCATCAGCAGCCGTCCGATCCGCTCGGTCTTGCCGGTTTTGACGTTGAGCACCCGGCCGCCCGCCTCGAGCTTGCCCGAGTAGACGCGGAAGTAGGTCAGCTTGCCGACGTAGGGGTCGGTCATGATCTTGAAGGCCAGCGCCGCGAAGGGCCCCCCGTCGTCGGCGGGGCGCTCGGCCTCGGTCGGCTCGTCCTCGCCCTTGCCGGCCGGGACGAGGCCGGTGACCGGCGGGACCTCGAGCGGCGAGGGGAGCAGCTCGACGACCGCGTCGAGCAGCGGCTGCACTCCCTTGTTCTTGAAGGAGGAGCCGCAGAGAACCGGCGTCACCTTGGTGTCGAGGCAGGCGCGATGGAGGGACTTCGCGATCCGCTCGTGGGGGATCTCCTCCTCGGCCAGGTAGGCCTCCATCAGCTCGTCGTCGTAGTCGGCGCAGGCCTCGATCAGCTGGGTCCGGTATTCCTCCGCCTGGTCGACGAGGTCGGCGGGGATCTCGACCGTCTCGAACTCGGTGCCCAGCTCGTCTTTCCAGACCAGGGCCACCATCTCGATCAGGTCGACGACGCCGATGAAGTCGGCCTCGTTGCCGATCGGCAGCTGGATCGGCAGCGGATTGGCGCCCAGCCGGTCCTTCATCGTCTCCACGGCGTTGAAGAAGTCGGCGCCGGTGCGGTCCATCTTGTTGATGTAGGCGAAGCGCGGCACCTTGTACTTGTCGGCCTGGCGCCAGACGGTCTCCGACTGGGGCTCGACCCCGGCGACGGCGTCGAAGACGGCGACGGCGCCGTCGAGGACGCGCAGGCTGCGCTCGACCTCGACCGTGAAGTCGACGTGGCCCGGCGTGTCGATGATGTTGATCCGGTGGCCCTCCCACTCACAGGCGGTCGCGGCGGAGGTGATCGTGATGCCGCGCTCCTGCTCCTGCTCCATCCAGTCCATCACGGCGGCGCCCTCGTGGACCTCGCCGATTTTGTGCGTGCGGCCGGTGTAGTAGAGGATGCGCTCGGTCGTCGTCGTCTTACCGGCGTCGATGTGCGCCATGATCCCGATGTTGCGCGTTTTCTCTAGGGGGAAGGTGCGTGCCATGGTCTTGAGCTGAGCGTTGCCTTTACGAAGTTGGGACGAATGAAGTGGAGACGAGAGAAATCTGAGAAGTCGAGGCCTTCCCGCAAGAGCCGCCGGGATCGGCGCATGAAAAAGGCCCTGGCGGGCCCGGCGAAGCGAACTGCGAAAAAGAAGCCTGAGCGACGCGCGATGATAGCAGCGAGCCGCCGTCGCAGGCGGTCGCCGGGCGCGTCGTGGGCGCATATCACTCGAAACGTGCCCCGGTGGGTCGACGGGCGGGCAAATCGGTTGCTCATGCGCGCCTGGGGACCGCTGGACCGGGCCGGGCGCGCGGCGCGTCGGAAGGCGGCGGTGGCGGCTCGCCGGTTGCGTCCGCTCGCCGTACTGCTCTTCCGCGGTCTCGCCCTGATCGAACGCCTGCTGCTGCGCGGCGTCGCGCGAGGGGCGCGACTCGCGACCCGGCTCAGCGCCCTGCTCGCCCCGCACCCCGCGATCTGCCTGGCCATCCTCGGCGCCGCCGGCTGTCTGATCGCCGCCCAGTTCGTCGACTACCGCGCGGTCGAGATCGGCCAACAGGGCTACGCCGGCCTGCCCGCCGCGAGCGCCCCGACGGTCGGCGCCGAAACCGCCGGCCAGGCGCATGCATATCTGCTGATCCCGGTGGCGCTGCTCGCGGCGGCCCTCGGCGCGATCGCGCTGCGCAACGAGCGCCGGCGCGGGCTGGGCCGGGTCGTCTCAGCCCTCGGCCTGCTCAGCCTCGCGGTGATCCTCCTGATCGACCGCCCGGCGGGACTGGACGTCGGCTCCCAGGCCTCGCGCTTCTCCGGGGCGAAGGCCGTGCTCGACGACGGCTTCTACGCAGAGATCGCCGCCGCGGCCGGCCTGATCCTGGGCGGGGCGCTGCTCGTTGCAGCCCCGAAGGCTGCGGCCCGCTACCATGCGCGGCCGTGCCGAACACGAACCAACTCATTCGCAAGGGTCGCAAGCGCCCTAAGAAGAAGACGACGACGCCGGGCCTCAAGTCGGGCCAGGGGAGCAAGAAGAGGGTCGCGGCGCCGCAACGGCGCGGTGTCTGCACCCGCGTCGCCACGGTGACCCCGAAGAAGCCGAACTCGGCCCTGCGCAAGATCGCCCGTGTGCGCCTCACCAACGGGATGGAGGTCACCACCTACATCCCCGGCGAGGGCCACAACCTGCAGGAGCACTCGGTGGTCCTGGTTCGCGGCGGCCGGGTCAAGGATCTGCCGGGCGTCCGCTACAAGGTCGTCCGCGGCACGCTCGACGCAGCCGGGGTCTCCGACCGCAAGCAGGCCCGTTCCCGCTACGGCGTCAAGGCCTCCTGAGCAGATGCCGCGCCGCTCCGCCGCAACCATCCGTCCGGTCGAACCCGACGCCCGCTTCCGCAACCGGCTCGTCCAGCAGCTGATCAACAAGGTGATGAGCGACGGCAAGAAGTCGCTCGCCGAGCGGATCGTCTACGACGCGCTGGCGATCGTCGGCGAGCGCTCCAGCGAGGATCCGGTCGAGACGCTCGAGGCCGCGATCAAACAGCTGACCCCCGTGCTGGAGGTGCGCTCCCGCCGCGTCGGTGGCGCCACCTACCAGGTGCCGGTGGAGGTGCCGGCCCGCCGCGCTCGCACGCTGGCGGTCCGCTGGCTCATCGACTTCGCCCGCAACCGCCGCGAGTACTCGATGTCGGAGCGCCTCGCCAGCGAAATCCTCGATTCGCTGCAGCAACAGGGCGGGGCCTGGAAGCGCAAGGACGACATCTACCGCATGGCTCAGGCCAACAAGGCGTTTGCGCATTACCGCTGGTAGTTAGCCTGGCTCCATGAGCAGGCCGATCCTCGCCGTCGACGTCGACGGCGTCATCTCCCTCTTCGGCTTCGACGAGCCACCCGACCGCTCGGAAGCCAAATTCGAGTTGGTCGATGGGATGGTGCATTGCATCTCGCTCGCCGTCGGCGAGCGGCTGAAGCGCCTCGGCGAGGTCTACGACCTGGTCTGGGCCACGGGCTGGGAGGAAAAAGCGAACTACTACCTGCCCAACATGCTCGGCATCCCCGAGCTGCCCTTCCTCAGCTTCGACGGGGCGGCGCGCTTCGGCTCGGCTCACTGGAAGCTGGGGCCGCTCGAGGAGTACGGCAAGGGAAGGCCGCTGGCCTGGATCGACGACAACTTCGACGAGAGCTGCTACGAATGGGCCAGGGGACGCGAGGAGCCCACCCTGCTTGTCCCCACCGAGTCCCACCTCGGCCTCGAGGAGGTCCAGGTGGAAGCGCTCGCCGCCTGGGCCCGCGGCGTCTGACGGGCAGCCGTCTACACTGACGAGGATGGACGGGTTCCTGCCAATCTTCTTCCTCCTGGTCGTGCTGAAGATCCCGGTGCTCGGCGCGATCTGGCTGGTCTGGTGGGCCGGCAAGGCCCCCGAGACCGACGATGACGCCGCCGAGGACACGGGCCACGGCTTCAACCGCTGGCGCCCCCAGCCGCGGCCGCGCGGCCCCCACCATCTTCCAGGCGGCGCCGGAGCAGCGACGAGGCGCCGTCCCGGCACCCCATCCAGCCCCCCGCTCAGGCGGCCTGCGCCACGCGTTTTCGCTCCCGCCGGATCTCCCGCAGATAAGGGTGGAAGTCGACCTCGATCGTGTGACGCTTCGAGCTGACGAAGCGCTTGTGCAGCCAGCGTTCGTAGGCGTCGATCTCTTTGCGCATCTCCGCCACCGGGGGTAGCGCGGCTCGGCTGGTGAGCAGATCCGCAACCCATTCGGCCTGGGCCTCGGCGAGCGGCATGATCGGCCCGAGCGGCTGGATGAAGCCGATGAAGTAGAGGCCGGCGTTCTCGGCGGAGACGACGCGCCTGTAGAGCGGCATGCGGTTGTCGCGCGCGGCGAAGACCTCGGCGGCGAGGAAGGGGAATTCGATCCGGTACCCGGTGCAGTAGACGACGAGGTCGACCTGCTCCTCACTGCCATCGGCGAACCGCACCGCGCGGCCGCCGGCGAAGCGGTCCAGGTTGGGCTTGACCGCGATGTCGCCGTGGCCGATCCGCGGCAGCAGCTCCGAGGAGACCGTCGGGTGCGCCTCGAACAGCTTGTGGTCGGGCTTCGGCAGCCCATAGTCGGTCATGTCGCCGACCGACACCTTCAGCAGCCTGGCGGCAAAGAAGCGCTGAGCCGCCAACGGCAGGTAGCTGAGCAAGGGCGGCATCGATTCGTCGATCGGCTTGCCGCCGAGGAACTTGGGCAGGACCCAGGCGCCACGCCGCATCGCCAGGAAGGTCGCATCGGCGATCCGCGAGGACTCGACGGCGACGTCGACCGCGGAGTTGCCGATGCCGAGCACCAGCACCCGCTTGCCGACGAGGATGTCGGGCTCGCGATAGTAGTGGACGTGCATCTGCTCGCCCTCGAAGTCATCCGCGCCGGGAAAGGGCGGTTCGGGCCAGCGCGGCTGCCAATGGTGCCCGTTGGCGACGAGGACCGCCCGGTAGCGCTCGTCGCACCGCCCCCCATCCGGCCCCTCGACAGTCACCTCCCAGTGCGCCGTAGAGGTTTGGTCCGGATAGCGGCTCGAACCTCTACGGCGCTCATCGTCGTCGACGGGCTCGACGCTCACCACCTCGGTATTGAAGGTGATCTTCTCGTTCAGCCCGAAGCGCTCGGCATAGCCGTCGAAATATCTCGCCACCTGCTCGTGGCTGGGATAGTCCGGATAGTCGGCCGGCATCGGGTGGGCCTTGTAGGACATGAGCTTGCGAGCGCTGTTGATGTGCAGCGACTTGTAAGCCGACGACGTCCCGTTGTCGTTCCCGTAGCGCCAGTTCCCCCCGATCATCGACCCCTTCTCGAAGCAGTCGAACGGAATCCCCCGCGCCGCCAGCACCTGACACGCAGTCAGCCCGGACGACCCGGCGCCGACGATGCAGACCTTCTCAGGACTGGCCACCCAGCCAATCTATCTGAGCCACCCACGGAGATCGAGGTGTGCTCGGCCACGCGACGTATGTGGAGGAGGGGCCGGGGTGCCCCTCCCAGGAGGCTCATGTGACCCGGCTCGAACCCTGGAAGCGAACTCAGCTGCGCGACGGTCTCATGGGAGGGGCACCCCGGCCCCTCCCCTTACGACGCTTTGCCGTCCTCGCCGCCGCTCGACTCGATCTCCTGCGCCAGCTCCTCGAGCTCCTCGGCAAACGAGGGGCCGAAGCTCTCCACGGGAGTGTCGTCGCCGTCGACGCCGAGCTCGGCGGCCAGCTCGTCTTCGTCGAGCAGATCCTCGTCCGAGGGGGGCTCGATCGGCACGGCCGGTTCGACCGCGAGCGTGCGGTAGTGCTTGAGGCCGGTCGCAGCCGGGATCAGCTTGCCGATGATGACGTTCTCCTTTAGGCCGACGAGCTTGTCCCGTTTGCCCTCGAGCGCAGCATCGGTGAGCACCTTGGTGGTCTCCTGGAAGGAGGCCGCCGAGAGGAACGACTCCGTCGCCAGCGAGGCCTTGGTGATCCCGAGGATGACCTCCTCGCCTTTGGCCGGCGTGCCGCCGTCCGCTTTGGTCTGCTTGTTGAGCCGTTTGAGCGCGCCGCGATCCTCGAGCTGGCCCGGCAGCAGGCTGGTCGAGCCCTTCGACTCGACTTTGACCTTCTTCAGCATCTGCCGCGCGATCAGCTCGATGTGCTTGTCGTTGATGTCGACGCCCTGCGCCCGGTAGACCTTCTGCACCTCGGCGACGAGGTAGAGCTCGACGTCGGTGCGGCCGCGGATCGCCAGCAGGTCAGCCGGGTACAGCGAGCCCTCGTTGAGCTGCTGGCCGACCTCGACCTTGTCGCCGTCGGCGACGTGCAGGCGGGTGCGCGGCGGGAAGCTGTAGCTGTGCTCTTCGCCGCTGGACTCGGTGACGATCACTTTCAGCGCTTTGTCGGTCTCCTCGACCGAGACCTTGCCGGCCTCTTCGGCCATCTGCGCGAGGCCCTTCGGTTTGCGCGCCTCGAAGAGCTCGACGATGCGCGGCAGGCCCTGGGTGATGTCCTGGCCCGCGACGCCGCCGGTGTGGAAGGTGCGCATGGTCAGCTGGGTGCCGGGCTCGCCGATCGACTGGGCGGCGATGATCCCCACCGCGTCGCCGATGTCCACCATCGAGCCGGTCGCCGGAGCGACCCCGTAGCAGGCGCGGCACACGCCGGACTCGGCCTCGCACTTGAGGGTCGAGCGGACCGGCACGACGACCTCCTCGTCGCCGAAGGCCTCGGCGATCGCCTCGACGTCGGCGAGGGTGATCTCCTGGTTGCGCTTGAGCAGCTCCCGGCCCCGCTTGGTTTCGAATTTCTTCGCCGCCAGGCGGCCGAAGAGGTTGTCGTTGAGCGAACCGTCGTCCTTGCGCAGCGCCATCTCGATGTGTTCTTTGGTCTTGCAGTCCTCGTCGCGGACGATCACGTCCTGGGCGACGTCGACCAGGCGGCGGGTCAGGTAGCCCGAGTCCGCCGTCCGCAGCGCCGTGTCGGCGAGGCCCTTTCGGGCGCCGTGGGTGGAGATGAAGTACTCCAGCACCGAGAGGCCCTCCATGAAGTTGGCCTTGATCGGCCGCTCGATGATTTCGCCTTTCGGATTGGCCATCAGGCCGCGCATCCCGGCGAGCTGGCGAATCTGTTTGAACGAGCCGCGAGCGCCCGAGTTGGCCATCATGAAAATCGGGTTGAGCTCGTCGAGGTTGTCCTCCATCGCCTGGGCGACCTCGTCGGTCGCGTTGTTCCACTGCGCGGTGATCGCCTCGTGGCGCTCCTCGGCGGTGATGTAGCCGTCGTCGTACTGGCCCTGGATCTCGGACGTCTGCTTCTCGTAGCGATCGAGGATCTCCGCCTTGGTGGGCGGGGAGACGACGTTGTTCTTGGCGACGGTGATGCCCGCCTGGCTGGCGTAGTGGAAGCCGAGGTCCTTGAAGGCGTCGAGCACCCGTGAGACGGCCGGGGCCCCGTAGGCCTCGACCAGGTCGGAGACCATCTCGTTGATGTCGCGCTTCTTCAACGCCCGGTTGGCGAAGACGAACCCCTCGGGGTCGAACTCCTCGCCGAGCGCGTCGGCGAGCGCGCGCTCGATCTTTTCGTTGAAGATGATCCGCCCGACCGTGGTCAGGAAGTGCTCGTGCCCGGCCCGCCGGTACTCGGCCAGGTCGTGCAGCTTGCAGCCGCCGTTCTCGTAGACGAGCTCGGCCTCCTGCGCGGAGCGGAAGACCTTCGGGGCGGAGCCGTTCTGCGCCGCTCCCTTGCCCGCCTTCAGCTCTTCGTCGCGCTTGAGCAGATCCTCGGCCGGGGGGCCGTAGGTGAGGTAGTAGATCCCGAGCACCATGTCCTGGGTCGGCGTCGCCAGCGGCGCGCCGTGGGCCGGCGAGAGGATGTTGTTGGCGGAGAGCATCAGCACCCGCGCCTCGGCCTGGGCCTCGGCGGAGAGCGGCACGTGGACCGCCATCTGGTCGCCGTCGAAGTCGGCGTTGAAGGCGTGGCAGACCAGGGGGTGGACCTGGATCGCCTTGCCCTCGACCAGGATCGGTTCGAAGGCCTGGATGCCGAGCCGGTGCAGGGTCGGCGCGCGGTTGAGCAGCACCGGGTGCTCGTGGATGACTTCCTCGAGCACGTCCCAGACCTCGGGCACCATCGACTCGACCATCTTCTTGGCCGCCTTGATGTTCTGCACCGCTTTGCGCTCGACCAGCTGGGCCATGATGAACGGCTTGAAGAGCTCCAGCGCCATCAGCTTCGGCAGGCCGCACTGCTGCAGCTGCAGGCTCGGGCCGGAGACGATCACCGAGCGGCCGGAGTAGTCGACCCGCTTGCCGAGCAGGTTCTGGCGGAAGCGGCCCTGCTTGCCCTTGAGCATGTCGGAGAGCGACTTCAGCGGACGGTTGCCGGGGCC
Organism: Solirubrobacterales bacterium; assembly: GCA_035712345.1. Lineage (GTDB taxonomy): Bacteria > Actinomycetota > Thermoleophilia > Solirubrobacterales > 70-9 > VRUE01. Next base: position 21,952 of record DASTAY010000017.1, read on the forward strand.
CGTGACCGGGCGACCGCGACGGCCGTTGTCGAACAGCGCGTCGACGGCCTCCTGCAGCATCCGCTTCTCGTTGTTGACGATGATCTCGGGCGCGCCGAGGTCGAGCAGCCTTTTCAACCGGTTGTTGCGGTTGATCACGCGGCGGTAGAGGTCGTTGAGGTCCGAGGTCGCGAAGCGGCCGCCGTCGAGCTGGACCATTGGGCGCAGCTCCGGCGGGATCACCGGCACGCAGTCGAGGATCATCCAGTCCGGCTTGTTCTCGGAGTGTTTGAACGCAGACGCGACTTTGAGCCGCTTCACCGCGCGCGCCTGTTTCTGGCCTTTGGAGCTGTTGATCGTCTGCTCGAGCTCCTCGATTTCGGCATCGAGGTCGACCTGTTCGAGCAGGTCGCGCACCGCTTCGGCGCCCATGCCGCCGCGGAAGTACTCGCCCCAGCCGAAGGGGGAGCCGAAGCGGTCCTTGAGCTCGCGAAAGACGGTCTCGTCGTTGACGACGTCCTTCGGCTTCATCTCGGTGAAGATCTTCCAGACTTCGTCCATCCGCTCGATCGCCTCTTCGATGTAGGCCTCGGTGTCGGAGATCTCCGCCTCGAAGGTTTTGCGCAGCTCTTTGATCATTTTGGCGCGCTCGTCGTCCTTCAGCTTGCGCAGCTGCGCCGCGGTCAGTTTCAGCGAGTCGGCCCAGATGTGGTCGTCGTCGTCGAACTTTTCCTGGCCGCCCTCTTCGAGGTAGGCGACCCGCCGCTCGAGCGACTCGGCCAGCTCCTGGGTGCGTTTCTGCTGTTCGGCGGCGTAGCCGTCGGTGACTTTCTTGACCTCTTTCTCGAGCTTGCCGAGATCCTTGTCCCGCGCCTCGACGTCGACCCAGGTGACCATCGAAGCGGCGAAGTAGAGGACCTTCTCCAGCTCTTTTGGCGCCATGTCGATCAGGTAGCCGATGCGGCTGGGGACGCCCTTGAAGAACCAGATGTGGGAGACCGGCGAGGCCAGGTCGACGTGACCCATGCGCTCGCGCCGCACCTTGGAGCGGGTCACCTCGACGCCGCAGCGCTCGCAGACGATGCCCTTGTAGCGGACCCGCTTGTACTTGCCGCAGTAGCACTCCCAGTCCTTGGTCGGGCCGAAGATGCGCTCGCAGAAGAGGCCGTCTTTCTCCGGCTTCAGCGTGCGGTAGTTGATCGTCTCGGGCTTGGTTACCTCGCCCCAGCTCCAGGACCGGATCTTCTTCGAGGACGCGAGGCCGATCTCGATCGCGTCGAAGTTGTTGATGTCGATCATCAGTCCTCCACCTTCGTCTCTTCCTTGGCCTCGACAGGGGCCTCGTCGGCCTCCGCTCCGTCGCCGTCGCTTTCGTCGCCTCCGGTGCCCGCTTCGCCCTCGGCGACCACCTGCTCCTCCTTCTCGTCGGCGGCGCCATTGGCCCCGTCGGCGCGCACGCCGGTCAGGTCCATACCCAGCTCCTCGGCCGCTTTCAGCAGGTCGTCGTCCTCCTCGGAGATTTCGACGTCGCCGCCTTCGGAGACGACGTTGGCGTCGAGCGAGAGGCTCTGGATCTCCTTCAGCAGGACTTTGAACGACTCCGGGATCGAGGGCTCGGGGATGTTCTCGCCCTTGACGATCGCCTCGTAGGCCTTGACCCGGCCGACGGTGTCGTCGGACTTGACCGTGAGCATCTCCTGCAGCGTGTAGGCGGCGCCGTAGGCCTCCAGGGCCCAGACCTCCATCTCGCCGAAGCGCTGTCCGCCGAACTGCGCCTTGCCGCCCAGCGGCTGCTGGGTGACGAGCGAGTAGGGACCGGTCGAACGGGCGTGGATCTTGTCGTCGACCAGGTGCAGCAGCTTGAGGATGTACATGTAGCCGACCGTGACCTTGCCCTCGTAGGGCTCGCCGGTGCGGCCGTTGTAGAGCTGCATCGCGCCTTCGGCCTGGGCGCCGGGACGCTCGCCCATGTCGACACCGAGGTCGATGCCGCGCTCCTCGTTCTGGCCCTGCCACTTGACCAGGGCCTCGTCGACGTCCTCGACGCTGGCGCCGTCGAAGACCGAGGTCGCGACGTAGACGCGACCGTCGCCCTGGTCGGAGTGGGCCTGCTTGTAGGCCTCCGAGCCGTCGTCGTACCAGCCGTTGCCGGCGACCCAGCCGAGGTGCGTCTCGAGCACCTGGCCGATGTTCATCCGGCTCGGCACGCCGAGCGGGTTGAGGATCACGTCGACGGGGGTGCCGTCGGCGAGGTGGGGCATGTCCTCTTCGGGCACGATCTTGGAGATCACACCCTTGTTCCCGTGGCGGCCGGCGAGCTTGTCGCCCTCGGCGATCTTGCGCTTGGTCGCGACGTAGACGCGGACCAGGTCGTTGACGCCGGGCGGCAGGTCGTCGCCGTCGTCGCGGCTGAAGGTGAGCACGTCGATGACGACGCCGCCCTCGCCGTGCGGGACTTTCAGCGAGGTGTCGCGGACCTCGCGCGCCTTCTCCTTGAAGATCGCGCGGATCAGCTTCTCCTCGGCCGTCAGCTCGGTCTCGCCCTTCGGCGTCACCTTGCCGACGAGCAGGTCGCCCGAGCCGACCTCGGCGCCGATGCGGACGACCCCGCGCTCGTCGAGGTCCTTGAGCGACTCCTCGGAGCGGTTCGGGATGTCGCGCGTGATCTCCTCGTCGCCGAGCTTCGTCGAGCGAGCGTCGATCTCGTACTCGTGGATGTGGATCGACGTGAGCACCTCGTCCTTGACGAGCCGCTCCGACAGCACGATCGCGTCCTCGAAGTTGTAGCCCTCGAACGGCATGAACGCGATCAGCAGGTTCGCGCCGAGCGCGAGCTCGCCGTGGTCGGTCGAGGAGCCGTCGGCCAGCACCGCGCCCGCCAGCACCTGGTCGCCCTGGCGGACGATCGGCTTGTGGTGGATCAGCGTGCCCTGGTTCGACCGCATGAACTTCGTCAGGTCGTACTCGTCGCGCGTGCCCCGCCCTTCGATCACGATGCGCTCCGCGTCGAGGTCGACGACGGTGCCGGCGTTGCGCGCGACGATCACGTCGCCCGAGTCGACGGCTGCGCGGTACTCGACGCCGGTCCCGACGAGCGGTGCCTGCGGGATCATCAGCGGCACTGCCTGCCGCTGCATGTTCGCGCCCATCAGCGCGCGGTTCGCGTCGTTGTGCTCGAGGAACGGGATCATCGCCGTCGCGACCGACACGATCTGCGCCGGGGCGACGTCCATGAAGTCGATGTCCTTGGCCGCGGCGATGACCGCCTCGCCCTCGGACGAGCGGCAGAGCACCTGGTCGTGCTCGAACTTACCGCTCTTGTCGACCCGCTCCGACGCCTGCGCGATCGTGTACTGCGCCTCCTCGGCGGCGTCGAGATAGATGATCTCGTCGGTCACCTTGCCGTTCTTGACGACGCGGTACGGCGTCTGGATGAAGCCGAACTCGGACACGGTCGCCATCGACGCGAGCGAGCCGATCAGGCCGATGTTCGGGCCTTCCGGCGTCTCGATCGGGCACATGCGGCCGTAGTGCGTCGGGTGCACGTCGCGCACCTCGATCGGCGCCCTCTCCCGTGTGAGACCTCCTGCTCCAAGAGCACTCAGGCGCCGCCGGTGGGTGAGGCCGTCGAGCGAGTTCGTCTGCTGCATGAACTGCGACAGCTGCGACGAGCCGAAGAACTCCTTCAACGCCGCGACGACGGGCCGGATGTTGATGATCGTCTGTGGGGTGATCGTGTCGACGTCCTCGGTCGTCATCCGCTCGCGGACGACGCGCTCCATGCGGTAGAGGCCGACCCGGAACGCTTCCTGGATCAGCTCGCCGGTGGTGCGGAGGCGGCGGTTGCCGAAGTGCTCGTACTCGTCGAGCTCCGTGCGGATCGGGTCGCGGTTCAGCGTGATCGCGTCGGCGGCGAAGTCCTTCGCGTCCTCCGGCACGCCGATCGCGTGCGGCAGCGAGACGAGCTTCTGGACGAGCGCGAGGATGTCCTGCGTCGTCAGGACGCGGGTCGCCTCCGGCACGTCGACGCCGAGCCGCTGGTTCAGCTTGTAGCGGCCGACCTTCGTCAGGTCGTAGCGCTTCGGATCGAAGAAGAGCGACCGCAGCAGGTTGCGCGCGTTGTCGAGCGTCGGCGGCTCGCCCGGGCGCTGCTTCTTGAAGACCTCGATCAGCGCCTCTTCCTCACGCGTCGTCGGGTCCTTCTCGAGCGTCTTCTCGATGAAGTGCGAGTCGTTGAAGAGCTTGAGGATCGCCTCGTTGGAGGTGGTATCGATCGCGAAGCCGGTCGTCGGGTCCTCGGCGGGCAGCGCCCGGAGGAGCGTCGTGATCGGCAGCTTGCGCTTGCGGTCGATGCGGGCGTAGACGACGCCCTTCTTGTCGATCTCGAGCTCGAGCCACGAGCCGCGGCTCGGCATCAGGTTCGCCGTGAACACCTGCTTCGAGGCGTCCTTCGGCTCCATCAGGTAGGCGCCCGGCGACCGCACGAGCTGCGTGACGATGACGCGCTCGGTGCCGTTGATGATGAACGTCCCCCA
>DASTAY010000018.1:0-42537 GCA_035712345.1 Solirubrobacterales bacterium
AGGTTTGGTCCGCTATGCGGACCAAACCTCTACGGCGCTCCCGGGGTTGGACGGCGCTCCCGGTGTTGGGCTTCAGGCCTCGGAGATGCGCAGACGTGCGTAGACGCGGCGAAGCGGTTTGGGCGCCCACCAGTTCCAGCCGCCGAGCAGGCGCATCAGCGCGGGCACGAGCAGGGCGCGGACCACGGTCGCGTCGAGCATCACGCCGACCGCCATGCCGATCGCGATCTGCTTGACGAAGAAGACCGTGCTGACGCCGAAGGCGAGGAAGACGACCGCGATTGCCAGGGCCGCGGCGGTGATCACGCGGCCGGTGCGGGCGATGCCCGTCGCCACCGCCTCCTCGTTGCTGTCGCCGGCGTCGTGGCGCTCTTTGATCCGCGCCATCACCAGCACCGCATAGTCGGTGGCGAGGCCGAAGATCACGGCAAAGAGGAAGACGAGGCTGGTCACCTCGATCGCGCCGGGCCCCTTGTAGTCCAGCGGGCTGTCGAGCCAGCCGGCCTGGAAGGAGAGGACGAGGATTCCCAGCGTCGCGCCCAGCGTCAGCGAGTTCATCGCCAGCGTCTTGACGGGCAGCAGGACCGATCCGGTGAGGAGGAAGAGCAGGACCAGCGTCGTCAGGGCGATGATCCCGACGACCAGCGGCGCGTGTTCCACCAGGCTCTGCTTCTGGTCGATGAAGCCGGCGGTGTTGCCGGCGACGAGGGTGGCGGAGGCTCCCGGCGGCGGCAGGTCGCGGATCTCGTGCACGGTGTCCTGGGCGCCGGCGTGGAGGGCCGGTTCGGTCAGGGCGAAGTTGGCGAAGGCGACGCTTGCGGAGGCGCGCGCGAAGGGGGCGCCGCTCGCGATGCCGTCGAGCGCTTCGATCCGGCGCCGCAGCCCGGCGAGCTGGGCATCGTTCGCGCGCCCGTCGACGGTCACCGTGACCGCCTCGGTCACGTCACGTGGGTAGTGCGCTTCGAGGTATGCGTAGGCTTCGTGCGAGGGCTTGCCGGGGGGCACGGCTTCGGCGCTGGGACCGGTCAGGGTGGTCCACAGCAGCGGCGCTGCGCAGGCCAGCAGCAGCGCCGCGCTGGCGAGCGCGACGGCGACCGGGCGGCGCATCACGCCGCGGGCCAGGCGGTACCACCCGTCGGAGGCGTCGGACACCGCCGGCCCGCGGCGGATCGAGAGCGCGTCGATGCGCGTCCCGAGCAGGGCGAGCAGCGAGGGCACGACGAGGATCGCGATCACCGACGAGAGCACCGCCACCGACGCGCCCGCCACCGCCATCGAGTAGAGAAAGCGCTGCGGCATGAAGATCAGCGCGGCCATCGCCGCGGCCACGGTGAAGCCGGAGAACAGCGCCGTGCGGCCTGCCGTCTGGACGGTGCGGCGGTGCGCCTCCCGCGACGCGCCGCCGCGCCCTATCTCCTCGCGATAGCGCGAGACGAGAAGCAGCGCGTAGTCCACCGCCAGGCCGAGGCTGAGCCCGGTGGCGATGTTGAGGGCGAAGACGGAGGTGTCCGTGACGCCGGCCATCAGCCGCAGCACGAAGAGCGTGCCGACCGTCGAGATCACCCCGATCAGCAGCGGGATCGCCGCCGCGACCACGCCCCTGAAGACGAACAGCAGCAGCAGGGCGAGCAGCGGGAAGGCGATCAGCTCGGCCTTGGTCAGGTCGGTGCGGGTCTGGTCGTTCGTTTCGTTGAAGCCGGCGGCGTAGCCGCCCATCTGAACGTCGAGCGGGCTCGCCGCGACCAGCGGTTCGACCGCTTCCGCCGCGATCCCCCCCTTGTCCTCGATATCCGTGGTCGACAGGTAGCCGACGACCGCCAGGGATTCGCCGTCGCGAGCGATCAGCTCGGCGGCGCGGGGATCGCGCAGCGGGTCGACGACCCTGCCGACGTATTCGACCTGCGCCATGCCGCGGCTGAGCCGCCCGACCGCGCGGCGCACCGCGGGGTCGGTGGTGTCGAGCCTGCCGCCGCCGGAGTTGCGCACGACGAGCACGATCGCCGGGTTGGGGTTGTAGCCGAGCGACTTGTCGAGCAGCGCCGTCGCCCGCTCGCTCTCGGAGGCCGGGTCGGTGAAGCCCGCCGCCTTGAGATGGTGCTCGACGTCATGGCCGATCGCGATCGCGAGCGCGGCGAAGGCCGCGACAGCGGCGAGGACTCGCTTCGGGTGTCGCCAGGTGAGGTTCGCGATCCGCGTCAACGCCAAAAGACCGTACCAGGTTTCCAAGCAAACGCTTTGAAAAGCAAATTAGTGCTGTTACCATCGGTACCATCGGATCGATGCCACGCCGCGAATACGACCAGTCGTGCAGCCTCGCCTGTGCGCTCGACCGGATCGGCGAGCGCTGGTCGCTGCTGATCGTGCGCGAGCTCTCGCTCGGCCCGCTGCGCTTCTCCGACATCGTGCGCAACGTCGGCAACGCGCCGACCGACGTCGTCACCAAGCGCCTGCGTGACCTCGAGCGACACGGCGTCGTGCGCCGCCGCGCCCTGGGGCTGCCGGCGACCGGCGTCGCCTACGAGCTGACCGAGGTCGGCTGGGCGCTGGAGCGGCCGATGATCGAGCTGGGGCGCTGGGGGATGCACTTCGAGCGGGTCGACGACGTGGTGAACCTGCCGCCGACCTCGCTGGCCAACGCGATCCGGGTGATCGTGCAGCCGCCCCACGACGCGCGCATGACGATCGGCCTGCGCAGCGGCGGCCAGGGGTACTCGCTGCGCATCGAGGAGGGCTGGATCTCCGCCGCGCGCGGCGAGGCCGAGGATCCCGACCTGACCCTGGTCGGTGAGCCTGCCGCGGTTCTCGCCGCGCTCGTCGCCGGCGAGGCGGGCGAGCAGGGCGTCCAGGTCGAGGGCGACCGAGGCGCGCTTGAACAGCTACGTGCGATGGTCGTCCTCCCCGACCGCCTTCGCGAAAGCGCTCTGACCGTGGTCGCTTAGGGCCCGTCCCGGTAGGGGTGGAACGTCTTGTACTTTTTCGTCGAAAGTTACGGGCGTCAGCAGCAACCCGCGTCTCGAAAAAGTTAAGTGGAACCCCTACCGGGACGGGCCCTTAACGCAGTTCCGCAGAGCTCTTGCCGAGCAGCTGGCGGGCGACGATCAGCAGCTGGATCTGCTGCGTGCCCTCGAAGATGTCGAGGATCTTGGCGTCGCGGGCCCACTTCTCCAGCAGCTCGTCCTCGCCGTAGCCGACCGCTCCGCAGAGCTCGACGCAGCCGAGCGCCACGTCGACGCAGGTGCGTCCCGCCTTGGCCTTCGCCATCGAGGCCTGCAGCGAGTTGGGCTTGCCGTTGTCGGCCATCCAGGCGGCCTGCAGGGTGAGCAGGCGGGCGGCCTCGAAGTCGGCCTCCATCTCCAGATAGCGGGAGACGGCCGCGGGCTGGGAGAGCGCCGGCAGCGCGTAGTCGATCTCGACCCCGGCGTCCGAGAGGCACTCGCGCGTCCGCTCCAGCGCCGCACGGGCGACGCCGACCGCCATCGCGGCGACCAGCGGCCGCGTGTTGTCGAAGGTCTGCATCGCCCCGCCGAAGCCCTGCTTGACGTCGATCTCGGGGTTCCCGAGCAGCGCCTCCTTCGGCACCCGGCAGTCCTGCAGGGTGAAGTTGGCGGTGTCGGAGGCGCGGATCCCGAGCTTGTGCTCGAGCCGGTCGAGCTTCAGCCCTGGGTTGTCGCGCTCGACGATGAACGACTTGATCGCCGCCCGGCCCTTGGAGGGGTCGAGCGAGGCCCAGACGACGATCAGGTCGGCCCGGTCGCCCGAGGTGACGAAGATCTTCTCGCCGTTGAGCACGTACTCCTCGCCGTCGAGCTTCGCCGTGGTGCGGATCGAGGCCGAGTCGGAGCCGGCCTCCGGCTCGGTGATCGCCATCGCCGCCCACTTGCCGCCGTAGCGCTCGAGCTGCTCCTCGCTCGCCACCGAGGCGATCGCCGAGTTGCCGAGGCCCTGGCGGGGCATCGAGAGCAGCAGGCCGACGTCGCCCCAGCAGAGCTCGATGATGCCGAGCACGGTGGAGAGGTTGGAGCCGTTGCGGTTGCCTTCGGCGCCGTTGTCGCTCTTCTCGCGGCGCACCCCCGCGGCGCCGGCGCCGCCGATGTCGGAGCCCTCGTTCATCCCGTCGATCAGCGAGGCGAGCATGTCGAGCTCTTTCGGGTAGGAGTGCTCGGCCTCGTCGTACTTGCGCGAGATCGGCCGGAAGACCTCGGTCGCGACCTGGTTGGCCTGGCTTGCCAGGGGCTGGAACTTCTTCGGTATCTCGAGATTGATCATGTTGGTGTCCTTTCGCTCGCCGGCCGCGCCTAGACGAGCAGGGCGCCCTCCATGACGCCCGCCGCTCGGAGGTCCCTGTACCAGCGCTCGACCGGGTGCTCCTTGACGAAGCCGTGGCCGCCGAGCAGCTGCACCCCTTCGGAGCCGATCTCCATCCCCTTGGCGGCGCAGAGCTTGCGCGCCAGCGCCGCCTCGCGGGCGAAGTCCTCGCCCTGGTCGGCGCGGCTCGCCGCCCGGTAGGTCGCCAGCCGCATGCCGTTCGTCTCGATGCCGATGTCGGAGACGCCGAAGGCGACCGCCTGACGGTTGGAGATCGGCTCGCCGAACGCGGTGCGCTCGTTGACGTAGGGGATGACGTAATCGAGCACTGCCTGTGCGGCGCCGACGGCGAGCGAGGACCAGGCGATCCGCGCTCGCTGCACACACTCGACGTAGTCCTCCCGCTTGCCCTCGCCGAGCAGCGCGCTGGCGGGCAGGCGGACCCCTTCGAGCAGGAGGCGGCCAGTGGCGGCGGGTCGCAGCCCCATCGCCGGCTCGTCGCGCACCGAGAGGCCCTTGGCGCCCGACTCGATCACGAACAGGGCGGGGCCGCCGAGCTCCTCGGCCTCGGCGGCGACGAGGAAGAGCTCGCACTCGGTGGCGCGGGCGACGAGCGACTTGGCGCCGTCGAGCACCCAGTCCTCGCCCTCGCGGCGGGCCTTGGTCGCGAGGCTCAGCGGATCGAAGAGCGGGCGCGGCTCGAGCAGCGCCAGCGCCGCGGCGGGCGCGTCCTCGCCGCTGAAGGCCGGCAGGTAGGTCGCCTCCTGCTCGGCGCTGCCCCAGTGGCCGATCGCGGTGGCGACAGCGCCGGGGGCGAGGGCGGCGTAGGCGATGCCCATGTCGCCATGGGCGAGCGCCTCGCCGACCAGGGCGCTGGTCGTCGCGGCCTGCTCGTGCATCACCCCGCCGAGCTCCTCGGGAATGCCGAGCATGTTGACGCCGAGCTCGCTCGCCTGGGCCAACAGCTCGGCTGGGATCGTGCGCTCGGCGTCGGCCTGTTGCGCCGCGGGGCGGACCTTGGCCTCGGCGAAGTCGCGCACCGCCTCCTGGAACATCTGCTGCTCGTCGTCGGGGCTGACGTCGAAGAGGGTGCGCGGCTTGCCGGCCGCCTGGCGCGCCGGTTTGCCCAGCTTCTGGGCCGCTTTGAAGGTGCGCCCGGCGGCGGTCGCGGTGCGAAAGCCGCTCTTGGTGCCCTGGAAGAGCGCCCGCTCGACCTGCTTGCGGACGCGGATCCGATCGAGCAGGTCCGAGCCGGCGAGCCAGTTGAGCGCCCGCAGGCCTATGCCCATGCTGCGCTCGGCCACGCCCGCTCCGTTGCCGTTTCCGTTCACTTGCTTTTCCTCCCAGTCGTCTGTTTTGGGCCGGCTTTGGCCTCGAGCGGCGTCAGGCGGCCGTCGAGGTGTGGGGTGTGGCGCTTTGCGTCGCGCACCGCGAAGTCGATCTCCTCGCCGTCTGCATCGCTGAGAAACTCGACGGCGCCCGGCAGGCGGATCGGCTTGCGGAAGCCGACCTCGACCGCGAAGGCGTCGGGCAGCCGGCCTCCGAGCGCCGCCAGGCAGCGCGCCTTGGTCCACATCCCGTGTGCGATCGCGCTCGGGAAGCCGAGCGGCTTCGCCGTCAGCGAGTGCATGTGGATCGGGTTGCGATCCCCGGAGACGGCGGCGTAGCGCCGCCCGAGATCGCCGCCGAGCCGCCACGTGGCGCTCGCGGTCAGGCCCTCCTCGGGCTCGGGCGCGTCGACGGCGCCCCCCTCCGCGTCGCGCCGTAGAGGTTTGGTCCGCATACCGGACTCAACCTCTACGGCGGTCTGGGAGGGGCCGCGACGCAGGAAGGTGCTGGTCGACTCCCAGGCGGTCTCTTCGCCGATTTGCGCTTCGGTGAGGAGGCCGAAGGTCTGGCCGCGCTTGTGAGGTTGCAGCGGGGTGGGGCGGACGACGAGCTTCAGCTCCTCGCCGATCCCGATCGGCCGCCGCTGGACGATGCGGTTCTCGACATGGACCAGGCCGACCGCGCCGAAGGGGAAGCTGCTGTCGGCCATCGTCGCCATGTGCAGGGGGAAGGCGAGGATGTGCGGATAGGTCGGGGGCAGCGTGTCGCGCAGCGAGAAGCCGCAGACCCTGGCGTAGGCGGTGACGGCGTCCGGATCGGGGCGGACGCCCTCCAGCACCAGCTCCGTCTCGGGGATCTCCCTGCCACGGCCCGGGACGAAGGGCAGCAGCGAGGCGCCCGGGATCAGCGGCAGCGCCGCGCGGGCGTAGAGCGGCAGGATGCTCGGCGGGCTGTCGAGCGTCCGCGTCCTCATCAGGCTCCAAGCAGGCTCTGGCCGCAGACGCGAACGACGTTGCCGTTGACGCCGGTCGAGGCGGGGCTGGCGAACCAGGCGATCGCCTCGGCGACGTCGACCGGCAGGCCGCCCTGCGACATGCTGTTCATGCGCCGGCCGGCTTCGCGGATCGCGATCGGCATCGCGTCGGTCATCTGCGTTTCGATGAAGCCCGGCGCGACGGCGTTGATCGTCGCGCCGCGCGCGGCCAGCTCCGGCGCCAGCGCTTCGACCATGCCGATCACGCCGGCCTTCGAGGTGGCGTAGTTGGTCTGGCCGGGGTTGCCGGCGATGCCGCTCATCGAGGAGACGCAGACGATGCGGCCGTTGCGGCGCAGCAGGTCGCGGTGCAGCAGCTCGTCGTTGATCCGCTCCTCGCTGGAGAGGTTGATCTCCATCAGCGAGCTCCAGCGGTCCTCCGGCATCTTGGCGATCGTGCGGTCGCGGGTGACGCCGGCGTTGTGGACGACGACGTCGATGCCGCCGGAGAGGCGCTCGGCGATCGTCGCCGGCGCGTCGGAGTCGGTGATGTCGAGCTCGATCGTCTCGGCTTCGAGCCGCGCGGCAACCTTGGCGAGGTCGTCGGCGAGCGCCGGCACGTCGAGCAGGACGAGCTCGGCGCCGTCGCGGTGCAGGACCGTGGCGATCGCCTCGCCGATGCCGCGCGAGGCGCCGGTGACCAGCGCCCGCACGCCGTCCAGCGGTTGCCTCCATTCCGGCGTCGGCGCCTCGGCGACGGCCGGGCCGATGCGGATCACCTGGCCGGAGACGTAGGCCGAGCGGGGGGAGAGGAGGAAGCGAAGCGTCGAGTCGAGCTGGTCCTCGGCGCCCTCTGCGACGTAGACGAGCTGCACGGCGATGCCGCGACCGATCTCCTTGGCCAGCGAGCGGGTGAAGCCCTCCAGCGCCCGCTGCGCGGTGGCCGCGCGGGCCGGCAGGCCGGCGGGGGGCGTGCCGAGCACGACGACGCGGCCGGAGCGCCCGACCCGCTTGACGTTGGGGTGGAAGAAGCGCTGCAGCTCGACCAGCTCGGTCGAGTCGGAGATCCCGGTCGCGTCGAAGACCAGCGCGCCGACCTGGCTGTCGGACTTCTGCGGCCGCGGGGCGCCGATCTCGCCGAGCAGGCGCTCGAGCGCCTTGTCGAGCCGGCCGCCGGGGGCGCCGCCGGAGAGCACCGCGCCGGGGGCGTCCGCCTCGTCCTCCGTGTGGCGCTTCAGCTCCACCGGGCGGGGGAGCCCGACGCGCGGGGCGATCAGCTTGCCGGGCGGCGAGTTGACCAGCTGGGCGTAGATGTCGCTCATTTCCCGTCCTTTCCTGGGGCCTCGAGGATCGCCACGACGCCCTGTCCGGCGGCGGCGCAGATGCTGATCGCGCCGCGCCCGGAGCCGCGCTCGTGCAGCTCCTTGGCCAGCGAGGCGACGATCCGCCCGCCGGTCGCGGCGAAGGGGTGGCCGGCGGCGAGCGAGCCGCCGTTGACGTTGAGCTTGGCGCGGTCGATCGAGCCGAGCGGCTTCGCGCGGCCGAGCCGGTCGCGGCAGAAGCGCTCGTCCTCCCAGGCGCGCAGCGTGCAGAGCACCTGGGCGGCAAAGGCCTCGTGGATCTCGTAGAGATCGAAGTCCTGCAGGGCGAGGCCATTGCGGTCGAGCATGCGCGGCATCGCGTAGGCGGGCGCCATCAACAGGCCCTCGCGCTTGTGCACGTGGTCGATCGCCGCGGTCTGCCCGTCGACGAAGTAGGCGAGGATCGGCAGGCCACGCTCCTTGGCCCACTCCTCGCTGGCCAGTAGCACCGCGGAGGCGCCGTCGCTGAGCGGAGTCGAGTTGGCCGCGGTCATCGTCCCGTCCTCGCCGCCGAAGACCGGGCCGAGCTTGGCCAGCTTCTCGAGCGAGGAGTCCGGGCGCAGGTTCTGGTCGCGCTCCAGGCCGAGGTAGGGATTGACCAGGTCCTCCATGAAGCCGCGCTCGTAGGCGGCGGCGAGGTTGTGGTGGCTGGTCACCGCGAGCTCGTCCTGCTCGTCGCGGCCGACGCCCCACTCGGCGGCCATGATCGCGCAGTGCTCGCCCATCGAGAGGCCCGTGCGTGGCTCCTCGTTACGGGGGATCGAGGGGACGACGTGGCTGGGGCGCAGCCGCGTCAGCAGCTTCAACCGACCACTCGTCGATTTCTCCCGGTTGGCGTCGAGGAGGACCCCGCGCAGATCCTCGTTGAGGCCGATCGGCGCGTCGGAGGTGGTGTCGGCGCCGCAGGCGATGCCGGAGTCGATCTGGCCGAGGGCGATCTTGTTGGCGACGAGGATCGTCGTCTCCAGCCCCGTGCCACATGCCTGCTGCACGTCGTAGGCCGGCGTCTCGGGCGCAAGCCGCGTGCCGAGCACGCTCTCGCGGGTCAGGTCGCGGTCGCGCGAGTGCTTCAGCACGGCGCCGCCGGCGACCTCCCCGATCGCCTCCCCGCCGAGCGCGAAGCGCTCGACCAGGCCGTCGAGGGCGGCGGTGAGCATGTCCTGGTTGGAGGCGCGCGAGTAGACCGAGTTGGAGCGCGCAAAGGGGATTCGGTTGCCGCCGACGATGGCGACCCGACGGGGACTCTCAGTCAACGTCGATGCCTTTCGATTGGGAGTGCGAGCTGGACGTGCAGGGGCCGAGGCCTCCCGCCGCTACATAGACCGACGCAACGATAACAAGACACGGATCGATGTCAAGATTACTGTGATCGGTCGCACAGGAGCTTGAAATCGTTCACGGGGTATGCTCTCGGACCTCTATAGGTACCGAGAGGGGAGACGGTATGAGGGTGAAGGCAGCCTGCGCGAGCATGGCGATGTTCCTGTGTCTTGCGGCCACGGCTCAGGCGTTCGTCTGGCACCTGGGGGCCGGCCAGGCGAAGCACGCCACGAAGGAATTCGCCGCGGCGACCTGCAAGAGCGAACGTCGCTGCGTCGCCTACGGTCCGTGTAAGCGCGCGTCTGAGAGCCGGGTCGACTGCGCGGCGGCCTTCCTATACAAGGGAGTCAGCGAACCCGGTGACGAGGTCGCCTGCGCGATCCTGCTCCACTGGGGCGTCAACCACAACGGCGAAATCGCCCTGAAACGCCACGGCCGGCCGACCTGCCGGGCGGTCGAAACCGAACCCGAGAAGGAGTTCGGTGACGCGTTCAGCGCCTCACCGGCGCGAACCTAGGACAGCTCGGTGCCGTCGTAGAGCTTCTTGACGTGCACAGTGCCGGCCGGCGCGGCTTCGATGCAGAGGCGGCAGAGGACGCACTCGTCGAGGTTCTTGGCGACGATCTCGACGCCGGAGTCGGTGGCGGCGAAGATGTCCACGGGGCAGACTTCTTCGAGCTTCTTGGCCAGCTCCGCGTCGCCGGCGACCGAGACGTCGACCTCGACGTCGATGAAGACCTTGTCCAGCGTCTCGGCCATCAGACCGCTGCCCCCAGCTTCTGCTTGACCGCGTCGGGGATCTCGTCGATTCGCTCGACGACGCGGATGCCGGCGGCTTCGAGGCGCGCGATCTTCTCCGTCGCGGTGTCCTCCTTGCCCTCGACGATCGTCCCGGCGTGGCCGAAGCTCATCCCCTTCATCTCCTCGTCGTCCATGAACTTGCCCGCCATGAAGGCGACGATCGGCAGGCGGCTGTCGTTCTCCTTGACCCATTCGGAGAGCTGCGCCTCCATGCGGCCGCCGGGCTCGGTGTAGATGACGATCGCCTGGGTCTGCTCGTCGGCCTCGAAGTAGGGCATCAGCTCGGCGTAGGTCGAGCCGATGATCGCGTCGCCGCCGATCGAGACGGCGGTGGAGACGCCGAGGCCCGCTTGGGTGAGCGAGGAGGAGATCTCCGTGGTCATCCCGCCGGAGCGGCTCATCACGCCGACCGGGCCGGGCGCGTAGGCCTTGGCCGCGTCTTTCGCCGGCCCGCCGATGCCGCCCATCTTGCAGACCTCGGGGACGATCAGGCCGAGGCAGTTGGGGCCGATGATGCGCGCCCCGCGCATGTCGGCCAGCTCGACCATCTCGGCGACGTCGCCGCGCGGGATGCGCTCGGTGACGATCACGATCAGCTTTATGCCGTTCTCGATCGCCTCCAGCGCGGCGTCCTTGGTGAAGGCGGGGGGGACGGTGATGACCGAGCCGTCGATCGGCCCGCCGTGGTGGGCGACCGCCTGCTCGACCGTGTCGAAGACCGGCACGCCGTGGACCTCGCGGCCCTTGCGGCCGGGCGTGACGCCGCCGACGACCTTGGAGCCGTAATCGAGGCACTCGCGGGTCAGGTTGACCGCCTCGCGCCCGGTGATCCCCTGGACGATGAAGGTGGTGTCCTTGCTCAGCAGGATGCTCATCTGCCCCTCCCGGGCACGTTTGTCGGGATATGCCTGACAAAGGCGCCCGAGGTCATGCGGGCGCTCCCTGGATCTTGTCCACGGCGCGCCCGGCGGCCTCCCACATCGAGACCGAGCGGTCGCAGTACTCGACGCCGTAGCGGTCGAGGATCTTGAAGCCCTCGTCCTCCCAGGCGCCGGGGATGCGGAAGATCGCGATCGTCTCGCCCGGGTCCTTGCCGAGCTCGAGGCAGGCCTTGATCACGCCGCGGGCGACGATGTCGACGCGGGTGTTGGAGACGATCGACATCATCACGGCGATCTTCTCGACGCCGTCCTTTTCCAGCACCTGCTTTGCCAGGCCGCAGGCCTTGGCGACCGAGGGGTTGCCGCCGATCTCCGAGTAGTTGGCCGGCTTGCCGCCCTGGCTGCGGACCGCGTCGGTCAGCGTCAGCGAGCCGCCGCCGGCGCCGATCACGAGGCCGAGGTTGCCCTCGAAGCCGTGGTCCTTGCCTTGGATCACGCCGCGGTGGTCGGCGGCGTCGATCGCGGCGACGTTGCGCTCGAAGGCGGAGGGCTCATAGGTCTCGCGCGTGTCCTCCTCGGCGATCTCGAGCTGCTTGCGCAAGAGAACCTTCTGGCGGCCGACCGCCTCGTTCTCCATCTCCATGTGGGCGTCGAGGGCGACGAAGCTGCCGTCGGCGAGCTCGGCCAAGGGGTTGATCTCGGCCAGGGTCATGTCGTAGTCGCGGAAGAGGCGGGCGAGGCGGGCGAGGATCGGCGTCGCGCGCTGCAGCTGCTTGCCGGTGACGCCGGTCGCGGCGATCGCCTGCTTGGCCTCGAAGTCGGCGATCGGCAGCAGGTTGGAGAGGTGGCCGCGGCCGACGTGGTCGGGGTGGCTCTCGGCGACCTCCTCGATGTCGATCCCGCCCATGTCGCTGAACAGCATCAGCGGGCGCTTAGCGGTGCCGTCCCAGACGACGCTCGCGTAGTACTCCTGCTTGACCTCGGCTTTGGGGTCGACGAGGACGCCGCGCGGCATGTGGCCGTTGATCTCGAGCTGCAGGATCGCCTCGGCGTGCTCGGCGGCCTCGTCCGGCGTGTCGGCGAACTTGACGCCGCCGGCCTTCATCCGCCCGCCGCTCAGCACCTGCGACTTGATCACGGTCGGCCCGCCGATCTCCTCGGCGGCCTTACGGGCCTCGTCGGCCGTCTTGCAGAAGCCGTACTTGGTGACGGGAATCCCCGCCAGCTCGACGATCCTGCGTGCCTCGTACTCGTAGAAGCGCATCGCGGCGCGGGACCTTATCCAAATGACGCGGTGGTCTTCAGGCCGGTCCAGGCGTGCCGCAGCCCTGCGGCAAGGCGCGCAGCGATCTCGCCGCCACCGGCGAGGGCAACGCCGTCGAGCGACACGGCGGGCTCGATGCCGCGCACCGAGCCGGTCAGGAAGACCTCGTCGGCGGCGAGCAGGTCGTCGCGAGGGAGGACGGGCTCGCGCGCCTCGATGCCGAGGGCGCCTGCGAGCTCGAGCACCCTCATGCGTGTGACGCCGGGCAGGATGCGCCCGTCGGCCGGCGGGGTGAGAAGCGCGCCGTCCCGCACGGCGAAGACGTTGGCGCGTGAGGCCTCGAGCGCGGAGCCGTCCTCGTCGACGATCAGCGGCAGGGCGTCGCTCGGCAGCCTCGCCTGGGCCTCGTCGAGCAGCGAGCGATCGACCCACTTGTGAGCGCCGAGCCCCCCCGGAAGCGGCACGCTCAGAAGCGAGACGGCGTCGCTGGTCACTTTGCCCCCGTTTTCGGTGGCAAAGTGACCAGTCGCTGGGCGGCGCTCCGCGGTGACGCTCAATTCGCCCCGCCCGGGCGCCACCGTAATTCGCAGCGCCTCGACAGACGTGCCCGTAGATAGAGGCCCATCTGGGCCTCTATCTACGGGCACGTCGAGGCGCGGGAGGGTGAGGTCGGGGTAGAGCGCCGCGAGGCTCGCGCGCAGGCGGGCGAGGTGGGCGGCGAGCTCCACCGGGCGGCCGTCGCGGACGAGCAACGTCTCGAAGACGCCCTGGGCCGGGTCGGGCCGTCGGGTCGACGGGACAGATCGCGAGACGGACACCGGCACGGCGGCCATTGTGGCAACCTCGAGCCGATCCGCCCCAGCGAGGCGATCGTTGAAGACGCTGCTGATCGACAACTACGACTCCTTCACCTACAACCTCTTCCATCTACTGGCGGAGGTGAACGGCGAGGAGCCCGCGGTCGTCCGCAACGACGAGACGACATGGACGGAGCTGGCGGAACGGGAGTTCGACAACGTCGTCATCTCTCCAGGGCCCGGCCGGCCCGAGCGGATCGGCGACTTCGGCGTCTGCGCCGACGCGATCCGCCACTCGACCGTACCCCTGCTCGGCGTCTGCATCGGCCACCAGGGCATCGGCGTCCTGCACGGCGCCAGGATCGTCGCTGCGCCGGAGCCCGTGCACGGGCGACTCAGCGCAGTCCTCCACGACGACTCCGGCCTCTTCGCCGGCATTCCGCGCGCGTTCCAGGCCGTCCGCTACCACTCGCTCTGCGTCGAGCAACCGCTCCCCAGCGAGCTGCGCGGCATCGCCTGGACCAGCGACGGCGTGCTGATGGGGTTGGAACATCGCGAGCGCCCGCTCTGGGGCGTCCAATTCCACCCCGAGTCGGTTTGCGCGGAACACGGGCGGCGGCTGCTGGAGAACTTCCGGGATTTGAGCGGGGGATTCTCGGAACGGCCAGGCGCCCCGCGGGAGGGGGGGCGGGGTGTCCCTCCAGCGCAGCGGCGTCCTGTTTTTCGCCCTATGGGACCCCGGATGACCGCCGCTGACTCCCCTGGCGAAAAACCCAGCAAGCAGGAGGGACACCCCGCCCCCCCTTCGCTGCGGCTTTTGGTGAAGCGACTCGAGCATCCGATTGACCCCGAGCGGGCCTTCGTCAGCATGTACGGCGAGAGCGAGAAGGCGTTTTGGCTCGACAGCAGTCGCAGCGGCGCGGGGGCGCGCTTCTCCTTCATGGGCGACGACCGCGGCCCATTGGGAGCGGCGATCTCCTACGACGTCGGCGCGGGAGAGGTACGGATCGAGCGCGGCGGGGAGGTCGAGCTGCGCCGGGAATCGATCTTCGACTACCTGGCCGCCGAGCTGTCGCGGCCGGAGCCCACCTCGCCCGAGCTGCCCTTCGAGTTTCGCTGCGGCTTCGCCGGCTGGCTCGGCTACGAGCTGAAGGCCGAGTGCGGGGGGGAGGCGGCGCACGAGTCACCCCTGCCCGACGCCGCCTTCCTCTTCGCCGATCGCGTCCTCGGCTTCGACCACGCAGAGCGACGCACCTATCTGCTCGCGCTCACCGGGCCGGGCGAGGAGATGGAGGCAAGGCGCTGGCTCGCGACGACGGCCGAGCGACTCGAATCGCTGCCGACCGGGCAACGCGAGGTTCCTTTCGGACCCGGTGCGACTGAAACGAACCGCGCGGAGGCGCTGCGACTCTCCCGGTCGCCCCGGCGCTACCTGGAGGAGATCGCGGAGTGCAAACGGCTGTTGGCGGAGGGGGAGACCTATGAGGTCTGCCTGACCAACGCGGTGCTGGCCGACCTGTCGTCCGGGGGCGACGCCGAGACCCCCGACCCGCTGGCGCTCTATCGCGCGCTACGGCGCGTCAACCCCGCGCCGTTCTCCGCCTACCTCCGCTTCGGCGACGCCGCCGTGCTCAGCTCCTCGCCCGAGCGCTTCCTGCGCGTCGGTCGCGATCGCTGGGCGGAGGCGAAGCCGATCAAGGGGACGAGCCGCCGCGGCGAGGCCCCGGCGGAGGACGTCCGCCTCGCCGAGCGGCTACGCCACGACGAGAAGAACCGCGCCGAGAACCTGATGATCGCCGATCTCTTGCGCAACGACCTCGGCTCGGTCTGCGAGGTCGGCACCGTCCACGCGCCGGAGCTGATGCAGGTCGAGACCTTCGAGACCGTGCATCAGCTCGTCACCACGGTGCGCGGGCTGCTGCGCGAGGGCCTCGGGCCGCTCGACTGCGTCCGCGCCTGCTTCCCGCCGGGCTCGATGACCGGCGCGCCGAAGCGCCGCACGATGGAGATCATCGACCGCCTCGAGGGAGAAGCGCGCGGTCCCTACTCCGGAGCGATCGGCTGGCTCGGCCTCGGCGGCGCCTGCGACCTCAGCGTCGCGATCCGCACGATCGTGCTCGACGGCGACTCGGCCCGGGTCGGGGCGGGCGGGGCGATCGTCGCCCTCTCCGACGCCGAGGAGGAGTACGAGGAGATGCTGCTCAAGGCGAGCGCTGCGGCCCGGGCGCTCGGCTACAGCCGGACGAGCCTCTCCGACTCGATCTCGCGGGTGACGCCGCGGAAGTCGATCGTCAGCGGCGCCGTGGCGGCGACCTCGCCGTAGTCGACGCCGGGGTGCGCGGTGACGATCGCGGCGAGGTCGCAGGCGCGCAGGCTCCCGTCGAGCTCGACCGAGCGCAGCCCGTGCTCGGGGAGCTCGGGCACGAATGGGTCGTGGTAGGAGACCTCGCCGCCCAACCCACGCAGCAGGCCGATGATCTCCAGCGCCGGCGACTCGCGGATATCGCCGACCCCCGGCTTGTAGCTGATCCCGAGCAGGAGGACCCTGGAGCCCTTGACCGACCGCTCCGCCTCGTTCAGAGCGCGGGCGATGCGGTCGACGCAGTAACCGGGCTGGGCCCGGTTGACCTTGCCCGCCAGCTCGATGAACTCGGGGTAGAAGTCGTGCTCGCGCGCCTTGAAGGCGAGGTAGAAGGGGTCGACCGGCAGGCAGTGGCCGCCCATGCCGGGACCGGGGTCGAAGCGCATGAAGCCGAAGGGCTTGGTCGCGGCGGCCTCGATCACCTCCCAGATGTCGATCCCGAGCCGGTCGCAGAGCTGGGAGAGCTCGTTGACCAGGGCGATGTTGACCGAGCGGAAGATGTTCTCCAGCAGCTTTGCCAGCTCCGCCGCCTCGGGGCTCGAGAGGACGACGACCTCGTCGCAGACGAGCTCGTAGAGCTCGCGGGCGCGCTCGGCGCAGGCGGGCGTGATGCCGCCCACCAGCTTCGGCGTGGTGCGCACCGTGTAGTCGGTTCGCCCCGGGTCGATCCGCTCCGGCGAGAAGGCGAGGTGGAAGTCGCGCCCGGCCTTCATCCCGGACTCCTCGAGGATCGGCAGCAGGCGCTCGCGCGTCGTCCCCGGGTAGGTGGTCGACTCGAGCACGACGAGCTGGCCCGGTTGCAGCGCTTTGGACAGTCCCCTGGCCGAATCGGTCAGGTAGGTGAGGTCCGGTTCGCGCGAGCCGGTGAGCGGCGTGGGCACGCAGACGATCACCGCTTCGCAGGGTTCGAGCCCGGCCCGATCGGAGGTCGCTCGCAGGCGCTCTCCCAGCTGCGCGAGGGCGGAGTCCGGGACGTCCTCGACGTGACTGCGACCGGCGTTCAGCCCCGCCACCTTGCGCCCGTCGGTATCGAGGCCCACCACCTCGTGGCCCGCCTCGGCGAAGGCGACGGCAAGCGGCAGCCCGACGTAGCCGAGCCCGACGATCCCGATCTTCATCGGCGAGAGTCTAGAACGGCGTCGTCCGACCGATTGAGATACCTTCGGCCCGGATCGACCCGAAGGGAGACAGATTGAGCTTGCTTTGTCGGGCGGGCGTGCTCATGGCGCTGCTCGCTGCCGCCGTGCTCTTGGCCGCCGGTTGCGGGGAAACCGTGATCGACAGCGCCAAGACGGAGGGCGCGATCGAAGAAAACCTGGAGAAATCCGTCGGCCAGAAGGTCTCCTCGGTCGATTGCCCGTCGGGGGTCGAGGTCGAGGCCGGCAAGACGTTCGAATGCACGGTCAGCCTCCAGAACGGGAAGAAGGAGACGGCGACGCTGAAGATCCTCAATTCCGATGCCGACGTCGAAGTGACCGATCTCGAGCCTGAGAAGCAGGCGAAGGGCGGGTGAGATCGAGCGTGGGCAGAGGCGCGGCTCTGGCTCTGATCGCCGCCATCGTCGCCCTGGGCGCGCCCAGCGCCGGCGTCGCGGCGACCCGGTGCCACGGAGCCCACACGGCGCCACGGGCGGCAACCGGCCATGAGCTGCGGGTCGCGGTGCAGTGCCTGGTCAATGCCGCGCGAGGGCGGCACGGGCTGGCGCCCCTCGATTTCAGCCTGGCGCTGCAGGAGTCCGCGACCGCCCACTCGAGGAGCATGGAGCGAAGCGCCAGCTTCACCCACTACGGCCCGCACGGGAGCACCCTGATGGTGCGCGCCTCCTGGAGCGGCTATCTGACGCAGGCTTCCAGCTTTCGCCTGGCCGAGAACATCGCGACCGGAAAAGGCCGACGTTTTGGCTCTCCCGCGGCGATCGTCAACGACTGGATGCACAGCGCAGGTCATCGCGAGAACATCCTCGATCCGGCGATGCGCGACTTCGGCGTCGGCGTGGCCCGCGGCGACCCGCTCGGGGGCCGCCACGACGAAAACGCCGTCGCCTACACCCTGGACTTCGGCGCCCGGCATGACTAGAGGCCGGGGGGCTGTTGCGCCTCTAAGCAATCCGCTCGCCAAGTAGAGTGCCGGGAATGAGCCAAACCATCGCGGCCGAAGCGCCGACCACCAATAAGAAGCTCCTCGACTGGGTCGGGGAGATGGCAGACCTCACCCAGCCCGACTCCATCTACTGGTGCGACGGCAGCGCCGAGGAGTACGACCGCCTCGCCCAGACCCTGATCGACGCAGGCACCTTCGAGCGCCTCTCCGACGCCAAGCGGCCGAACTCTTATCTGGCCCTGTCGGACCCGGCTGACGTCGCCAGGGTCGAGGACCGCACCTTCATCTGCTCCGAGCGCGAGGAGGACGCCGGCCCGACCAACAATTGGCGTGAGCCGGGCGAGATGAAGGCGATGCTGCGGGGGCTCTTCGAGGGCTCGATGCGGGGCCGGACGATGTACGTGGTCCCCTTCTCGATGGGACCGCTCGGCTCGCCGATCGCCCACGTCGGCGTGCAGTTGACCGACTCCCCCTACGTCGCAGCCAGCATGCGGATCATGACCCGGATGGGCAAGGGCGCGCTCGACGTGCTCGGCACAGACGGCGAGTTCGTCCCCTGCCTGCACTCGGTCGGCGCCCCGTTGGCCGCGGGCGAGCAGGACGTCTCCTGGCCCTGCGACGCCGACAACAAGTGGATCGTCCACTTCCCCGAGAGCCGCGAAATCTGGTCCTACGGCTCCGGCTACGGCGGCAATGCGCTGCTGGGCAAGAAGTGCTTCGCCCTGCGCATCGCCTCGGCGATGGCCCGCGACGAGGGCTGGCTCGCCGAGCACATGCTCGTCCTCAAACTGACCTCGCCCGAGGGTGAGGTCAAGTACGTCGCCGGCGCCTTCCCGTCTGCTTGCGGCAAGACCAACCTGGCGATGCTGATCCCGACGATCCCGGGTTGGAAGGTCGAGACGATCGGCGACGACATCGCCTGGATGAAGTTCGGCGCCGACGGCCGGCTCTACGCGATCAACCCCGAGGCGGGCTTCTTCGGCGTCGCGCCGGGGACGGGCGAGAAGACCAATCCCAACGCGATGAAGACGGTCGCGCGCGACTCGATCTTCACCAACTGCGCCAGGACCGACGATGGCGACATCTGGTGGGAGGGGATGACCACCGAGCCGCCCGAGCACCTGATCGACTGGCACGGCGAGGACTGGACTCCGGCTTCGGACAAGCCCTCGGCGCATCCCAACGCCCGCTTCACCACGCCGGCGTCGGCCTGTCCGTCGATCGCCCCGGAGTGGGAGGACCCGGCCGGCGTGCCGATCGACGCCTTCCTCTTCGGCGGTCGCCGCTCCCATGTCGTGCCGCTCGTGCGCGAAGCCTTCGATTGGAAGCACGGCGTCTTCCTCGGCTCGATCATGTCCTCGGAAAAGACCGCGGCGGCGACCGGCAACGTCGGCGAACTGCGCTTCGACCCGATGGCGATGCTGCCCTTCTGCGGCTACCACATGGGCGACTACTTCAGCCACTGGCTGAAGGTCGGCGCCCGCGAGGGCGCGCAGATGCCGCGCGTCTTCTACGTCAACTGGTTCCGCAAAGACGACGAGGGCGACTTCCTCTGGCCGGGCTTCGGCGAGAACAGCCGCGTGCTCGAGTGGGTCTTCCGTCGCTGCGCCGGCGAAGCCGAGGCGGTGGAGACGCCGGTCGGCATGGTGCCGGCCGTCGGTGGGCTGGACACCGAGGGCCTGCAGATCAGCGCCGAGGAAGTCGCCGATCTGCTCGCGGTCGACCCGGCCGAGTGGAAGGCGGAGCTGCCCCAGGTCGAAGAGCACTTCGCCCGTTTCGGCGATCGCCTGCCCGACGCGCTGAAAGCGCAGCTCGCGGACCTGGAACGGCGCCTGGGCTAGGCGCAGCTCGATGGCGCTGCGAATCGGCCTCGACCTGGTCGCCGTCGATACGGTCGCTCAGAGCCTGCGGGGAGAGCATCGTGAGCACTACCTGAAGCGCATCTACACGGAGCGCGAGGTGGAGGACTGCCGCGGCCCCTCCGGCCGAGTCGAGCCGGAGCGTCTCGCTGCCCGCTTCGCCGCCAAGGAGGCCGCGATCAAGGCTCTTCCCGGGGCCGGGGAGGGTGTGCGGTTGACCGCGATCGAGGTGCGCAGGGAGCCGAACGGGGAGGTTCGGCTCGAGCTCTCCGGGCGGGCCGCCGAGCTGGCCGAGGAGGCAGGGGTGAGCGAGCTTGCGCTGAGCATCACCCACGAGGCTGGGTTCGCGGCGGCCTCGGTCGTCAGCGCGTAGCCGGCCTCGTTCGGACCCGCTTCGCCCGCCGCTAAGGTTTCCCGCTCAGCAGACCGATTGGGGTAGCGATGAGGGATCAGATCCGACAGGTGATCAAGGACCATGCGCAGCTTTCCGTCGATGTCGACAGCCTCGGCGACGATGCCGACCTCTACCAGGCCGGGATGAGCTCGCATGCGAGCGTGAACGTGATGATCGCGCTCGAGGACGCGTTCGACGTCGAATTCGAAGACTCCATGCTGAAGCGGAGCGTCTTCGAGAGCATCGCCTCCATCGCCGCCGCCCTCGAGCAGGTCCGCGGTGCGGCCGTATGACCGTCGCCGCGGCCGCCACCATCGACCTGGATTTCGTCGAGGAGATACGGCGCATCGCCGTCGAGGTCGTCGGACCGCATGCCGACGCGGTGGATCGCGAGGCCCGCTTTCCGCGGGAGGCGGTCGAGGCGCTCCGCGAGGCCCGGGCCCTGTCCGCCTACGTGCCGAGCGACTTGGGCGGCGCCGGCCACTCGCTGGAGACGATCGCCGAGGCATGCTTCGAGCTCGGCCGTCACTGCGGTGCGACGGGCATGGTCTTCGCCATGCACCAGATCCAGATCGCCTGCATCGTCCGGCACTTCGAGGACTCGCCCTGGTTCGAGCAGTACCTGCGCGAGGTCGTCGACGAGCAGCGCCTCGTCGCCTCGATCACCTCTGAGGTGGGGACCGGGGGCGACATGGGCAAGTCGGTGGCCGCCGTTTCGGAACCCGTCGACGGAGTCGCCGGCTTCGAGAAGCAGGCGCCCACGGTCTCCTACGGGGGCCACGCCGACGCCTTCCTGACCACCGTTCGTCGCGCTCCCGACGCGGAGGGCGGCGACCAGGTCCTCGTCCTCTCGACCAAGGAGCAGACCGAGCTGGCGCCGCAGGGGACCTGGGACCCGCTCGGCATGCGCGGCACCTGCTCGCCTGGATTCGTCGCCACGGCCGAGTTCCCGGTCGAGCAGATCCTCGCCACCCCCTTCTCGCGCATCTCGAGCGAGTCGATGACGCCGATCTCCCACATCCTCTGGTCGCACGTCTGGCTCGGCGTGGCGACCGACGCCTTCGACCGGGCGCGGGCCTTCGTCCGCGCGGCCGCGAAGCGCAAGCCCGGTGAGCCGTTGCCGGCCGCGATACGCCTCTCGGAGCTGATGAGCGAGCTCTCGCTGTTGCGCGCCGAGGTCTCGCTGGCCCTGCGCGAGTTCTGCGACTCGGCGGAGGACCGGGCGCGGCTCTCGGAGATGGCGACCATCCTGCGCTTCAACAACCTCAAGATCGCCGCCTCCGAACAGGCGCCCCGCGTCTGTCAGGACGCGCTCGGGGTATGCGGGATCGTCGGCTACAAGAACGACACCCCCTTCAGCGTCGGCCGTCACCTGCGCGACACGATGTCGGCCTGCTTGATGGTCGCGAACGAGAGAATCCACAAGACCGACGCGAGCCTGCTGCTGATCGCCAAGGAGGTCTGAGCCTTGGCGGAGTTTCGCGCCGGCACGCCGGAGCAGGAAGCCTTCCTGCGCGCCCTCGTCGACGCCGGGATGTTGGTCGAGAGCGGCGTGGCCGGCGTCTTCGGCCGCGGCGCCGCCTTCGAGCGAATCCGGCGGGGGTTCGACTCGCTGGTCAGCGAGGCCGCCGCCGCCGACTCGCCCGAGCATCTCGCCTTCCCGCCGCTGCTGCCGCGCGAGCAGCTGGAGCGGATCGGCTACCTGAAGTCCTTTCCACACCTCGCCGGCTCCGTCTTCTCCTTCGAGGGTGATGAGGCCCAGGCGGCGGAGCAGGAGGAGCTCGCCTCCCGGCACGCCGACTGGAGCGACTTCCAGCAGATGACCGACCTCGTCCTCACCCCGGCGGCCTGCTACCCGGTCTACCCGGCCGTCGCCGCTCGCGGCCCGCTGGCGCCGGGCGGCGTCACCGTCGACGCCGGCGGGTCCTACGTCTTCCGGCGCGAGCCCTCGGGCGACCCGGCGCGGATGCAGATGTTCCACCAGCGGGAGATCGTCCGCATCGCCGAGCCGGAGGCCGTCCAAGCGTGGCGGGACAGCTGGCGCGACCGCGCGATCGAGCTGCTCCGCTCGGTGGGGTTGGACGCCCGAGCGGAGGTCGCAAACGACCCCTTCTTCGGGCGCAGCGGCCGCCTGCTGGCCCGCGGCCAGCGCGCGCAGGAGCTGAAGTTCGAGGTGGTGGCCCCGATCGCCGGCCCGGAGCCGACCGCGGTCGCCTCCTTCAACTATCACCAGTCGCACTTCTCCGCCGTCTACGGGATCGAGGTCGAAGCCGAGGACCGGACGGCTCACACGGCCTGCCTCGGCTTCGGCCTCGAGCGGATCGTGCTGGCGTTGCTGCGCGAGCACGGCCTCGACCCCGAATCGTGGCCGACGGAGGTGCAAGAGGGGCTGGGCTTGGGATGAGCGCCGGCGACGGGCACGGCATGGTCAGCCTGCTCGGCCTCGACCCGGAGGCCTACCAGCCGCACATGCTGCACGGCCACGCGCGCGCATACCCGGAAACCAACTGCTACACCGACATCCTGATCGAGCTCCTGCACGCGCGCGGCGACGAGCCCCTGGCGATGATGGCCTGCGCGCTCGAGGTCGACTTCGAGGGCGACCAGTGGACCTTCTTCAAGCCGCGGCCCGAGGACGTCGAACGGCTCTACGGCGTCGACATCCACGAGATGCAGCCCTACCGGGAGCTGCCAGACCAGATCGCCGAGCAGATCGAGCGGGGGCGCACGCTGATCGTCGAGCTCGACTCGTGGTACCTGCCCGACACGTCGGCGACGAGCTACCGCAGCGAGCACGTGAAGAGCTCCGTGGTGGCGGAGTCGATCGACCGCGACGCCGAGCGGCTCCGTTACTTCCATGGCCGCGGCTATCACGAGCTCGCCGGCGAGGACTATCGGGGCGTCTTCCGACTCGGGCTCGACCTGCCCGGCGATGTGCTGCCGCCCTACGCCGAGCTCGCCCGGCTCGACGCCGGACCGCGCCTCGCCGGCGAGGAGCTGCGTGCGACGAGCCGTGAGATGCTGGGTGCGAGCCTCGCGCGGCGGCCGCGCGACAATCCCTTCGCGCGTTTCGGCGAGCAGCTGGCGCTCGATCTGCCGCGGCTGCTCGCCGGCGACAGCGCCGCCTACCACGACTACGCCTTCGCCACCGTGCGGATGGTCGGCTCGGCCTTCGAGGCCGGCTCCTCCTATGTGGAGTGGCTGTTGGGGGAGGGAGACGGCGGCGCGGCGCGGTCGATGGGCGAGATCGTCGAGGGCTGCAAGACGCTCTCCTTCAAGCTGGCGCGCCGCCGCGAGTTCGACCCCGAGCCGGCGGTCGAGTCCCTCGCGGGAGCGTGGGACAGGGTCTTCGCGGAGATCTCCGATGCGCTCGGCTGAGCAGCTCTCCCGCGGCTGGGAGGCCGCTTCGTGCAGTCCCGATTCCCACCTCGATCCGGACACGCTCGACGGGCTCGAGTGGATCCCGGCGGCCGTTCCCGGCACCGCCGCCGCCGCGCTCCTGGGGGCCGGCCTCTGGCGGCAGGGCGAGGTGGCGGACCTCGACGGCGAGGACTGGTGGTTTCGCGTCCGCTTCGACGCCGCCCCGCCCGCGGAGGGCGAGGAGGTGGCGCTGCGCCTCGCCGGGATCGCCACCGTCGCCGAGGTCTTCCTCAACCGCCGTCGGGTGCTCGAGAGCGACTCGATGTTCGCGGCGCACACGCTCGACGTCGGCTCGTCGCTGCTCGGCGAAGGCAACGAGCTGGCGATCCGCTGCCGCGCGCTGGCGCCGCTGCTGGGCACGCGAAGCAAGCCGCGCGCACGCTGGCGCACGATGCTGGCCGACGGGCGGCTGCGCTTCTTCCGCACGATGCTGCTCGGCCGCGCGCCTGGCTTCGCGCCGGGCCCGCCGGCGGTCGGGCCTTGGCGCCCGGTATGGCTCGAGCGCCGTCGCGCCGTCGCGCTCGAGGGCGTGCGCCTGCGTGCCCGCCTGAGCGGCGACGAGGGCCGGCTCGCCGTGCGGGTCGGGTTGCGCGCGCTCGGCGAAGCGGCGCCCGAAGCGGCGGAGCTGGAGCTCGAGGGGCCCTCGGGCTCCCATTGCGTCGCGTTGGAGCTCGAGCCGGGCAACGAGGAATGGGTGGCGCGCGGGGAGCTGCGCGTGCCCTCGGTGGCCCGCTGGTGGCCGCACACGCATGGCGAGCCTGTCCTGCACCGGGTGTCGCTGAGGATCGGGAGCGGCGCTGAGACGCTCTCCGCCGATCTTGGCCGGGTAGGCTTCCGCGATCTCGCTCCCGGCCCGGGCCCCGACCACGCGCTCGACGTCGACGGGCTGGACCTGCACGTCAACGGCGTCCGCGTGTTCGCGCGTGGCGCGGTCTGGACCCCCGAGGACCCGGTCGGGCTGGCCCCCGGGGAGGAGCGCCTGCGGGCGGCGCTCGAACGAGCCCGCGACGCCGGCATGAACATGTTGCGAATTCCCGGCACGGCGGCCTATGAGAGCCCGCTCTTCCACGACCTCTGCGACGAGCTGGGGATCCTCGTCTGGCAGGACTTCATGTTCGCCAACTTCGACTACCCGCTCGCCGACGAGCGCTTCCGCGAGTCGGTCGAGGCGGAGGCGCAGGCGGTCCTTGCGTCGATCGCCGGCCGCCCCAGCACCGCGGTCCTCTGCGGCAACAGCGAGGTCGAGCAGCAGGCGGCGATGTTCGGCGCCGACCCGGCGCTCGGTCGCGGGGAGCTGTTCGGCGAGCTGCTGCCGCGGCTCGCCGCGGAGGCCGGAGCCGACGTCCCCTACGTCCCCTCGGCCCCCTGCGGCGGTGCGCGCCCCTTCGTCCCCGACCGCGGCATCGCGAACTACTACGGCGTCGGCGGCTATCGCCGCCCCCTCTCCGACGCGCGGCTGGCCGGCGTGCGCTTCGCGGCTGAGTGCCTGGCCTTCGCCAACGTGCCCGACGAGGCCGCCATCGACGCCCTCCTGCCGGAAGGCCCGGCCGAAGCGGTCGTCCACCATCCGCGCTGGAAGGCGGGGGTGCCCCGCGACGTCGGCGCAGGCTGGGACTTCGACGATGTCCGCGACCATTACCTGGCGCAGCTCTTCGGCGTCGATCCGGGTGAGCTGCGCCGCTACGACCACGACCGGTACCTGCAGCTGTCCCGCGCGGTGTCGGGCGAGGTCATGGCGGCGGTCTTCGGCGAGTGGCGCCGCGCGGGCTCACCCTGCGGCGGCGGCCTCGTGCTCTGGATGAAGGACCTGGCGCCAGGCGCCGGCTGGGGCCTCCTGGACCACGCCGGTAAGCCCAAGTGCGCCTATCACCACCTGCGCCGAGCGCTCGCCCCGGTGGCCGTGTGGATGACCGACGAGGGCCTCGGCGGAGTGGCCGTGCACGTGGCCAACGACGCCGAAGAGCCGTTGGAGGCGAACCTGCGAATCGGCCTCTACGCCGATTGGGAGCAGCGGGTCGGCGATGCCGCGGTGGACGTGGCGCTCGCCGCTCATGCGACGGCGAGCTTCGACCTCGAGGCGCTGCTCGGGCGCTTTGCGGACTCGTCCTGGGCCTACCGGTTCGGCCCGCCGGCCCAGGATCTGATCGTCGCCAGCCTCGAGCGGGAGCCGAACGCCGCCGCGCCGCTCTCGCGCTGCTTCCACCTGCCCGCCGGCCGCCCGAGCGCGGTTGAGGCCCCTGGGCGGCTCGGTCTGGAGGCGAGCGCGACGGCCGCCCACGAAGGGGGGGCCCGGCTTCTCCTGCGGAGCGATCGCTTCGTCTACGGCGTGCGGGTCAGCGCAGAGCAGGCCGAGCCCGAGGACGACGCCTTTTCCCTGGAGCCCGGAGTCGAGCATGCCGTTATGCTCAAATCGCTCTCAGGTGCTTCGATCTCTTCCATCTCCGTCAGCGCTCTCAACATGCGCGGCCGTATGACGGCAACGGTCCAGGGCCCGGTGTAGCTCGGATGTCGGCGGTTTCAGGCCCCTGCTTCCTGGCGACTCCCCGCAGCACCCTCTACGGCATACTCGACCTGCCGTCCCCGGACACGCCAACGGGGAGCGCGGTGCTCCTCTGCGCCCCCTGGGGCTGGGACGAGGTCGCCTCGTACCGAAGCCGCAAGCGCTGGGCCGAGCGGCTGGCCGCCCGCGGGCATCCGACCTTACGCTTCGACCTGCCGGCGACCGGCAACAGCGAGGGCGCGCCCGGCGACGCGGGGCTTCCCGAGACGTGGCTGGCGTCGATCGCCGCCGCCGCCGAGTGGCTGCGCGAGGCGACCGCAGCGCCGCGGGTGGCGGCTCTGGGACTCGGGCTCGGGGGGTTGCTGGCGCGCGAGGCATGTTCTCGCGGCGCCGCGATCGAGGAGCTGATCACCTGGGCCGCGCCGGCGACCGGCAAGGCCTTCGTGCGTGAGACGCGGGCCTTCTCGAGGATGCAGGAATGGCATGGGGAAGACGCGGAAGCGCTGCCCGAGGGTGCGATCGAGGCGGGTGGCTTCGTGCTCAGCGCGGCGACGATCGCCGCGTTGCGGGAGCTGCCCGGCGGGCTCCCCGCGCCAGCCGGCCCGCGACGGGCCCTGCTCCTCGGCCGGGACGGAGTCGCCGCCGACGGGATCCGCGACGACCTCGAGGCGGCCGGGGTCGAGGTGAGCGTCGGGGCCGGCAGCGGCTGGGGGGACCTCGTCGTGCACCCCGAGCGCACGCGGCTCTCCGGCGAGGTGGCGAGCGAAGTCGAGGATTGGCTCGCAAGCGGCGAAGGAGTGTCGCCCGGCGCGAGCGCGGGTGGAACCGGCGTCACGCGGGCCGAGCGAGCCGCCGAGCTGGACGTCGGGGAGGGCGCGGTCCGCGAGTCGACCTGGTCCTCGCAGGTGCCCCTGGGGCGGCTCGTCGGCGTGCTCTGCGAGCCGGTCGGCCAGCAGGCGGGCGACGTCTGCGCGGTCTTCCTCAACGCCGGCGCGGTGCGCAGCACCGGGCCCAACCGGCTATGGGTCGAGATGGCGCGGCGGCTCGCCCGCCAGGGCGTGCGTTCCCTGCGCGTCGACCTGGCGGGGATCGGCGAGAGCGACGGGGACGAGAGCAGGTTGAGGCAGGTCTCGGAGTTCTACGTGCCGGCGTTCGACGGCCAGGTCGGCGCCGTGCTCGACGAGCTGGAGGGACGGCACGGCGTCGAGCGGTTCTTCCTCGTCGGCCTCTGCGCGGGCGGCTTTTGGTCGTTCCGCGCGGCCCAGCGCGACCGGCGCGTGCTTGGCGCGCTCCTGCTCAACGCCGGCGCTCTCACCTGGCACTCCCAACTGCTCGCCGACCGCGAAGCCCGCAAGGTCGCACGGGCGATCGACCGCCGTTGGTTGCGCAAGCTGCTGCGAGGCGAGATCAGGCTCGCGCGGCTGCTGGCTCTCAGCGCGGCGCTGGTGACGAAGTTGGGGCGGACCGTGCGCGGCAAGCTGACCCGCTCGGAGCCGACCGGCTCGGACATCGGCGAGGAGCTGAGCCGGCTCGAGGACGGGACGTTGCTGACGATGGCCTTTTCGGGCGACGAGGCGCTGGAGGCCGAACTGCGAGCCCAGGGCGTCACGACGCGCCTCGAGAGCTGGCCCAACGTAACCTTGGGCAGGCTCCCCGGCAGCGACCACACGTTGCGGCCGATCCCGGCGCAACGCGCCGCGCAGGCGTTGGTGGGCGAACAGATCGAGCGGTTCCTGGCGAGTGCCGAGCCGATCGCCTAGGCGGGCCGGCAGAGGTAATCCAACCAGGCGTCGCGGCCGTGGAAGGGCAGGGTGACGTCACGCCCTTCGCGATCGTAGATCGCCTCCACGCTGAAGCCGAGCTGCTCGAGCTGCTCGACCTGGTGCTCGGGGTCGATGTAGTAGTCGTCGATCTGGAAGTCATGACCCACTTCGGGGACTATCACCCAACCCCGCTCGCGGGCCGCCTCGAGATCGACTTGGCGATTTATCCGTTCGACGCCCCGGCGGTGGGGGATCGCCTTGAGGCTCGCGTACGCCGCGTAGAGGAGCGAGCCGCGGAATTGAGGCGAGCGCTCGCGCCGCGGGTCGAGCGGCAGGGCGCCGAGCGAGTGCGAGGAGAACTGGAAGAAGCCGCCCGGGCGCAGCACGCGGTGCGCCTGGGCGAGGATCTTCAGCCGGTCCTCGTGGCCGACCGCGTCGATGCCGTTGAAGCTGAAGAGGACGAGGTCGAAGGGCCCGCCCGCCGAGGAGAGGTCGCGGGCATCTCCCTGCACGATCTCCGCTCCCTCGTCTTCGCGGACCAGCTCCCGCGCTTTGGCGACCATGCGCGGCGATTGGTCGAGCCCCACGTAGCGCCGCACCAAGGGGGCGAAGGTGTAGCTGGTCCGCCCGGCGCCGACGCCGAGGTCGAGCATCTCCATCTCGTGCAACCGGTGGCCGAGCAGCCCGAGCAGGCGTCGCTCGGCGGGCTTCAGCGCCAGGTCCGTATAGCTGTCGGCCACCTCGTCGAAAACACGGAGATTGGAGTCGGTGCCACCCAAGGCCGGACCTGACGGAGAGGGCTATAGCCCGTAGGCCTCGGCCAGCTCGGGATCCTTGGCGGACAGCATTTCGGCCAGCTCGACCATCACCTTGCACTGCTTCCAGGTGGCGTCGTCCTGCATCTTGCCGTCGATCATGTGGACGCCACGGCCGTCGGGAATCGCCTCCAGGACCTTCTTGGCGAACTTGACCTCGTCGACCGGCGGGCTGAAGACCTTCTTGGCGATGCCGATCTGCACCGGGTGCAGCGACCAGGCGCCGACGCAGCCGAGCAGGAAGGCGGAGCGGAACTGGGTCTCGCAGCCGGCCGTGTCCTTGATGTCGCCGAAGGGGCCGTAGAAGGGCAGGATCCCGGTCGAGGCGCAGGCGTCGACCATGCGCGCGATCGAGTAGTGCCAGGGGTCCTGCTGGGCGGTGACGCGGTCGGCCTCGGGATTCTCGGGGTCGGCCGGGTCCTCCATCGAACGGTAGCCCGGATGGCCGCCGCCGACGCGGGTCGTCTTCATCCGCCGCGAGGCGGCGAGGTCGGCCGGGCCGAAGCTCATCCCCTGCATGCGCGGGCTGGCGGCGGCGATCTCCTCGAGGTTGACGACGCCCTGCGCGGTCTCGAGGATCGCGTGGATCAGGATCGGCCGGTCGAGCCCGGCCTTGGCCTCGAGCTGGGCGAGCAGGCGGTCGACGTAGTGGATGTCCCAGGCGCCCTCGACCTTGGGCACCATCACGACGTCGAGCTTGTCGCCGATCTCGCCGATCAGCGTCGTCAGGTCGTCGAGCACCCAGGGGCTCTCCAGCGAGTTGACCCGCGTCCAGAGCGCCGTCTGGCCGAAGTCGGACTCCTGCGCGGCCTTGATCAGCCCGGCGCGCGCCGCCTCCTTGCGGTCGACGGGGATCGCGTCCTCGAGGTTGCCGAGCAGGATGTCGGTCTGCTTGGCGATGTCGGCCGCCTTGGCGACCATCTTCTCGTTGGAGAAGTCGAGGAAGTGGATCATCCGCGATGGCTTGACCGGGATCTCGGCCAGCGGCTCGGGGGCGCCGATCGCCTGCGGCTGGAAGAAGTCTCTGGGGTTTCTCAAGCTGCTCCTCGGGTCGGGGAAGGTCCGGCGGAAATCTAACCAAGCCGGCGCCGTAGAGGTTTGGCTCGGATAGCGGACCAAACCTCTACGGCGCTCTCGGGCGGGGCGCAGGGATTCGGGCCTCGCCGCCGTACATGGAGGAGATGAGTGACCGTGCGCGCGATGGCGCCGAGGATTGGACGCTGCCGCACGGCGCCCGGCCCCCCCTGCTGGGAGAGCTGGTCGAGCGAATCGACGAGGCGTTGGCGATCGCACGGGCCTCCGAGGCGGCGGTGATGACGGTCGGCGCCGCGGCTCTGGATGCGGCCGAGCAGGCGCGGCGCGCCGCCACGCTGGCGGAGCGGGCAAGCGCTGCCATGGCCGCCGGCCCACAGGCCGCTCCGACCGACCGCGGGCGGCCCCAGGCCCTGCTTGACGGCAGCGAGGAGATGGGCGACTTCAACGCGCGCGCCGACCGCGTCGCCGAGCGACTGCGCCGCCTGCAGCGAATGCCCCTCTCCGTCTGATCGCACGCGCGCCCAGCGCCATCGGCGAGGCGCAGGTGGGGTGCGCCGATATCCTTCGGCTTCCAAGAACCCCGACCGGATCAGGAGCCATGGCCGTAGAGACCGCCGCTTACACCGAGCAGACCGACATCCAGCGCGACATCACCGAGATGGTGCGCCAGTTCGTCGACGAGCAGATCATCCCCAACGCCGAGCGCTACGACCACGAGGACTCCTTCCCGGAGCCGATCGTCGAGCAGATGAAGGAGCTGGGCCTCTTCGGGGTGACGATCCCGGAGGAGTACGGCGGCATGGGGCTCGACCTGACGACCTACGCGATGATCGTCGAAGAGCTCTCGCGCGGCTGGATCTCGATCTCCGGCGTCGTCAACACGCACTTCATCGGCTCCTACCTGCTGATGAAGTTCGGCACCGACGAGCAGAAGGAATACTTCCTGCCGAAGATGGCGACGGGCGAGATCCGCGCCGCCTTCTCGCTCTCGGAGCCCGAGGTCGGCTCCGACGTTCAGGGGATCAAGTCGACCGCCAGGAAGGGCGACGACGGTGCGTGGGAGTTGAACGGGCAGAAGATGTGGGTGACCAACGGCCTCGGCTCGAGCGTCGTCTTCGTCCTGATGAAGACCGACCCCAAGGCGGACCCCCCCTATAAGGGAATGACCTGCTTCGTCACCGAGAAGGAGCCCTGGAAGGAAGTCAACGAGGGCGACTTCGCCGGCCTCGACGTACCGCCGAAGATCAAGAAGATGGGCTACAAGGGCGTCGAGTCGACCGAGCTCGTCTACGACGGCTACAGGTGCCCGCCCGAGCGCGTGCTCGGCGGCGAGGAGGCCGGCGTCGGGCAGGGCTTCATCCAGATGATGGACGCGCTCGAGGTCGGCCGGGTCAACGTCGCCGCCCGCGGCGTCGGCATCGGCCAGCGGGCGCTCGAGCTCGCCCTCCGCTATAGCCAGGAACGCAAGACCTTCGGCAAGCCGATCGCCCAGCACCAGGCGATCCAGTTCAAGCTCGCCGACATGGCGACCCAGCTGGAGGCCGCTCGACTCCTCACCCGCAAGGCGGCGCGGATGAAGGACGCCGGCGCGCGTTCGGACCTCGAGGCCGGGATGGCGAAGCTCCTGGCCTCGGAGGCGGGCAAGTTCTGCGTCGAAGAAAGCTTCCGCATCCACGGCGGGTACGGCTACTCCAAGGAGTACGAGATCGAGCGCCTCTACCGGGATGCGCCGCTGCTCCTGATCGGCGAGGGAACCTCGGAGATCCAGCGCATGGTGATCGGCAAGAAGCTGCTCCAGAGGCACAAGATCTAGTCGATGGCATCCACCGCCGATCTGATCCGCACCGCGATCGAGCGCTTTCAGGCGGAAGTCCCGGCCCTGCAGAAGCTGAAGCTGGTCTTCGGCCTGGAGCTGAAGGGCAGGGGCGACATCCAGCTCTACCGGGTCGAGTTGCCGGGGCCGAAGATCAAGAAGGACCTCGCCCAGGACGAGCGGGTGCTGGTCCAGGTCGATCGGGCGCAGTTCAACGAGCTTGCCGAGAAAGGGACGTTGAAGAGCTATCGCCGCGCGGTGGAGACCGGCCACATCAAGGCGACCGGCGACTCGAACGTGAAGAAGCTGGTCGTCCAGGTGGTCGAACGCCAGGAGCAGCGCGCGCAGCTGAAAAAAGCCCACTGAGGCCCGCCGTGCGGCGCCCGGATAGCATCCCGCGCCGACCCAGACCAAGGAGATCCCGCAACCGATGAGCGAGCAGACCTACGAGCTAACCACCGATCAGGCCGAGCGCGAGGCGTCCGGCGCGCATAGCTATGGCCGCTACCTCGAGGAGTTCGAGGTCGGCGCCGTCTACAAGCACTGGCCGGCGAAGACCGTCACCGAGTCCGACGACCACCTCTTCTGCCTGATCACGATGAACCATCACCCGCTCCACCTCAACGACGTCTACGCGCAAGGTTCCCAGCAAGGCCGCAACGTCGTCGTCGGGCCGCTCGTCTACTCGCTGGCGCTCGGGATGTCGGTCTCCGACGTCTCCGGCAAGGCGATCGCCAACCTGGCGACCGAAGAGCTCAGCCATCCGAATCCGGTCTTCCACGGAGACACGCTCTTCTGCGAGACCGAGGTCCTCGACGTCAAGCCGTCCCAGTCGAAGCCAGACCGCGGCGTCGTCAAGGTGCACACCCGCGTGCTGAACCAGGACGGCGTCCTGGTCGCCGAGTTCAAGCGCCTGGTGCTGGTGCCGCGACGGGAGCCCGGCGCCTGAGGACGAGCGGCGCCGTGCGCCCCTCGCGGCGGGAAGCGGAGGGATCTCACACGAGCTCGCCCGACACGTCAGAATGCTGCCGGGCGCATGAACCTCGATCCGCAAATAGTTCCCCCGCCCGCTGCCAGGGATAGCGAGATTCCCCGGCTCGAGCGCTCGGTCGACTGGCTCGGGCGGCTCGTCTCCCGCCGTGACTCACGAGCCCTCATCCTGGCGATCCCAGGCTTGGTCGCGATCGCCACCGGGGTGATCCTGACCGCCTTCGGGGGCGGCTTCAGCCTCACGGCCTGGCACGCGGCCGGACTCTTCCTGTTGGCCCTGCTCGGCCTGGTCCTCGTCCTGGAATCCCCGCGAGACCCGAAGCTGCCGTCGCTCTTCGCCTGGATCCTGCTCGCCTACGCCGGGTTCGTCCTGCTCAACTACCTCTCGATCCTCTGGGCCGACGTTCCCGGCGACGCCTGGGTGGGCGCCAACCGGGCGCTGGTCCTCGGGCTGGCGCTGGCGGTTACGCTCACCCGCCCTTGGCCGCGCCGAGCCGGGGCGCTGGCGCTGGCGCTGGCCGGATTCGGCCTGCTCGCGGTCGCCACCGGGACGATCGTCGTGGGGGCGCTGGGGGACCCGATCGGCCAGTTCGTCGGCGGCAGGCTGACCGACCCCGCCGGGTACGCGAACGCGACGGCGTGCATGTGCCTGATGGGCGTCTTTCCACTCATCTACCTGGCCGCCGTCCGCCTCGCTCCCTGGCCTCTGCGTGGGATCGCGCTCGGCGGCGCGACCGCTTTGCTGCAGATCGCGCTGCTCACCCAGAGTCGCGGTGGTGTGTTGGCGGTCGCGGTGGCGGCCATCGTCTACCTGGCCGCGGTGCCGCAGCGCTGGCCCTCGCTGCTCTGCCTCGCGGTCGCGGGTGCCCTGACGGCGCTTGCCTTCGGCACGCTGACCGACCTGGTCGACGTGAGCAACGCCGTGCGCTTCGAGGACCGCCTGGCCGAAGCGCGCCTGGCGATCGTCCTCAGCACCGCCGTCGCCATCGCGGTCGGCGCCCTGGGGGCGTTCGTGTCGGAGCGCATGCCCAAGCCGGGGGACGGAGCACGGCGGGCCGGCAACTGGGGCCTGTTGGCCCTGGCGACCGTATCGGTCGCCGCAATCCTGGTCGCGATCGGCAACCCGGTGCGCTGGACGGAAGCCCGCTGGGATGACTTCCGCAGCTCCGGATACAGCAAGGTCGAAGAAAGCTCGAGCCGTTTCGGAGGCTCCCTCGGCTCCAACCGCTATGACTTCTACCGCGTCGCCCTCGACGAATTCGCCAACCATCCGGTGGCCGGGATCGGCTCCGAGAACTTCCTCGTCCCCTACCTTCGCCAACGCCACAGCGGCGAGGCGCCGCACTTTCCGCACAGCCTCGCATTCCGCGTCCTGGTTCAGTTCGGCCTCATCGGCGTCGCCCTGTTCGGCGCCTTCCTCGCACTCGCCTTCTTCGCCGTCGGACGCGCTCTCCGTCGAGCCGGGCCACTCGAGGCGGGGATCGCCGCAGCGGCGCTGGCGGCCTTCTCCGTCTGGTTCGTCCAGGGGCTGGTCGACTGGATGTGGGCCTTCACCGGCCTCGGCGTGATCGCATTCGCGATGCTCGCGATCTCGATTCGCAGCGGCGAATCGATTCCCGAGGAGCGCCCGGTCGCCACTCGGCGACGATACGGCCTGCTGCCGCTCGGCCTGCCGGGGGCGGCGGGGGCGATCCTCGCGATCGCGCTCGCCGTGTCGCTGGCTCTGCCCGGGATCGCCGCCCGCTATGTCTCCGCCGCTTACGACAGCTACGCCGCCGGCTCCACCACGGCGGCGCTGCAACGCCTCGACCGCGCCGCCGACCTCAACTTCCTCAGCGCCGAACCGCTGCTGGCGAAGGGGCTGATCGCGCGCCGCGGCGGCATGCCCGCCGTGGCCGAGGAAGCGTTCGCGGAGGCAGTCGAACGCGAGCCCGACAACTGGTTCGCCCGGCTCGAGCTTGGGATGTCCCTTGCAGCAAGGGGCCGCTTTCGGCTTGCGGTGCACGAGGCCGCGACCGCCGCCCGCCTGAACCCCAGGCAAGTGCAGGTCAGGCGCGTCCTGGCGCGCTTCAGGCGTGGTCGAGAGGTCGCCCCGGACGCCATCGAGGCAGCTCTGAACGAACAGCTGACGCAGCGCTTGCACCCGCTCGCGAGCCCGTCCCCCTGACTCGCCGGGTTACGACATCCGTCGAAAACCTGAAGTTTTGGTCAAGCTGCGCTAGCCTGATTGATTGAGAGCCGAGGTGGTGCGGCCCCCGGCAGATTCCTATCCTCTTCAATCTCTTCTTTTCCCCAAGGAGCGAACCATTACTCGCATGAAGCTCAAGCAGATCTTGATCCCCCTGTCAGTGGCCCTGCTGCTGGTCGTCGGTGTGCCCACGGCGGCTGCGACGAGCGGCGAAGAAGGATACGACGAGGCCGCGCCGTTGGGCGCCGTCAACCAGGCCGCGTCGAACAGCTCCGGCCCGGAAGCCGCGCCCGCTGCGGCGAGCGAATCCCCCGCGGAAACCGGCAGTGCGTCGATTCTGCCGTTCACCGGCCTGGAACTGGCGATCTTCCTTCTGCTCGGCCTCTCCCTGATCGGGCTCGGGGTGTTGCTCAGGCGCGCCACCCGGTCGACCCCCAGAACCTGAGCCGGGATCCTTCCGCGTAAGGGTGGCGGGCGCCGTCAGGAGTTGACGGTGCTCCGCCCGAGCGGGTCGCCGACGACGGCGACCGGATCGCTCTGGACGAGGCGGGCGGTGCTCGTGTTCACCGCGTGCGCTTTGTTGCCGAAGACGGAGCTGAGGGTTTCGGCGAGGATGCTCAGGTCGAAGGCGGTGGAGCGGTACTTGAGGTAATAGAGGTCGTGGCAGAGCTTCCAGGCCGAGCCTTCGTCCGAGCCCGCGTAGCCGCAGCGGACCTGTGCCCAGCCGGTGATGCCGGGCTTGATCAGGTGGCGCCGCGAGTAGAAGGGCAGCAGGCCCTCGAGTCGCTCGACGAACTCGGGCTGCTCCGGACGCGGGCCGACGATGCTCATCTCGCCGCGTAGAACATTGACGATCTGCGGCAGCTCGTCCAGATGCAGCTTGCGCAGGGTGGCGCCGAAGCGCGTGATCCGTGGGTCACCCGGCGAAGCCCACTGGCTGTCGAGGCCGGCGTCGACCTTCATCGTGCGCAGCTTGTGGACGACGAGCGGCCGGCCACCCTCCCCGATCCTCGTCTGCTTGAACAGCGCCGGGCCGCCGTCGCGGCGGATGATCAGCCCGCAGATCAGCAGGATCGGCAGGAAGATCGCCCCGAGCGTGAGACCGACCGCGAGATCGAGCGCGCGCTTGGCGTGCGGAGTGATCGGGCTGTAGCGGGGGTGCATGATGTACTGGAACCAGGCGGCGTTGATCTCGGCGACCGGTACGTGGCCGAAGACGTCCTCGTAGAAGCCGGTCAGCTCCATCAGGCGGACCGGCAGGTGCAGGCAACGGTTCGCGACCTCCTCGAAGACGCGGAAGCGCGGCACCTCGCTGCTCATGACCAGGAGGTCGACGCGCTCGCGCTCGACCACGTTGGCGAGGTCCTCGAGCGAGCCGAGCAGCGGGACCTCCCGGTCCTCGCCCAGGCGGTCCTCCTCCTCGCCCTCATGGTCCTCCTGGTAGGTGATCCGCCCGACGACCGTGTAGCGGCTCACCGCGGCGAGGCGCAGCTCGCGGGCGAGCTCCCCCGCCGACAGCGCGGAGCCGATGACGGCGATGCGGGAGGGCGCCGAGACGGGGTTGACGCTGTCGATCAGCATCGAAGTCAATACCCCGAGCAGCGTCATCGCGCTCAACGTGATCGCGATGTCCGCGACGCTCAGGTGGGGGAGGCCGCTGAGCCCGGCCGCCATCACGATCAGGGCCAGGGCGGCTGCCGGAGGAACCGCCTCGAGGGGCAGCTTGGCGAAGCGCACGAGGTGCAGCCAGGGGAGGTTGGGGCGGACGATCGCGCTGGCCGCCAGGAAGGCGAGAAACGCGACCACCAGCAACTCATAGGACTCGGAGAGGCCTCCGACCAGAAGGGCGCCGAGAGAGGGCAGGAGGACCCGATCCACCAGGATGCGAAGCGACCGCAGGCCCCTGGCGCGATCGGCGTCGGCGGGTTTCAGCCATGGGCCGGCCGCCCGGTCGCCATTCACTGACGGCGACGCTTCGGGCATCGGCTGCATTCGGGTTGCGGATCGCATGGAGAACGAGAATCGCATCGGCTTTCTGGCTGTCCTATCGTCACACCCAGACCGAGCCTTTAGTATGCGCAAACAAGTCGCCGGGCGGCAAGTTTTGGTCGATGCGCCTACACGACGAAGCGTAGGGGCCGTCGGCGGCGCCGACGTGACGATGCAGTGCAGGCCGCGGACCTTAGCCGATGCCGAATTTAGGATGTTTTCGTTCGATTAATCTTGTGCTCGGA
This sequence comes from Solirubrobacterales bacterium, assembly GCA_035712345.1. Lineage (GTDB taxonomy): Bacteria > Actinomycetota > Thermoleophilia > Solirubrobacterales > 70-9 > VRUE01. The sequence continues at coordinate 36,505 of DASTAY010000018.1, forward strand.
AGTTGGGGTTGCGCCGGTGCTTGCGAGCCGGCTGAGCGGCGCCGCCGACCAGCCCGAACAGGAACCCGGCGCCCCAAGCGTGGTGCATCGTCGCCAAGGCCAGGGGCGACGCGAGTATCGCCGGCCTTCGCCGTCGCACGGCGGCGAGGGCGGCGAGGGCGGCGAGGGCGACGAGGTAGGCGGCGATCGGCAGCAGGGGGACGATGCTCATGGTCGAAAAGGCGAGGACGACAAGGGCGAGATTCGCCAGCAGCAGCAGGGGGGGCGCGAGCTGGCGGGGCAGCGGCCGCTCGCGGTGTGCGATGACGGTCGCCACGCGCCCCCGTCCGTAGAGGAAGTACTGGCGCGCCAGGGCGGCAACGGTGCGGCGCGGGAAGTAGGAGACCCGCAGCCCGCTGTCGAGCCAGATGCCTCCCCCGGCGGATCGCAAGCGCAGCGAGAGCTCCGCGTCCTCGTTGTGGCTTGCCCCTTCGTCATAGCCGCCCACGGCTTCGACCGCCTGGCGGGAGAAGCAGCCGTGCATGGCGGAATCGACCCAGCCAGAGTGCGAGCCGAGACGGTAGGCGGAGCCGCCGACGCCAACCGGGGTGCTCTGCGCGAATGCGACGGCGGCCTGAAAGGGCGCCTCTGCCGCAGGCACGGCGTGAAAGCCGACGAGGACGGCGCCGGTCCGCTCGAGCGCGGCGACCGACCGGCTGACGAAGCCGGACGGATAGATCGCGTGCGCGTCGCAGCGGAGGATGCACTCGGCGCGCTCGTCGGCGACTCGCAGCGCCAGGTTGAAGGCGGCGGACTGCAGGCGCCCGGGGTTCTCGAGCAGCCGCACGCCGCCCAACTCCGTCGCCAGGGTCGTTGCGATCTCCGTCGTCGCGTCGGTCGATCCGCCGTCGAGGATCAGCAGCTCGAGTCGGTCGCATGGGTAGGGATCGTCGAGCACGCTGCGAACGCAGCGCTCGAGGTAGCGCTCCTCGTTGAGCGTGGGGACGACGATGGTCACGAAAGGACGTGGCTCTCCCTGTCGTGCGCCGTGGCTCAAGGCCGCCACACTAGCCGAGCCGCGGCTCGAATCGGATCGCCCGCCGCGGGCCCGATCGTTGCCTGCGTCCGCGGAATGTGGCCAATGGCGCTGCTAGATTGACCGTCCCCCCAAAAGGCCCGGGGCGACCCGACCGAGAGACCACCCGATTGCCGCGCGCCGAAGACAGCCCTGACATCCTGGAGGGCCGTTCTGCGTCGGCTGCATCGGTGCTGATGACCTTCGGCACGAGCATCGCGATCGCGCTGCTCTCCTTCGTCAACGTCTTCGTCGTCGCCCGCTCGCTGGGCCCCACGGGTCGGGGAGAGGTCGCCTTCCTGATGACCGCTGCATATCTGACGTCGCAGATCTCGACCATGGGGGTGCCGCAGGCCGTCGTCAACCGCGCTGCCTCCCAACCGCACGAGGCCGGGGCGCTTGCGGGCGCCTCGCTGCGTTTCTCCGCCGTCCTCGGCGGAATCGCGGCGGCGACGATGTTTGTCGCCCTGACCGCCTTCACCGGGCTCGCGGCGGGCACCAGCCCCTCGTTGCAGATCATGGCGCTCTGCGTGGTGCCGGTGATGGCGCTCGCCGCGCATCTGCAACAGCTCGTGCTGGCGCACTATCACTTTCGCACCAACAACCTGATCGGGCTGGTGACGCCAGTGACGACCGTCGTGGTCAACGGAGCCCTGGCGGTGCTCGGGCAGCTGACGGTCGGAACCGCGCTCGCCGCCTGGGTCTTGGGCCAGACGGTAGCTGCGGTTCTCTTCGCCTGGCACACCCACTACAAGATCTCCCGCTTCGATCGGCCGCCGCCGGGGATGGCGCGCGAGCTGGTCTCCTTCGGCGCCCGAGCCCACCCCGGGGCGGTGATGACGCTGGGGAACTACCGGCTGGACCAGTGGATCCTCGGCGCCATAGGCGGCGCCAAGGAGCTCGGCATATACACGGTCGCCGTAGCCTGGGCCGAGGCGCTCTTCTTCCTGCCGACGGCGCTGATGCTCGTCCAGCGCGCTGACATGGTCCGCGCATCGCATGAAGGCGCCGGCGTGTACGCGACGCGGACCTTCCGGCTCACGGTCGTGGCCACCGGGGCTATGGGGCTGGTGATGATGATCGCGGCGCCGTTCCTGGTCACGACCATCTTCGGGGCACAGTTCTCCAACGCGGTCTCCGAGCTTCGCGTGCTCATCCTGGGCACCGTCGGGGTGATCGCGCTGAAGCTGTTCGGCACGGCGCTCACCGCCCGTGGGCGGCCACTGCGCGAGACTCTGGGCGTCGGGGTCAGCTTCGTATCCATGGTCGCCCTCGACCTGCTGCTTATTCCGCCCCACGGTGGGATGGGGGCGGCGATCGCGTCCTCGATCGCCTATTCCGTCGGCGGCCTCGCGGTCGCGGGGGTCTTCATATGGACGCTTTCGGCGAAAGCGTCCTGGCTGTTGCCCCGGCCGGCCGACGCACGCGAGCTGGTCGGCCTTGCCGGCCGACTCCTGCGTCTGCGAAGGAGTGCGGGCGTTGCCTAGTCGGCGACGGGGGTCGGCGGTTGACGAGCGGCGAGCCGTGCTGCTCACCGATGCGCAGGAGCGCTCGGCCCCGGCCGCCTGCGAGGCGCTCTCGCGCTCCGGATACCGCGTCGGCGCGGCGGGCAGTGACCGGCCGGCGCCGGGCCAATGGTCGCGCCACTGCGACGAGCGGGTCCACGTCCCAGATCCTCGCGACGACAGCCGCGCCTTCGCCGCGGCGGTCGCGGAGACCGCCGCGGGCCACGGCTTCGACACCGTGATGCCCGGCAGCGACGCGGCCGTGCTGGCCCTCTCGACACACCGCGATCTCTTCCCTCCGCAGGTGGCGCTCGGCCTGCCGTCGCCCGAGGTCGTCGATGTCTGCCTGAGCAAAGCCTGCCTGGCCGAGCACGCTTCGGCCGTGGGGCTTGCGGCGCCAGGGACTGTCGCCTGCGAGAACCGGGCGCAGGCGCTAGCGGCGGCTGCGGAGCTCGGTTTCCCCGTTCTCGTCAAGCACCGTGGCACCGCTGTGCGCGGCGATGGCGGGATCCGCCAGCGCGGCAGCGTGATCGCCCTGGATGAGGAAGGCCTGCGCCACGTATTGGCGGATTTCGGGCTGCCCTGCCTGTTGCAGCGTCGGGTGACCGGAGCGGTCCACTCGGTCGGGGGCGTAGTCGCAGAAGGGCGCCTGCTCGGAGTCGCGACCAGTCGCTACGTGCGCACCTGGCCGGCCGCGGCCGGCTCCGTCTCCTTCTCGGTGTCCCTGCGCCTAGCGCCCGCTCTCGCCCTCAAGGTCGAACGGTTCATAGCCGCTGTGCGGTGGCAGGGCATCTTCGAGCTCGAGCTGATCGAGGTGGATGCGGGAGAGTTTGCGGCAATCGACTTCAACCCCCGCCTCTACGGCTCGCTGGCCCTGGCCGTCGACGCGGGGGCGCCGCTGCCGACGATCTGGTGTGATTGGCTCCTTGCCGGCCGGGCGGCGAGCTGCGAGGCGCGGTCGGGCGCCTACTATCGTTGGTCGGATGCGGATCTCCGTCATGCGGCCGCCCATCTCCGCAGCGGTCGCTTCGCCGCCGCCCTGCGGGTCGCCCGTCCTCGTCGCGGCACCTCCCACCCTTACCATCGCCGCCGCGACCCGGCGCCGGCGATAGCGCGGGCGCTGCAGATACTCCGTCACCGCCTGCCGCGGTGGCTGGGAGGCGTCCCGTCCCCTTCGCCCATGGAGTCCGATGGCGCGCGCGCCTGACCTCGGGGTCGCCGTCGTCGGCGCGGGCCCCCACGGGCTCGCCGCCGCCAACTACCTGCGCACGGCGGGCGCCGACGTACATGTCTTCGGCAGGACGATGGAGTCCTGGCTGACGCACATGCCGGTCGGGATGAGGCTGCGTTCGCGTCGCCGGTCCTCTCACATCGCCGCGCCGGAGATGGCGCTCAGCATCGACGAGTGGATCGCCGACACGGGGAGCTCCCCGGCAGAGCCGCTGCGGCTGGAGGAGTTCTACGCGTACGGCCACTGGTATCAGCAGCGCGCGGTGCCGCTCGTCGACGGGCGATCGGTGAGTGAGATCTCGATCGTCCCGGAGGGCTTCTCACTGCGGCTGGACGGCGGGGACACCGTCACCGCCGGGCGGGTGGTGGTGGCGGCGGGTATCGCGCCGTTCGCCTATGTCCCGGAGTTCCTTCGCGGACTGCCCGACGGGCTCCTGTCCCACCCGGCCGATCACCAGGACCTCGGGCGATTCGAGGGTCGCAGCGTGCTGGTCCTGGGGGCTGGGCAGAGCGCTCTCGAGAGCGCCGCCCTGCTGAACGAGGCCGGGGCCCACCCCACCCTGCTGGCCCGCGCCCGCCAGGTGAACTGGCTGCCCCCGCACGAGCTTCCCGGCGAGCGAGCGTCGCTCAACGCCAGGATGTTGCCGCCGACCGACGTGGGTGGCCGGGTCAGCGGCTGGACGGCGGCCCTGCCCGGTGTCTGTCGGCATCTGTCCGACGAGCGCCGGGACTGGGTCAGGGCACGCTGCATGCCGCCGTTGGGGGCGGATTGGCTGCGCCCCCGCCTTCGCGAGGTTCGCTTCGTTCTCGGCCGGGAGATCGCCGCCGCAGAGCCCGATGGCGGCCGTCTCGCGGTCGAGCTCGACGATGGCAGCCGGCTCACCCCCGACCACCTGCTGGCGTGCACCGGGTACAGGATCGACGTCGCCAAGTACGGCTTCCTGTCGGCGGAGATCCTCGCGCGATTGGACGTATTCGGCGGCTTCCCGCGCCTCGGGCCGGGGCTCGAGTCCTCGCTGGCGGGCCTTCACTTCGCAGGCGCGCCCGCAGCCGGAAGCTTCGGTCCGATCATGCGCTTCGTCGTCGGCAGTTGGTATTCAGCGCCGGCGATCGCAGGCAGGGTCACGGGCAAGCGACAGCGGCCCGCGCATGTCGCCTACCGGCCCCGTCGCCGCGCTCGCACGACCTGATTCGCACCTCGTCCGGGGTTTTGGCTCTGCGTATGGCTTTACCGGAGGTGGGTGAGTGCGCAGGTAGGACTTCCGTCCACCGGCAGCGCGATTTCCGTCCACCGGTAGAGCGATCTGTCCTATTGGCGCGGAAGCGGTCGATACCCGGCGGGCAAGAGCACACGCCCTCCCGATAAAGGCACCCCCGCCGTGAGGCGGGCTCGCAAAGCCGACGGCACTCGTTTGAGAGTGGGCCGGGCTACCGAAGGAGCTCGGGATAGGGGCTTGGACCGGAGGTATTCCAATGCAACTCCCATTTCGAGTGAGGGTCTTTTCGGCGGCGATCCTCGTGTTCGCTGCACTGGTCGCATCCGCGCAGGCCGGCGGCCACGCGCCCTTCGCCCACGAGGTGGGCCACGAACACGTGATCTACAAAGCCGCCGGTATGGAAGGCCGGAAGCGCCGCCTGCAGCGAGTGGGCGCTGGGCGACCGCTCACGAAGCCCGTCGGGCGGAAGGTCACCAGGTCGCTCGGGCAGGCCGCCGGCCCGACCGCTCTCGCCTCCCACAAGGCGTCGTCGCGGGCCGACACCACCGCGCCGGACACGACCATCGTCTCGGCGCCGGCCGGTACCGTCGCAACGTCTTCGGTCAGCGTCAAGTTCAAGTCCAGTGAGAAGCACTCGACCTTTCGCTGCGTTCTCGATGGCGCCGGCTCTTCGTGCTCCTCGCCGGTCGTCTACACCGGCCTCGTCAATGGGCCGCACACGTTCTCCGTCGCGGCTATAGACCGTTCGGGCAACGTCGACCCCAGTCCGGCCAGCGTGCAGTTCACCGTGAACGTGACGCCGCCTGCGGTGGCCGAAGAACCAAGCCCGGCGCCTGCGCCTGAAGAACCGCCCGCGCCTGCGCCGGAAGAACCGGCCCCCGCGCCAGAAGAACCCCCAGCGAGCGAACCGCCTCTGGAAGGGCCGGTGAGCGAAATCGGCTGCACGGTGACCTTCCCGCTCGCCACCGGCTCCTGGCCCAGCGGCTGCTGGCATCCCTACGCCGGCTCCAGCCCCTTCAACCAGAAG
>DASTAY010000019.1:0-4928 GCA_035712345.1 Solirubrobacterales bacterium
ACCCGGCGGCCGTTGATCTGCCAGTGGCCATGGGTGATCAGCTGCCGCGCCTGGCGCCGCGAGGCGGCGAAGCCGAGGCGGACGAGCACGTTGTCGAAGCGGGACTCGAGCAGCCGCAGCAGGTTCTCGCCGGTCACGCCTTCCTGGCGGGCGGCCTTTTCGTAGTAGGCGCGAAACTGTTTCTCCAGCACCTGGTAGTAGCGGCGGGTCTTCTGCTTCTCGCGCAGCTGTACCCGATACTCCGACTGGCGCAGGCGCCCGCGGCCGTGCTCGCCCGGCGGGTAGGAGCGGCGCTCGACGCCGCACTTGTCGGTGAAGCAGCGCTCGCCCTTGAGGAAGAGTTTCTGGCCCTCGCGGCGGCACTGCTTGCACTGCGGGGCGGTGTCGCGGGCCACTAGACCCTCCTCCGCTTCTTCGGCCGGCAGCCGTTGTGGGCCTGCGGCGAGACGTCCTTGACCGTGGTCACGTCGAGGCCGGCGGCCTGCAGCGAACGGATCGCCGTCTCACGGCCCGAGCCGGCGCCCTTGGCGAACACCTCGACTTTTTCGAGGCCGTGTTCCATCCCCTTCTTGGCCGCCGCATCGGCGGTGACCTGGGCGGCGAAGGGGGTCGACTTGCGTGAGCCTTTGAAGCCTGCCGAGCCGGCCGACTCCCAGGCGATCACGTTGCCCTGGGTGTCGGTCAGGGTGACGATCGTGTTGTTGAACGAAGTCTTGATGTGGGCCTGGCCGTAGGCGATGTTCTTTTTCACCCGGCGGCGGGTCCGCCCTTTGGCCGGTTTTTTGGCTGCTGCCATCTCTCTCCCCTATGCCTTGCGCTTGCCGGCGACGCTCATCCGACGCGGACCCTTGCGGCCGCGCGCGTTGGTCTTGGTCCGCTGGCCCCGCACGGGCAGGCCGCGACGATGGCGCAGCCCCCGGTAGGAGCCGATCTCCATCAGCCGTTTGACGTCCTGGGAGCGCTCGCGGCGCAGATCGCCCTCGACCTCGCGCCGCTCGACCGCCTCGCGCAGCTTCACGACCTCTTCCTCGGTGAGGTCCTTGACCGGCGTGTCGGCGTCGATCCCGGTCTCGCGGAGGATGTCCTGCGCCGTGGAGCGGCCGATGCCGAAGATATAGGTGAGGCCGATCTCGACCCGCTTGTTGACCGGGATGTTGATCCCCGCGATGCGCGCCATCGACTAGATGCCTGCCTTCCTGCCCAAGTGCGCTTGGGGATCCGACTGGTCGAGCAGGTCAAGGACGCAGGGTGCAGCCTTTGCTGGTTGCAAAGGCAAACCCGAGGACGCAGGGATGCGAAGCGCCAGGCGGGTCATCCGGGCGTGCTTGGTCGGGGAGGCAGGCATCTACCCCTGCCGCTGCTTGTGACGCGGGTTCTGGCAGATCACTAGGACCGCCCCGTTACGGCGGATCACCTTGCACTTTTCGCACATCGGCTTTACGGAAGCTCGGACCTTCATCGCTCCGGTGGTTGTCTCGACTACAGGACTCCCACCCGCCCCATGAATCGGACAGGCAGGCACAAACGGCCCTGAGGGCCGACCGGGAAAGATAGCAGGGGAGGCGCTTCGGGACCGCCTGGGTGTCAAGCAGTGCCCGAAGCGCTTGGCGGGGGGCTGAAAGGGCCGGGCGTCAGGCGGCGATGCGGGCGCCTACGTCGAGCCGGACCGGGCGGTCCGGCGCCGCCAACGCGGCGCGGGAGATCGCGATCAGCGCTTCGGCGTCGAGCTCGTTGCGCTTCGCGGCAACTCGAAGTCCCCCTTCGAAGCCATTGCGCGTGCCTATTACGTCAATCATCGCGGGGCGGTTCTCAGAGAAGCTGACGATCACCCGGCCATTTTCGATCACGTCGCTGCCGCCGGAAAGAGGACGGTCCTCGTCTCCCAGCGTGATCTGAATCGTGTCGGCTCGACTCTCGTAATCGGCTTTCATCATTTCCTCAGATCGTAGACGGTGATCAGTTCGCCGTTGTCCAAGGCGACGACCGCGCAATATCGGGTCCCCTTTATCTCCATCGCATACAAGAAGTTACCATCTGGATCATTCCCGGATCGATTCTCTGGAACCACCATTTTGAGGATGTCGGTTCGGTCCAGCTTTTCGCGACGCATCCGGTTCTTCGCGTGACGGGTGAAACGCACGCATGCTCAAGAGCTGAGCGGCGAGGAGAACTCTCCCCCCGAACACCTGTTGAGCGGCAGAGGCCGGGGCGCCCCGGCCTCCTGCCTCCTACTCGTCTTCGTGCCAGGGGGTCAGGATGCGCGGGCCGTCGGCTGTGACGGCGATCGTGAACTCGAAGTGGGCCGCCAGCGAGCCGTCCTGGGAGTAGACCGCCCAGCCGTCGTCGCCCATGCGGACGAGGGGGCCGCCGGCGTTGACCATCGGCTCGATCGCCAGCACGGTCCCCTCCTCCAGCTCCGGGCCCTTGCCCGCTTCGCCGAAGTTCGGGACCTGCGGGTCCTCGTGCATGTCCCGGCCGATGCCGTGGCCGACCAGCGTGCGGATGATCGAGAGGCCCTCGATCTCCACGGCCCGCTGGATCGCCGCCGAGACGTCGCCCAGATGGTTGCCCGGCTGCATCTGCTCGGCCCCGGCGAAGAGCGCCGCCCTGGTCACGTCGAGCAGCTTGCGCGCCTCCGGCGAGACCGTCCCTATCGGCACGGTCATCGCCGCGTCGGAGACCCAGCCGTCCTTGACCACGCCGACGTCGAGCGAGAGCACGTCGCCGCGCTTCAGCTCGTAGGGGCTGGGGATGCCGTGGACGACCATCGAGTTGGGCGAGGCGCAGATCGAGCCCGGAAAGCCCCGGTAGCCCTTGAAGGCCGGCTCGGCCCCCTGCGAGCGGATGAACTTCTCCGCCGCCGCGTCGAGCTCCTTGGTGGTGACACCGGGCCGCGCCTTGGCCGCCAGCATCCGCAGGCAGCGAACCAGGACCTGGCCCGAGGCAGCCATCTTGTCGACCTGCTCGGGGGTCTTGCGGATGATCATCCTGTACACGCTAGCCGCCCGTTCGAAGGGCTAGATGGACTCGTCGGCTTCCAGCTTCAGCGTCGCCAGCAGGCGACGCAGCTCGTCCGCGACGGCGTCCGGCGCGGCGCCGCCGTCGATCCTCCGCAGGACGCTCTGATGGTCGTAGAACTCGATCAGCGGCTCGGTCTTCTCGTGGTAGGTCTCGAGCCGGTGGCCGATCACCTCCGGCTTGTCGTCGTCGCGGACGATCAGCTCGCTGCCGTCGATGTCGCAGACGCCCTCCCGCTCGGGCGGGTTGAAATCGACGTGGAAGACGTGGCCGTTCTCGGTGCAGGTGCGGCGGCCGCCGAGGCGGCGCACCACCTCCTCGTCGCTCGCGTCGATCAGCAACACGGCGGTCAGGTTGCGGCCCAGCTCGCCGAGCTTCGCCGCCAGCGCCTCAGCCTGGGGCACGGTGCGGGGGAAGCCGTCGAGGATGAAGCCGTCGGCCGCCTCGCCGGAGTCGATCCGCTCGGCGATCGCGCCCACGATCACCTCGTCGGGCACCAGGTCGCCGCGATCCATGTACTCCTTGGCCGCCTTGCCCAACTCGGTCCCGTCGCGGACCGCGGCGCGCAGGATGTCGCCGGTCGCCCAGTAGGGAAGCTGCAGGTCTTCCTGCAGCCGCTCCCCCTGGGTGCCCTTGCCCGAGCCGGGCGGGCCGAGAAGGACGAGGTTGAGCTCTATTTGAGGAACCCCTCGTAGTTGCGCATCATCAGCTGGGCCTCGAGCTGCTTGACGGTGTCGAGCGCGACGCCGATCACGATCAGGATCGAGGTGCCGCCGAAGAAGAAGTTGGCCGAGGTCTGGCTGATCAGGATCGTCGGCAGCGCCGCCACGGCGCCCAGGTAGAGGGCGCCGGGGAAGGTGAGGCGGGAGAGGATCCGGTCGAGGTATTCCGCCGTCGGCCGGCCGGGACGCACGCCGGGGATGAAGCCGCCGTATTTCTTCAGGTTGTCGGCCTGGTCGACCGGGTTGAAGGTGACGGCGGTGTAGAAGTAGGTGAAGATGACGATGAAGAACACCTCGCCGACCACGTAGGCCCAGCCGTTGGGGCTGAAGAAGGCGGCGAAGTCGAGCGCGGCCGGGGTATTGAGCAGCTGGCCGATCGTCGGCGGGAAGGCCATGATCGAGGCGGCGAAGATGACCGGGATGACGCCCGCCATGTTGACCCGCAGCGGCAGGTAGGTCGAGCCTCCGGAGGTCATTTTGCGACCGACCATGCGTTTCGCGTACTGGACCGGGATGCGCCGCTGCCCCTCCTGGACGAAGACGATCGCGACGATCACCGCCAGCGCGATGAAGGGCATCATCACGACGAAGACCTGATCCGGGTTGGTCCACCAGGCCTGGATCCCGTTGGGGATCCGCGAGACGATCGAGGCGAAGATCATCAGCGAGATGCCGTTGCCGATGCCGCGCTGGGTGATTAGCTCGCCCAGCCACATCAACAGGGTGCAGCCGGCGGTCAGGCAGATCACGATCAGGAGGATCTTGGCGCCGTTCAGCGAGCCGGGGACGTTGTTGCCGGCTTCGCTGCCGAAGGAGCGGAAGAGGAAGACGTAGCCGAAAGACTGGGCGAAGGCGAGGCCGACGGTCAGGTAGCGCGTGTACTGGGTGATTTTCTGCTGCCCGACCTCGCCCTCTTTCTGCAGGCGCTCCAGCGAGGGGACGACGACGGTCAGCAGCTGCAGGATGATCGACGCCGTGATGTAGGGCATGATCCCCAGCGCGAAGACGGCCAGGCGGCTCAGCCCGCCGCCGCTGAACAGGTTGAGGAAGCCCAGGATGTTCGAGCCGCCGAACTGGCTGTTCTGGAGCTCCTTGACGGCGTCGCTGTTCACGCCGGGCACCGGGAGGTGCGACCCGAGCCGGTAGAGCGCCAGGAGCAGCGCGGTGAACGCCAGCTTCTTGCGAATG
>DASTAY010000020.1:0-21693 GCA_035712345.1 Solirubrobacterales bacterium
AGCGGGACCGCCTGCTGCGCCTCGAGGGGCACCTGCACGACCACGTGATCGGCCAGGACGACGCGGTGTCGGCGGTGGCCGAGGCGGTCCGTCGCTCGCGGGCCGGGCTCGGCGACCCGGACCGGCCGGTGGGCAGCTTCCTGTTCCTCGGGCCGACCGGTGTCGGCAAGACCGAGCTGGCGCGTTCGCTGGCCGAGGCGCTGTTCGGCGACAGTGACCGGATGGTGCGGCTGGACATGAGCGAGTTCCAGGAGCGGCACACCGTGTCGCGGCTGGTCGGTGCTCCTCCCGGCTACGTCGGCTACGACGAGGCCGGGCAGCTGACCGAGGCGGTGCGGCGGCGGCCGTACAGTGTGGTGCTGCTGGACGAGATCGAGAAGGCCCACCCGGACGTCTTCAACATCCTCCTGCAGATCCTCGAGGACGGCAGGCTCACCGACGCCCAGGGGCGCACGGTCGACTTCCGCAACTCGATCGTGATCATGACCTCGAACATCGGCGCCTCGGAGATCGCAAAGAACACCTCGATCGGCTTCACCGTCGCCGACGAGACCGGCATGTCCTATGGCGACATGAAAAACCGCATCATGGGAGACCTCAAAAAAGTCTTCCGGCCCGAGTTCCTCAACCGGATCGACGAGGTGATCGTCTTCCACAAGCTCGCCAAGGAGGAGGTCAAGGAGATCGTCGACCTGATGATCAACCGCGTCCGCGTCCAGGTGGCCGAGCACGAGCTGCAGCTGGAGCTGAGCGAGGAGTCCAAGGACCTGCTGGTCGACAAAGGCTGGGACCCCTCGATGGGCGCCCGCCCGCTGCGCCGCGCGATCCAGCGCTACATCGAGGACCCGCTGGCCGACGAGGTGCTGCGCCAGGGCGAGATGGTCCCCGGCTCGACCGTGCTGGTCGAGCGCGACGTCGCCGGCGATGAGGACGACAAGCCGCTGAAGCTGACGATCGTCGCGCCGAAGAAAGCGGCGAAGAAGGCAAAACCAGAGCCCGAACCAGAGAAGGTCGGCGACAGCTCGACCAAATGAGGCCGCCGGGCCGGGTTGCGGTCGGCACCTGGAGCGGCGGGCGGTTCATCCGCTACGGCGAGGTCCTGGAGGAGGAGCGGCTGGAGGCGTTGCTGCGGCCCGGCGAGGGCATCGACACCGTGCTCACCGCCGATACCTACGGTCAGGGCGAGGCGGACCGGATCCTCGGGCGGGCGATCGAGGGCCTGCCCCGCGACGAGCTCTCGTTGGTCGGCGCCGTCGGCCATGACTTTTACGAGGGCGAGCGCGACGGGCCGCGCGGCTTTCCGCGTTTCACCGACCCGCGCCTGCGCGGGCCCGGCGACTACGCCGGCTACCTGCGGATGGCGACCGAGCGCAGCCTCGAACGGCTCGGCGCCGATCGGTTCGACCTGCTGCTGCTGCACAACCCCGATCGCGTCGGTTACTCGAGCGAGGCGGTCTGGGACGGGATGGCGGCCCTGCGCGAGGCCGGCCTGGTCGGGCAGATCGGCGTCGCGCCCGGCCCCGCCAACGGCTTCACGCTCGACCTGATCTCCTGCATCGAGCGCTTCGGCGAGCGGATCGACTGGGCGATGATCATCCTCAACCCGTTCGAGCCCTGGCCGGGCGAGCTCTGCCTCGCTGCGGCGGCCCGCAACGACGTCGAGGTGATCACCCGCGTGGTCGACTACGGCGGCCTCTTCTGGGGCGATCTGCGGCCGGGGATGGAACTGGCCCAGGGCGACCACCGCGCCTTCCGCCCAGATGGCTGGATCGAGGCCGGCTTGGAGAAGCTCGAGCGGGTCGTCCCCTTCGGCGAGAAGGCCGGCCTGACGACGATCCAGCTCGCCTGTCAGTGGAACCTCTCCCATCCCGCGGTCGAGTGCGTCGTGCCGACGCTGATCCAGGAGGCGGGAGAGGAGGCCCGGCCGGTCGAGGAGAAGCGGGCCGAGCTGGCGGCGTTGCCCGCCGAGCGGCGCCTGAGCGAGGCGGACGTCGCCGCGATCCGCGCGATCGGCGACAACACCGGCTGCATGGCGTTGAAGGGCGCCAACCCGGCGCACGAGGGCGAGGAGCGCCCCGATCGCTGGCCGCTGAGCGGCGAGCTGGCAGCCGTCGGCGAGCGCTGGGGCATCGACCCCGATCGCGACCTGACCGCCGCATAGCCTGCCGGGCATGTCGCGTCCCTGGTGGACCCTGGTAGGCGCCTGCTGCGGGCTCTTCCTGCTGATGCTCGACTCGACCGTCGTCGCGCTCGCCCTGCCCAGCATCCGCCACGACGTAGGCGCGAGCGCCGAGGGCCTGCAGTGGATGATGAACGGCTACCTGCTGGCGATCACGGCGCTGGTCGTCACCGCCGGGCGGCTCGGCGACCAGTTCGGCCGCAAGCGGCTGTTCCTCGTCGGTATGGTCCTCTTCGCCCTCGGCTCGGTCCTCTCCGGCGCGGCGGGGGGCCAGTCGACGCTGATCCTCGGCCGCCTGCTGCAGGGCGCCGGGGCGGCGCCGATGCTGCCGCTCTCGCTGGCGATCGTCTGCAACGTCTTCCCCGCCGACCAGCGGGCCCGTGCGCTCGGCATCTGGGCGGCGATCTCGGCGATCGGGCTCGGCATCGGGCCGCTCGCCGGCGGCGCGCTGGTCGACCTCGACTGGCGCCTGATCTTCTGGATGAACCTGCCGATCTCGCTGCTCGGCACGGCGATCGTGTGGATCGCCGCGCCCGAGTCCACCGACCCCGGCTCGGCGCGCAGGATCGACCTGCCCGGCCTGATGACGCTCGCCGTCGGCCTCACCGCGATCGTCCTCGCCCTGGTCCAGGCGCGCGCCTGGAGTGGCGCTGCGATCGCCGTCCTGGCGGTGCTCGCCGTGGCGTCGCTCTACGCTTTCTGGCGGATCGAGCACCGGGTCGCCGACCCGATCGTCGACTTCGCGCTCTTTCGCAACCGCCCCTACTTCGGCGCCAGCGCCGCCGCCTTCTGCCTCGTCGGGGCCTACTGGGCGGTGATGTTCTTCCAACCGCAGTACCTGCAGGACGTGCGCGGCCACTCGGCCGTCCTCAGCGGGCTGATGATCCTGCCGATCACCGCGCCGATGATCTTCGTCTCGCCCTTCTCCGGCCGTCTGATCGCCCGCTTCGGCTCCCGCCGGCTGATGACCGCAGGGATGGCCCTCGGCGCGCTCGGCTTGCTCGCCCTGACCCAGATCGGGCCGCACAGCTCCTACGCGCTGCTGCTGGCCGGCTATCTTCCGTTCGGGATCGCGCTGGGGCTCGTCTATGCGCCGATGTCGACCGCGGCGATGGCGGCGATGCCGGCCGAGAAGGTGGGCATCGCCTCCGGCGTGCTGGCGATGGACCGGGTGATGGCGGGCACGATCGCTCTCGCCGTCGTCGGCGCGGTCTTCCACGCCCTGCTCGGGGGCGACGGCTTCGCCGGCGCGGTCGGCGGCTCGACCTGGGTCCTCGTCGGCCTGGTCGCGGTAGGAGCGGTCCTCACCTGGACGTTCGTACGAGACGCGAGCCGGTCGATACCCGAGCCCCATGCCCGGCAGCGGCACTTCCATCTCCACTGAAAGCCGGTCCTTGCGTGACCAAACCGCTTGACAACGTCTGTTCCGACCTTTCCACTCGGGATTGGTCAGACCGCATTCCAGAGCGGAATTTGCCATCCTAGACTAGATGTCTTCGCCGCCAGGGGATGAGCTTCACGAGTTGGCTGAACGGCAGGATCCTCGGCTTCTGCGGGCGCTCGACGTCGTTGCCCCCGGGGCCGCGCTGCGCGAGGGCCTCGACAACATCGTCCACGCCAGCACCGGCGGCCTGATCGTCGTCGGCGACCCCGGCGACATCTCGCACCTGCTCTCCGGCGGGATCAAGCTCGACATCGACTACACGCCGGCGATGCTCTACCAGGTGGCGAAGATGGACGGGGCGATAGTGCTCAACGCCGAGGCGACCAAGATCGTCTGGGCAAACGTCCAGCTAATGCCCGACCCGACGATCCTCTCCTCGGAGACCGGCACCCGCCACCGGACCGCCGAGCGCGTCTCCAAACAGACCAGCGCTCTGGTCGTCGCGATCTCCCAGCGCCGCGACGTCGTCTCGCTCTACGTCGAGGGCACCAAGTACATCCTGCAGGAGATCCCCGCGGTGCTGGCCAAGGCCAACCAGGGCCTGGCGACGCTGGAGAAGTACCGCGAGCGGCTCGAACACGTCTCCAACCGGCTCACCGTGCTCGAGTTCGAGGGCGGCGGCGTCCTCTACGACGCGCTCACCGCGCTGCAGCGGGCCGAGCTGACGACCCGGATGGCGGTCGAGGTCGAGCGTTACATCGTCGAGCTCGGCACCGAGGGCCGGTTGATCGAGATGCAGCTCGAGGAGACGATGGTCGGCGTCGCCGCCGAAAAGACCGCCTTGATCCGCGACTACTCGGTCGAAGACTCCGAGCAGAACCTGGCGACCGTCCTGCAGTCGCTGGCCCGGCTGCCGCATGAGGACGTGCTCGACTTCGGCCGCCTCGCCGAGCTGCTCGGCTACGACCGCAAGCTCAACACGCTCGACTTCCCCGTCGCGCCGCGCGGCTACCGGATCATGGGGCGCATCCCCCGCATTCCCAAGCTCGTCGTGCAGAAGATCGTCCAGGAGCTCGGCGGCCTGGAGGAGGTCCTGGCGGCCTCCGACGCCGACCTGGAAGCGGTCGAAGACGTGGGCCAGACGAGGGCCAAGGACATCCGCGAGGGCCTGCGCAGGCTCCAGGAGGTCGATCTGGTCGACAGGTACTTACAGAGTTGACGGCCACGGAGGCCGTCGCAAATCGAAAGGAGCAAGCGATTCCCCAGCTAGAGGAGACCACCGAGGTAAGCGTCGAGGAGCTCGAGGTCGAGTACGTCTGCGATTTCGAGGAGGGCGACAAGGTCGTCTACCCGCACCACGGCGCCGGCCTGGTGATGAAGAAAGAAACGCGGGAGCTGATGGGCGAGGAGCGCGAATACCTCACGATCAAGATCCTGCACAACGAACTCACCGTGATGGTTCCCTGCGAAAACGCCGGCAAGGCGGGGCTGCGGCGCGTCATCGACGAGGTCGAAATCAAAAAGGTCACATCGGTCCTCACCGATGAGGTGTCGGAGATGCCGAAGAACTGGAACCGGCGCTTCAAGTACAACCGCGAGAAGATCAAGACCGGCGACGTGTTCGAGCTCGCCGAGGTCGTCCGCAACCTGGCGATTCGCGAGATGGAGAAGGGCCTCTCCACCGGCGAGAAGCAGATGTACACGCGGGCGAAGAAGATCCTCGCCTCGGAGTTCATGTACGCGCTCGACAAGGACGAGGAGGGCGCGGAGGAGTATCTGGACGGGCTGCTGGAGGAGCGCTTCGCCGCCACCGCCTAGCCGCAGGCGCGGGGTTCCCCGATGAGCTCTCGCGCAGCATCCGTCACCGCGGTCATCGCGGCTGCCGGCTCCGGGGAGAGGCTCGGGGCCGGCGGCCCGAAGGCCTTCGTCCGCTTGGCCGGCCGGCCGCTGGTCGAGTGGTCGATCGCCGCCATGCGGGCCGCGCCGAGCGTGCGCTCGATCGTCGTCGCCTGCCCGCCCGAGGTCCTGGCGGGGTCGTCGAGCAGTTACCCGGACGTTGGCAAGGTAGGTCCGGATAGCGACTCGATGACCTTCGTCGCAGGTGGGGCGACGCGGGCCGAGTCGGTATCGAACGCGCTTCAGGTCGTGGAGACGGAGCTCGTCGCGATCCACGATGCCGCGCGGCCACTGGCGACGCCTGAACTGGTCGAGGGCGTAATCGCGACCCTGCTCGCCGCCCCCGACGCCGCCGGCGCCATCGCCGCGGTCCCCGTGACCGACACCATCAAGCGCGCCGCGCCCAAGGTCCCCGAGGCCCGATTGCAGCCCTTTCCGCACGACGGGGGGGCGAAGGCTGCAATATCGATCGCGGGAACGGTCGATCGCGGCGAGCTGTGGGCGGCGCAGACGCCGCAGGTATTCAGAGTCGACGCGCTGCGGCGAGCGCTCGAGGCCGATCCAAGCCAGCTCCAAAGCGCGACCGACGAGGCGATGATCGTCGAGGGAACCGGGGGCACGGTGCTGATCCATCCCGCCTCGTCCGAGAACCTCAAGGTGACGACCCCGCTCGACTTGCGCGTGGCGGAGCTGCTGCTGTCGAAGGACCGCCCAGGCCCGAACGATCAACAGCAATCGTCCCAATAAAGGTATGGACTGGTACCAAAGATTCAGTAGAGCTGGTGACGTCGATTCCAACAGGCATTGACGCGGTTGGGCACCGGTGATTTCTTCCTCGCTGAGGAGAGGCGGAAACCCATGGAACAGGAGCTACGAAAAAGATGAAGAGACTTTTCCTGGCGGCAGTCGTGGCATTCGCGCTGTCGGTACCTGCGCAGGCGATGGCCGACGTGACGGCACTCGATCCTTCCGTGGAGCCCGGTTCGGCGATATCCGCCGGCAAGGCGCTGATGGCCGACGAATCCCAGCTCACCTCGGCGGAACTGCCCGAATACGCATACGGCGGCGGAGGGGCGCCCTCCCCGCTGGGAATAGGGAGCCTGACCGGGTCGCCGGCGGGCCTGACCGGCTTTCCCACCAATGGCGAAACGTACGCAATCCTCTCCTCTGGCGACGTGAACACGATCGGCTCCGTGCTGACCAACGAAGAAGAAGAAACGACCTACGAATTCGAAGAACACTTCCCACTGCTGCCACTTGAACGGGGGCCAGCGGCTGAAGACTGGACTGTTCTGCGACTGAACGTCAATGTCCCGAGCGGCGACGACTGCCTGGCGCTCGACTACCGCTTCCTCTCCGAGGAGTACCCGGAGTACGTCGGCTCCGAGTTCAACGATGCATTCATCGCCGAGGTCGATACGACCAGTTGGATGGTCGAGGAAGAAGGCGAAATCGTGCGTCCCAACGATTTCGCGGCCTCACCCGAAGGCGCGCCTATCTCGGTCAACGGCGTCGGCCCGACGGCGATGTCGCCGGTCGAGTCCGAAGGCACCTACTTCGACGCGGCCACCGGTCTGGTCACGACGAAGACGCCGATCACCCCCGGCGCCCACTCGATCTACCTGTCGATCTTCGACGCGAGCGATCAGGCGCTCGATTCGGCCGTCTTCCTCGACAACCTGCGCTTCCTCAATGAGAGCGCCGGAACCTGCAAGCCGCCGGTGGGCAAGGAACTGGCGATCCCGCCGCCTCCCGCGCCCGGCTCTCCGCCTTCTTCGTCTCCTCCGTCTTCTCCGGCGCCGAGCAACCAATTCAGTCTGGGACCGAGCGTCAAGTTCAAGAACGGCGGCACCAAAGCGACGCTGACCGTTGTCGTGCCGGGTCCCGGAACCGTGACCGCTAGCTCGCCGGTCAAAGGCGCGATTGCGTCGCGTGTCGATGCCCTGAACGCGAGCGTCTCGGCGACGCATCACGGCAAGAAGGGCCATAAGAAGCACAAGAAGAAGCCCCTGCTCCTGCCCGCCTCGGTTCACGCCGGCGCGGCGGGACCGGTCACGATCACGGTCAAGCTCTCGGGAACCGGCAAGGCATTGCTGGCGAAGAAGGGCAAGCTGACCGTGCCGGTCACGATCGGCTTCACTCCCGATGGCGGCACTGCCGGGACGCCTAAGGCGACGACGGTGACCTTCAAGAAGCGCCACCACAAGAAGCACCACGGCGGCAAGAAGGGGTAAGTAGCCGCTACTCGAGCAGCATCCAGACCAGAGCTGCGGCGAAGCAGATCTGGCCTACGCCGAGGGCGATGCCGAGGCTGGCGGCGCCAAGCGCCGCCGCCACGGCCGTCCCGGTGAGGAAGGCGGCGGCCATGACTGCGATCTGGCGAGCGCGGCTCATCGGCCGCCTCGCCGCCGGGGCGCCGTAGGCAGGCCCGCCTGAGCGCGGGAGCTGTCGCCGAGGTGGCGCGCGCGGCGCCGTTCGAAGACGCGGTTCTGCGCTCGCAGCGTGAGCACGCCGGCGATCACGATCGCGCTCAGGTTGATGACCAGCTGGGCGATCGCGCCGCGCCAGTCGGCCCAGTTGCCAAAGGCGGCGGCGACTCCGATCGCGGCCGCCGCGGGGATCGTCGTCACCGAGATCAGCACCCCGATCAGGGCGCCCGACTTGGCCGAGGTCAGCGAGAGCACGCCGGCGGCGCCGGCGAAGAGGGCGACGATGAAGGAGAAGGTGCTGGGTTCGGAGATGAACGCCGTGAGCGGCTGGTTGCCGACTTCGAAGCCGCTGCCGATCAGGTCCGTCCACTTGGCGAAGAGGCTGAAGAGGAAGGCTCCGGTGATGCCGATCGGGAACCCGATCGCGAGTGCCCTCAGCGAGCGCAGGCCGACGTCCGGGCGGCGCTGGGCGATCGCGACGCTGAGGCCGGCGAGCGGGCCGAACTCCGGCCCGACCACCATCGCGCCGACGATCAGCACCGGCTGGCCGAGCATGACCCCGACCGAGGCGATCAGGCAGGCGAGGGCCATGAAGGCGAGGAAGTTGGCGTTGAGCTCGATGCTCTCCGAGGTGCGCGCCTCGACCTCCTCCCAGACGACCGCGTCGCCAGGCGAGCCGCGCGCCGCGCGCTCGGCCTGCTCTGCCGCCTTGGAGAGCTGGGAGTCGATCTCTTCGACCGAGATCGAGCCCTCCTCGGGGACCCCGAGCTCGCGCAGGTCGTCGATCATGACGCTGGCGTCCTCGCGGGCGATGTCGCAGAAAACGAGGTCGCCGGGCGGCTTGCGCGACGCGCCCTCTATGCGCGCCAGGCTGGAGACAGACGGGCTCGCTTCGAGAAGGTCGACGACTCGCTCGGACTTGGGGCCGGGAACGGCGATCCGCAGGTGGATCATTTCCCGCGCGAGGGTAACGTGGTGCGCCGATGCTGACCGACTACCACCTCCATCTGCGGCCCGACGAGCCGGACACGACCCCGGCGGGCTATTTCACCGAGGAGAACGTCGCGCGCTACCGGGCGGCCGCCGATGCCGCGGGGATCGAGGAGCTGGGGGTCTCCGAGCACGTCTACCGCTTCACACAGGCGCTCGACGTCTGGCAGCACCCCTTCTGGCGTGAGCAGGCGCGCGACGACCTCGACGCCTACTGCGAGTTCGTCCGCGGGGCGGGGCTGAGGCTGGGCGTGGAGTGCGACTTCGTGCCCGGCGCCGAGGACCGCACCGCCAACCTGCTCGAGGCGCGCGACTTCGACTACGTGGTCGGCTCGGTCCACTTCGTCGGCGAGAGGGCCGTCGACCACGAGGGCTGGGACGTCTGGCAGGGGCAGGGCGACGCGGACGAGGTCTGGCGGCGCTACTTCGAGGCGCTCGCCGAGTGCGCCCGGGCCGGCCTCTTCGACATCCTCGCCCACCCCGACCTGGTCAAGGTCTGGGGGCGCGGGCGCCCGCTGCCCGAGCGCGACCCGCGCCACTACTACGAGCCCGCGGTCGAGGCGATCGCCGAGGGCGGTATCGCGGTCGAGCTCTCCACCGCGGGCCTGCGCAAGCCCGTCGGCGAGCTCTACCCGGCGCGCGCCTTCGCCGAGATGTGCGTCGAGGCCGGCGCTCCGTTCGCCCTCTCCTCCGACGCCCACCTGCCCGAGCAGGTCGGCTACGGCTACGACCGGGCGCTCGACTTCCTCGCCGAGCTGGGCGTGGACGAGATCGCGGTCTTCGAGCGCCGCGAGCGGCGCTTGGCGCCATTGCCGGCGCGGGTAGGCGAGGATTGATCGATGAGCGTGGGGATCGGCTACGACAGCCACCGCTTCGCCGAGGGGCGGCCGCTGATCCTCGGCGGGGTCGAGATCGAGCACGAGCTCGGCCTCAGCGGCCACTCCGACGCCGACGTCCTCACCCACGCGGTGATCGACGCGCTGCTCGGAGCCGCGGGAGAAGGCGACATCGGCACGCTCTTTCCAGATGACGACGAGCGCTGGCGCGACGCCGACTCGGTCGACCTGCTGCGCACCGTGGTCGGCACGATCGGCGGTCGGATCGAGAACATCGATGCGACCCTCGTCTGCCAGGAACCCCGCTTGGCGCCCTACCGGGGGGAGATGGAGCGCATCCTCGCCGAGGCCACCTCGGCCCGCGTCAGCGTCAAGGCGACCACCAACGAGGGCATGGGCTGGATCGGCCGCGGCGAGGGCATCGCCTGCATGGCGGTCGCTTCGGTCGATAGCGAATAGGCTTCGCGGCTCGATGGGCACGCTCGGATCGATCGCGGCGAAGGCACGGCAGGCGGCCTCGGACAAAGCGTTCGAGGTCGGGGTCCTGCACGAGGCGGGCATCCTCGAGCCGTTGCGCCCCGACAAGGTACTGAAGATCGGCGCCACCTTCCTGCGCTGGGGCGCTTCGCCGGCGACCGGCATCGCCACCGCCGCGATCCACCATCCCGCCGCGGCGGCGCTGATCGACGAGCGCGGCTCGCTCACCTTCGAGCAGCTCCACCGGCGAACCAACGCGCTCGCAGACTCCTTCGAGCGGATGGGGATCGGCTACGGCGACGGTGTCGGGATCATGTGCCGCAACCACCGCGGCTTCATCGAGGCCACCCTCGCCGCCGCCAAGTTGGGCGCCAGCGCGCTCTACCTCAACACGATGTTCGCCGGGCCTCAGCTGGTCGAGGTGACGCGCCGCGAGGGGCCGAAAGCGCTCGTCTACGACGAGGAGTTCGCCGGGCTGCTCGACGGCGTGGACGAGGGGGTGCAGCGCGTCGTCGCCTGGACGGACGGGGAGCCTGAGGCGCCGACGCTCGATTCGCTGATCGCCGCCGGCGCCGAGGCCGACCGCAAGCCGCCGCCCGACAAGCCGCGCTTCGTCATTCTCACCTCCGGCACGACCGGCACTCCGAAGGGCGCCCAGCGCTCCAGCCCGAACGGGCTGCTGGCGGTGGCGGCGCTGATCGACCGCATCCCCTACCGCAGCCGCGAGACGATGATGATCGCGGCGCCGCTCTTCCACTCCTGGGGCTTCTTCCACTTCATCATGAGCCTGCCGACCGCCTCGACGATGGTGCTGCGGCGGCGCTTCGACCCGGAGGGGACGCTGCAGGCGATCGAGGAGCACCGTGCCCAGGTCCTCGGGGCGGTGCCGGTGATGTTGCAGCGCATCCTCCAGTTGCCCGAGGAGACGCTCGACAGGCACGACCTGCCCTCGCTGCGGATCACCTCGCTCTCGGGCTCATCGCTGCCGGGCGAGCTGGCGATTTCCTGGATGGACCGTTTCGGCGACAACATCTACAACCTCTACGGCTCGACCGAGGTCGCCTACGCGACCGTCGCCACGCCGGCCGAACTGCGCGCCGCGCCGGGTACGGCGGGGCGGCCCCCGCGGGGCACCGTCGTCCGCCTCTACGACGAAGCCGGGCGCGAGGTGCCGCGGGGGGAGGTCGGGCGCATCTTCGTCGGCAACGAGATGTCCTTCGAGGGATATACCGGCGGCGGCGGCAAGGACGAGATCGACGGATTGCTCTCTAGCGGCGACGTCGGCCACCTCGACGCCGGCGGGCGACTCTTCATCGACGGCCGCGACGACGAGATGATCGTCTCCGGCGGCGAGAACGTCTTCCCGCGTGAGGTCGAGGACCTGCTCGCCGACCACGAGGCGGTGGTCGAGGTGGCCGTGATCGGGGTCGAGGACGAGGAGTACGGCCAGCGACTGAAGGCCTTCATCGTGCTCGCCGAGGAAGCCGAGGTCTCCGCTGAAGATCTGAAGGCGCACGTCAAGGCTCACCTGGCCGGCTACAAGGCGCCGCGCGAGATCGAGTTCATGCCCGAGCTGCCGCGCAACGCAACGGGCAAGATCCTCAAGAAGGATCTCCACGCGCGCGAGGCCGAGAAGTCCGCCTAGGTCGCTCCGCCGCCTCCGCGCTAATTGCGGGATTTTGACGAACGCGGGGGTGGTTTCGCTTCCGCTGTGGATAGTAGGTTGCGGTGGATGGTGGAGCCAGCGGTCAAGCTGAACGGGATTGCCGAGGCGTCGGAGCAGATGCGGGGCGTCGCGACGCAGGCCCTGGAGTGGGTGCGCGTCGGCGAGGAGCGCGTCGCCGCCGCCGAGAAGCGCGCAGGCGAAGCTGAGGCGCGCGCCGAGAGGAACAGCGCCGAGCTGAAGAAGCGGGCAAAGGCGACGCTGGGCAGGTTGGGTGAGGAAGGGCGCAAGCGGATTGCGGTCGAGCGCGAGAAGCGTCGCGTCGCCGAGGCTCGCGTCAAGCGCGCCGAGGAGGGTCGCGATCGGGCCGAGAAGGCCTTCGAGCGCACCCGCAAGCAGGCCGAAGCCGAGCGCGAGGCGGCGACCACAGAGATGACTTCGATCAGGGCGCAGACCGAGGACACGGTGGCACGGGCGGTGAAGCGGACCGAAGAGCTGGCCTCCAAGCGCATGGGGGAGGTCCTGGAGAAGGCCCAGGCGGAGGCCGACCGCCGGGTCGCCGCCGCCGAGCAGCGCGCCGCCGAGGCCGAGGCGCGGGCCGAGGAGTCCCACCGGATCGCCGTGCGGCTCGAGGCGGAGATCGAGGAGCGCGTGATGCAGGGGACCGTGGACGTGCGCCGCGAAGCCGAGGAGCGGGTGAGCCGGCTGGTCGAGAAGGTCGAAGGCGAGGCGACCGAGAAAGCCCGTGCGCGGGCCGAGGAGCAGTTGCAGGCCGAGTCCGAGCGGATCCGCGGCCAGGCCGAACAGCGCGAGGAGCGCCTGCGCGAGGCGGCCGAGGAGGAGATCAGGGCCAGCGCCAAGCGAGCTCGCCGCGAGGTGCTCGCGGCGGCGGGCGAGACCGCACCGACCTGGTCTCGCAACGAGGCGTCCGCCTCGGGCGCCGGATACCGAACCTTTTAATCCTCTCTAGCATCCGCCTCGATGCGAGAGGTGCGGATCAGGGACACGCTGAGCGGCGAGCTGCGCAGGCTCGACCCCGCCGGGGAGATCGGCATCTACGCGTGCGGGCCGACGGTCTACAGCCGCATCCACATCGGCAACGCCAGGCCATTCGTGATCTTCTCCCTGCTGGCAGGGTTCCTCAGGTCCGAGGGATTCGCGACGAAGCTCGTCGTCAACGTCACCGACATCAACGACAAGATCTATGACGCTGCCCGCCTCGCGGGGGAGCCTTCGAGCGAGTTCGCCACGCGGATGACCTGCGCTTACCTCGAGGACACCGATCGACTCGGCCTGGGGCGGCCGGACGTGGAGCCGCTGGCGACCGAGACGATCGCGCCCATCGTCGCCCTGATCGCGGACCTGGTCGAGTCCGGCCACGCCTATGAGTCGGGTGGCGACGTCTATTTCCGGGTGCGCAGCTTCGACGGCTACGGCAAGCTCTCCAACCGCCGCACCGAGGACATGGACCAGGGCGAGGAGGCGGGCTCGGCCTCGCTCAAGGAGGACGCGCTTGACTTCGCCCTCTGGAAGGCGCACAAGCAGGGTGAGGACACGCGCTGGGACTCCCCCTGGGGGCCCGGGCGGCCGGGCTGGCACATCGAGTGCTCGGCGATGGCCGAGGCCGAGCTGGGCCCGTCGTTCGCGATCCACGGCGGCGGCTCGGATCTCGTCTTCCCCCACCACGAGAACGAGATCGCCCAGTCGGAGGCGGCAGGACGGCCGTTCGCGCGACTCTGGATGCACAACGGGATGGTCGAGACCGACGCGTCCAAGATGTCGAAGTCGGAGGGCAACATCTTCCAGCTGTCGGAGGCGCTCGACACCTATGGGCGCGAGGCGGTCGTGGCTTACCTGATCTCGGGGCATTACCGACAGCCGATCGCGTTCGGGCCTGAGCAGATGGAGCAGGCCGTCGCCCAGGTCGAGCGGTTGCGGAACTTTTTCAGAGAGCACCCGGTGGGCGACCGAGGGGGGAAGCCGGGGGAGGGGTCGGCGGAGCAACAGCGGGGAGGCTCCGGCGACCCCTCCCCCGACTCCCCAGTAGCGTCGCGCATCGAGAGCTTCCGAGGCGCGCTTGCCGACGACTTCAATACGCCAAGAGCGATGGCCGAGGTATTCGAGCTGGTGGCTGAAGCCAACCGCGGCGAGGTCCCGGCGCATGAAGCCGCCAAGGCGCTGGCGGAGATGCTCGAGCTGGTCGGGCTCGGCTCCCTTGCCCGCCCGGATGAGGGAGTTGAGGCCGACGAGCGGGCCGAGGGGTTGTTGGAGGAGCGCGAGGAAGCTCGAGCCGCGAAGGATTTTGCGCGCGCGGACGAGATTCGGGATCGGCTCGCCGAGCTGGGCTGGGAGGTCCGGGACGGGGCCGATGGCGCCAGGCTCGTGCCCCGAGAGCGCACGTGACCGGCGCATATCTGTGTCCTCGGTCGCTCGCGTGCAGAGCACGCCACGCTCCCTGCGTCCTGGATCTGCTTGGTCACGTGCGCTCTTGGCCATGTCTCTGATCTATGGGAAACAACCTGTTTCCGAGGCACAGCGGGGGAAGCGCAGCGTGCGCAGGGTCTGGAAAACGCCGGAGACATCGTCGGATGAGTTGGAGCGTCTCTGCGGGTCGCCCGATCACCAGGGCGTCGTCGCCGAGGTCGATCCCTATCCGTATGCGGACCCGAACGCGTTGCTGGGTCTCCCCGGCGCCTTGATCCTGGCCCTCGACCAGGTTCAGGATCCGCGCAACCTCGGCGCGGTCTGTCGTTCGGCCGAGTTCGCAGGGGCCGCCGCCGTCGTCATCCCCGAGCGGCGCTCGGCCGAGGTGACGGCCGTCGTCTGCAAGGCCTCGGCCGGCGCCGTCGAGCATCTCGACATCGTTCGCGTCCGCAACCTCGCCGACTGGCTCGCCGCGGCGAAAGAGGCCGGCTTCTGGGTCTGGGGCGCCGACGCCGAGGCGAGCCAGGCGCCCTGGGACACCGACCTCAGCGGCCCGACCGTGCTGGTCCTCGGCGGCGAGGGCAAGGGCCTCAGGCCGCGCGTCGCGTCGGCCTGCGACGGCCTCGTCGCTCTGCCCCGAGAAGGGAAGGTCGGCTCGCTGAACGTCTCCGCCGCGGCCACCGCGTTGCTCTTCGAGGCCGTCCGCCAGCGGTAGCAGCTGCAACGGCGATTGCAAAAAGTCGCAGTTTGGGGTTGACAGAACTCTGCGGGGCGGTCAGACTACGCCGCGAACAAGGCTGAAGCTCAGCTTGAGTCTGAGTTTCAACCAGTCAATCGGCGCCACCAGGGGAGGTACAGGCGCCACGACCCTTCATCTCGAAAAGGAGAAGGATCTGTGGCTCTATCCTCGCCCACCCAGGAATTAAGGCTCCCCAGCGGCCATTTCAACGGCTCCACCCGGCCCAGTACTAACCCTCAACCTGAGCTTGATGACCACTATCTGGTTGCCCTGGCCAAGGAGGGACGGACCGACGCATACGACTCGATCGTGCGTCGCTACCGCGGTTTCGTCCGGCTCAAGGCCTCGTCCTACTTCCTGCTCGGAGGAGAGAGCGACGATCTGATCCAAGAAGGCCTGCTCGGCCTCTACAAGGCGATTCGCGACTACCGCAGCGACCGCGAGTCGAGCTTTCGCAGCTTCGCCGAGCTCTGCATCACGCGCCAGATCATCACCGCAGTGAAGACCGCGACCCGCAACAAGCACACGCCGCTCAACCAGTACGTCTCCTTCAGCCAGACGCCGGCCGCGGCGGGCGACTCCGACACCACCCTCGACGAGATCCTGCCCGGGCCGAGCGTCACCGACCCGGTAAACCAGGTGATCGCCGGCGAAGAGCTGGAGAGCCTCGTCTCCTGCCTCTCGGGCACCTCGGGAGTGCTCTCGGATCTCGAGAGCCGCGTCCTCTCCCTCTACCTCGACGGCCACTCCTACGAGGCGACCGCCGAGCGCCTCGAGTGCGACACCAAGACCGTCGACAACGCCCTGCAGCGCGTCAAGCGCAAGGTCGCCGCCCATCTCGATGCGCGCGAGGTCCCTGCCTAGGAAAGCCTCAGGGGAGTGGTTCGACGTCGGGGGCGAGGCCGATGGCGGCGAGGAGCTCGCCCGGAACGAACGCCTGGGCGGGCGCGAGCGCGCCGCTGCGGTCGTAGGCCGGGTCGGCGCAGAGCGTTGCCGCGTGGGCGAGACTGGCCGCCGTCAGGCCGTAGACGTCGCTGCCGCGGACCGTGCCGCGGCGGACGCCGGTCGCGCCGCGTGCCTCGCAACTGATCGTGAAACGAGCCTTCTTGCGCTCCTGCTCGTTCGGCGCAGCCGGCAGACGCCTGATCAGCGCCGCCATCGCTCCGCGCAGCGGCGTGCGCATCGCCATGCCGAGCAGGGGAGAGGCGCCGACGGCGAGCGGCATCAGCGGGGGCGGCACGACCATCCCGTTGAGCAGGGTCCGCACCCGCGCGGTCTCCACATGGCGAGGCACCGTGATCTGCTCGCCGGCTGGATAGCGCAGCATCCGCTGCTCCCCGAGCGGCTCGGGAAAGCGCCAACGGCCGCCATCGGCGCTGCGCGGCGCGGGGCGCCAATCCCCATCGGCCCAGACCACGTCGCCACCCCGCATGATCTCCAGCCCCGAGAGCGCGGTCCCCCGCGTGGGTGCGAACCCATGGACGCAGTAGGCCAGCACGATCTCCTCCAACGGCCCCATCCCCTCGGCCGTCAGCGCAGCGAGCATGTCCCCAGGCAGATAGTCGAACCCCATCCCCGAGACCAACGCCGCCCCCGTCTCAGCCGCCCGCTCCCCATACCGATCGAAGACCATCCGGATGAACGACTGCTCCCCAGTCGTATCCAGGTAATGCGTCCCCGTATCCGCCGCCGCAGCCACAAGCGCCTCGCCGTGCAGCGTGAACGGCCCAGCGCAGCCGATGACCACGGAACACCCCTCCAGCATCTCTCGCAGTCCGGCTCCGTCATCAGCGGCCACCGCCCGAAACGGCACGCCCCCAAACTCCTCGGAAAGGACCTCGAGCTTCCCCCTGTCGCGCCCAGAGATCGAGAATTCGATTCCGAAATCCTCGAGCTCCTGAGCGATCAGACCTCCGGTAAAGCCGGTGGCCCCATAGATCGCGATAGGCCGTGTCTTTTCTTGGGCCTGGCTTTGGCTGTTGGTCATAGCCCAACCTTATGGCCCTCGAGCTCGTCGATGTGCGATATGTATGCGACCTCGACGCTAAAGGACTTGCCGTCACGCCCTTCGAAGGCTTGGAACCTGTTGCCCTGTGAGAGCGCGTAGTTGATCAGGGCGGTGACTTGCAGCACCGTCCCTTTTACCTCGTGGGCAGAACGACGATCGTCGTGATCTACGACGATCTGTGAAGTCGTCATCGAATTTCCCCCTTTGCGATTTCTTCGTCGAATCATTGAAGGGGTGAGCGCGGCGATTTCTCCCCCCCACGGCAAGAAATCGTTGCCCAGAAAGCCGACGGAGTCTCGAGACCGCTCGTTCCGCATAGGATGTCGACATGGCAGAGGGTGCGAAGCGGAGGCTCGGCCAAGAGGCGGTTGAAGCAGCGATCAGGGCCTTTGCCGGGACGAGACTAAAGACCCAATCCGATTCAATGCTGCGGGTATTTCTGGGCTTTAAGGCAGTTCGCCGTGATGGCGAGGGAGAAAACGTCAGCACCAACTCGATGAAGAAGGTCGTCGAGGAGCTCTTCGTGCTACTGCCGACGCCAGCGGGCGTGCGCGAGGAGAGGTACAGCGGCACGATCTCGTTGCGCGGCAGCAAGGGGGCACCGCTCTGGCTCCGAAACGACGCCTATCGAGGAAGTTTCATCGACTATGCCGGCCCAAGCTCCCCGGGTCGGATCCTGTTCGAGGACGAGGACTGGCATAAACCTCTCCTACCCAATGCAGTAGAGCCCGTCGCAGCTACGTTAGGTAACTCGGGTTATGTATGGCCTCCAGCCGATGCCCTCGCGATCATCGCGCTCCGCAACCGTGACCTGGACCCACACCTGACCTGGGACCAACTCATCGAGCGAGGACGAGAGCGGTTTGGCCTTTCGCCTCGCGAGTGGGAGATGGTGACCTCGTCTCCCGCGCTGGACCTCGATCCGTTCCATGGGGTACCGTGGGATCCGGACAATCTCGCTGATGACCTGTGCCCGCCGGGCCTAGAGCAAGCCGAGAAATCCGAGGCGCAGATGGAGACGTTGCCCGAACATTTGCGCGAACAGGTTGAGCGCGTCGTCGATGCGCTTTCTCGGTATGGGCAGCATGCGATCGTCGCCCTCGCTGGCGTACCCGGAACTAGTAAGAGCTACACGGCGCGGCGGGCTGCCGCGGCATTCGCCTCAGAGGGCTGTGTTCGCGAGATTCAATTTAGCCCGGGCTATACCTATGAGGAGTTCATAGAGGGTCCTCGCTACGGGGACAATATGAAAGTGCAAATCGAGAAGGGCATCTTTCTCGATTTGAATGAGCAAGCACTTGAGCACCCTGAGCTGCAGTATGTGCTCCTCATCGAGGAGCTGACTCGTGCGGATATTCCACGTGTGCTCGGAGAGCTCCTCACCTATATTGAGTATCGCAGTGATAGCGACTCATTCACCACGCTATACGGACGAGCAAACGAGACGCGTATCGCGCCCAACGTCGCAATTCTCGCCACTTATAATCCGAGTGATCGCTCCGCGGTATCCATTGACGCGGCCCTTTTGCGTCGAATGCGAATACTAGATTTCCCGCCGCATCGTAAGTTACTCGTAGAGATCCTCGCGGACAATGGTCTCGACAAGAACGTCATAGATCGACTGGTCACGATGTTCGACGCATGTGAGCAAGCAGCTGGTCCTGATCACTTCTCGGACAGCATGCCCTTCGGCCACGCAGTGTTCTCGAGCGTCGAAAGCGAGGGGGATCTCTATAACCTCTGGCATGAGGAGCTAAAGCGCATGCTAATACGGGCCCACGCACCGGCTCATGAGCTGTACGAAGTAATAGCCGCAAACTACCCATGGCGAGAGTCACGCTCTTACTCGGTAGTAAGCGACTCCCAGGCGGGGACAGACAGCGACGGCGGGGCAGCACGGTAGGGGACTCGATCTCCATATCGGTCACCGAGCGTGGCCGCCGGCCGGTTGATGAGGTCGAGTGGGAGTTGCTTCAGCTCGACGACGGGTTTTGGCGGCTTGTTCAGGAAGGTTACATAGGCTGTCGCCAGCTGAGCCCGGGGCAATATGAGATCGAAGGTCAGAAGTATGTCGGACGTGCTCGCATTGACCATGTCGACCTTGATGTGTCCGAGAAGGTACCCGGCGCGCTCGGCGCACTTGCGGCCTTCGCCTCTGGAGTTGTGCTGAGGGTCGAGCAACAGGATGCGGTTTCTGGTGAGTTCGATTCCCTATCGCGTGTACTTATGGCCGAGTTCACCAGTGCCGCCGGTGAGTACATATCGCAGAGGAGACAGGCTGCCTTCGTGTATCGGAACAAAATTGGATCGATACTCGCCGGGCGCCTGGATATGCCTGCGACTATCCGGCTCCATGCGAGTGGGAGGCCAGGTTTGTTCGCCTTTCAGCAAGGAGTTGTCACTAGGGATCGGCCGCTAGACCGGATTGTCCTAGGGGCCCTCGATGAGCTCGATCGCTCTGCGAGCGTCCTCAATCTCGCGCCGGGGACGCTCTACGAGGCCCGCTGGCTGGCGGGTGCTTTGGAGGAGGTTCGCGACGACGCCTTCCTCGCCACTACGACCACTGGATTCTTGACCCTTATCGACAATTTAGGCTCCGACAAAAATCTACTTCCCAAAGACATCGACCTCTCGCGCCTTGCCACTACGGTGCTCCTTCATCACGGCTTTGGATGCAGGACGCAAAGTAGTACCGTTCCACGTGCGCTCTTCATCAACATCGAGAAGCTCTTCGAGCAAGCCGTTTATGAGCTGCTTGGAGAAATCTGTGGGCACTTGTTAGTAGACAAAGGGGAGTCCTTCGAGCGCCGTATGTTCACGGATGGTCAAGACACGTCGCGAACTCATCCTGATGTCGTTGTCCATACCAACGACGAGGTGCTAGCGGTAGGCGACGTGAAGTACAAGTCGCTTACTAGTAGCCGCATGGGCGAGGAGCGGCCGAAGAAGGAGGGCCGGGGTGATCTTTATCAGGTCCTGGTACACGCGGCGTCACTTAATGCTAGGCGTGCCTTTCTCATTTATCCAAGCGACGACTCGAAGGACTACCGCTATTTGGGCTTATCTGCAACGGGTTGCCGTATGTGGACGGCACGTGTGCGGCCAGCGCATCTTCGGACTGACTTGGAGCAGCTAGTTGACCACGTTCTTGTAGCAGGAGGGCCTAAGCAGCAAGTGTGAGGTCTTGGCGCCGCCGGTTCACTCGTTTGCCGAAAAGTGCCTTATACCGAGGCGCCAAAGTAAACGGTAAACGTTGATTTGGGTAGCGCTTAAGTATGTCGAGGGTGACACGGCCGTGCCATCGCTGGTCGGCTGGCTCTGCAAAATGTGACCCGGGATTACTCAAGAGTGCGTGAACCAACCCCCGGGCCATCAGCGCTGGCACTGCATTGCCAATCTGACGGTACTGGCTGGATCGTGGGCCGATAAATCGGTGCGAATCAGGAAATCCCTGTAGGCGGGCTGCCTCGCGGACTGAGATTGCCCGGTTCTGCGTGGGATGGGTAAAAGCGCCAGCGGTGACGTTTCCACACAAGCAGGTGATGACGTGCGCGGGATGACGACGATCCAGTCGCCTGTAGGTAGTGGTGTGATCGGACAGGCGGACACGACTAAATCTTGGTGGCAGCAGATCCAACGGTATATCGTGCCAATTGCCACCCTCGGGAACATGGGCGATTCGCGCAAGGTTGATCTGAGCGGTTTCTGAGGCCCAGTGGTTATACAAGGAGCTGCAGTTCCCCCGGACCATCGATGCATATGGGGAAAGTTGCCGTCGCGAGGAAGGCATCTCCCTTTCATCCCTCCCCCCACCAGATGTAATACGCGGAAGATCGCTGATCGCTTCTCCAACCGTTACGAAATCGCCATCGCTCAACCTGCCTTCCACTCCGGCACGAACGCCCGCGGGGAACATGGGGGGTCCATCGAGGGCGCCGAGCACGACAAGGCGATAGCGGAGCTGGGGCACCCCGAACCACGCGGCGCAGACGACCTCCGCGGATAGGTGATAACCAAGAGACTCGAGCTCCTCGAAAACCGCAATAGCGAGTCTGCGATTGTGGACGTCGGACGCGACCGCGGGCACGTTCTCCATGAGGAAGAAACGAGGTTTCAGCTGCCGGATGTAGTCAGCGAACGCCCAGAAAGCAAAATTTCTCTCGTCGCGCGGATCCCTGGGGCCCCGTTGAGAGACCCCCTGGCACATCGGCCCCCCCAGGACTACATCGATTGGGCCGATCTCGTCTTGAACGGAGCGAGGATCCACGCGACGGATGTCTTGGGTCCAGACCTTGGCGTCAGGATGGTTCGCTCGGAAGGTTGCGGCGGCGGTCTCATCGAGCTCGATCGCGCCAACCACAGACCCGGCGCCAGCCCATTCGAAACCCTGGCTTAGCCCCCCGGCGCCAGCGAAGAGGTCGAGGGCTCGCAAGGTCTTTTGAGAGCACGGGTCTTTCATCGTTTTGGGGCTGGAGATCGGCCCGGCCAACAGCGAAAGTTATGGACGGGCTCGGACGGCAACCTGCGCTAGGTGTAAGACCCAAGCAGGTTGTTCCGCTTCAGCTCGCCGAGGCGAGCTCCGGGCGGCTTGTGGCTGAGGGAGCCGTGTGGTCTGCGCCAGTTATAGAACTCCAGCCAGCCGGGTAGCGCCGCGGTGCGCTCGACCGA
>DASTAY010000021.1:0-42224 GCA_035712345.1 Solirubrobacterales bacterium
CGGTACGGAGGCCGGACCCCGGAGAGTCCCTCAAGGGACTGTCGGGAACGGACTGGGAACAGACCTCCGCATAGAAGAAGGAATACCGCCACATGGCAAGGCTCGTGGGCGTCGATCTTCCGCGCGACAAGCGCATGGAGATCGCGCTGACCTACATCTACGGCATCGGCCGTACCCGCTCGAACGAGATTCTCGCTGCGACGGGCATCGACAAGAACATGCGCACCAAGGACCTGACCGACGATCAGGTGACCGTTCTGCGTGACTACATCGAAGGCAACCTCAAGGTCGAGGGTGACCTGCGCCGCGAAGTGCAGGCCGACATCCGCCGCAAGATCGAGATCGGCTGTTACCAGGGCCTGCGGCACCGCCGCGGCATGCCCGTGCGTGGCCAGCGGACCAAGACCAATGCGCGCACCCGCAAGGGCCCCAAGCGCACCATCGCCGGTAAGAAGAAGGCCAAGTAATGCCACCCGCCAAGAAGAGCGCCTCGGCCCCGAAGAAGGGCCAGAAGACCCGCCGCAGGGAAAAGAAGAACGTCCCGCACGGCGCCGCGCACATCAAGAGCACCTTCAACAACACGATCGTGTCGATCACCGACCCGAGCGGCGCCGTCATCAGCTGGGCGTCGTCCGGCCAGGTCGGCTTCAAGGGCTCGCGCAAGTCGACCCCCTTCGCCGCCCAGGTGACGGCCGACGCCGCGGCCAAGAAAGGCATGGAGCACGGCCTCGAAAAAGTCGAAGTCTTCGCCAAGGGCGCCGGCTCGGGTCGCGAGACCGCGATCCGCTCGCTGCAGGCGGCCGGCCTCGAGATCCTCGGGGTCAAGGACGTCTCGCCGCAGGCCCACAACGGCGTGCGGCCGAAGAAGCGGAGGCGCGTCTAGTGGCCCGCGACACCTCTCCCCAGTGCAAGCAGTGCCGTCGTGAGGGCCAGAAGCTCTTCCTCAAGGGCGAGCGCTGCTTCACCGACAAGTGCGGCGTCGAGCGGCGCTCCTACCCTCCCGGCGAGCACGGCCGCGGGCGCATGCGCCAGTCCGAGTACCGCGTGCAGCTGCGCGAGAAGCAGAAGACGCGCCGCTACTACCAGGTGCTCGAGAGCCAGTTCCGCGCTTACTACGACAAGGCCTCGCGCCAGGACGGCGTCACCGGCGAGAACCTCCTGCGACTGCTGGAGTCCCGGCTCGACAACGTCCTCGTGCGGCTTGGCTTCGCCGCCTCGCGGCGCCAGGCCCGCCAGCTCGTCCGCCACGGGCACTGGCTGGTCAACGGCCGCCGCGTCGACGTCCCCTCCTACCAGGTGCGTCCCGAGGACGTGATCTCGATCAAGGCCGGCTCGGCGGCCACCGACACGATTCGCAAAGCAACCGAGCTCGTCTCGACCGTGCCGGCCTGGCTGCAGGCCGACCACGATTCGCTCACCGCCAAGGTCCTGCGCTATCCCGAGCGCGCGGAGATCTCGGCGCCGGTGCAGGAGCAGCTGATCGTCGAGCTGTACTCCAAGTAGCCCGGACCGATTTCTGAAACACCCATACGCAAGGAACTCATGACCACTGACTTTCAGGTCCCTCGTATCACCGCAGAGAAAGCCGATGACCGTCGCGGCACGTTCACGATCGAGCCGCTCGACAAGGGCTTCGGCTACACCTTCGGCAACAGCCTCCGTCGTGTCCTGCTCTCCTCGCTGGGCGGCGCGGCCGTCACCAGCGTTCGGATCGAGGGCGTCTCGCACGAGTTCTCCAGCGTGCCCGGCGTCAAAGAGGACGTCACCGACATCGTCCTCAACCTGAAGGACCTCGTCGTCCGCATGCACACCGACGCCGACGAGGTCGAGGCGCCGCTGGTGGCCACCGGTCCCGGTGAGGTCAAGGCCAAGGACATCGATCTGCCGTCCGGGGTGGAGATCCTCAACCCCGACGCGCCGATCGCGACCCTCGAGAAGAAAACGAAACTCGAGGTCTACCTGACGATCGGCCGCGGCCGCGGCTACTCGCCGGCCGAGGAGAACAAGTCCGACGAGCAGCCGATCGGCGTGATCCCGATCGACTCGATCTTCTCGCCGATCCGTCGCGCCTCCTACGCGGTGGCCACCGCCCGCGTCGGCCAGCGGACCGACTTCGACAAACTGACCCTGGACCTGGAGACCGACGGCTCGATCGAGCCCGCCGCCGCGCTGCGCGAGGCCTCCGAGATCCTGATCAAGACCCTGGCGATCTTCACCGACGCCGAGCGGGTCGAGGAACTGACCGCCCGCGAGGCGATCGCACCGCCGCTTCCCGGCGGCGACGCGCTCTCGGCGATCGGCAACGGCGGTGGCGCCGCCGCCAGCAACGGCCTCGACGAGATCCTGATCGAGGAGCTCGAGCTGGGCGTGCGCTCCTACAACTGCCTCAAGCGAGCCGGCGTGCAGACCGTCGGCGACCTGGTCCGCAAGACCCGCTCCGAGCTGAACGCGATCCCCAACTTCGGCTCGAAGTCGATCGAGGAAGTGATCGAGACCCTGCAGGCCCGCGGCCTCGATCTGAGTCAGGACTAGGCGGGCTGGAGCGAGGCCGGAGACCCCGATGCGCCACCGCAAGAAGCGAAACAAACTCAGTCGCAACGCGTCGCATCGGGAGTCGCTGCTGTCCAACCTCTCCAAGCAGCTGATCGAGCACGAGCGGATCAAGACCAGCCAGGCCAAGGCCAAGGCGGTCAAGCCCGAGGTCGAGCAGCTGATCACGCTGGCCAAGCGGGGGGACCTGCACGCCCGGCGGCAAGCGCTCGCCACCCTGCACAACGACAAGTTCGTCGTGCACAAGCTGTTCGAGGAGGTCGCGCCGCGCTACGTCGAGCGGCCCGGCGGCTACACGCGGATCGTCAAGCTGGGCCCGCGGCGGTCGGACTCGACCGAGATGGTCTATCTGGAGCTCGTCTAGCCGTTAGCGGGGAGGACAGGGTGTGTCCTCGTCTTGCTGGGTTTTTCGCCAGAGGAGCTTTACGGCCGTCCGAGATCGTTGTTGGGGCGAAAAACGGACGCCGCTGCGTCGAGGACACACCCTGCCCTCCCCGTTCAGAGCCAAGCTCTCTCAGTAGCTGAGTAGCGCGTATCCGAGATTGACCACACCAGAGTGGGGTCAATGTCGGTTACGCGTAGCTGACTGACTCCAGGTAGAGGCCGTGGGGTGGGGCAGTGTCGCCTGCCGCGTCGCGGGAGGCACCTGTGAGCAGCTCCGTAAAGCCTTTGAGGGTTCGGCGGCCTCGCCCTACCTCCAACATGGTGCCGACGAGGACGCGGACCATGTTGCGCATGAAAGCGTCGGCGGTGATGCGGAACTCGAGGATCTCGCCCGTCTGCTGCCAGGAGGCGGCGAGGATGTTGCGGTCGAAGCGGACGTGGTCGGTCTGGGTGGGGGTGAAGGCGGTGAAGTCGTGGGTGCCGGGGAGCGCCGCGGCGCAGGCCTGGAGGGCCTCGAAGTCGATGGGATGCGGCCACCAGAGCGCGCGCCCCTGCTCGAACGGGCTCGGCGCCGAGCGGGCCAGGAGCCGGTAGAGGTAGCTGCGCGACTTGGCGCTGTGGCGGGCGTCGAAGCCGTCCGCGGCGACAGCCGAAGCGGTGACCACGACGTCGTCCGGCCCGACGCCGTTGAGCCGCCGGGCCAGGTCGTCTCCGACCGAGGCGCGGGTGACGAAGCTCGCCACCTGTCCCAGCGCGTGCACACCGCTGTCGGTCCGGCCCGCCACGGTCAGCTGCACCGCCTCACGCAGCACTGTGGTCAGGGCCGCCTCGAGCTCGCCTTGGACCGTGCGCAGCCCAGGCTGGGCCGCCCAGCCCTTGAAGCCGCGCCCGTCGTATTCGATATCGAGCCGGACCGTGGTCACGCGAGCAAGGCGCGCAGGCCGGCCTCGTCGAGGATCTCGGTCTCGAGCTTCTCCGCCTTGGCCAGCTTCGAGCCCGGATTCTCGCCGGCGACGACGTAATCGGTCTTCTTCGAGACCGAGTTGACCACCTTGCCGCCGGCCGCTTTGATCAGCGCCGCCGCCTCCTCGCGGGTCAGCTCGGGCAGGGCGCCGGTGAGGACGAGGGTCTTGCCCTCGAGCGGGCCGCCCTCGGCGCGCCGTTCGGAGGCGTCCTGCTCGAGCCTGAGCCCCTTTTGGCGAAGCTTCTCCACGAGCGCCCAGGTCGCCTCGTCGGCCAGCGACTCGGCGATCTGCACGGCCATGATCGGTCCCACGCCCTCGACCTCCTCGATCAGCTCCGGGTCGGCCTCGTGCAGCGCGTCTATGGAGCCGAAGTGGTCGGCCAGCGCCTCGGCGGTGACGGAGCCGACCCCCGGCAGCCCGAGCGCATAGAGGACGCGTTTGAACGGCCGCGCCCGCGATGCCCCGATCGCCGCGACCAGGTTGCGCGCCGAGACCTCGCCGAAGCCCTCGAGGCCGGCCAGGCGATCCTCGTCGAGCTCGTAGATGTCGGCGACATCGGTGATCAGGCCTTCGTCGAGGAAGCGCAGGGCCTGCTTCTCGCCGAGGCCGTCGATGTCCATCGCGCCCCGGCTGACGAAGTGCTTGACGTGCTGGAAGGACTGGCCGGGGCAGCCGGAGCGGTTGGGGCAGATCGTGAAGACCGCGTCCTCGGGCTTGACCGTCCGCGTGCCGCAGGCGGGGCACCTCTTCGGCGGCTTCGGTTTGCGCGCGCCCTTCTTGCGCCGCTGGGGCAGCGGAGCGACGACCTGGGGGATCACGTCGCCGGCGCGCATCACCACGACCTCGTCGCCGACCCGCACGTCCTTGCGCGCCAGGTCCTCCTCGTTGTGCAGCGTCGCGGTCGAGACGGTGACGCCGCCGACGTGGACCGGCTCGAGCATCGCGAAGGGGACCAGGTGGCCGGTGCGGCCGACGTTCCAGACGACGTCGAGCAGTTTCGTCGTCGCCGTCGTCGGCGCGAACTTCCAGGCGATCGCCCAGCGCGGCTCGCGCCCGACGACGCCCAGCTCGCGCCACATCGCCCGCTCGTCGATCTTGACGACGACACCGTCGATCTCGTAGTCGAGCTGCTCGCGCCGCTCCTCCCACCAGCGACAGCGCTCGACCACCGAGTCGATCTCCGCGTGCTGGTCGGTGTCGGGATTGACCTTGAAGCCGTGCTCGCGCAGCCAGGCGATCTCCTCGCCGTGGGTGGGGGGGTCGAGGCCGCGCATCGCGCCGAGCCCGTAGCACCAGATCGACAGCGGCCGTTCGGCCGCCAGCGCCGGGTCGAGCTGGCGGATCGAGCCGGCCGCCGAGTTGCGCGGATTCGCGAAGGCAGCTTCGCCCGCCTCGGCGCGACGCTCGTTCAGGGCTTTGAAGTCGGCGATCGGCAGGTAGACCTCGCCCCGCACTTCGACCAGCTCGGGGGCGTCGTCGATGCTCAGGGGGATCGCGCCGATCGTGCGCAGGTTGCGCGTCACGTCCTCGCCGATGCGGCCATCACCGCGCGTCGCGCCGCGAGCCAGCACGCCGTTCTCGTAGGTCAGCGTGATCGCCAGCCCGTCGATCTTCGGCTCGGTCGTATAGCTGAACTCGGCGGCGCTGATGTCCAGCCGTTTGAGGTGGTTGCGCACGCGCGTCTCCCAGGCGCGCAGCTCCTCCTCGTTACGGGCGTTGGCGAGCGAGAGCATCTGCTCGCGGTGCTCGACCTGCTCGAAGCGGTCCAATGGCGGTGCGCCGACCCGCTGCGTCGGTGAGTCGGGCGTCCGCAGCTCCGGGTGGTCGGCCTCGATCGCCCGCAGCTCGTCGAGCAGTTCGTCGTACTCGTCGTCGCCGATCGTCGGGTCGTCGAGGACGTAGTAGCGGTGGTTGTGGCCCGCGAGCTCGCGGCGCAGCTCCTCCGCCCGCTGCTCGTCGGCGGCGGCGCTCACACCGAGGAGGGGGCGCTCGCCGCCAGCATCTGCTCCAGCGGCCAGCTGCGCAGGCGATCGAGCTCGCCGTGGTCGGTGAGGTCGAAGTGGATCGGCGTGACCGCGATCCTGCCCTGGGAGACCGCCATCAGATCCGTCCCGTCGAGCTCCTCGAAGCCCGGCTGCCAGCCGTAGATCTCGTAACGGCGGCGGTTGTCCCCGTCCTCGGAGACGAGCTTCAGCTCGTCGTTGTAGATCCGTTTGCCGAGCCTGGTCACCTCGACCCCGTTCGGCTCGCCGGCGGGGCAGTTGACGTTGACCAGGGTCTTCGGCGGCATCGGGGCGTCGATCAGCCCTCCGACGAGC
Organism: Solirubrobacterales bacterium; assembly: GCA_035712345.1. GTDB lineage: Bacteria > Actinomycetota > Thermoleophilia > Solirubrobacterales > 70-9 > VRUE01. Next base: position 6,218 of record DASTAY010000021.1, read on the forward strand.
TGAGCGAGGAAGGGCGCGGCGACCGAGAAGTCGAAGCGGCCGCTGACGTATCCCATGCCGCCGCCGGAGGATTGCTGGGAGATCGCCACCGCCGGGATGCCGAGGACGATCCCCTCGAAGGCGGCCGCGACCGTGCCCGAGTAGGTGATGTCGTCGCCGAGGTTGGCGCCATGGTTGATCCCCGAGACGATCAGGTCGGGCCGCTCGCCGACGAGGCCCAGCTCGGCGAAGCGGACGCAGTCGACCGGGGTGCCGTCGGTCGCGAAGCCGCGGTCCCCGTCGCCGAACTCGACCTCCTCGACGCTCAGCGGCGAGCGCGTCGTGATGCTGCGCGCCGTCGCGCTCCGATTCGAGTCCGGCGCGACCACGTCCACCTCGACCCCGTCCAGCTCGCGCAGGGCCCGCCGCGCAGCCTGCAGCCCCGGAGCCGAAATCCCGTCGTCATTGGTAAGCAGCACGCGCACTCGGCCGATTCTAGGGACGGGGGAGGAGGGGGTGTCCCCGCGGCAGCGGCGTCCTCTTTTTCGCCCCAAATAGCTCCGGGCGGCAGCTTCAAGAGTCTCCCGGCGAAAAACCCAGCAACGCGGGGACACCCCCTCCTCCCCCGTCAGTAGGACGCGACGGCCCCCGCGATCTTGTCCTGCTCGTAGTGCGCCAGGGTGAGGTCGCTGACGCCGTTCATCAGGATCGAGAAGAGCATCGTGCGGCCGCTGCGGTTGAAGCAGACGCCGGAGAGGGCGCTGACGCCGGTCAGGGTGCCGGTCTTGGTGTGGCAGCGACCATCCGCGGCGGTGCCGTGCATGCGGTCGGCGACCGTGCCGGTGTGGCCGGCGAGCGCCAGGTCGCCGATGAATTCTTCCCCCACCGGGGACAGGCGCATCGCCTGGAGGAGGGCGACGACCTGGAAGGGCGACGCGCGGTTGCCGCGGCTCAGGCCGGAGCCGTCGACGGCGTGGATGCCGGAGCCGTGAGCCCGGGCGAAGCGCTCGACCACGCTCGTGCCGGCCGCGGTCGTGCCGGCTGCGCCGAAGTGGGCGCCCAGCAGCTTCGCCAGCATCTCGGCGAGGAAGTTGTTCGAGTAGACGTCGGTGGCGGCGACGAGCTGGGACATCGTCGGCGAGCGCAGGCTGCCGATCGCCTGCGCGCCCGGCGGGGCGACGCCGCGGGCCACCTGCGTGCGGATCGAGATGCCGCCGGTCCGCAGCGCCTCCACGAGCTTTCTCGCCGCGAGCCGGGCCGGGTCGGAGGAGAAGCCCTGGCTGATCGAGCCGCGGTAGCCGGAGTCGAAGGAGAGGCCGGACAGCGGCCCGATGTAGGGGCTGGTCGCGTAGCCCGAGTCGGCGACGCCGCGCAGGCGGTCGAAGACGCTGTCGTCGTCGTATAGCCGCCCGGTGACGCGGCGCACTCCATCCGCCCGCAACTGCCCCTCGAGCGCGAGCAGGTCGGTGCCGAGCCCGCCGCCGTAGCGGTCGTAGAAGGAGGGAACGCCGAGCGTCGGGTCGCCGCCGCCCTGTAGCCAGAGGCTGCCGTGCAGGACGCCGTGCGCGTCGACCGCGCCGTCGGTGAGCAGCTTGGTGACGACGCGGTACCCGGGCCCGAAGCGCGTCAGCGCGGCCGAGGTCGTGAAGAGCTTGGTGTTCGACGCCAGCGTGCGCGGCCGCGTCGCCGCCTGCGCACAGAGCGGCTTGCCGGTTTCGGCGTCGACGACCAGCAATCCGCTCGCCGCGCCACCGCCATAAACCAGCCGTCGCTTCATTTCCTGGCAGCCCTTGCCGGCCCCACTTGCCGCAGTGGGAAGGAGAAGCAAGAGGAGGAGCAGGCAGAGTGAAGCTCGTTTCATTGCAGGTACCAACACGAGAGCCAGACAAGGTAGCGGGGAGCAGGGCGGGGGACCTCTCGAACTGGCGGATACTCAAAAACGCGGTCCAATTGGACCGCGTTTTGTCAGGGCGAGAGGTCCCCCGCCCCGCCCACCTCTGCTCGCCCGACCCGTCTGGGATAATCCGTGTTTATGGGCAAGGTCGTCGACATCGAGGCCCCGACCCGTCGCAAACGCGGCAAGGGTCGCAAACGCCCGTCCAAGACCGCCCTGGTGCTCGGCGGCGGCGGTTTCACCGGCGGGGTCTACGAGATCGGCGCCCTGCGGGCGCTCGACCTGCTGGCGGTCAACAGCACGGTCAACAACTTCGACGTCTACGTCGGCACCAGCGCCGGTTCCTTCGTCGCCACGATGCTCGCCAACGGCGTCACGCCCGACGAAATGATGCAGGTGATCAACAAGCGCGAGCCCTCCGAGTTCGAGGATCTCGATCTCAGCAAGGTCTTGAGGTTCAACTACCTCGGCTTCCTGCAGAAGGCGGCGGTGCTGCCGTTGCGCACGATGGAGCTGGCGCGTCGGTTGATTCGGATGGGCGACTTCTCGGCGATCGACGTCGGCGTCGGCCTCGCCGAGGCGCTGCCGACGGGCCTCTACTCGAACGCCGGGATCGCCGACTACGTCCAGCAGTCGCTCAAGGACGCCGGCCGCGTCGACGACTTTCGCCTGCTCGACCACGAGCTCTACCTGACCGCCACCGACCTCGACACCTGCGAGCGCCTCGTCTTCGGCGAGCCCGGCTGGGACGACGTGCCGATCTCCAAGGCGGTCGAGTGCTCGACCGCGCTGCCGATCGTCTACAAGCCCGTCGACCTCAAAGGGCGCCAGCTCGTCGACGGCGGCATCCGCTCGACCACCAACGTCGACATCGCCGTCGAAAAAGGCGCGAAGTTCATCGTCGTGGTGAACCCGCTGGTCCCATACGTCAACGACTTCGAGCAGACGATCCCGACGGTGTTCGGCACGCGTGTGCGGCGAGTCTCCGACATGGGCCTGCCCGCGATCGCCAACCAGACCTTCCGCCTGATCGCTCACGCCCGCCTGCACGAGGCCGTGGCGCGCTGGGAGGAGAAATACCCGGGCGTAGACATCATCCTGGTCGAGCCCGAGCCCACCGACGAGTTGATGTTCGGCACGCCGATCATGGACTACTCGCGACGGCTGCAGATCGCCCGCCACGGCTTCGAGGCGGTCACCGCAACCCTCGCCAAGGACTACGACCGCTACAAGGAGATCGCCGAGCGCCACGGCCTCGAGATCTCCGCGCGCCGCGTCCGCCGCGCCGTCGAGCGTGCCGCCGAAGAGGAGCCGGAGCACAACTCCGCCTGGCGTCGCGTGCTCGAGCAGACGACCGCGACGTTGCTGCGCCAGGCTGGCGAAGCGTCCTGAGGGGCGAACGGCAGCTCAGCTGCCGTAGAGCTGCTCGATCTCGCCTTGGTGCTTGTCGGTGACGACGGCCCGCTTGACCTTCAGCGTCGGCGTCAGCTCGCCGCTCTCCTGCGAGAGGTCCCGGGGGAGGATGGCGATCTTCTTGACCTGCTCGACCCGGGCGAATTTCTCGTTGACCTTCGCCAGGTGGGCCTCGATCGCCTCGCGCACCGCGCCGTTGGCGGCGAGCTGCGCCGGGTCCTCCGGCAACTGGTGCTCCTTGGCGTAAGCGACCGCTTCTTCGGGGTCGAGGGTGACGAGCCCCACCAGGTAGGGACGGCGATCGCCGACGACGACGCACTGCGATACCAGCGGATGCTGCTTGATTTCGTTCTCGAGGTTGGCGGGGGTGATGTTCTTGCCGCCGGCGGTGATGATGATGTCCTTCTTGCGACCGGTGATCGTGATGAAGCCGTCGGCGTCGATCGAGCCGAGGTCGCCGGTGTGCAGCCAGCCGTCCACGATCGTCTCGCGGGTCGCCTCGTCGTTCTTGTAGTAGCCCTGGAAGACGTTGGGCCCCTTGACCAGGATCTCGCCGTCCTCGGCGATCTTCACCTCGCAGCCCGGGAAGGGCTTGCCGATCGTGCCGATCTTGAATTCCTCAGGGGTCGAGATCGTCGCCGCGGTCGAGGTCTCGGTCATGCCCCAGCCCTCGAGCACGAGCACCCCCGCGGCGTCGAAGAAGCGCAGGATGTCGGGGCTGATCGGCGCCGCGCCGGAGACCGCAAGCCGCAGCTTGCCGCCGAACAGGCCGCGGATCTTCGAGAGGACCTGCTTGTCGGCGAGCTCGTAGCGCTTGCGCAGCAGGAAGCCGGGCCTGCGACCTTCTCGCTCGAGCGCCCGCACCCTGCCGCCGATCCGGATCGACCAGTCGAAGACCGCCTTTTTCAGACCGCCCTCTTTCTCCATGCTGCTGGTCGCGAGGGTGTAGATCTTCTCGAAGATGCGCGGCACCGAGGGGAAGTAGGTCGGTTTGACCTCGGCCAGGTTGGGCATGATCTTCAGCGGGTCGCGCTCCCAGTAGGCGATCGTCGCGCCGAGGTCGAAGCTGCCGAGCTGGATCAGCAGGGCGAAGGAGTGGGCGAGGGGGAGGTAGAGGTAGGCGATGTCTTCGCCTTCGATCACGCTGTTCTCGTTCACCATGTCGAGCATCGCCCGGTAGTTGCCGTGGCTGATCACGCAGCCCTTCGGGGGGCCGGTCGTGCCCGAGGTGTAGATGAAGGTGCAGGTGTCCTCCGGGCCGACGGCCCGCCAGCGCTGCTCCCACTCGGCGGCGTCGCGGCCGGCGCCGCGCGCCGCGAGGTCGTCGAGTGAGATCGCGTCCTCGCTGGCGCCGGTCATGCGAACGACGTGCTCGAGCAGCGGCAGGCGGTCGCGCACGGCGCGGATCTTCTCGATCTGCTCGTCGTCCTCGACGACGACGACCTTCGCGTCGGAGTTCTCCAGCACGTACTGGCACTCCTCGGGCGAGTTCGTCTGATAGATCGGGACGACCGTGGCGCCGATCGAGAGCGCGGCGAAGTCGCAGTAGGTCCACTCGGGGCGCGTGTTCGCGAGGATCGAGACTTTGTCGCCCTTGGCGACCCCCAGGTCGACCAGGCCGAGGGCGAGCCTGCGGACGGTCTCCTCGACCTCGACGAAGCTGCGCTTCACCCACTCCTCGCCGTCCTTGTACATCACCGCCGGGGTCTCGCCGTAGAGCTGCGCCGCGCGCGGAAGCAGATCCGCGAGCGTGGTCGAGTTGGTTCCCCGCGCCTCCACGGCGGGGAGTCTAATGGACGGTGTCGTCCTGGCTGGCTGTGCAGCCGGGCGCCGAGCTAGGCGGCGGAGGCCCGCCGCCGGCCCTGCCGTTCGATCTGGCGCAGCGAGGTCTGGAAGAGCGACTTGTCGATCCGCCCATGGAAGATCGGCACGTTCATCTCCACGCATTTGCCGATCACCTCCTGCCGTTTCATGCGCAGCTCGTCGGCAAGCTCGGACGGGGTGAGGTGATTGGCCACGCGGACCTCCCAGGTAGTCGAAATCGGGTACTCCCAGTCTTACCCCGGGGGCCCGGGCGTGTCAACCGCGATAATTGCCCCGATGTCCGAAGCAGCCGTAACGCCGATCCCCCGCCGCGGCAGGATCTGGGTGGCCGTCCTCCTCGGCCTGGCGCTCTTCGGCCTCGGCTACGCGATCGTCCAGATCTCGACCCGTAAGGCCGCCCGCGACGTGGTTCACGTCGAGGGCATCGCCAACGCCCAGGAAATCTTCGGCGGCGTGCCGCAGGAAGAAGATCGGCTGGGATCCTCGGACGCCCCGGTCTCGATCCAGGTCTTCAACGACCTGCAGTGCGGCAACTGCCGCGAAGACTTCCTCCAGACCATCCCGCCGTTGGTCAACGGCCGGGTGCGCCCCGGCGACGTGAAGCTGCTGATGCGCCACTACTCGGTTGCCGAAAACGCGCTCGAGCTCGGCTTCTTCGGCGCCGAAGCGGCGGCGCAGCAGGGCTACGGCTGGCAGTACACCTACCTCTTCTTCCGCAACCAGGAGGAGGCCAAGCGGCTCGGCATCGACAACGAGTTCATGGCCTCGATCGCCGGCTCGATCGGCGAGCTGGACGTGCCGGAATGGCAGCGCTACCTGGACAGCCAGGGTGGCTCGGGCGGGGCGATCGCGAAGAAGCTGGAAGCCGACGAAGAACTCGGCACCAAGCTCGGCATCCGCACCGAAATGGCGACGATCCTCACCGGCCCCGGAGGCACCCGCACCCTGCAGGACGGTCCCTCGCTCAGCCAGATCGAAGCGGCGATCGAAGCGGTGAGCTGAGGGCGAGGCGGCTCGCCTCGACTGCGCTCGCCCAGGAGACCTCCGAGAGCAGGCCGGGCGCGGCGACCATGTCGCCGGCGAGGTAGACGCCGTCGCCGCGATCGACCGCCGGGCGGTCGCGCCAGCTGGAGCCGGGATAGTCGAGCGGCCCCGTGCGCGCCGCCATCGCCTGGCGTCGTCGCCAGGTCTCGCGCCCGCGCCAGTCCGGCAAGGCGGCGTCGAGCAGCCGGTCGAGCCGCAGGGCCGTCGCCTCGTTGCTTTCGCCGGGGCGGACCGGGAGCTGCGCCTGGACCAGCTCCTCGCCCTGCGGGGCCAGCGAGGGGTCGGGGGCGCTGAAGCGCTCGATCCAGCCGGCCTCATCGAGGTCGGAGACGATGAAGGGATCGCCGCGGCGGTGGCGGAGCCCGAGGTCGATGCAAACCGTGTCCCCGGCCGGCCAGGCGAGGGATTCGTCGCCGAGCAGCTCGCGCGCCTGAGGGAGCTCGGTGGCGAGGATCGTCGGGCCCTCGTCGGGCAGGGCATCGACGCGCTGGCCGGTCTCGATTTGCACGCCGAGCTGCCGCACGCGCCCTGCCAGCGAGGAGACCAGGGCGCTCCAGCCGCCGATCAGGTAACGCGCGGTCGGCGGGGGGCTGAGCAGCACCCGCACGGAGTGGCGCCAGACGAAGGCGGCCGAGAGCTCTCCGGGGTCGTGGTGGAAGGTGTAGACGCCGGCGGCGGCGGAAAGCATCTCGGCGGTGCGCGCGTCGCTGTGGGCGGTGGCCCAGCTGCGGAAGTCGACGTCGACCGGCGCCTCGCGCCCGCGCAGGCGGAGCACCGCGGGGATCGTGCCGAGCGGCGGCGTACGCCGCACCTTGCCGCGCCAGCGGAAGCGGATCCCCGACAGGGGCGGGCCGGCGTAGTCGGGCAGCAGCCCGCGCTCGGCCAGCCAGGCCCAGAAAGGCCCGTCCCGGTAGATGACGTGGGGGCCGAGGTTTGCCTTGTAGGGGCCGCTCTTGCTGCGCGCGCGACCGCCCAGCTCCTCGTGGGCCTCGAGCAACCGGACCTTGCGACCCCCCTCGGCACAGGCGATCGCCGCCGTCAGGCCGGCTAGGCCGCCGCCGACGATGGTGACCGCGCCGCCGTTGCTCCGATCCGTGCTCATAGCGCCTCCTGGCCGTTGGGTCAGACGGACTCTAGGGATCCACTGGCCCGATATACAGTTCCAGTAGTGACCTCGTTCAACGGGCCAGTTGGCGGTCTCGGTGTGCTGGTCGAGCTCGAGCGGGATGCCGAGCTGCCGCTGCACGAGCAGATCGAGCGATCGATCCGCGAGGGCATCCAGGCGGGTCGCCTCGCCGTCGGCACGCGGCTGCCGTCCAGCCGGGCACTCGCCGCTGAGCTGGGCGTCTCGCGTGGCGTCGTCACCGAGGCCTACGGCCAGCTGGCCGCGGAGGGCTACCTGCTCAGCCGGCAGGGCGCGCCGGTGCGGGTGGCGCGAACCGTGCGTGCCGCCGGGAGTCGCCCGCCCGCCCGCTCGCTGCTGCCGGGCTTCGCCTACCACTTCCATCCCGGCCTGCCGGACCTGGCCGGCTTTCCGCGCGATCGCTGGTTGCGTTCGCTGCGCGCCGCCTGGCAGCGGGCGCCACTCAATGCGGTCGGCTACCCGGACCCACGCGGCGTCCCCGTCCTGCGCGAGGCCCTCGCCGAGTACCTGGGCCGGGTGCGGGGCGCCGCGGCCGAGCCCGAGCAGACGCTGATCTGCACCGGCTTCGCCCAGGCCTTCTCGTTGCTCTGTCGCTGGCTCGCCGGTCAGGGCGTCGAGCGGGTGGCGCTCGAGGACCCCGGCTGGCACCCGCATCGGCTGATCGTCGAACAGGCCGGGCTCGATGTGGCGCCGGTCGCGGTCGACGCGGAGGGCATCCAGGTCGAGGCGCTGGAGCGCACGGGGGCGAGCGCCGTCGTCGTCACGCCCGCCCATCAGTTCCCGACCGGCGCCGTGCTCAGCCGCGAGCGCCGCGCCGCGCTGGTCGAGTGGGCCGAGGAGGGGGAGAGGCTGATCGTCGAGGACGACTTCGACGCCGAGTACCGCTACGACGGCAGCGGCCTCGGCGCCGTGCAGGGGCTGGCGCCCGAACGCGTCGCCTACATCGGCTCGGCGAGCAAGCGGCTGACGCCGGGGATGCGGCTCGGCTGGGCCCTCCTGCCCTCCTGGATCGCCTGGCCGCTGATCGGGGCGAAGGCGGTCGAGGACAGCGGCTCGGAGGCGATCGGCCAGCTCGCCCTGCACGACTTCATCGTCCGCGGCGAGCTCGATCGCCACATTCGCCGCATGCGGGCGCGCTATGGACAGCGCCGCGAAGCTCTGCTCGCGGCGCTGGCGTCGCATCTGCCGTCCGCACGGCCCTCGGCGGGCGCGGCCGGACTCTTCGAGCTGGTCGAGCTGCCCGAGGGGACCGACGAGGCGGCGCTGGTAGCCGCCGCGGCCGGGTGCGGCGTCGGAGTCGAGAGCCTGGCGCTGCATCGCTACGCGTCGGCGGGCCCGCCCGGCCTCGTCCTCGGCTTCGCCTGCCTCTCAGAGGCCGCGATAGAGCACGGCGTCCGTCTTCTCGGCGAGCTCGCCCGGTGACGTGACGTCGCTTGTGCACCCCGTGGAGCCCATCGACGACGGGCAAGTCCTAGGATGCCGCGACGATGAGTACCGAGCAGCCGACCACTGCGATCGTCACCTGCATGGACGCGCGCCTCGACGCGGCCGACTTCCTCGCTGAGTGGCCAGAGGCGGTGCACGTGATCCGCACGGCCGGCGGGCGGGTGACCGACGATGTGATGCGCTCCCTCGCCGCATCCTGCGCGCTCGGGACGCGACGGGTGCTGGTCATGCACCACACCGACTGCGCGATGGCTGCGCACAGCGAGGAGCAGATCCGCGCGCTGCTGCCGCCCGGCCCGCAGCCGGAGATCGACTTCCTCACCATCGCCGACCCGCTCGAGGCGCTCATCCGCGACGTTCACGCCGTGCGCAGCTCGACCCTGCTGCCCCCGGAGGTCGAGGTGCATGGCCTGATCTTCGACCTCGACGCAAGGAGGGCCGAGGAAGTCGAGATCGGCGACTCGGTTGAGAACCTGGCGGAGATGCGCCGCGAGTATCGGCGCGCGGGCCTCGACGAGGGCTGGCTCGCCGGCACGTGGCTCGAGCAGTTCACGCTCTGGTTCGACGAGGCCAAGGCGAGCGGCAAGATCGTCGAGCCCAACGCCATGGTCTTCGCCACCGCAGGCTCGGACGGACGCCCCTCGGCCCGCACCGTGCTGCTCAAGGCGATCGACGAGCGCGGGCTCGTCCTCTACACCAACCTGCGCTCGCGCAAGGGGCAGGCGGCGAGGGAGAACCCGTGGGGCTGCGTCGTCTTCCCCTGGCAGCCGATCGAGCGGCAGGTGATCGTCGCTGGCGCGATCGAGCCGCTCGCCGCCGAGGAGGCAGACGCCTACTTCGCCTCCCGTCCCTACGGCGCTCGCATCGGCGCCCTGGCCAGCCCCCAGTCGCAGCCGATCGCCGACCGCTCGGTTTTGGAATCGGCGCGCGAGGAGCTGGAAGCCCGCTATCCACCCGACGGCGAGGTCCCCCGCCCAGAGCACTGGAGCGGCCTGCGCCTCCTCCCGGAAACCGTCGAGTTCTGGCAGGGGCGCCCCAACCGCCTCCACGATCGCCTCCTATTCCGCCGCGAGGACACGGGCGATTGGCGCGTCGAGCGCCTCGCCCCGTAGGCTTTTCCTCGCCACCGGAGCCGCTCAGAGAGAGTCCGCTAAGGGATTAACCATTATACTGTCCATATGACCAAACAAGTGACCGCAACGGAGGCGAAGGCGAGGATCCTTCGTCTTCTCGATGACGCCGCCGGCGGCGAGGAGATCGAGATCACCCGCCACGGCCGTCCGGTTGCCCGCCTCGTGCCCCCGTCCGGCGCACGCTCCTTGAAGGGATCGTTCGAGGGGGTGGCGATGAGCGCGGTCGAGGAGCAGCAGCTGTTCTCCACCGGCGAGCGTTGGAACGCCGGATAGCCCGTGGGCGCGGTTCTTCTCGACACCCACGTCATCCACTGGTGGTCGGCAGAGCCGAAGCGGGTCAGCGCAGCGGCGCGCAGGGCGCTGGAGAGCGCAGACGAGCTGGTGGTGGCCGCGATCTCCTGGTATGAGCTGGCATGGTTGGCAAGGCACGAGCGCATCGCCGTCACGGTTCCCATCCGATCTTGGCTCGAGGGCCTGGCCTCGCAGCTGCGCACGATCGGCGTGACCCCGGCGGTAGCGGACATCGCCGTCGGCCTCCCCGCCTCCTTCCCGGGCGATCCCGCGGATCGACTGATCTACGCCACGGCGATCGAGCACGGTCTCGATCTCATCACCAAGGATCGGGCGATCCGGGATCACGACAAGCCCCGGTCGCTGACGATCTGGTAGCCGACCCTCCCCTAGAAGCGCTGGACCACCGCTTCGTCCTCCGTCGCCGGTTCGATCCTGCGGTTGGAGACGGTCAGATGCTCAAGACCAAGGAAAGCGCATCATCCACGGCTCGCATCTCGTCTGCATCGAGGCGACCGGCAGAGCGTCCCAGTCTCTGCGGCTCCACGACAGTGGTCTGCTCGACGAGGACCCGGGTCTCGATGCCTTCAAGCGAGATGGTTGGCCGGAAAGTCGCTGGTCGCGCGCTCGTGGAGGTTGGCGAGACAAGGGTCGTGCTCAACGCCATGAACTCATCTGCTTGAACCACGACCGCAAAGCGAGCGCCCTGCTGCTCTCTCCCTCGCGCGCCTCGCAGGGCCGGCAGCCGAAAGACCTCCCCGCGAACCATCTCTAGTCGAGAGAGGACGGCGCAAGCTCTGCCATCTGCTCGCGAATGATCTGCATCTCTGCCCGGTCTGCCTCGTCGGCTGCCAATCGCTCAACCTCTGCGGCGACGGATGAACGCGAGCGGCGCCGAGCAGCCGACTCTCGCAGGGCCACGCGAACAGCTTCGGAATCGCTCATGGCTCCACTTCGAACGATTTGAAGAGCAGCGGCAGAGCTGTCATCCAAGCGAACGTGCAGGGAGCGACTCATGGAATCAATGTAGCACACATCGTGCTACAGATATCGGGGCGCCCGGATTTGAACCGGGGACCTCACCGACCCGAACGGTGCGCGCTACCAGGCTGCGCCACGCCCCGAAGGCGGCGATTATCTCATGCCGGGATGTACGTGTCGCCAGAGGTGGGTCGGCGCGCAGGCTCTCGGTAGGGCGCACCTCTGGCCGCGGCATCAGTACCCCGGCGGGTGGCGGGCGACGAAGCCTTCGGGGTAGGGCAGAGCCGGGTGCCAGCGCGGGCCTGAGCCGCGGGCGTCGCCGACCGTGTCCCAGCGCATGCCGGCGATCACCGCATAGGCGTGGCCGGCATTGGCGTAGACGGTCAGCCAGCGGCCGCGGCCGGGCTCGCCCCAGGCCATCAGCTGGCTCGAGTCGAGCGGCGTGCTGAGGAAGCCGCCTCCCGCGAGGGCGTAGCTGACCGCCCCGGAGCAGTCGTAGCCGCGCGAGTACCACGAGGCGTGGCCGCCGCCCCAGATGTAGGGGCGGCCGATGATCTGATTGGCGGCGCTGATCGCGGCCTTGATCCGCTGGGGAGCGCCGGGCGGCGCCAGAGCGACGCCGTTCAGCAGGACGGCGCTCTGCGATTCGGTCTGCTGGGCGAGCTTCTCCATCGTCCGCGGCGTGACCTCTTCCCGCTCGCCTTCGGGAGGCGGCGTGAAGGACCCGTTGGTGCCGGCCGATGCGGGCGGGATCGAGGTCGCCTCGTCGTCGCCCGTCTGCGGTTCGGGGGGAGCTTCGGGTTCGGTCTTCGGCTCCCGCTTGGGCGGCGCCTGCGGGTGGCTCGCAGGCGTCGGAGCGACGTCATAGGGCGGCTGCGGATGCGGCGGTTGCTCTTCGGCGATCCGGCTGCGCCCCTGCGGAGTCGGTACTTCGGCGACGATGGTGGGCGCTTCGCTCGCCTGCCCGCAGCCGAACAGCCCGAGCGCGGTCAGGCAGACCGCGACGACGACCCAGGTCGCCCGCCTTGGTCCGGAGTGGAACATCGAAGCGAGATTCTGCCCGATCGCCTTCCTGGGCCGGGAAGTCGGGCATCCCCCTGCATGGATCGATGGACAACCGATCGCAAGCGGGTTACTGTCTTTTCAGTACAAGTCGGCAACCCGACGGAGGCAGAGAATCGACTGGATCGCAATAGCCGTGGCGGCCGTGGCGGGTCTGGTGACGCTCGTCGTCCTCGTGGTCATGGCGCTTCGCGAGCGCAAGGCGCGTCAGCGCTTCCAGATCCTTGCCGACATCGCCGCCGTGTCTGACGCCGCCGGCTCGCTGGAGGACACCTTCGACGCTATCTGCGCGATCCTCGTTCCGCAGCTAGCCGATCTATGCGTGATCGACGTGATCGACGAGAGCCGGGTGCCGCGTCGGGCGGCTGTGCGCGTCGCCGAGGGGGGAGACCCCGAGCTCGAGCGCGGCCTGAGCGAACGGATGCCGTCGGTGCCGCCGCGCATGGTCGCCGATAACCGCTCCTCGCTCAAACCGCGCTTCTACGAGCGCATTTCCGAGGACGACCTGCGCGGGCTCTCTCACGACGAGGACGATCTCGAGTTTCTGCGCAGCCTCGGCATGCGCTCGGCGATCACGGTCGCCCTGCAGGCGCGCGGTGAAGTAACGGGCACGTTGACGATCGCCGTCGCCTGGTCGGGGCGTCGCTACCGGAGCGGAGACGCCCGCTTTGCCTGGATCCTCTCCGGGCGGGTCGCCCTGGCGCTCGACAACTCAGGGCTCTTCGCAGACCTCGAGCGCGCCGAGCGGGCGCGCTCGGAGATCGCCGAAACCCTGCAGCACAGCCTCTTGCCGTCGCCTCTGCCTCACATCCCGGGCTGGTCGATCGCGGCGATGTACCGCCCGGCCGGGGCCGAGAACGAAGTCGGCGGCGACTTCTATGACGTCTTCCGCGTTCCCGGCGGCTGGATGCTGGTGATCGGCGACGTCACCGGCCGCGGCGCTCACGCCGCTTCGGTCACGGCCGTGGCCCGCTACACCCTGCGCACCGCCGCCGTGCTCACCGACGATCCACTGGTGGCCCTGCGCACGCTCAACCGCGCCCTGCTCGCCCGCGGCGACTCCGCCCTCTGCAGCTTGGCGGCGATGACGCTCAGCGAGGACCGTTTCGAACCCGTGCGCATGGCGGTTGCCGGCCATCCACCGCCGCTGCTGGTGGACGGCGACGTGGTGAGCGAGGTCGCCGATGCCGATCCCGTCCTGGGCGCCTTTCCGGATGCCGAATGGGGCATCGCGCGCGCCGAGATCGAGGCGGGCCAGCAGCTCGTCGTCGTCACCGACGGGATCACCGAGGCCCAGGGACCGGAAGGGCGCTTTGGCGAGATGCGCCTGCGCGCTCATCTCAGCGGCGCGGCAAACCCGGCCATCGCGGTGCAGCGGCTGGAGGGCTCGCTGCACTCCTTCACCGAAGGCAGGCTCGACGACGACGTGGCGATGGTGGCGATCGCCCGCGCCTCGTACGAGCGCCTACCGGCATTCGGCGACCCACTGGTCGAGCAGTCGTCCCCGCTCACCGCCCAACCCGAGCCGCGCTGATGCCCCCTTCGCATCTGGCCCTGGTCAAGCGCCTCTACGACTGCTTCAACCATCGTGACGAGGATTGCATCGCCGAGCTCTGCGACGAGAAGATGGAGTTCTTCCCGGTGGTCACGGCCGAGGTAGTTGGCCGCGACGCTCCCTACGGCGGTCCCACGGGCCTGCGCGACTACCTGGCCGACGTTGCCGAGGTCTGGGAAGAGCTGCAGATATCGCCGAGCGAGGTCGAGGCCCGGGGCCAGACGCTGCTCGTCCGCGGTCGCGTCTACGCCCGCAGCCGCGAGCTCGGCATCCGCGACGTGCCGGTGGCCTGGATCTGGCAGATCCGCAACGGGCTCTTCGTCCGCGGCGAGGTCTTCCCGGATCCCGAACAGGCCGTCGAGCGCTTCCACGGCCCGGATAGCGGTTCAAGCCCTACGCCGGTGGGTAGTGGGCGACCATGAAGGCTCCGTCGCTGAAGAGGGCCGCCGCCCGTAAGGCGGCGAAGACGACTGCCCGCCACACCGCCCGCGGAACCGCCTCGAGGCTGAGGCGGGAACCGATGCGCTCGGCGACGCTGCTGACGATCGGCGCCGTCGTCGGCCTCGTGGCCGGTCTCCTGCTCGGCCGCGGCACCCGGGCTAACGGCGAGCCTCGTTAGCCGCGCAGCTCGGCCAGCGCGTCGTCGCGCTGCTCGTGCATCGAGATGGACGATTCCACCCCGGTGATCTTCAGCAGGCGGCGAACCTGGTGGTTGCTGCAGCAGAGCACGAGCCGGCCGCCGTCGCCGGCGCTCAGCCGTTGCCAGGCGCGCACGATCAGGGCGATCCCGGTGGAGTCGATGAACTCGCAGGCGGAGAGGTCGAGCATGATCGAGGCACTGGACTGCTCGAGTGCGTCCTCCAGGCCTCGCTCGAGGTCGGGGGCGGTGTTCATATCCAGCTCCCCGCGCACGGTGAAGGCGCGAATGCCGTCCTCGAGCTCTTCGTGTCGCACTTCGAAAGGAACCAGGCTCACGGCGCCGATCCTACATCAGGCGGGTCGATCGTCCGGCCGCTGCAGGCGTGGTTTGCCCGCCGAATGCCAGGGGTAGCCTAGGGCCTCAGTAGCCCGACGATTTATGCTCGTGACCGCGGGATTCGTTCCGGCGGCAAGGATGCGGTCTATCTCCCACACTTCGGCAAGCGATAAGAGACCCAGGGGGTTGCAGATGACGCTGCCCGCCAAATCCGAGAACGTCGCCGTGATCCGCCATGCGCTCGCCGGGCTGGCCGAGGAGATCGGCATGGACGAACCCGGCCTGGCGGATCTGAAGACGGTCGTCACCGAGGCCTGCATGAACGTGGTTCTCCATGCCTACGGCGGCGAACCGGGGCCGCTCGGCGTCGAGGCGGAGGCCGATTCCGACGGGCTCACCGTCGTCGTCCGGGACGAGGGCGCCGGGATTCGCCCCCAGGCGGAGGCCGGGCGCGACAGCCTGCGGCTCGGCCTCTCGCTGATCGCCGCCCTCTCCAGCAGCTTCTCGATCTCCGGAGGCATCGACCAGGGCACCGAGATAACCATGCGGGTGCCGCTCAAGGGCGGCGGCGCCGACGGCAGGGACGGCACCGCCACGATCAAGCCCCGGACGGTCGATCGCACCGAGCTGGTCGTCGCACGCTCGGAGCTGCTCGGCCCCGTCCTGGCACGGGTCGTCGCCGCCCTCGCGGCCCGCCGAGACCTCTCCGTGGACCGTGTCTCCGACACCCTCCTGGTCACCGACGCGATCGCCAGCGCCGCGCCGGACCGGTTCGCCGACGGCCGCGTGCGGTTGGGCCTGGACGAGCGCGATGGCGGAATCGACCTGCGCCTCGGCCCGATGGAGGCGGGCGCCGCAGGCCACATTCGCGAGGAGCTCGAAGTTCCCGACGTCGGCGGCTCGCTGGAGACGCTGGCGGACGCACTCGCCGTCGAGGAGTCCGACGACGGCGAGTATCTCGTCATTCGCTTTGCCGCTGCTCCCTGATCTGGTCGCGGATGCGAGCGAGGGCGCGACGCAGGATGCGCGAGACGTGCATCTGCGAGTGGCCGATGCGTTCGGCGATCTGCGATTGAGTCATGTCCTCGACGAAGCGCAGGCGCAGCACCAGGCGCTCACGGTCATCGAGGTAGGGGAGGGCTGAGTCGAGGGCGATCCGGTCCTCGACCAGCTCGAAGGCCTCGTCCTCGGTTCCGATCCACTCCGCCGGCGCCGACTCCTCGGAGTCCTCGGGGCCGGCCGGCCGGTCGAGCGAGAGCGGTCGCCGGTTGTGGTTGGCCTCCATCACCTCGAGCACGTCCGTCTGCTCGACCTCGAGCCGCTCGGCGATCTCGCCGACCGAGGGCGAGCGCTGCAGCTGCTTGGTCAGGTCGGTGATCGCTTTGTCTACTTCGGCCATGCGGTCGTGAAGGCCACGCGGCACTCGCACGGTCCAGACCCGATCGCGGAAATGTCGTTTGAGCTCACCGAGGATGGTCGGCGAGGCGAACGCGGTGAACGGGATGCCGCGATCCGGGTCGAAGCGATCCACCGCATTCAGCAGGCCGAGGTTGGCGACCTGGAGCAGATCGTCGAAGGACTCGCTGGCGCCGCGGTAGCGCAGGGCGAGCCGTTTGGCGAAGGGCATGTTGCGCCGCACGAGCTCTTCGCGGATCGCAGGGTCGCGATCGCGAGCGAACCGTCGCCACAGCTCCTCGTCTTTTTGCAGCTCCAATTCCATCGCTCAATGCCGGGTCGGTTCCCGAACCGATGCCGCCCTCGAGCCTTCGATGCCAGGCCGTGCAGCCGCTCCGAAGACAAGCTAGCAAGCAGCTAGGCTGCGGCAGGCCTTCCAAATCGAAACAAGGAGCTTCGCAATGGCTTTCACGGTTCCCGATCTTCCCTACGAGTACGACGCGCTCGAGCCGCACATCGACGAGGCGACGATGCGGGTCCATCACGACAAGCACCACCAGGCCTACGTCGACAAAGCCAACGAAGCGTTGGAGGGGACCGAGTGGGCCGACCGCGAGGTCGAGGACGTGCTGCGCAATCTCTCGAGCCTTCCCGGCGACGTGCAGGGGCCGGTGCGCAACAACGCCGGCGGTCACTTCAACCACTCGCTCTTCTGGCAGATGATGAGCCCCGACGGCGGCGGCGCGCCCAGCGGCGAGCTGGCGAGCGCGATCGAGGAGACCTTCGGCTCTTTCGACTCCTTCAAGGAGGAGTTCAAAAAAGCCGGCATCGCCCGCTTCGGCTCCGGCTGGGCCTGGCTGGTCAAGGACAGCAGCGGCCTCGCCGTCGTCTCGACGCCGAACCAGGACTCGCCGGTGACCGACGGCAGCATCCCGCTGCTCGGCTGCGACGTCTGGGAGCACGCCTACTACCTCAAGTACCAGAACAAGCGCCCGGAATACCTCGACGCCTTCTGGAACGTCGTCAACTGGGATTACGTCGCCCAGCGGCTCGCCGACGCCGGTTAGGGCTAGGCGACGACGGCCGGCCGCGCGGCCTCGGGCAGGTCGCGCGGCTCGGCGCCCGCCTTGGGCGGCACGTGGCTCATCGCGTGCTCGGCCAGCGCGGTGATCGTCAGGCTCGGGTTGACGCCGACGTTGGCCGGGATCGCGGCCCCGTCGCAGACCAGCAGGCTCTCGTAGCCGAAGACACGCTGGCGCGAATCGACGACGCCGTCCTCGGGGCCGTGGCCGATCGCCGCGCCGCCGAGGATATGGGCAGTGGTCGGGATGTTGAACGCGGCCTCGGTTAGCGAGCTCGTGGCGACGCCGCCGGTCCGCTGCGCGAGCCATTCCGCCGCCGCGTTTGCGGCCGGGATGAAGGTCGGGATCGGCCGCTCGGGGTCCTGCTCGGTCTGCAGCCGCACTTCGCCGTTGCGCTTCAGCTTCGGGCGCAGCGCGATCGCGTTGTCGAGCGTCTGCATCACCAGCAGGATGATCGAGCGGCGCGAGCTGCCGCGCGGCCAGAGGACCTTGGCGAAGTTGCGCGGGTGGCGCACGATCTGGCCGAGCAGCTTCAGCGGCCGCGTCAGCCGCGTGCCGTCGCCGACCAGCAGCGTGTTGAGCAGGCTCATCGAGTCGCCGGCCTCGCCGTAGGTGACGGTCTCGATGTGGGTGTAGGGGTCGGGGTAGATGCTCGAGGTGATCGCGACGCGGCTGGCCAGGTCCTCGGGGTAGTCGTCGGGCACCCTGACGCCGAGGATGCTCTCGCTGTTGGTGCGGACCAGCTCACCCAGGCGTGGCGAGATCCGCGGCAGCGAGCCGCCGAGGCGGCAGCGTTGCAGCAGCTTGTTGGTGCCGAGCGGGCCGGCGGCGACGATCACCCCGCGCGCCTTCAGCGTGCGCCGCCTGCGCCCGCGCAGCAGGCCCGAATGCTCGCTCGTCACCGCGTAGCCGTCGCTGCCGTCGGCGGCCCCGAGCGGCCGGATGTCGGTCACGGTGCGCTCCGCCTGCACCTCGACCCCGCGGCGCTCGGCCAGCCAGAGGTAGTTCTTGACCAGCGTGTTCTTGGCGCCGTGCGGGCAGCCGACCATGCAGCGGCCGCACTGCATGCAGCCGGTCCGCTCCGGCCCCTCGCCTTCGAAGTATGGGTCCGGCACGGTCTGGCCGGGGTTGTCGATGTAGACGCCGATCGGGGTCTTGCGGTAGGTGTCGCCGACGCCGAGCTCCTCGCCCAGCTCGCGCAGCAGCTGGTCGGCCGGGTCGTCGCGTTCGTGGACGACGACGCCGAGCATCCGCTGCGCGGTCTCGTAGTGAGGCGCCAGCCGCGCCTCCCAGTCGTCGAGATCGCCCCACTGCGGGTCCTCGAAGAAGCGGCTGGGGGGGACGTAGAGCGTGTTGGCGTAGCCGAGGCTGCCGCCGCCGACGCCGCAGCCGCTGACCACCGCGACGTCCTTGAAGATGCTCAGCCGGAAGATCCCCTTCATCCCCATCCTGGGGGCCCAGAAATAGCGGCGGCTGTCCGCGGTCGAGCTGGCGAAGTCGTCGTCGCCGAAGCGCTTGCCGCACTCCAGCACGGCGACGTCGTAGCCCTTTTCGGCCAGGCGCAAGGCCGAGACCGAGCCGCCGAATCCCGAGCCGACGACGATCCAGTCGTAGTCGTAGGTCACGGCCGGGTTGCCCTGATGGCTAGGCCTCGCCCGGCTCGAGGGGACGGAAGTCAGACGTCCGCGCCCCGCAGACAGGGCAGAACCAGTCGCTGGGGATGTCCTCGAAGGCGGTTCCGGGCGGGATGCCGCCGTCGGGATCCCCCACCGCCGGGTCGTAGATGAAGCCGCAGCTCTCGCAGATCCACTGCGTCGCCTCGGTCGTCGCGCTCATGTTCGAAGCTTAGAAGACCGGCGCTATTTGTCGAAGCTGACCGCGACCGGCTCGCGATCGGCTTTGTCTTCGATCTCGAAGTACTCGCGCGCCGTGAAGTCGCCCTGGTTGGCGATGATCGAGCCCGGAAACTGCTGGATCGAGGTGTTGTAGGACTGCACGTTGGAGTTGTAGATCCGCCGCGAGGCCTGGATTTCGTCCTCCAGCTCGGAGAGGTTGCGGCTGAGCTGCTGGAAGTTCTCGGTCGCGCGCAGCGTCGGGTAATTCTCGGCGACGGCGCGCAGGTCGGTCAGCGCCGCGGTCAGTTTCTGCTCGGCCTTGGCCGTGTCCCCGACGCTCTGGGCCGACATCGCCTCGGCCCGGGCTTTCGTCGTCTTCTCGAAGGTCTCGCTCTCGTGCGCGGCGTAGCCCTTGACCGTCTCGACCAGGTTGGGCACGAGGTCGTGGCGGCGCTTGAGCTGCACGTCGATCCCGCTCCACGACTCGTCGACCCGGTTGCGCGAGGCGATGATCGCGTTGCGCTTGCCGATGAAGTAGAGGACGCCGATCACGACGATCGCGACGACGACGATCAGAACGATCACCATGAGCGCATCCTACCCCCATAGGATCGCGGCGTGGGAGCGAAGCAGGAAGCGACGGAATGGGCCGAGATCGTGCGTCGCTACGGCGAGCGGCACGAGCTGACCTATGAGCCGGTCGGCGGGATCAACCCCAAGGACGGGCCGGTGGCGCTCTGCGTCGGCGGCTCGAACCGGCTCACCGGGCAGCTCGTCGAGGGCTTCTGGGGCTCCTGCTGCGACGCCGACGAACGGGAGGTCGGCGGTCTCTTCAACAAGGCTGTGCTGCCGACCGCTCTGCTGGCCAAGGCCCACATGCCCGACCTGGCGAGGGTGATCCCGGCCTTCGACGTCGAGTCGATCGAGCGTCAGGAGGCCCTCACCAAGCGCTTCGCCCGCAGGGTCGAGTTCGAGTCGATCGACTTCAACAAGCGCTTCCTGGCGACGGTGCCGAGCGACTTCGACCCGGTCAAGCTGCGCGAGCTCTTCAGCCCCGGCTTCCTCGCCTGGACGACGACGATGACCGGCGAGGTCGATTTCGGCGTCAACGACCGCCAGCTCTGGTTCCTCTGGCACTTGCGCGCGCGCAGCGAGGAGGAGCTGAAAGCGGCGTTGAAGAACGCCGGCCGGCTGTTCGAGCGACTGCAGGGGGAGATGGAGGAGAGCGGCATCCACACCTACCCGCCGGGCCCCTGGCACGCCGGCCTGGCGCCGTTCCCGGACGAGGCGAGCGCTCAGCCAGGGTAGTCGGGGTCGCCGGGGAGGACGACGCGGTGCTGCTCAGGGGAGCCGATCACCTTCGGCAGGATCGGCTCGACGTGGCGGCCCCGGTGGGCCTCGATCGCCTCGGCGGCGGTGGGGTAGGGAAGCAGCGACCCGAGCTGCTGGACCGTCGGGAAGGCGAGGTTGAGCTCACCGGCATGCTGCGCGTCGAGTGCCGCCCGCGGTTCGAACCAGCCCGCCTCGGTCGTCTCGACCCCGTCCGGTTCGGGAGGTGTATGCGCGGGGGCCAGCGCGAGGAAGAACCAGGCGTCGAAGCGTCGCGAGACGACCTCGGGCGTGATCCAGCGGGAGAACAGCACCAGCTCCTCCTCGGCGGGCAGCGCGATCCCGGCCTCCTCCTCGAGCTCCCGCACCGCGCAGGCCCGGAATCCAGCCTCCCCCTCGCCGTCCTCGGGATCCACGCCGCCGCCCGGGAAGACCCACACCCCGGGCATGAAGTTCGCGCTCTCGGCCCGCTTCAGCAGCAGCACCTCCAGCGCCCTGGCCCCGTGCTTGCCGTCTCGCCTCAGCAAGACGACAGAAGCCGATGGGCGCGGCTCAGAGGGCTCACCCAGGTTGGGCGCCTCGGCGGGCCCCCTTTTCCTCTCCGTCACGCAGCCAGCGTATCCGGCACTCGCGCGGCCAGCGGCTCGCAGGCCGCCTCGATCGACTCGGCGGCGATCGCGACCAGGCGGCGCAGCTCCTCCTCCGCGATCGAGAGGGGGGGCATGAGGACGACGACGTCGCCGAGCGGGCGGACGATCGCGCCGCGCCTGCGCGCCTCGACGGTGACGCGGTGGCCCACGCGCAGCGCCGGGTCGTGCTCGCCGAGGTCGATGCCCGTCATCGTGCCGCGGCGGCGCACCTCGGCGACCTCGGGCATCTCCGCGACCGGCTCGAGCAGCTCGCCGAGCAGCTCGATCTTCGGTTGCAGGCGCTCCAGGGTGCGCTCCTGCTCGAACGCCTCGAGGCTGGCGATCGCGGCGGCGCAGGCGAGGGGGTTGCCCGTATAGGTGTGGCCGTGGAAGAAGGTGCGCTGCTCCACCGGCGCGCCGAGGAAGCCCTCGTAGATCCGCTCGGTGGCCAGGGTCGCCGCCAGCGGCAGATAGCCGCCGGTGAGGCCCTTGGCGAGGCAGAGCAGGTCAGGGGCGACGCCCTCCTGCTCGCAGGCGAACATCGTCCCGGTGCGACCGAAGCCGGTCGCGACCTCGTCGCAGATCAAGAGCACTCCGAAGCGGTCGCAGAGCTCGCGCGCGTCGCGCAGGTAGCCGGGCGGGTGGACGAGCATGCCGGCGGCGCCCTGGACCAGCGGCTCGACGATCAGCGCCGCGATCTCCTCCTCGTGGCAGGCGAGGACGCGCTCGAGGTCGGCGGCGTCGCCTGGCTCGGCCGTATGGGTCGGGAAGAGCAGCGGTCGGTAGGTCGAGTGGAAGAGGTCGATGCCGCCGACCGAGACCGAGCCGATCGTGTCGCCGTGGTAGGCGTCGCGCAGGTGGACGAAGGAGGTCCGGCGGCGGTGCTGGCCGCCGCGCTGCTGCTGGAACTGGAAGGCCATCTTCAGCGCGATCTCGGTCGCCGTCGCGCCCGCTTCGGAGTAGAAGACGCGCGAGAGCCCGGGCGGCGCGATCTCGACCAGCTTCGCCGCCAGCTCGGCGGCGCCGGGGTGGGAGAGCCCGAGCATGGTCGAGTGGGCGACGCGGTCGAGCTGCTCGCGCACCGCGGCGTCGATCCCGGGATGGCGATGTCCGTGGACGTTGCACCACAGCGAGGAGACGCCGTCGATGTAGCGGCGGCCCTCGCCGTCGATCAGCTGGGCTCCCTCGGCGCGCTCGATCACCAGCGGCTCTTCCTCACCCCAGCTCTGCTGCTGGGTGAACGGATGCCAGAGGTGGTCGCGGTCGAGCTGGGCGGAATCCACCGACATCGTTCATAGGAACATAGACCGGGCCGCGGCGGGTAACTGTCACGCCAGCGTGCGGGATTTCACAGACATCTACATCAAACGATGTAACGTTCTCTCCAATGGCTGAGCGTGGAGCGATCCCCGAGGTTTCCCCCGTTCGGCGGCGCGCGCTGCGAGCGGTCCGCGCCTTCTTCAGCCCGCTGCTGCCCGACGACTATCTGGAACTGATCAATCCGCTCTGGTCGACGCGCGAGCTGCGCGGCCGGATCGAGCGGATCGAGCAGGAGACGGCCGACACCGTGACCGTGCTGATCCGCCCCGGCTACGAATGGCCGGGCCACCTGCCGGGTCAGTACCTGAGGATCGGGGTCGTGATCGACGGGGTGCACCACTGGCGCGCCTACTCGCTCACCTCCGACCCCGGTCGCCCGGACGGCTGCATCAGCATCACGCCGAAGCTGGTCGACAGCGGCAAGGTCTCGCCCTATTTCGTGCGTCAGGCCAGGCCGGGGGACGTCGTCCGGCTCGGCGGGGTGGAAGGCACCTTCGTCCTCCCCGATCCGGCTCCCGAGAAGATCCTCTTCATCAGCGCCGGCAGCGGCATCACGCCGATCATGAGCATGCTGCGCAGCCTCCACCGCACCGACGCCGTCCGCGACGTGGCCCACATCCACTCCGCCCGCACCGCGAGCGACGTGATCTTCGCCGAGCGCCTGCGCGAGATCGACGAGGCCCATCCCGGCTACCGCCTGCGGCTGCGGATCACCGGTGAGCAGGGACGCATCGGCCCGGGCGACCTCGATGAGCTCTGCCCCGACTGGCGCACCCGTCACACCTTCATCTCGGGGCCCGGCGAGATGCTCGACGCGATGAGCGAGCACTGGGACGGGGAGGGAGTCGCGGAGATGCTCAGCGTCGAGCGCTTCCAGCCGATGATCGGCGGCGATCCCGCCGGCGGCGAGGGCGGCAGCGTGCGCTTCGCAAAAAGCGGCATCGAGGCGGAGTGCGACGGCGCCACGCCGATCCTCGTCGCCGGCGAGGAGGCGGGCGCCGTCCTTCCCTTCGGCTGCCGGATGGGCATCTGCCACACCTGCGTCGGCAGGCTCTGCTCGGGAGAGGTCCGCGACCTGCGAACCGGGGAAGTCCATGGCAAGCACGGCGAAACGATCCGTACCTGCGTCAACGCCCCCGAGGGGCCGATCGAGATAGCGCTTTGAGACAACCGAAAGGCAGACGATGACCGCAACGATCACCGAGACCGCCAGCCCGCTCAGCCACCTCTCCAGCGACCAGCTCGACGAGCTGGGACGCGAGTTCGACGCGATCAAGGACCGGGTCTTCGCCGACCTCGGCGCGCGCGATCGTCGCTACATCGAGAGCATGATCGCGATGCAGCGCCGCCTCGCCGTGAGCGGACGCGCGCTGCTGCTCGCCTCGCGTTCGCGTCCGGCGTGGATCGCCGGCACCGCGGCGCTTTCGATGGCCAAGATCCTCGAGAACATGGAGATCGGCCACAACGTCCTGCACGGCCAGTGGGACTGGATGAACGACCCCCAGATCCACTCCTCGACCTGGGACTGGGACACGGCCTCGACGGCGGAGGCCTGGAAGCACTCGCACAACTACGTCCACCACACCTTCACCAACATCCTCGGCAAGGACAAGGACCTCGGCTACGAGATCATGCGGATCGACCCGCAGCAGAAGTGGCATCCGGTCTATCTCCTCCAGCCCCTATACAACCTGGTGCTGGCGGCGTTCTTCGAGTGGGGGGTGGCGTTCCACGACCTCGACTTCGAGGCGATCCGCACCGGTAAGAAGTCGAAGGCCCAGGTCAAGCGCGAGCTGGCCGGGATCAAGGAAAAGGCGAAGAGCCAGGTGGTCAAGGATTACCTGGCCTGGCCGCTGCTGAGCGCGCTCGCGACCGCGGCAGCCGACGCCGCGCTCGAGGCCCGCCGCGGTCGGGGCAGGCGCCGCGGTCGCAGGCGTCGCGGCGGGCTCGCCGACATGCTCGGCTCAGCCGTGCGCGCCGGCGCGGAGGCATACCGCTCGACCGCCTCAGCGGACGCCACCGCCAACGTGATCCGCAACGTCTGGGCCTACGCGATCATCTTCTGCGGCCACTTTCCGGACCAGACCTACACCTTCAGCCCGGAGGAGGTCGAGGACGAGAGCCGCGGCGGCTGGTACGTGCGCCAGCTCGTCGGCGCCGCCAACATCGAGGGCAGCCCGCTCTTCCACGTCGCCAGCGGCAACCTCGGCTACCAGGTCGAGCACCACCTCTTCCCCGACCTGCCGAGCACCCGCTACGCGGAGATCGCGCCCCAGGTCAAGGAGATCTGCGAGCGCTACGAGCTCCCCTACAACAGCGGCCCGCTCGGCCAGCAGCTGGGCATGGTGCAGAGGACGATCCTCCGCCTCGCCTTCCCGGGCGGCCAGCAGCGCGAGAAGCCCGGCCCCTACCGGGCCGAGGAGCACGAGCCTGCGTGATGTAGGTCACTCAAGCAACTATTGCGCTTGAGAAATAGTTGCGATGATGCAACCATCGTTCGCATGCAAGCGAGCGAGATCGCAGCGATGGCGGAGAAAGTCGACGTAAGCGCGGGGGCGCAGGACACGGCAGCCCGGCTGAGCGCGTTGATGCGGCACGTCTTCCTCTATGACCGCGGCAACCAGCTGCGGGTGATCGAGGAGTCCGGCCTCTCGATGACGCAGTGCAAGGCGCTGCTCGAGCTGGGCGGGATCGGCGAGGGCAACTCGCCGCGGCAGGTCAGCGAACTGGCCGAGACGTTCAGCGTCTCGGTTCCCTCGATGAGCAGGGCTGTCGACGCCCTGGTCTGCGAAGGGCTCGCCACGCGGGTGGAGGACCCCGAGGACCGGCGCGTGCGCCGGGTCGCGATCACCGGCAAGGGCAAGGACCTGGTCGACACGCTGCTCGTCGTCCGCCAGGCGGGCCTAGAGGCCTTCGCCGAGAGCCTCAGCGCCGCCCAGCGGCGCAAGCTCGACGCCGCGATCGAGGCGCTGATGGACAGGGAGGACATCGCCGAGACCTATGAGCACCTGAAGGGAGTCAAGACTTGACCCGTTACAGCCACCTGATCACCGACGAGAACCGCAAGTGGTGGACGCTCGGCGCGATGTGCTTCGCGCTGTTCATGATCATGCTCGACAACACGGTCGTGAACGTGGCGCTGCCGTCGATCCAACGCGACCTCGGCGCCTCGATCTCGGGCCTGGAGTGGACGATCAACGGCTACACGCTGTCGTTCGCCGTGCTGCTGGCGACCGGTGGCCGGCTCGGCGACATCTTCGGCCGCCGTCGCATGTTCCTCTTCGGCGTCGTCATCTTTGCCCTCTCCTCGGCCACCGCGGGCTTCGCCCAGGGCCCCACCGACCTGGTGATCAGCCGGGTCGTGCAGGGCGTCGGCGCGGCGCTGATGATGCCGGGCACGCTCTCGATCATCACCGACGCCTTCCCCGCCCACGAGCGGGGCAAGGCGATGGGCACCTGGGCGGGAGTGTCGGCCCTCGCGCTGGCGGTCGGCCCGGTGCTCGGCGGCTTCCTCACCGAGCACGTCAGCTGGCGGGCGATCTTCTACCTCAACATCCCGGTGGCAGTCGGCGCGGTCACGGCGACGATCTTCGCCGTACGCGAGTCGCGCGACACCACGGTCGGCCGCGAGGTCGACTACCTCGGCGTGGCGACGCTGACCGCCAGCCTCACCGCCCTGGTGCTGGCCCTGGTCGAGGGCAACAGCTGGGGTTGGGACTCGCCCGCGATCGTCGGGCTGCTGGCCGGCGCGGTGATCGGGGCGATCGCCTTCGTCCAGGTCGAGCTTCGCGTCAAGGCGCCGATGGTCGAGTTCCGCTTCTTCAACGAGCGCAACTTCCTCGGCGCCGTGGTGGTGGCGCTGATCATCACCTTCGCGATGATGGGCGTCTTCTTCTTCCTCGCCCTCTACATGCAGGACATCCTCCGCTACTCGCCGCTCGAGGCGGGGGTGCGCTTCCTGCCCTCGACCCTGATGATCGTCGGCGTCGCGCCGGTGGCCGGGCGGCTCGCGGATCGCTTCGGGCCGCGCTGGCTGATCGTCGCCGGGTTGGCGATCCTCACCGCCTCCCTCTACACGTTCACCGGGATCGCGGTCGACTCGGGCTACCTCGACCTGTTGCCGGGCTTCATGCTGCTCGGCATCGGCATCGCGCTGACGATGTCGCCGATGACGAGCGCGGCGATGAACGCCGTCTCGGTGCAGAAAGCCGGGATCGCCTCGGGCGTGCTCTCGATGTTCCGCATGGTCGGCGGCAGCCTCGGCGTCGCCGTCAGCGGCGCGATCTTCCAGGCCGCCGCGGGGAGCAGCTTCGAGACTGCCACCCCCCAGCAGTTCGTCGACGGGCTGAGCAACGCGATGTGGGTCTCGGCCGCGGTCACCGTTGCCGGCGCCCTGATCGCCGCGGTGGCGATCAACGCCAGGCCGAAAGCGGTCAGCGCCGAGGCGGCCGAGGCCGCCGTCAACCCCGGGGGCTCCGAGCTTGCCGGCGAGGAGGCGGAGCTAGCCGCGGCCAGGTCGTAGGCGAGGCGAGGTCGAGGCGCGGCAGCGCCTCGACCTCGACTTCGCCGAGCGCGGCGATCGTCTCGCGGTTGGATTCTTCGATCGGCGACGGCTCCTCCGGCCAGGGCGTGAGCACGGCGGCGGCGACGTCGAGCCCTGCCGAGCGCGCCGCGGCGAGCGTCAGCAGCGTGTGGTTGATCGTCCCCAGCCCCGGCGAGGCGACGACGACGATCGGCAGTGCGAGGTCGACGGCGAGATCGCGAACGAGGTAGTCGGCATTGAGCGGCACGAGCAGCCCGCCGACGCCCTCGCAGACGAGCACGTCGGCGGCCGCCGAGGCGGCGTGCGCCGCCTCGAGCAGGCGCGCGGGCGCTATCTCCTCTCCCGCCCGCGCCGCCGCCAGGTGCGGTGACATCGGCGGCCCGTAGCGATAGGGCGAGATCTCCGCGTCGCTCTGCTCCGAGCCCGCCGCCCGGCGCAGCAGCGCGTGATCCGGCTCACCCTCCTCCTCGAGCCCGGTCACCGCGGGCTTGAAGACCGCGACGCGCTGTCCCTCGCCGGCCAGCGTGTGGGCGATCACGGCGGCCACGACGGTCTTGCCGACCTCGGTCCCGGTCCCGGTGACGAAGACGCCTCTCAAGCGGCCAGCGGGATCGAAGCGGCGATGCCCACTTCGCGCGCCGCCTCGCCGGTCAGGCGCGCCGCCTCGCGCAGCCCGGCCTCCTCGTGGGTTGCCATCACGCTGAAGCGCAGGCGCGAGGACCCTGGCGGCACCGTGGGCGGGCGGATGCCCTGGGCGAAGACGCCGCGTTCGAGCAGGCGCTCGCAGAGCGCCATCGTCGGGCCGGCCTCGCCGACCTCGAGCGGCACGATCTGGCTCGTCCCTCCCCCGGGCGAGAGGCCTTCTCTCCGAAGCGCCTCGCGCAGCACCCCGGCGTTCTCCCGCAGGCGCCGCACGCGCTGTGGCTCGCCCTCGAGGATCTCCAGCGAAGCCAGGGCCGCGGCCAGCACCGGCGGCGGCAGCGCCGTCGAGAAGACGAAGGAGCGCGCCGTGTTGAGCAGGTACTCGCGCAGCTCGGCGCCGCTGCAGACGTAGGCGCCGTAGGAGCCGAGCGCCTTGCCGAGCGTGCCGACGACGAGGTCGACCTCCTCGCCGAGGCCGGCAGCGGCGACCGAACCGCGGCCGCCGGGGCCGAGCGCGCCGGTGGCGTGCGCCTCGTCGACCATCAGGCGGCAGCGGTGCTCGCGCGCCAGGCGCGCCAGGCCCTCGAGCGGGGCAACGTCGCCGTCCATCGAGAAGACGCCGTCGCTGACGATCAGCGAGCCGCGTCCCGCCGCCTCGCGCAGCCCCCATTCGAGGTGCTCGGCGTCGCCGTGGCGGTAGACGAAGGTCTCGGCTCGCGCCAGCCGGCAGCCATCGACGATGCTGGCGTGGTTGAGCTCGTCGGAGAAGACGACGCTGCCGCGCCCGGCCAGCGCCGAGATCGCGCCGACGTTCGCCAGGTAGCCCGAGCCGAAGAGCAGCGCCGCCTCGTAGCCCTTGAACTCCGCCAGGCGCTGCTCCAGCCGCCGGTGCGGCGCCATGTTGCCGGAGATCAGCCGCGCGGCGCCGGCGCCGGCGCCCCAGTCGAGCGCCGCCTCGGCGGCGGCTTCGCGCACCCGCGGGTGGCCGGCCAGGCCGAGGTAGTCGTTCGAGCAGAGCAGCAGCACCGGCTCCCCGTCGAGCTGGACGCGCGGGCCCTGGGCCCCTTCGACCAGGCGCAGCCGGCGGTGGAGCCCGCTCTCGCGAAGCTCCTCCAACCGCTCGGCGACGTCGCTCATGCCGCTGTCTGGCGCGCCGGGTAGGGCGGGGGCTTCTTGGTCTTCTTGATCACCCGCAGCTGCGTCGAGGGATCCCAGAAGTTCGCTTCGTCCTGGCTGTCGATCAGCTCGTCGATCGGCGTCGCCGGGGTCTCGCCCTCGAGCCAGCCGGAGCGGTTGTCGGGCCGCGGGTCGGCGCCGTTGTCCGGCTGGCGGGACACGTTCAGCCCCAGCTCCTCGAACATCGCCCGATCGTCCTCGGGCTCGGCCCCGAGCGTGGTCAGGAAGTTGCCCATCATCACCCCGTTGAGCCCGGCCTTGACCGCGAGCGGCTGCAGCTCGCCGAGGTTCTCGACGCGGCCGCCGCAGAGGCGGAAGAGGGCGCTCGGGATGATCAGGCGGAAGATCGCCACCCACTTGACGACCTCCCACGGGTCCATCAGGGGGCGGTCGCCGAACTTGGTCCCGTCGCGCGGGTTGAGCAGGTTGATCGGCACCGAGGTCGGCTCCAGCTCGGAGAGCTCGAAGGCCATCTCGACCCGCTGCCGCGGCGACTCGCCGAGGTTGAGGATGCCGCCGACGCAGGTCTCCAGGCCCGCCTCCTTGACCGCGTCGATCGTCCGCAGGCGGCCCTCGTAGCGGACCGTGGTCGAGACCTCCGGGTAGTAGGAGCGCGAGGACTCGACGTTGTGGTGGACGCGCTGGATCCCGGCCTCGCGCAGCTGCTTGGCGCGTTCGGCCGACATGTGACCGATCGAGGCGCAGCGCTTCAGGTTGGTGTTCTCGGCGACCAGCTTCGCGCCCTCGAGGATCTTCTTGAAGTCCTTCTTCGAGAGGCCCTGGCCCTGGGTGACCATGCAGAAGCGATGCGCCCCCGCCGCCTCGGCGGCGCGCGCGTGCTCGAGGATCTGCTCGGGCTCCATCATCGCGTGCATCGGCGTGTCGGCCTCGGCGTAGCGCGACTGGGCGCAGAAGCCGCAGTCCTCGGCGCAACCGCCCGACTTGGCGTTGACCAGCGAGCACATGTCGGTCGAGTCGCCGAAGTTCTCCTGGCGCACGGCCCAGGCGCGCTCGACCAGCTCGCCGATCTCCTCGTGGTCGCTCAGCTCGCCGAGCGCCAGCGCTTCCTCGAATGTGACCAGGGGCGGCATTCGGGCGCAAGGCTAGGAGTCGCCCCGGACGCCTATGGTCCCTCGACGTGGCGGCGGCGACGATCAGGCGCAGGCGGCTTGCGGTGGCTGCGGCGTGCGGTCTCGCGCTGGGCGCTTTTGCCTTTGGCGTGACGCTCGGGGACGGCGCCGAGTCGCGTCCCAGTGCGGTCAGTGGGCTGACCCCGAGCCAGCTCGCCGGGGAGCGGATCGTGCTCGGGTTCTCGGGTACGAGCCCGCCGGCCGAGGTCAAGCGGGCGATCCACGCCGGCGGGGCGGCGGGGGTCGTGCTCTTCGCGGACAACCTTCCCAACAGAGCCGCCGGGCAGCGGTTGATCGCCGATCTGCAGGCGATCCCGCGCCCGCCCGGCTTGCGCGATCCGCTGCTGGTGATGACCGACCAGGAGGGGGGCCTGGTGAAGCGGATCGGCGGCGCGCCGAGCGTCTCCGCGCAGGCGATGGGCGCCCGCGGCGCGGGCTTTAGCCATGCCCAGGGAGCCCGCACCGCGGCCAACCTGCGCAACCTCGGGGTCAACGTCGACCTCGCGCCCGTGCTCGACGTCGCCCGTCCCGGCGGCACGATCGCCGAAACCGAACGGGGCTTCGGCTCGACCGCCGCCGCCGTCGCGGCGACCGCCGTGCCGTTCGCCTCGGGGCTGCAATCGGGCGGGGTCGCCGCGACCGGCAAGCACTTCCCCGGGCTCGGCTCGGCCCGCCTCAACACCGACGACGCGGTGCAGCGCATCGGCCTCTCCGAGCAGACGCTGCGTCAGGTCGACGAGGCGCCCTATCGGCCTTACGTCGAAGCCGGCGGCGAGCTGGTCATGCTGAGCACGGCGATCTACCCGGCCTTCTCGAACCGTCCCGCCGCCTTCTCCGCTGCGATCGCGACCGCCGAGTTGCGCCGGCGCCTCGGCTTCGAAGGCGTCTCGATCACCGACGCGCTCGACAGCGTCGCCGTCCATGCCTTCGGCGGCACCCCCAAGGCCGCCCGCGCCGCAGCCGCCGCCGGCGCCGACCTCCTCCTCTACACCGACCCCGCCGAAGCCACGCAAGCCCACCGCGCCCTCGTCCGGAGCCTCAGGTCAGGCGCCCTCCGCAGAAGCTCCTTCGAAGACTCGGCGACCCGCGTCCTGAAGCTCCGCCACCGACTCGCCGCGGGCGGCTGACGACGCTTCGCAAAAAGGGGATTCCGGCAGGGCCGAAACGTCTTGTACTTTTTCGTTGACTGCTTCGGGCGGCAGCTGACACCGATTCACCGAAAAAGTTAAGTGGAGGCCCTGCCGGAATCCCCCATCGCCACGGTTTGTCCGGCCACCCGCACCGAGTCGCGCCCCGCCCGCTTGGCCTCGTACATCGCATTGTCAGCCGCCGAGAGCACCGCTTCGTAGCTCTCCGCCCGCGGCCCGAAGGTCGCGATCCCGATGCTGGCGGTGATCGGCGGGGCCGCCTCTCCGGCCGGGGTGTGCATGCGGATCGCTTTGGCGATCGCGTCGGCGACGTCCTCCGCCTCGTCGAGGTCGCAGCGCGGTAGGACGGCCGCGAACTCGTCCCCACCGAGGCGGGCGACGACGTCGGTGGCCCGCGTCCGCCCCCGCAGCACCTCGGCGATGTCGGCGATGACGCGGTCCCCCGCCGGGTGGCCGAGTGTGTCGTTGACCTGCTTGAAATGGTCGAGGTCGAGCATCAGGACCGCGCCGACGGTGTCCTCGCGGCGGCTGCGCGCCAGCTCGCCACGCAGGTCTTCCTCGAAGCGCCGCCGGTTCTTCAGCCCGGTCAGCGGGTCCTGGCTTGCCTGCAGCCGCAGTTCCTGCATGCGCTCGGTGCGGCTCCAGGTCAGGACCAGAGCCCCTAGCA
Source organism: Solirubrobacterales bacterium (assembly GCA_035712345.1). GTDB lineage: Bacteria > Actinomycetota > Thermoleophilia > Solirubrobacterales > 70-9 > VRUE01. Next base: position 37,856 of record DASTAY010000021.1, read on the forward strand.
GTGCGGCGAGGCAGATGCCGACCACGGCAATCAGGATCGGCAGGCTGACACCGGGCCGGCTGGGGTCGCGGACGACCAGCAGCCAGGTGCGATCGGCGATGCGCAGGGCGGCGGTGCTCGATTCGTCCCGAGCCAGGTGCCGGCCGGCCACCCTCTTGCCTTCCTCGACCAGCTCCACCGCGACGTCACCGGGCAGGGTCGAGGTCGCGGCCGCGGTCAGGTCGGGGACGTGGAAGGAGCCGATCGCAAAGCCGAGCAGGGCGGCACGGCGCTCGGCGACCGTGGCGATCGGCGCGCCGTCGCGGTAGACGGGGCGGAAGACGTTGATCCCGGTGCCGCCGATCGGCAGGTGCATGACCTTGGTCGCCGTCGCCCGGCCGCTGTCGCGCGCTTCGAGCAGATACGGGGCTCGATTCGGGTCCGAGCCCAGGTCGTATCCGAGCGGTGGCGTGAGGCCGTTGGACGACTTTCCGTAGACGAGCGGGAAGTATTGGTGGCGCGTCCCCTCGGGACGGAATCCGAGCCCGGTGCGTTCGGTGATCGGATAGCCGTGGGCCCGCTGGAACGGCGCCCTATGCGAGCCCGGCACCGCGAGGATCAGCCCCGTTCCGGAAAGCGCGCCTGCCTGCAGCAGCGAGCGGGCGATCACTTCGAACTTGTGGTGGGTGAGCCGGTCGACCGCCTCGTAGAAGGCGACGGCGCTGGAGAGCTGTCCGACCGAGAGGGCGGCGAGCGCTTCGGTCTGGCGGGCCGAGCGCACCGCCTCGCTGTGCTGGGTCTGCTCGAAGTTGTCCACTTCGCGGCCGTGCACGACGAGCGCCAGCGCCACCGAGCCGGCGGCGATCGCGACGACCACCGCGTATCCGAGCCAGAAGCGAAGCCGCATGCCCTTGTTTTCGACCAAAGTCGCCCCTCGCCTTACTCGGCAGGAACGCTTGCGAGGGACTCCCAGAGGTAGAGAGACGCGAGGCTGCGGTATGGCCGCCAGGCCTCGCCGATCTCCAGCACCTTGCCCGGCGGCGGCATCTCGTCCAGCTCGTACTCGATCTGGATGGCCTTGCGGATGCCGAGGTCGCCGCCGGAGAGCACGTCGGGACGTTCCAGGTGGAAGAGCAGGAACATCTCCGCGGTCCACTGGCCGAGCCCGCGCACGGCGACGATCTCCGCGACCACCTCCTCGTCGTCGAGCTCGCCGAGCCGGTCGAGCTCCAGCTCGCCGCTGAGCACGTGGGCGGCGAGGTCGCGCACGTACTCGACCTTGCGGCCGGAGAGGCCGCAGGCCCGCAGCTCCTCCTCCTTTGCCTCGAGCAGCTGCTCCGGCGAGGGGGTGGTGCCGCCGAAGAGATCGAGGACGCGTCCGAAGATCGTCCGCGCCGCTTTGGTCGAGAGCTGCTGGCCGACGATCGCCCGCAGCAACGCCCCGTAGGCATCGGCCGGTTTCTCCTCGCTGCGCCTGCGCAGCCGCGTCTCCAGATCGATCTCGCCGACCCGCTCGATCAGCTCGGCCATCGCCGGGTCGGAGGCGGCCAGCGCAGCCCGGGCCTTGGTCCCCTTCCGGCTCACTGACCCTTCCAGCGCGGCTTGCGCTTCTCGGCGAAGGCTTCCACGCCCTCGCGCAGGTCCTCGGAGGCGAAGCAGGATTCGCGCAGGGCGATCAGGCCGCCCTCCTGCTGCTCGCTGAGGACTGGGTTCGAGTTCAGCACTTCGATCGCGCGCTTGTTGCCGCGCATCGAGAGCGGTGCGTTGGCCGCGATCCCCTCAGCCAGCGCGATCGCCGCCGCTTCGAACTGCTCGTCCTCGACCACCTCGTGCACGAGGCCGATCTGCTCGGCGCGCTCGGCGCTGAAGTTGCGCCCGGTGAGGAACAGCTCCTTGGTGCGCGGCAGGCCGAGCGTGTCGAGGAACTTGCGCAGGCCGGTGTGGCCGTAGACGAGGCCGAGCTTGGCCGGGGGCATGCCGAGTTTGGCGCCGGCGGCGCAGATCCGCAGGTCGCAGGTCATCGCCAGCTCGAGGCCGCCGCCGAGGCAGTGGCCGTTGATCGCGGCGACGGTCGGCCAGGGATGCGAGGCGAGCGCCTCCATCGCGTCGTGGAAGGGATGGGCGACGAGGGCCTCGGCGTCGCGCTCGAAGGTCTCGCCCGGGATCGCTGTCAGGTCGTAGCCGGCGGAGAAGGCGGGCGGCGCGCCGGTGATCATCACGCACCGGGTCTCGATCCCGCGGTCGAGGCGCGGCAGCGCTTCGGCGAGCGTGTCGAGGATCTCGTGGTCGAGCGCGTTGCGGCGCTCGGGGTTGGAGATGCGGATGCGGACGACCGCCTCGGCCGGCGAGTCGAGCAGCAGCTTGCCGTCGGCGAGCTGCTGCTTCACTGGAGCACTACGAGGACGTCGCCTTCGCTGACCGACTGGCCCTCCTCGCAGCGGATCTCCTTCACGGTCCCGTCGTCCTCGGCCTCGACCGGGATCTCCATCTTCATCGACTCGAGGATGACGACGGTGTCGCCGTCTTCGACTTCGTCGCCGACCGCGACCTCGATTTTCCAGACGTTCCCGGTTATGTGAGCCTCGATGTCCGCCATGGGCCGGGAGAATATCCGGCGTGCCCGACCTTGCCGTCATCGTCGCCGCGCGCAACGAGGCCGACCGGATCGGCGAGACCCTGCGCGCGTTGCGCGGCGCCTTTCCCGGGGCGGCGCTCTGGGTCGCCGACGACGCCTCGACCGACGGCACCGCCGAGGCGGCGATGGCCGCGGGCGCGCAGGTCGTCAGTCGCGGACGGCCACACGGCAAGGGCGCCAACGTGACCGCGGCGGTCGACGCGGCGCTGAGCGTGGAGCCCACGCCCGCCCTGGTCGTGCTCTGCGACGGCGACCTGGGCGCCTCGGCCGCCGAGCTGGCGCCGTTGGCGGGCGCCGTCGAGCGCGGTGAGTGCGACCTCGCCGTCGCCACCTTTCGTCGCCGCGCCGGTGGCGGCTTCGGCCTCGCGCTCGGCTTCGCCCGCTGGGCGATACGCCGTCGCTGCGGCCTCGTGACGCATGCGCCGATCTCGGGCCAGCGGGCGCTGCGGGTCGAGGCGCTGCGGGCGACGTTGCCCTTCGCCCGCGGCTACGGCATGGAGGTGGGGATGACGATCGACGCGGTGCGCGCCGGTTACCGCCTGCGCGAGTACGAGCTCGACCTCTCGCACCGCGCCACCGGCCGCACCCTCGCGGGATTCGCCCACCGTGCGCGCCAGCTGGCCGACTTCGCCCGCGCCTACCGGTCGCGTCCTCGGTTGGTCGAGAGCTAACCGCGCTTCGCGTAGTCGCCGATCTCGCCGAAATCGACCATCACGCAGGCCTCGGGGCCGGGGACCTCCGCATCGTGGCCCGGCGGAATCGCAACGACATCGCCCGCATTGACCTCGATTTCCGAGCCGTCGTCCATGTAGACGCGCATGCTGCCGGACAGCACGTAGGCGAAGTGGGCGGTCTGGCAGGAGTCGGTGCCGGCGATCGGCTTCACGTTCTCCGACCATTTCCAACCGGGCTCGAACGTTCCCTTCGCAACCGCGTGGCCGGCGAGCTGCACCACCTCCGCCTGGCCGTTGCCTTCGAACCGGCGGACCTCGTCGGGCGAGTCGAACTTCTTGACTTCAGCTGCTGCCATTTGGGGTTCCTTCCATAGGATTTGACCCCTGCCCCGCTGCTGACGGTACACCCGCTGTTGTCACGAGACAAACGATGATCCTCGCGATCGACCAGGGCACCACCGGGACGACCTGCCTCGTCTTCGATGCCGACGGCCGCGTCGCCGGGCGGTCCTACTCGGAGTTCGAGCAGCACTTCCCCCGTCCCGGCTGGGTCGAGCACGACGCGGCTGAGATCTGGGAGGTGACGCGGCGGGTCGCGGCCCGGGCGCTCGCCGACGCGGGCATCGAGGGGGCGGAACTGGACGGGATCGGGATCGCCAACCAGCGTGAGACCGTCGTCGCCTGGGACCCGGCGAGCGGGGAGCCGCTGCACCGGGCGCTGGTCTGGCAGGACCGGCGCACGGCCGCGCGCTGCGACGAGCTGCGCGCGGAGGGGCGGGAGGAGCTGGTGCGGGAGCGCACCGGCCTCGTCCTCGACCCCTACTTCTCCGGCACCAAGATCGAGTGGCTGCTGCGCAACGCCGAGGGCGCCGAGCGGGCGGTGTTCGGGACCATCGACTCCTGGCTGCTGTTCAAGCTCACCAGCCGCCACGCCACCGACTACACGAACGCTTCGCGGACGATGCTGTTCGACATCCGCAGTCTCGCCTGGGACGGCGAGCTCTGCGAGCTGCTCGGGGTCGATCCGGCGCGGCTGCCCGAGCCGTTCCCTTCCTCCTGCGTCTTCGGCACCACCTCGGAG
>DASTAY010000022.1:0-57460 GCA_035712345.1 Solirubrobacterales bacterium
CCGCCTCCGTCAGCGACCACCCCTGCTCGGTGACGCGCCTGACCATCGTGAGCCTTCCCTTCGGACCGAAGGGGGCATTAGCGTGAATCTTCATCCGGGTCTTCTCCTTGGTGCTGGGTTGGCTTGACACCCCCAGCCTCCGAGGAGGCCCGGATGAACAACGTGGTCAGGAATTACAGCTAGGGCACTATGGACTAGGCTGAATCCCATCTCCTCGGTCCCCACGAGCACACGCGAGCCGTGGCCCGGCGTTCCCATTGAGCGGCGTAGGATCATGGCGGCAAATCAGCGGCGTGACACGCTTCCCGAGCGTCGTCTTCGCTCCTCGATCCATCGTCTTGGCATGCGCTTTCGGGTAGATCTTCCCATTCGGGTTCCAGGTAGGCGCCCCATCCGACCCGACATCGTCTTTACGCGTGCTCGTCTTGTCGTTTTCGTCGATGGGTGCTTTTGGCACGGGTGCCCAGAGCATGGCTCGATGCCCAAGTCCAACCGCCAGTATTGGGCCAGCAAGATCGCACGCAATCGCGAACGAGATGCTCAAGCCGACATCTTGCTAGAAGAGGCCGGGTGGATGGTGCTGCGATTCTGGGAACATGAACCCGTGGATGTCGCGGCCGAAGCCATCGCGAGCATCGTCGCCCCGGCTCCGGGGAGCGCATAGGGACTGCTTGTGGCTCAGGGCGGCAGGACCGGAGATTGCCAAACCTAGTCTCGCGAGGGGTCGATATCCGCTAGCACGTACTCGAGCAGTTCGCGGCCGTTACCTGATGCCACGGAGACATCCTCGGCACTGATTCTTGCCCGATGCAGCGACTGCATCCGCAGGACGTCGCCGTCGACGTGGTTGTTGGGGAAGACGCCGGCGTAGGAGACGCCGAGGCGCTCCAGGTGATCGGCAAGCAGGGCGGTGGCGGGGTCTTGGAGCGGAAGGTCGAGGTAGACGGCGTCGAGGCACTTGCGGTGGAAGAGGTGGTGGCGCTCGGCGCGGACCGCTTCCTCGAGATCCTGGCCCGGGGTGTGGGCGGTGATCAGGGCGAGGTTGTGATCCGCATCGATCTCCACGTGCATCGCGGTGCGGTCGGGTAGGTCGACGGCGGCGGGAGGGTCGGCGAGGGTGCCTCGCAGCTCGCACAGCTCGAGCGTCTGGCGGACGATGTCGCGGTGGCGCTGCGGCGCGTAGACGTCGCGTTCGTGGCCGTCGTTGAGCTTGGCGTAGAAGAGGGCCACCGACTGGCGGGTCGGGCGGCGCTCGGCGGCCGCATCGTTGTCGACGCTGGCTGGGATCCAGCCGAGCAGGAAGCCGGCCTCGTGGGCGCCGAGGTCGAGGTTGGCGCGCTGGCTGTACGGATGAGCAGCCGTCGCCTCGCTGAACAGCCCCGCCATGCCGCGCTCCGTCGCCCAGTCCATCAGGCGCTGTTTGGTGCGCGTGAAGAGGTGCTGACCGCGCGCGACAGGCATCGTCACCGCCTGGCCCGTGTGGCCGACCGCATCGTCGGCTGCCGCCAGGCTCATGCCCTCGTGACAGAGCAGCTCCCCCTCGGCTGACTCGGCCACCCAGGAGACGTAGGTCCCGGCCTCCAAGCGCGCCTCGACCTCGGCGACGTCATAGACCCAGCGCACGTCGTAGCTCTCGCCGTAGGCGACTCGGATCGCCTCGCTCAGGCGGGCGCCTTCGCCTTGCTGCAGGGTGCGGAAGGCGACCTCTGCTTCGCCGTCGGTCGGGCTCATGGACGTCATATTCGCCGTTTCCGCTCAGCCGCGGCGATGCCATCCGACGTTTTGTCTACATTGCGAACATGCGTTCGACGCTGCCGAAAGCCGTTCTCACCGGTCATCCTGTCGATGTCGGCCAGCGTTCCGAGGGCGCGATTCTGGCCCAGCTCGTCCGGCATGGCTATCGAATTCTTCTCCCCTTTGGGGTAAATCAGCGCTACGACTTGGTGCTCGAAAGCGACGGACGTTTTCTGAAGGTTCAGTGCAAGACCGGCCGTCTTCGCGACGGCGCGGTCCGATTCAGCGCGCGAAGCGTTCAGTCCAATACCGCTTGCACGCGCGCGAAAGCATATTCGGGGGAGGTGGACTTATTTTCCGTCTATTGCCCCGATAACGACCGTGTCTATGTGATTCCCGTTGACGAGGTCCCAGCGACTGCAATGTATCTGCGTGTTGAGCCGCCTCGTAATCGACAATGCAAGGGGGTACGCTGGGCAGAGGACTATGTTTTGTCCGCATAGCTGCCCCTTGCCCGCCTAGCTCAATTGGCAGAGCACGTCTCTTGTAAAGACGGTTGTCCCGGTTCAAGTCCGGGGGCGGGCTCTCGCTTCAGGAGCTGCCGCCGCCCAGCACGCGGGCCTTCTCGGCGGCGAACTCCTCGTCGGTGAGCACGCCTTTGTCGTGCAGGGCGGCCAATTGCTCCAGGCGTCGCAGCCGCGCGTCCTCCGGGTCGGCTGGGGGCGGGGTTTCCTGCGTGGGCGGGGTCGCATCGCCACCGCCCTCGCTCGGTCGCCGTACCTCGGGCAGGCGCAGTTTCGAGGCCCGCTCGCTCAGGTTGGCGTTTTTCACCGCGCCGACCACCGCGTCCTTCGCGCCGCCGAAGTAGTCGGCGAACTGGGCGTCGGGGAATTCCTCTTCGCTCTGGCGCCGCATCTCGTGGATGCCGAAGGCGATCGCGCCGCCGACGATCAGCGTGGTCAGGAAGGAGCGCAGGTTCTGGGTAGGCGAGGAGAGGAAGTAGATGCCGACCAGGATCACCAGCGCGGTGTAGACGTAGGGGACGTAATCGCGCAGGGCCGGCGCCATGAAGCGGCGGCTGGCGCGCGCCGAGCCGGTCGGCGAGCCGAGCCAGCCGGCGACCCCGGCGAGGGCGCCGAAGACGATCAGGGTGGTCGCGATGCTGACCATCAGCGAGGTGCCGATCGACCACGCCGCTTCCGCCGCCGGCTTGACGCTTTCTTCCTTGACCAGCTGGTCGACGACGATGCCGCCCGCCACCGAGCGGAAGACGATCACGGCGAAGCCGGCGGCGACGAGTCCGATCCCGCAGAGGAGCACGGTCACCCAGCGCCCCTCGCGCGAGAGGTAGATCGCCAGGCCGAAGGCGAGCAGGGTGAGCAGCGAGAGGATCAGCGCCAGGCCCTTGATCGCGACGACGATGTCCTGCGCGGTCTTCAGCTGGTCGGAGCGCAGGATCGTGATCTGCCCCGCATCGGGCGGCAGCTTTTCGGCGAGCTGGGAGCCGATCCCCACCTGGTCGGCGAGGTTGGTCACCAGACCGCCGAGGTTCAGCGTCACTTCGCCGTTCGCGGTCGAGACAGCTTCTTTCTTGTTTTCCAGCACCGCCAGCAGCTGTTCGTGCGCCGCCCGGTTGGAGTCCTTCCAGAGGTCTTGTGCGGTCGAGCTCTTCAGCACCTCTTCGGCGCCACTCCCCGCGACCTGTCGCAGCCCGCCGGACACCGGTCCCGCCAGCTCCTTGGTTTCGCCCGGCAGGATCCCTTCGAGTTCTTTTTCGACGTCGACGTTCGCGTAGAGCTGGTCGACGAGATAGCCGCCGACGGCCGAGCGGATCTTTTCGTTCTGGATCAGCCGTCCGCTCGTTTCGACCCAATCGTCGGTGTTGAGCGCCTGGCGCTCGGTCCAGATCGCGAAGACGCTGAGGAAGGCCAAGATCGAGCCGAGCACAACGAGGGCTTTGACCGTGCGTCGCCGGGCGCGGCTCATCACGGAGGATGGTATACGTGACTGACGTGAAGCTGGAGGGAATCCACCACATCACGGCGATCACCGCCGACGCCCAAAGGAACGTCGACTTCTATGCCGGAGTTTTGGGGCTGCGCCTGGTGAAGAAAACCGTCAACCAGGACAATCCCTCCGTCTATCACCTCTTCTTCGCCGATGAGCAGGGCGACGCAGGCTCCGATCTGACCTTCTTCGAGTTCCCCGGTGTGTCCGCCGGGCGGGCCGGCAGCGGCGACGTTCACCGGATCGTCTGGCGGGTCGCCTCGATCCGGGCGCTCGACTTCTGGGCCGAGCGCCTCGGCGAGCACGGTGTCGAGAGCGAGCGCGCAGGGGAGAGCCTGCGCTTCACCGACCCCGAGGGGCTCGACCACGAGCTGCTTGCCGTAACCGTGCCCGATGCTCCCCTGATCGCCGACCACCCCGAAGTGCCTGGAGAGCTGGCGCTGCAGGGCTTCCATGCGGTGCGCGCCTACGCCGGCTCGGCGGAGGCGAGTGCCCGCCTGCTCGAGGCGCTCGAGTTCGAGCGCGCCGAGGAGGGCTGGGAGGCTCGCGGCCAGAAGCGCGGCGGCCTCTACATCTATGACGAGCCCCCGGCCGAGCGGCCACTGCAGGGCGCCGGCAGCGTCCACCACGTCGCCTGGGCGTCCTCGCTCGACGAGCACGAGACCTGGCGCGAAAAGGCAATCGCGGGTGGGGCGCAGCCGACGCCGGTGATCGACCGCTTCTACTTTCGCTCGATCTACTTCCGCGAGCCCAGTGGCGTCCTCTTCGAGATCGCCACGCTGGGGCCGGGCTTCACCGTCGACGAGGAGCTCGAGCATCTGGGTGAGAAGCTCTCGCTGCCGCCCGACTACGAGCACTTGCGCGCCGAGGTCGAACCCAACCTGCGCCCGGTCCTCAACCCGCGCAGCGCGGGCGCGACCGGGTGAACGGAAGCTTCGTCTGGAGGGACGCCGGCCGGGTCGTGGCGTTCCGGGGCGACGCGGTCGCGCAGGCGCCGCAGCTGCTGCGCGAGTCCGGCTTCGACGAGTTCGAGCTGTTGACGACGCCGCGCGCCCTTCCGGGGGCGCCCGAGCTGGAGGCCGCGGCGAAGGCCGTCCACGCGGTTCCGCCGGCCCAGGTGCCGGAGGCTGCCGCTGCGCTACTCGGGCGCGCAGGCTCGGCGCAGCTGGTCGCCCACGGCGGCGGGCGCGTGATCGACACCGCCAAGGCCGTGGCCGCGGTGACCGGCGCCCGGGTCGCGGCGATCCCGACCACGCTCTCGGGCGCCGAGATCACCGGCATTCACCGCCTACCCGCAGGTGCTGAGCAGCGGGTGAAGGCGATGGTCCGGCCGGAGCTGGCGATCGCCGACCCCGAGGCGATGACCAGCCAGCCCGAGGACGCGCTGCGCGCCAGCGCGATGAACGCCCTCGCCCACGGCGCCGACTCGCTCTACACGCCTTTTGCCAACCCGGTCTCGGAGATGACCGCCCTGCGCGGTGCCGAGCTGCTCGCCGCGGCCCTCGACCAACCCCGCGAGGAGCGCAACCGCGCCGCCCTCGCCCAAGGCTCCCTGCTCTGCGCCTACGCGATCGACTCGGCCGCCTTCGGCATCCATCACGTCATCTGCCAGACCCTCGTCCGCATCCTCGCCACCCCACACGCCGAGACCAACGCCGCGATCCTCCCCCGCGCGATGGCCTTCATGGCCCCCCGCGCCCCCGACCAGCTCGCCTCCCTGGCCGAAGCGATCGGTACCGACCCGGCCCAGATCGAACCCCGCATCCTCCAGCTCGGCGGCAACCCGGCCGGCCTGGGAGCGCTCGGCGCAGACCGCTCGAAGCTCGACCAAGCCCTGGACTCGATGCTGCTGCGGCCGGAGCTGGCTTTTACGCCTGAACCGCCGACCCGCGACGACCTGGAGCAGCTGGTCGAGTCCGCCTGGTAGGCCGTCGCGCGGGTGGCGCGGGGTGGGGTGTCCGGGCGGCGCGGCGTTAGTTTTTCGCCTGCGACTCAGGAGCGCCGCATCCGCTCGTGCGAAAAACCTAGCGTCGGCCGGACACCCCACCCCGCGACAGGACCCGCGCGCCGGTAACCACAGTCCCTTGCCCGTGTAGCGCTGAGGTAGTGCCCGAGTCACGCCTCCAGGCCTACCACGACTACACCCGCGCCCACAGCGTCAACTGGCCTCTCTACCTGCTGGCCAGGGTCTTCATGACGCCCTTCTTCCTCGTCTACTTCCGCCTCGGCCGCACCGGCCGCGAACACGGTCGCGTCGGCGGGGGATTGATCGTCGCCGCCAACCACCGCAGCTTCCTCGACCCCTTCGTGATCGGCGCCGCCCTGCCGTGGCGGCGACCGATGAACTACGTCGCCAAGATCGAGCTGTTCGAGCGCCGCTGGCAGGGTTGGCTGCTCTCACGTCTCGGCGCCTTCCCGATCCGCCGCGGCGAATCCGACGAGATGGCGATGGAGACGGCCCGACTCGCGGTCGAGCGCGGCGGCACCGTCTGCATCTTCCCCGAGGGCACCCGCATCCGGAGCGGCACCCTGGCGTCGCCGAAGCGCGGCGTCGGACGCCTGGCCCTGCAGACCGGCGCGCCGGTCCTGCCGACCGCCGTCTACGGGTCGGAGCACGTGCGCAGCGGCTGGCGCATCCGCCCGCGCCACGTTCGCGTGCGCCTCGGCAGGGCGATGACCTTCCCCCGGGTCGAGCAGCCGACCGCGCCGCTGGCCGAGTCGGTGACGGCGCGGATCTGGCCCAACGTCCTCCTGCAGTGGGAAGAGATGGGAGGTCTGCCGCCGATGCGGCGAGCCGCGGTGATCGGCGCGGGAAGCTGGGGGACCGCGGTCGCCGTCTTGCTCGCCCGCGGTGGGCTCGAGGTCCAGCTCGGCGCCCGCAACGCCGAGCGGGCGGGCGAGTTGATCGGGGCCGGCGAGAACCGTCGCTACCTGGAGGGCGTGGAGCTCCCCGACTCGCTGATCGTCCGCCCGGCCTCCGAGATCGAGCTGGCGGGCCTGGACCTCGTCTGCCTGGCGATTCCCTCGGGCTCCCTGCCACAGGCGGTGGGTGCGATCGCCGACCGCGTCAGCGACCGCTCCTCCGTCCTTCTGTTGACCAAGGGATTGATCGCTCCGCTGGGCCAGCTGCCGGCCGAGTACGTCGGCGAACGGATCCGCGCCCGCGCCGTCGCCAGCCTCGGTGGCCCGGCTCACGCCCGCGAGGCGGTTTCCGGCTCGGCGGCGCTGGTGCTCGGCTCCGCCGATGCCGACCTGCGCGATCAGCTCGGCGAGGTCTTCGACCGGGCGGGTCTGGTCTGCGAGCGCAGCCGCGACGTCGTCGGCGTCGAGATGGCCGGCGCGGCGAAGAACGCCGCCGCGCTCGCCGCCGCCGCGACCGAGCCCTTCGGCCTCAATGCGGCCGGCATCGCCACTGCCCAGGTCTGGCGCGAGTGCATCGGCTACGCGATCGAGCGTGGGGCCGAGCTGGAGACGTTCTCCGGCCTCGCCGGGGTCGGAGACCTGACCGCGACCGTGCTCGCCCCGTCGGGGCGCAACCGTCGTGCCGGCGAGCTGCTCGGCAAAGGCACTCCGGCGGCGGAGATCCCGGCGATCATCGGCCAGGCGTCCGAGGGCCTCGACGCCGTGCCCCTGCTTGCGCAGGCGATCTCGGCCGCGGGCACCCCCGTCCACGCGCTCGAAGGCCTGGCGGCTTTGATCCGCGGCGAGATCGACGCGGAGGCCTGGGTCGACTCGCTGCGCTTGGGGGAGCGCTCGAAGAAGGTGGCCGCCTGACATGGGGCGCCTTTCTCGGCTGTATGCCGATGAACGCGCCAAGTGCGGCTCGGGGCGGGGGTTAGGCTTCGTCCGTGAGCGGCCCCATGGAGAACGTCGAGCCGGCGAGCCTCGACCCGGCCGCGAAGGCGGAGCTCGACCGCGCCTTCGAAGAGCTCTACCGCGACCACCTCAAGGACGTCTACTCCTACGCCTACTACCGGGTCGGGAACCAGCACGACGCCGAGGACCTGACCGAGCAGGCCTTCCTGCAGGCCTATCGCCACTTCGACCGGGCGCGCCGCGAGTCGGACGGGCGGCCGCTGCGCCCCTGGCTGATCCGCATCGCCCACAACCTTGCGCTCAACTACTACCGCGACCGCTCGCGGCGCCCGCAGACGCCGCTGGAGCACGCCGACCCGATCCCAGCGCGGCACGGGACCGAGGCGATCGCCGAGGGGCGCGAGGAGCTGCGCCAGGTGATCGACAAGCTCGACAGCCTGTCCGAAGATCGCCGCGACGCGCTGATCATGCGATTCGCGCTCGGGATGGACAACCGCGAGATCGCCCGTGCGCTGGGGCGCAGCGATGGCGCCACCAAGGTCCTGATCCATCGCGCGATCAAGCAGCTGGAGGAGGAGATGGGCGAGGGCGATGAGTGAGGCGAGCGAGCGCCTGAGCGGCAGCACGTGGGACGTCGAGCGCTTGCTCGGCGACGCGCTGCGTCCGATCGAGCCGCCGGAGCGGCTCTCGGGGCGCTTCGAGGACACCCTCTCCGCCGTCACCCAGGCCGCCGCCGAGGAGCTCTCCGACTGGGCGGAGGAGCTGACCGAGAGCGAGTTGCGGGCGCTGCGCGACCCGCGCAACTGGGTGCGCCCGGTGGTCGCCGCCGGCGTCGGCGGGGTCGCGACGGGCGCCCTGGTGCTGCTCGAGCTGCGCCGCCGCGGCCGCCAGCAGACGAAAGGCCGGCTGCGCTCCGCTGCCGACCGCGTCGGCCTATAGCCCTATCCGGGCTAGGTCAAAGATCCCGCGACTGCGATCAAGGCGTAGGCAGAGCTGACGAGGATCGCGTAACGGCGCGAGGCGAAGCCGGCGAGAAACAGGCCGAGGGCGCCGGTGAGCATGTGGAAGCAGTTGGCCCAGCCGTTTACGGAGAGCAGGCCGAGCGCGTCGCGCAGGTCGTCCGGGCGGGCGAAGGAGGAGTCGTAGAAGAAGCCGACGATGCCGTAGACGAACAGCGCCAGGCCGACGAGAGTCGCGAACAGCCGGGCGGGGCTCGGGGGCTCCATCGGCGGCGATTGTAGGCTCCGCCTCCGCTATGGCGCAGGCCTGTTACCGACATCCCAACCGCGAGACCGGCGTCTCGTGCTCCAACTGCGGTCGCCCGATCTGCCCCGATTGCATGACCCCGACGCCGGTCGGCATGCGCTGCCCGGAGTGCGCACGGCAGCGGACGCGGGTGACGCGGGGCGTGGGAGAGGCATCGCTGCGCATTGCTGCTCCTGCGACCTTTGCGCTGATCGTCGTCAACGTCGCCGCCTACCTGGTGGAGGTCGCTTCCGGCGGCGGGGGCCTGACCCCGACCGGCAATTCGGCCATCATCGACTTTGGCCTGTTCGGGCCGTCCGTCGCCGAAGGGGAGTGGTATCGGCTGCTCACCAGCGGCTTCCTCCACGCGAGCATCTTTCACATCGGCTTCAACATGTTCGCCCTCTTCTTCCTCGGCCGAATACTCGAGCCCGGGATCGGCACCGCCCGCTTCGTGGCGATCTACTTCGTCTCGCTCTTCGCGGGCTCGTTGGGAGCGACGATCCTGAGCCCCGACACGCTCACGATCGGAGCCTCGGGCGCCATCTTCGGGATCTTCGGCGCGACCTTCGTGATCGCCCGCCATCGCGGGATCGCCGGCCTCGCGTCCTCGGTCGGGATCATCTTGGTGCTCAACCTCCTGTTCACCCTCGGGAATCCAGAGATCAGCCTCGGCGGCCACGTCGGCGGCCTTATCGGCGGGGTCCTCTGCGCTCTCTTCATCGTCGCCGGCGAGCGCGGCTACCTCGGCGAGAAACACACCCCGATGGAGCTCCTCGCGATGACCGCCGTCGGCTTCTTCTGCATAGCTTCCGCCATAGCAATCGCTTAGCGCGGCGCGCGCACCTCGGCGAAGCCGATATTGCCCGGTGGGTCTATGAGGTTGGGGTGAAGGACATGGCCGAGCAGCTCGACCCCGTCGACGAGGCGCGGGCCGGGTCGCGAGAAGGTCGAGGCGGCGTCGACCGCGTAGACGCGGCCGGCGCCGAGGCCGGCGATGAGGTCCCAGTGCGCGATGGCCTGGGCGTGCGATTCGTCCACGTACCAGCCGCATGGCATCGCGATCACGACATCTGGGTTCAGTCCGGAGAGAGCGCCCCAGCCGACTTCGGGCGACTTCAGGCCGGGAGGGCCGGCGACGTCCTCGCCGCCGGCGATCGAGATCATCTCGGGAATCCAGTGCCCGCCGACGAATGGCGGGTCCAGCCACTCCAAGGCGACCACCCGCGGCTCGCCGGCGCCGGCGACCGCGCCGCGCACGCTCGCCAGTCGCCCCTCCAGCTCGCCGCGGACGAGATGCGCCTCCGAAGCGAGCCCCGTCGCTTCGCCAAGGCGGATCACGTCCTCCAGCATCTCGCCGAGCGTGCTCGGGTCCTGCTGCAGCACCCGTGGCTCGCTCGGCAGTCGCGCTGCGACGGCGACAACATCCTCGTAGGAGACGGCGCAGACGTCGCAGATCGCCTGGGTGACGATCAGATCGGGTGCAAGCGCGCTCAGCAGTACCTCGTCCAGCTCGTAGAGCGCTCGGCCTTCGCCCACCGTCGCCTTGACGGCGGTGTCGATCTGGCCCGCGTCGAGCCCCTCGTCGAGGACGGTCCGGGTGAGGCGTGGCAGGGAGCGCGCCGCCGACGGGTAGTCGCACTCGTGGGTGACGGCGACCACGCTGTCGCCCAGGCCGAGCGCGAACAGCATCTCGGTGGCAGAGGGCACGAGGCTGGCGATGCGCATTCCGGGCTCAATATGGCAGTCTCGGGCCGATGAGCGTTCTCCTGCTCGTCCTTCTGCTTCTTCTCGTCGCCGTCAACGGCTTCTTCGTCGCGGGCGAGTTCGCGCTCGTGCGCAGTCGCCGCGGCAAGCTCGAGCAGCTCGCCGAGGAAGGCGAGAGCGGCGCCGAGGAGGTGATCGAGCAGCTCGACAAGATCGACGAATCGCTTTCGGCCTGCCAGATCGGGGTCACGATGGCCTCGATCGGCATCGGCTTCCTCGGCGAGCCCTCGCTGGCCAAATTGCTCGAACCGATCTTCGGCGGCCTATCGCACGGCGCTGCGGTCGGGCTCTCTGTGGCCATCGCCTTCGCCCTCGTCACCTCGATCCACATCAGCATCGGCGAGCAGGTGCCGAAGATGCTGGCGATCAACAACGCCGAGCGCATCGCCCGCCGCGTCTCCCGCCCGCTCAACTGGTTCCGCGTCGCGACCGCCCCGGTGACGATGGGGTTGAGCGCGATCTCCAACTCGATCGTCCGCCTCTTCGGCGTCGATCCGACCAACATCGACGAAAAGCACACCGCCGAGGACCTCAAGCAGATCATCGACAGCTCGCGGATCGGCGGCACGCTCGACCCCGGCGAGGCCGGGATGCTGGGCGGCGTCTTCCACCTGCATGAGCAGCAGGCGCGCGAGGTGATGACGCCGATCCCGGCCGTGGTCACCGTCGACTCCTCCGAGGCGGTCGAGACGGCGCTGCGGCGCTGCGTCACCTCGGGCCACACGCGCCTGGTCGTGATCGAGGAAGACAATCCCGACCGGGTCAAGGGAATCGTCCACAACAACAGCCTCGCCCGCCTCTACATGAGCGACGGCCCGGAGGCTCGAATCGAGCCGGTCGTGCGCGACGCCGTGATCGTTCCCGAGACCCGCCCGCTCGACGACCTGCTCCACGACCTGCAGGTGCAGCGCACCTCGCTCTCGGTGATCGTCGACGAGTACGGCCGCACGGTCGGCATCGTCACCGTCGAGGACATCCTCGAGGAGGTCGTCGGGGAGATCGAGGACGAGACCGACCCGCGGGCGGCGGCGATGCGCCAGTTGGCCGGGGGCGAGTGGTTCGTGCGCGGTCACGTCTCGCTCGGCGACCTCGCCGACCGCGGAATCGAGCTGCCGGTCGACAGCGACGCCTACAACTCGATCGGCGGCTACGTCTTCGGCGAGCTCGGTCGCCTGCCCAAGCGCGGCGACACGATCGTCGCAAACGGGTACACGATCCGGGTCGAGTCGGTGCGCGAGAACCGGGTCGAGGCGGTGCGGATCAGCAGCGGCGGCCACGACGGCGGCGATTCCGTCCGGTCGGCTGCCTAGGTTTCCTGAGCAACCCGCGTTACGCCTAACCCTGGAGGTATCGCATGTGGGTTGTGCGCTTGAGCGATAAGCAACTCGAGGTCTTGAGGGCCCTGCTGCGCTCCGAGGAGCATCTTGGCCCGGCACTCAAGGGAGCGGTCGAGGCCCTCGATCTGGCCCGCTGGGACGACCTGCCCGAGGCCGAGCTCCCCTGGGACGAGATCGAGGCGACGGCCCGCACGCAGGGCTGCTCCCCGGCCGACGTCATCTGGGACAGAGCCGGAAAAAGATAGCTGCGAATAGACCAAGCAGTTCAAGGACGCAGGGAGCGTGGCGTGCTCTGCACGCGAGCGACCGAGGACGCCGAAATGCGCCGGTCTAGTCGTAGCTATAAAAGCCGGCGCCGGACTTGCGGCCCAGCTTGCCCTCGCCGACCATGTCGACCATCAGGCCCGGGGGCTTGCTGGCCTCCTCGCCGTTCTCGGCGTAGAGCGCGTCGCCGATCGCCTTCGAGACGTCGAGGCCGACGAAGTCGAGCAGGGCGAGCGGGCCCATCGGGTGGCCGGCGCCGAGCTTCATGCAGGTGTCGACCTCGCCTGCCTCCATGCCGGTGCGCTCGACCAGCCGTACGGCGTCGAAGAGGTAGGGGAAGAGCAGGCGGTTGACGACGAAGCCGGCCTGATCGGGGACCTCGACCGCGGTCTTGCCGAGCGCCGCGCACCAGGCGAGCGCCTTCTCGCGGGTCTCCTCGCCGGTGCCCGGAAAACAGACCTCGACGAGCTTCATCCGCGGCACCGGGTTGAAGACGTGCAGCCCGAAGAGGCGGCCGGGGATGCCGGCCGCCGTGGCGATCTCGGCGATGCTGAGCGAAGAGGTCGTGGTCGCGAGGTCGGCATCCGGACAGGCCTCGGCGACGGCGCGGAGGACCTCGCCCTTCGGCTCGACCTCCTCGACCACCGCCTCGACGACGATGTCGCACTCGGACAGGTCCTTGGGATCCGTGGTGACCCGCAGCCGGGACGGCTCGGCGCCCTCGATCTTGGCGCAGGCGGCGACGACTTTCTCCTCGGCCCGCCAGGCCGATGCCTCGCTGCGTGCGAGCAGAATCGTGTCCGCCGTGGTCGTCGCGACGGCGGCCAGGCCCGTGGCGATCGCGCCGCTGCCCGCGATCCCAGGCGTCTCGTATCCGGTCCCTGCGTTCATGGAGACGGGTTCCTATCACGTCGCGGCGCGCTAAAGTTGATTGACCGGTCAATCAGCGAACGGAGGCAGCGATGTCAGGCAACGGAAACGGCAGGTTCGGAGGCCGCGAGGTCGTCATCGTCGAGGCGGTGCGCACGCCGATCGGGCGCGGTCACGAGGAGAAGGGCTACTACAAGGACGTCCATCCCTCGAACCTCCTGGCCAAGGTCTATCGCGAGCTCTTCGAGCGCTCCGGCGTCGACCCCGCCGCGACGGGTGACGTGGTCACCGGCTGCGCCCAGCAGTTCGGCGAGCAGGGCGTCAACATCGGTCGCAACGCCTGGCTCGAGGCCGGCCTGCCGATCGAGACCCCGGCGACGACGATCGACCGCCAGTGCGGCTCCGCCCAGCAGGCGGTCAACTTCGCCGCGGCGCTGATCGCGACCGGCGTCCACGACGTCGCTATCGGCTCCGGCGTAGAGCACATGGGTCACATCTCCTTCGCCGACGGCTACGAGGTGATGAAGGAGCACGGCAACCCCTTCTCGCCGGAGCTGCTCGAGCGCTACAACCTGATCCCCCAAGGTCTCTCGGCGGAGATGATCGCCGACAAGTGGGAGATCTCCCGCTCCGAGCTCGACGAGCTCGGCGTGCGCTCCCAGCAGCTCGCCGCCCAGGCGACCGAGGAGGGCCGCTTCGAGCGCGAGATCGTCCCGTTCAGCGTCAACGGCGACACCTACGTCACCGACCAGGGATTGCGCGAGACGACCCTGGAGGGGCTCGCCAAGTTGAAGCCGGCCTTCAAGGAGGACGGCAAGATCACCGCCGGCAACTCCTCGCAGGTCTCCGATGGCGCCGCCGCCGTGCTCCTGATGGCGCGTGAGAAGGCCGACGCGCTGGGCCTGCAGCCGCGGGCCCGGATCTACGACCAGACGACGGTCGGGGTCGACCCGGTGATCATGCTGACCGGCCCGATCCCGGCGACCGAGAAGTTGCTGGAGCGCAACGGGATGAAGATGGACGACATCGACCTGGTCGAGATCAACGAGGCCTTCGCCTCGGTCGTCGCGGCCTGGCGGCGCGAGCTCGATCCGGACATGGACCGGGTCAACGTCAACGGCGGCGCGATCGCCCTCGGCCACCCGCTCGGCTCGACCGGCGCACGGCTGATCACGACCCTGCTGCACGAGATGGAGCGCTCCGACAAGGAGATGGGCCTGGTGACGATGTGCTGCGGTGGCGGCCTAGGCACCGGCACCCTGATCGAGCGCGTCTGAGGGTGTATGGCCGGCGCATGTCGGCGTCCTCGGTCGATCAGTTCGGGTCACGCACTTTACGTGCGCTTCCCTCACTCCTCTCCCTGCGTCCTTGACCTGCTTGGCCATACACCCTCAGGCAGGCGTACGTAGATAGATTGGCGCTTCGTCCCTATCCAAATGGAGGAGCTCTTGAATAAGCAACTTTTCGTGTTCTTCGCCACCGTCTTGGCGGCGGCACTGCTGGTTGCCGGATGCGGCAGCAGCGACGACAACGGCACCACCGCTTCGCTGAGCAAGGCTCAGTTCGTCAAGCAGGGCAACGCGATCTGCCGCAAGGGGAACGCGCAGATCGAATCCGAATTCGAAGAATTCGCCGAAGAACACCACCTGGGGAAGCACGAGAAACCGAGCAAGAAGGTGCTCGCAGAAGCGACCGAAACGGTCCTGATCCCGGCGATCACCACCCAGATCGAAGGACTCCGGGCGCTCGGCGCCCCCGAAGGGGACGAAGGCGAAATCGACGAAATCCTCAGTGGCGCCGAAGAAGCGCTCGAAGAAGCCGAAGAAGACCCCGCCGCCTTCACCGAAGGCGAACCCACCAAGTTCAAGCAAGTCAACAAGAAGGCGCGCGCCTACGGCCTCACCGTCTGCGCCGAAGAAGGAAACGAATAGCCAGCCCGGCCCCGGCGCGCCATCTCGGCGCGCCGGGTTCCTGGCCGGCTGGCCAGGAGACCTATATGCTCGATCCCGATGGACCTGAGCCTCTCACCGTCTGAGCGCGAGTTCCGCGACGAGGTCCGGACCTGGCTCGAAGAGAACCATCCGGGGCCGGAGCCGGAGGCCGGCCTCGAGGAGGTGATGGCCTTCCGCAGCGAGTGGCAGGGCAAGTTGCACGAGGCGGGGTGGGCCGGGATCTCCTGGCCGAAGGAGTACGGCGGCCGCGGCGCGACCCTGATCGAGCAGGCCATCTTCGTCGGCGAGGCCGCGCGCCAGGAAGCCCCGAGCCCGGCCAACGTCCTCGGCCTGGCGATGGGCGGCCCTGTCGTCATCGCCCACGGCACCGACGAGCAGAAGCAGCGCTACCTGGAGCCGATCCTCACCGCCGAGGAGATCTGGTGCCAGGGCTTCTCCGAGCCCGAGTCCGGCTCCGACCTCGCCTCGCTGAAGACCAGGGCGGTCAAGGACGGCGACGAATGGGTCGTCACCGGGCAGAAGGTCTGGACGACCTTCGCCCAGTACGCGAAGTGGTGCATGCTGGTCGCCCGCACCGACCCCGACGCGCCCAAGCACCAGGGCCTCACCTACTTCCTGATGGACATGAAACAGGAGGGGGTCGAGGCGAAGCCGCTGGTGCAGATCACCGGCGAGGGCGAGTTCAACGAGGTCTTCATGGAGGAGGTGCGGATCCCCGACGCGAACGTCGTCGGCGGCGTCGGCAACGGCTGGTCGGTGGCGATCACGACGCTGATGAACGAGCGCGCCGGCCTCGCCTTCGGCGCGATCTCCCAGATCGCCAACAGCCTCAAGCGCCTCAACCAGCTGGCGAAGGAGACGCGGGTCAACGGCCACGCCGCCGCCGAAGAGCCGGTGATCCGTCAGCGCATCGCCCAGCTGCAGATCGAGGCCGAGACGATGCGGCTGAACGCATACCGCGGCCTGACCAAGACGATGCAGTCGGGCATCCCCGGACCGGAGGGCTCGCTCGGCAAGTGGCAGTGGGCCGACATCAACCAGCGCATCTCCGAGCTGGCGCTCGAGATCGAGGGCGCCTACGCGCCACTCGACCGCGGCGCCGAGCACGCGGTCGCAAACGGCGCCTGGCAGTACAGCTTCCTGCGCTCGCGCGCCAACTCGATCGAGGGCGGCACGACCGACATCCTCAAGAACATCATCGCCGAGCGCGTGCTCGGCCTGCCGAGGATGCGATGAGTATGCATGCCCGCCCGCGGCGGACGCGGAGAGCAGAGCACGCGGGCGGAATTTGATCATGTACTTCGACCTCACCGACGAGCAGCAGGCGATCAAGTCGACCGCCCACGACTTCCTCGCCGCCCGCTACAAATCCGAGCGGATCCGCGAGCTGGCGGAGAGCGAGAGCGGCTTCGAGCAATCCGACTGGGAGGAGATGGCCGAGCTCGGCTGGCCCGGCCTCGCCTTGCCCGAGGAGTGGGGCGGTCAGGGGCTGGGCGTCGTCGACCTCGCCGTGCTCTTCGAGGAGATGGGCTACGCGCTCGCTCCCTCGCCGCTGCTCTCGACCACGGTCGCGGGCCTGGTGCTGGCGACGGTCGGCGATGACGCACAGCGCGAGCGCTGGCTGGCGCCGCTTGCCAGCGGTGAGAAGCGCGCCACGATCGCGCTCTTCGAGGCCGGGTCCAGCGCGACGATCGGCGAGTTCGGCATGGAGGCGAAGAGCGACGGCGACGGCGTCGTCCTCGACGGCGAGAAGGTGCTGGTGATGGACGCCGCAAGCGCCGACCTGCTCGTCGTCGCCACCGCCGACGGGCGACGTCACCTGGTGGAGCGCGACGCCGAGGGCGTTACCGTGACGCCGGAAAAGTCGATCGACCTGACCCGGCGCCTCTACTCGGTGCGCCTCGACGGCGTCCGCGTCGCCCCCGAGGCGACGCTCGAGGGCGGCCAGGAGGACTACCTGCCAGTGCTCTGGCGGGCCTGCACGGCGATCGCCGCCGAGTCGACCGGGATCGCGCAGCGGACGATGGAGATGGCGGTCGCCTACGCCAAGGACCGCCAGCAGTTCGGCCGCCCGATCGGCTCCTACCAGGCGGTCTCCCACCGCTGCGCGCAGATGCTGCTCGAGACCGAGAACTCGCGCTCGGCCGTCTACGGCGCCGCCTGGGCGGCCGACGCCGAGCCGGAGTCTCTTCCGCTTGCCGCCTCGATGGCCAAGGCCTACGCCTCGGACGCCGGTTGGCGCGTGCCCGACGCCTCGATCCAGGTGCACGGTGGGATCGGCTTCACCTGGGAGCACGACCTGCACTTCTTCCTCAAGCGCGGCAAGTCCAACGCGGCGATGTTCGGCACCGCGAGCTGGCACCGCGATCGCGTTGCCGACCTCGTCCTCGCCGATCGGGTCGCCGTAGAGGTTTGATCCGGATAGCGGACCAAACCTCTACGGCGGTCGGGAGCCCGGCGGCTTGAGCGCGCTCGATCGCATCTCGGTCGCCGCGATCGGGACCACGGTCGCCGACCTCGAGGCGGAAGCCAAGCGCGCCGAGGCGGCCGGGGTCGAGTGCGTCTGGGCGCCGGAGCTGTTCCGCTCCTCGGTCACCCAGGCCGCCTACCTCGCCGGCCGCACCGAGGAGATCGGCATCGCCACGGGGATCGCCTGGGCCTTCACCCGCAGCCCCTTCATCCTCGCCGTCTCCGCGCTCGACGTCGACGAGATGTCCGGCGGTCGCTTCCGGCTCGGCCTCGGCTCCGGGGTCAAACGCCTCAACGAAACCTGGCACAACGCCGAGTACGGCAAGCCGGCGCCGCACCTGCGCGAGGCGATCGAGGCGACGCGGCTGATCATGCGGCAGGCGGGAGCCGGCGAGCCGATCCGCTACGAGGGGACCTACTACGACATCGACATCAAGGGCTGGGTGCGACCCCACCCGGCCCCGCGCGAGTCGGTGCCGATCTACACCGCCGGCGTGCAGGGCGGCATGTGCCGCATGGCCGGCGACGTCGCCGACGGGTTGATCGGTCACCCGATCCAGAGCCTGCGCTGGATCGACGAGGTCGTCGTCTCCTCCTTCGAGGAGGGCCTGAAGCGCTCCGCTCGCGAGCGCTCGAGCTTCGACTACCTGCCTACCGTCTGCTGCGCGATCGACGACGACGAGGCGAAGGCGATCGAGATGGCCCGCCGCACGATTTCCTTCTACGCCACGGTCAAGACCTACATGCCCCTCTGGGAGCTGCACGGCTTCGTCGACAACGCCGTCGCGGCGGGTGAGGCCTTTCGCCGCGGCGACCTGGCCGCCGTCCCCGCGGCGATCAGCGACGAGATGGTCGATGCCTACTGCGCCGCGGGGCCGCTCGGCAAGGTCCGCGCCCGGGTCGAGGCGACCGCCGAGCGCGCCGACGGCCTCTTCCTCACCCCGCCGACCTACTTCATCTCCCCCGAGGAGCTGGGCGAGTACCAGAATCGCCTGATCGACGCCTTCGGTCCCGGGGCGTGAGCGGCGCCGACAGCGCGTCGCGTGAGCTCGAGGTCCTGGAGCGAGTGCGGGCTATTCCGGCCGGGTTCGTGCGCACCTACGGCGACGTCTCGCCGGGCGCGCCGCGCTTCGCCGGCGCCGTGCTGTTCGAGTGCGACGACCCGGACCTGCCCTGGTGGCGGGTGGTCCGCGCCGACGGCTCGCTAGCCAAGGGCGCCCGCCAGAAGCGTCGCCTCGTAGCCGAGGGCGTCCCTTTCCACGGTGAGCGCGTCCACATGTCGCTTGCCCGCGAGATCACCTAGCTCTTGTGAACCTCGGGCATCTAGGCAAATGTCATTAGCACTAAAAAACTTGACTTTCAACTCGCCAGCAAAGAGGCTTGCGCCGTCCATCGGATGAAGGGGTGCGGATGCGCAGCGTGTGCTTCGGGTGTGCTTGCCTGACGATGTTCCTTTGCATTGCCTCCTCCGCAGGGGCGACTACATGTGGAGGCTCCAAGCGGCCCGGGGGAAAACCCACTGCCGGCACGCTCACCCTGAAAGCGAACGAATCGGAACCCAATGTCAACGCAGGGCGCAAGACCGGGGAAAGGCGGATGCTCTTCGTTTTCGACGTATCCGAATGCGTCCTCGGCCCGAAGGAAGAACTCCACGCCAAAGTGCTTTCCACCGACCTCAATCCAGACATCTTCGGAGCCCCGGTCATCGAAGCCGAAAAGAATTTGCTCTTCGTGCAGATTCCGGTGGCCGTCGAGAAGTTCGATACCGGTAAACACACGGCGGTGGTGAATGTCGGCGGGTTGAATGTCCTGCCCTTCGTCTCGAAAGTGACCCTGCAGAGGAGTGAGAGCAGGTGGTGGATCCCGGCCCTCATCTGCTTGATCGCCGCGCTGATGGCGCTCGCTGCCCTGATCGCCCGCGCTTACTTCGAAGCAAGAAACGGGGTGGATCCGGTCTTCCATGTCGGATACGTGTTCTCGGCTCTCTTCGGCGGAATTGTCGGAGCTGCCCTCGTCTATAAATCGACCTATCTCGAACCCGAAATCTGGGAATCGGACTTCGGGCACTGCGTCCTCCTCTTTTTCGCCGCCGCCGCCGCCGCGGGAGGCGCCAGCGTGCTCACGGCAGTGAACAAAGTCTGGTCCAAGCCCACTGGTTGAGCAAGCCGAGGCTCTCAGATTGGACGCGACGAAGGAGGTCGGGACGCGTTACTCGTCGCGGGGGGTGATGCGGAAGACCGAGACGACCTCGGCTTGGTGCGCCTCGGGGTGGACGACGTAGGCGCTCGGCCCGCCGCCGAACCAGCCGGAGGCTTCGTTGTTGCCGACGAAGATGCCGGGATGGTGCTTCCCGTCCCCGTCCTCGACCCAGACCTTGTCGCCCTCCTTGAAGCCGTGATCCTCGTTCACGCCGGCCAGCATAGACGTGCCGTCGCTTATGCACCTAATGGGGCTGCAAGCGACGGCACTCCGTCGGGGCGGACGTCCTGTCTCGGCCCGGCTCCCGTGGATGAGCGTTGGGGGCCGGACCGGTTGCCCGTCCTACGGGCAGATCACGATCATGTGGAAGTCGGCGTCTTCCGGATCGCCTTTCGCATCGCGGGTGCGGACTTCGATCGCGTTGGGGCTCCCCGGCGACGTGTTGGTCTGCGCGAACCCGGCGCCGGGAGGCGCAGTGCCGGCGTTGTTGCGGCCGGCGACGTCGGCGCAGCCGCTGACGTCGCCCGAGAAGGCGATCGTCACCGCGCCGTTGCCCTCGCTCGCGCTGATTCCTTCGTCGCTTGCCCGCGCGAGCGTGGCGTTGCCTGGGCCGGAGGGGTTGTGGACCACGACCCAGTAGGTGTGCGATGCCCGCCTCGCGGTCGGCACCGTGCCGAGCTTGTTGACGTTGATCTGGAAGCCGGTCAGCGTCTTCTGCTTGAGCTTGCTGCCACCGATCGTCTGCTTCTTGATCGCGCCGCCGTTGATGTGCTGGGCCGCGATCGCGGTCCCGCCGAGCGCCACGATCAGGGCGATAGTCGCGACGACCATCGCCGGTGACGGCCGTCTTGCAATCAACCTCTTCATCTGTCAACCCTCCTGTCGAGCCGCGTATTCGCCGAGTACCCACCGGACGCAGCGAAAAGCTCTCCGCCGCACACATGCGGGTTCGTACCTGAAATCAGGTAAACACATGATCGGGCCGAAGGCTGCGGCATCGGATGGGGTGGTCGCGGTCCTTCAGGCCGGCAGAGCGGCGACGAAGCGCTCGAAAGCGGACATGTCGGTGACGGCGGGGCCGTGGCCTGGAAGGATCAGCGCCGGATCGAGGTCGGCGAGCTTGCGGATCGAGCGGCGGTTCTCGGCCGGGTCGGGGGTGAGGTCGGCGGGTGGCTCATCGAGGCGGGCGCGCAGGGTGAGGTAGGAGATGTTGCGGATCACGTCGCCGCAGATCGCCACCCGGTCGGACTCGCGCCAGAAGATCACCTCGCCCGGGGCGTGTCCGGGGGCATGGACGACGCGAAAGCCGGCGACCTCGTCGCCCTCATGGAGCACCCGGTCGACCTTGTGTGGCGGCCCCGCCCAGAGCCGTGCGAAGAACCTCGCCATCGGGTGCGAAGTGGCTGCGACCGGCCGGCGGCCTTCCATCGCGTCGACGTCGTCGGCGTGGCACGCGAGCGGGATGCTGCGTTCTTTGCAGATCGCCTTCGCCGAGCCCTGGTGGTCGGGATGGACGTGGGTCAGCGCCAGCAGCGAGATCTCGATGCCGTCGATCTGCCTGCGGATCCGGCCTGCGTCCCAGGTGCGGCCCGCGTCGATCAGCACGTCCTCGGCGAGGTAGGCATTGATCGTCGGCCGCGGGAATTCGTCCAGGCGCCAGACGCCTGGCGCCATCTGCTTCATCAGTGCCCGCTGATGCCCGTCGTGCCACGTGGGTCGCCGCTGTGCTCGGCGAGCTCCTCCAGGGCGGCGATCCTGCGCTCGCCTTCGCGGCGGGCGGGATGATCGGCCGGGAGCGGCTCGATCAGCCGGCGGATCCGGTTGCGGACCTGGAGGGCGAAGTGCGGGGTGGAGGCGCCGGCGAGGGCACGGATGTCCTCGGCGGTGACCTCGTGCGCGCCGCCCAGCAGCTCCGGGCTCTCGGCCTCGCTCATCTTTCGCCGCCGATCCTGGCCAGCGCGGCCAGCTCGTCGATTTCGGCTTGCTCGTTCACGCTGATGGCCTCCTGGTCTCCGATCACCCAGACGTGGTTGTAGAAGGCGCGCGTCGGATCGGTGGTGTAGCCCGGCTTGACGTCGAGCAGGTACCCGTGCAGCGCCGAGGGAAGGGTATCGGCGCTGTCGGTGAGCAGCAGCGGCCCCCAGGTCCCCGACGCGGAGAGCGGCGCCGCCGCGGCCGCGTCGAGCGGTTCCGTCGAGTTGGCGACGACGAAGCCGTGGCCGGGATCGTTGATGTTCCAGCCGAAGCCGCCTTCCGAGTAGCGCGCGAACTCGATCGCGTTGGTGACGGGGTCCTCGCCCGAGACGCGCCGCACTCGCGGCGAGAGCTTGGCGATTTCTCGCACCACGTCGGAGGAGATCGCCGAGGAGGGGCCGAGCACGTAGACGGGGGTCTTCGAATCGGCCTTCAGCGCCTTTGCCGTCGGCTTCGGCAGCGAGCCATGGCCGGCGAAGAGGATCGGATCGCCCGCGCGCGCTGCCCAGGCGGCCGCGGGCATCGCGAAGGCGGGGGTCGCGCTCGGGGCGACGACGATGTGCTTCGGCGGCGAGCCGGTGAGCTTCTCCAGCAGCGCCGCGATCGCCGCCGCGCCGGCGGCGCCCCCGGCTTTGACGCGGTGCGTCCTCCTGTCGTCGGGTGAGTCGGCCGCGCCGATCGCGAAGACCTGCGCGCCGCCGGTCGCCTCGCTGCCCTGCGGGTCCAGGGCGGAGAGCGCTTCGGAGGTCGCATCCGGCATCCCGCCGGCTTCGGAGACCAGGATCGGTGCGCCGATCGGGGCCGCCATCAGCGCCGAGGCCGCGATCGCCGTGCGCCATTCGCCGGCGTCGACCAGCGTCACCGCGGCGGGCTGTTGCGAAGGTTGGCCCGACGGATAGGTCGCGAGGGCCACGCCCGCCGCGGTCGAGGCCGCGTCGCCGCCGCCCACGCGGGTCGTGTTCGCCGTGGCGAAGGCCGGAAAGCCCAGTTCGTCCGAGGTCTGGGACGGCGGCGCTTCGGCGGCGCCCCCGGGCGCTTCGCTGACCGGCGCCGGAGCTTCCGCGCTCTCGCTCCCGCCGCCCCGCCCGCCGAGAATCGCGGCGACGAGGAAGACGACCGCGAGGAGGAGGAGTCCCGCGATTGCCTTCAAAGCCGTCGGGACGGGCTTGCGTCGTCGCTTGGCCCGGGCGGCCTTCGTCGCTTTCTCCCGCGGCGGATCGCTACCCGCCGTCGGCGGCAGGTTCGCGTTGATCGGGCGCTCCTCGAATGCCACGGCGGCAGGCTAGACGGTTCAAGTTGCCGTCGAGTTGGCTGGTCGGTCAGCTAGACTGCGGAGACGGTTGACTGACCAGTCAATCAACGCCTTGAAAGCGCTTCGACGAGGGGGACGGATGGATTTCGCACTTAACGACGAGCAGCAGGAGTTCAAAGATCGCACCAGGGCATTCGCCCGCGACGTGATCCGTCCCGCCGCGCGCAGGCACGACGAAGAGGAGAGCACTCCCTGGGAGGTCATCAAGGAGGCGCGTAAGCAGGGCTTTGGCGGGCTCGAGGCGATCCAGCGCTCGGCCGCCGACTCGGAGGGCCAGATGCAGGTGATCTCCGCCGAACAGTTTCACTGGGGCTGTGCGGGCATCGCCCTCGCGATCTCGGGCTCCGGCCTCGCCGCCGCCGGCATCGCCTCATCCGGCACCCCCGAGCAGATCGCCCAGTGGGTGCCCGAGTGCTTCGGGGTTGGCGACGAGGTGAAGCTCGGCGCCTACGCGGTGACGGAGCCGCAGGCCGGCTCCGACGTCAAGAGCCTGAAGACGACCGCCAGGCGCGACGGCGACGAGTGGGTCCTCAACGGCACCAAGGTCTTCATCACCAACGGCGGCATCGCCGACGTCCACGTCGTCGTCGCCACCGTCGACCCCAGCCTCGGCACGCGTGGCCAGGCCTCCTTCGTGGTCGGCAAGGACACCCCCGGGCTGAGCCAGGGCAAAAAGGAGTCCAAGCTCGGCATCCGCGCCTCGCACACGGCCGAGATCGTGCTCGAGGACTGCCGAATCCCGGCCGAGAACCTGCTCGGCGGCGAGGAGAAGCTGGAGAAGAAGCTGCAGCGCGGGCGCGAAGGGAAGAAATCGCGCGGCGCCGACGCGCTCGCGACCTTCGAGATCACGCGGCCGCTGGTCGGCGCCTCGGCCCTGGGCATCGCCCAGGCGGCCTATGAGTTCACGCTC
The DNA here is from genome assembly GCA_035712345.1 of Solirubrobacterales bacterium. Taxonomy (GTDB): domain Bacteria; phylum Actinomycetota; class Thermoleophilia; order Solirubrobacterales; family 70-9; genus VRUE01. Next base: position 23,857 of record DASTAY010000022.1, read on the forward strand.
GAGTACCTCGACGGGCGCTCCGAAGGGGGCACGCCGCTGCTGCAGACGCAGCGCATCCAGCAGACGCTGGCCGACGTCGCCACCGAGATCGAAGCCGCGCGCCTGCTGGTCCAGCGCGCCGCCTGGATGGGACGCAACGGGGTCCCGATGCGGGGCGGGCAGGGCTCGATGTCGAAGCTCAAGGCGGGCGACGTGACGATGTGGGCGACGACGACGCTGATGGACCTCGTCGGGCCCGCCGCCTGGAGCCCGGAGCTTCCCCTGGAGAAGTTCTTCCGCGACGCGAAGATCTACCAGCTGTTCGAGGGCACCGCCGAGATCCAGCGGATGGTCATCTCGCGCATGCAGGCGCGCGAATACGGCGAGCGCCTGGGGTACGCGGCCGAAGTCGTGGCCGGGGTCGAGAAGGCTGCCGAGAAAGAGCCTGTAGCGGCGTAGCAAGGGAGGGGTCGGGGTCCCCCTCCGGGAACCCGCCGATTGGCCAGCTGCACGGGTTCAGGTCTTTGGCGTGGCTCACAAGTTCCCGGAGAGGGACCCCGACCCCCCATCGCAAGCGGGGTTGCAGTGTCTGTCTGTACCTGCCCGAGCGTTAGCCGGCATCGCTAGCCTCCTCGCGATGCTGAAGACTCGGCTGGCCGGGGTGGCTTTGGTGGCTGCTGCGGCGGCGCTTGTTGTGCTGCTGTGTAGCGCCGCTGCCCCCGCCAAGGATCTCGAATCCAAGCTCGACGCCAAGGAAGCGAAGCTTTCGAAGGTGCGCGAGCGCAAGGGCGTGCTGACTTCGACGATCGCGCACTACAAGGTGAAGATCGAGCGGCTGACCGGGGAGGTCGCGGCGCTGCGCTCCGAGGAGGCCGAAGTGAAGGTGCGGCTGGACGCCAAGCAGCGCGAGCTGGACGGTGCGGTTGCCGAGCTCGACGTCGCCAAGAGGCACCTCGCCGTCATCCGCGCCCGTTTGAAACGCGCGCTCGTCTCGCTGCGCGGGCGCCTCGTCGCGATGTACGAGACGGGCACGCCGGACATCCTCAACGTGCTGATCGAAGCCGGCGGCTACGACGAGCTGGTCGACCGGACCGAGTACCTCAACCGCATCCACGGCCTCGACGAAGCGGTCGTCTCGCGGGTGCGCGACCTGCGCGATCAGGTCAGGCGCACGGTCACCCGCCTGCGCTCGGCCAAGGACCGGATCGAATCCGCCCGCGACGCGATCGCCTCCGAAGAGCGGGCGCTCGCCGATGCCCGCTCGGCCGTGCAGCACCGTCAGTCGAGCCTGGTCGCGGCGCGCCGGGACCGCGAGGCCGCGCTGGAGAAGATCACCGCAACCGAGCGCGACCTCGACGGCGACGTCGCCTCGATCCAGGCGAAGCTGGCCGCCCGCCTGGCCGGCACCGGCTCGGCGCCGCTGCCCGCCGGGCCGATCCGCGGCGGCGGCAGCGGCCTGATCTGGCCCGTTGACGGGCCGGTCGTCTCGGGCTTCGGCTCGCGCTTCGGCGGCGCCGAGTTCCACGAGGGGATCGACATCGCCGTGCCCAGCGGCACGCCGATCCGCGCCGCCGCCGCGGGCACGGTGATCTTCACCGAGCCCGAGGCGAGCAGCGGCGGCTACGGCAACTTCACCTGCATCGACCACGGCGGTGGCCTGTCGACCTGCTACGCCCACCAGGAGTCCTTTGCGGTCTCGGCGGGCCAGCAGGTCTCCCAGGGCCAGGTGATCGGCTACAGCGACTGCACCGGGCACTGCTTCGGACCCCACGTCCACTTCGAGGTGCGGATCGACGGTGCGCCCACCGACCCGATGGGCTACCTCTAGCCGGTCGAGGTTGCCCGGCTTCGGGCTTCCGCCTTCGCGGCCGCTTCCCGGAGCTTTTTCCACTTTCTGGCTTCGCGCTTTTCTGCCCGCCATTTCGCGCGGGCCATCGTCCCGACCGTCGCGAGGTATCTCGTATCGTCGCCGCGTCCCCTGGTCTCGCAGCACATGGTGTTCCGGGCGAGGAGCGATACGCATTCGCCGTCACCTTCGATGCGGACGTCGACGTCGTCGCGGCCGGCCCTGGCGACGGCACGGCGGGCCGCCGCGGCGAACCCCGCCGGGCTCAGGCACTCCTCTCGGGTGCGCCGATAGCGGGGCGGGCTTCCGAAGAGGGGGTCCAGTACGGCCTGCACCTGCCTGAGCGCGCGCCGCCGCATCCGAGCTTCGTAGATGACCCGCCCGCGTGCTCTGGAGACGGTGAGCACGCCGATGCGATCGGCCTGCGTGCCGGCGAACTCATAACCGCCCGCACACGGCTCGTCGCCTTCGATTGACACCGGCACGTCGGGATACGTGCTCGAGAGCAGATGGCGCGCGAAGGCGGCCTGGGCTCGTGCAGAGGGACAGGTGGAGTTGGGCGCCGGGACGCCCCGCGATTTCAGCTCGAAGAGCGCCGAGTATGCGCGCGCGTGGGCCCGGCCCGCGGGCGCGTAGTCGGATGGGAGTGGGACGAGCCCAAGTCGTTCGCAGACCGCGTCCCCCTTCCCTGGAAAGACCATCACCGGTTGATTCTCGGCAGTGCAGGCAACCAGGTGCGGGACCGCGGTGGAATCGCCGCTGGTCATCGCACCTTCGCGCCAGGTCCTTCACACCTTGCAACGGGGTCGGCGGCCGAGATGAAGATCGCCACGTCGGCCTGAAGCGAGGGGCGGTCATAACAGCCGACACCCGCACCGATCGCGATGTCGTCGGCCGAGAAGACACCTGCCGCGAGCGCCGCCCCTCCACTGAGGACGAGGAGGGCGGCGACGGCGACGAGCAGCCTGCGTGTTCCGACCGGGCGTCGGCGACGTCGGCCGCCGTGCTGCAGCTCGGACACAGGCAATAGGACTGCACCGCCCGCGCATGGCGTTCGTAGAGATCGCCGAACGCCTGAGCGTCTCCGGCCCGGGCTCGTTCCCACAAGAACACGTCAGTCGACGGCGCCATCGCCAGAAGATGACCGCAGCGACCAAACGAGTTCCCGCCGTGGGCACGGCGTACCGAGAATCGTTCAAAAATTCAATTAGTGAGTATGCGATCCCGGTTCGCTGCTGAGACCCTTGGGTAGCAAGCGAGACGGAGGCGAGATGGTCCGCCAAGCACGCAACTACCTTGCAGGAGCCGTATCCGGCACGGCGCTGATCGGAGGGGCCGTCGTCGTCTTCGTCATGCTCGTCTCGCTGCAGGGCCTGCGCGACTGGCCGCTGGCCGCGCTCAATGGGGGCGAGGACTCCGGCGGCGCCACGGTCGCGCCCGCCGGCGCCGCCGTCTCGGGGCCACGGGTGGCGCCGGGGACCGGCCGCGTTGCGAACGCCGCCGCCGGGGCAACCGGTGCGACGAACCGCAGCGCGCCTGACGGTGGCGGGGAACCGGGACAGCGGCGGGGATCGATCTCGCCGGGAGCCGGCTCGCCGGGCGCCGGCTCACCCGACGCGACCGCACCGGCCTCCGCGCCCGGCTCGCAGGCGGGGAGCGACAGTCCCAGCGCGCCCGCCGCCGGCGACAGCGCAGCCGGCGGCAGCGCCCCGACGCCGGGCTCGCCGGGCGGTTCGACCAAACCGTCCGGGTCCGGCAACGGCGGCAGCGTCGGCGCGGGGGGCGGCAGCGGCAGCCCCTCGGCCTCGGCGACGGTCGCCGAAACGGTCGACGGCGCGGTCAGCGGGGTCGACGAAGCGACCGGCGGGACGTTGGGCAAAGCCGGCGTCACCGATGTCGGCGAAGAAGTGACGAGCAAAGCCGTCGGTCCCGAATCGGTCGTGGGCGAAACCGTCGACAAAAGCGTCGAAGCGGTTCAGGAAACGGTTGGCGGCCTGCTCGGCGGCGGTGGCTGACCCGGCCAGCAGCCGCCGGTCCCCCGCCTAATCGTCACAATGCCGTCCCATGCCCGAGCGCGGACAGGCAGGTGCGGTTGCGGACCCGATCGCGGGCTCGCCTGTGTACCCCGCCGGCAGCCGCGTCGACGAGCGCGGCCGCATCGAGATCGGCGGTTGTGACCTGGTCGAGCTGGCGGCGCGGTTCGGCACTCCCGCCTACGTCTACGCCGAGGACGACCTGCGCGCCCGGGCGCGCGCCGTCGTCGCCGCTTTCGCCGAGCGCACCGAGAGCTTCGAGGTCGTCTACGCCAGCAAGGCGTTCCCCTGCACGGCCGCGCTGCGCCTCTTTGCCGAGGAGGGACTGTCCTGCGACGTCGCCTCGGGCGGTGAGCTCTACCTGGCCCTGCGGGCGGGCTTCGACCCCGAGCGCATCTACATGCATGGCAACAACAAGACCGAGGCTGAGATTCGGCAGGCCCTGGAGAGCGGCGTCGGGCATCTGATCGTCGATTCGCTCGACGAGATCGACCGGATCGAGCGCGTCGCCGCAGGGCACGCGCAACGGGTATTGCTGCGCGTCACTCCGGGGATCCGGCCGGACACCCACGACAAGATCGCCACCGGCCAGGAAGACTCCAAGTTCGGCATCCCGCTCGCCGCGCTTCCCGCCGCCGTCGATCGCTGCGCGTCGGCCGGGCTCGAGGTCCGAGGCCTTCATGCGCACCTGGGGTCCCAGGTCTTCGAGCTCGACGTCTACGAGACCCTCGCCGACGTGCTGATGGCCGCCGGCGACTATCCGCTCGTCGACATGGGGGGCGGCTTCGCCGTGGCCTATACGCGCGATCGGCACCCGCCTGCGCCGGCCGCCTACGCGGAGGCGATGCTCGCCCGCCTGCCCGCGGGGATCAAGGTGCTCTGCGAGCCGGGACGTTCGCTGGTCGCCAACGCCGGCGTTTCGCTCTACACCGTCGGCACGGTCAAGGACGTGCCGGGCGTGCGCAAATACGTCGCGGTCGACGGCGGTATGGCGGACAACATTCGCCCGATGCTCTACGACGCCGTCTACGAAGCGGAGATCGCCGACCGGGTGGGCGACTCGACTCCCTGCCGAGTCGTGGGCATGCACTGCGAGTCCGGGGACATCCTGATCGAGGAGGCGAGGCTGGAGAGCCCGCGGGTCGGCGACGTTTTGGTGACCCCGGCGACCGGCGCCTACGGCCACGCGATGGCGAGCAACTACAACGGCGTCACCCGTCCGCCGGTGATCTTCTGTCGCGACGGCGAGGCGCGTGTCGTCGTGCGGCGCGAGTCCTTCGAGGACCTGACCTCGCGCGATGTCTGAGCCGGTCCGCATCGGGTTGCTCGGCCGTGGCACGGTCGGCGGCGCCTTCGCCGCGATGCTGGGCGAGCGCGCCGACGCGGTCGAGGCGGCGACCGGGCGACGGCCGGAGCTGGCCGGCGTCCTGACCCGCGGCGAGGGCGACTTCGGCGAGATCCTCGAGCGCTCCGACGTGATCGTCGAGCTGATCGGCGGAATCGATCCGGCGCGGACCTACGTCCTCGACGCCCTGCGCGCCGGGCGGCCGGTCGTCACGGCCAACAAGCAGCTGCTCGCCCAGCATGGCGAGGAGCTCTTCGCCGTCGCCCGCGAGGCCGGGGTGCAGCTGCGCTTCGAGGCGGCCGTCGCCGGTGTGATCCCGATCGTGCGCACGATCCAGGAGAGCTTCGGCGCGACCGAGATCGACAAGGTCTTCGGCATCGTCAACGGCACCACCAACTTCATCCTCAGCGAGATGGCTGCGAGCGGCGCCGCGTACGAGCAGGTGCTGGCGCGGGCGCAGGAGCTCGGCTACGCCGAGGCCGACCCGACGGACGACGTGAACGGCGCCGACGCCGCGGCGAAGATGGCGATCCTCGCCCGGCTCGCCTTCCACGCTCCGGTCACCCTCGAACAGGTCGCCTACGAGGGCATCGAGACGATCCAGCCGGACGACCTGGCCTATGCCAAGGAGCTCGACCTCTCGCTGAAGCTGCTCGGCGTCGCCGAGCGCCGCGACGGCGGCATCAGCGTCCGCGTCTTCCCCTGCTTCCTCTACGGCGGTCACCCGCTGGCCCCGGTCGGCGGCCCGTTCAACGCGGTCATGGTCGAGGCGCCGTCGATCACCGAGGTGACGATGTCGGGTCCTGGCGCGGGTGGGGTCGAGACCGCCTCGGCGGTGCTCGGCGACCTCGTCTCGATCCTCTCCGGCGACGCCCCGGTGCACGAGGCCCGCGCGGAGCTGCCGCTCGTCGCCGACGTCACCTCGTCCTTCTACCTGCACCTCGAGGTCGCCGACGAGCCCGGCGTCCTGGCGAGGATCGCCCAGGTGCTCGGCGAGAACGAGATCTCGGTGAAGAGCGTCGTCCAGCGTGGCTTCGGCGACGACGCCCGCCTGGTGATGGTCGTCCACGAGTGCCTCGAGTCGCGCTTCGCGGCGGCGGTCGGGGAGATCGGCGGCCTCGACGAGCTGCGTTCTACGCCGAGGTTCATCCGGGTGATCGAGGAGGAGTTCGTTTGAGGCCGCTGATCGAGCGCTACCGGGACCGGCTGCCGCTGGAGCCGGGCGACCCGGTCGTCTCGCTCAACGAGGGCTCGACGCCGCTGATCGAGGCGCCGCGGCTCTCCGAGCGGATCGAGGCTCGCGCCTATCTCAAGTTCGAAGGCGCCAACCCGACCGGGTCCTTCAAGGACCGGGGGATGACGGTGGCGGTCTCGCGGGCGAAGGGGCGGGGGGCCGAGGCGGTGATCTGCGCCTCGACCGGCAACACGGCCGCCAGCGCCGCCGCCTACGCGGCGCGGGCCGGGATGCGCGGCGCGGTGATCGTGCCTGAGGGCAAGATCGCGATCGGCAAGCTGGCCCAGGCGCTGATGCACGGCGCCCGCGTCGTCGCCCTGCAGGGGAACTTCGACGAGGCGCTGACGATCGTCCGCCAGCTGGCCGAGAAGCACCCGATCGAGCTGGTCAACTCGGTCAACCCCTTTCGCATCGAGGGACAGAAGACCGCGGCCTTCGAGGTGGTCGAGGAGCTGGGCGAGGCGCCCGGGGCGCTGGCGATCCCGGTCGGCAACGCCGGCAACGTCACCGCCTGGTGGAAGGGCTTCGAGCAGCTCGGCGCGGCGCCGATCGTCTACGGCTTCCAGGCCGCGGGGGCTGCGCCCCTGGTCGACGGCGCGCCTGTCGCGGCGCCGGAGACGGTCGCCTCGGCGATCCGGATCGGCAACCCCGCCCGCTGGGAGGAGGCGATGAGCGCCTTCACCGCCTCGCGCGGCCGCGTCGCCGCCGTCTCCGACGAGCAGATCCTCGACGCCTATCGCTGGCTTGCGGCCAGCGAGGGGGTCTTCTGCGAGCCGGCCTCGGCCGCCTCGGTCGCCGGCCTGCTCGCCCACGGCCTGCCGGTGGCGGAGGGATCGCCGCCGCCGGAGTCGGTCGTCTGCGTGCTCACCGGTCACGGCCTCAAGGACCCCGACACGGCGCTCTCCAAAGCTCCGGCGGTGATCAACTGCGAGAACGACCTCAGCGCGGTCGAGCGCGTGGTATTCGATTGAAAGCTGTGTACTTCATCCCCATACGGCTTGGTATTCCATCACCATATTAAGTGGTACTCTAATACAGTATCCAGATGGGAGACCTAAATCCGTTCATCTTCAATCGCCCCGTGGATCCTGTCGACCTCATCGACCGCGAAGAGGAGGTCGGCCACATGCTCGATCTCGCCGAGGGCGGCCATGCGACCCGTCTCTCCGCTCCTCGTCGCTACGGAAAGACGAGCCTGCTGCGCCGCCTGGGGCAGGACGCCGAAAACGACCTGGGCTTCAACTACCTCGAGGTCGACTTCTATGGCGTCCTCTCGAGGGCAGACGTAGTCGCTCGACTGGAACGCGGGTATGCGCGTATGCGGTCGCCTCTCCGGCGCGCCGCGATCGCCGCGATCAGGACGCTCAGGCCGAGGGCGAGCGTCGGTGCGGGGCCAGCGCGCATCGAGATGGAGCCGCGGGCATCCGAAGAGACGGAGCGCGTTCTCGGTGGGCTGCTCGACCTGCCACTCGATCTGTTTCAGCGGACGGGCAGGCGAACTTTCATCGCCTTCGACGAGTTCCAGGCGTTGCTTGCGGTGGACTCGGGCATCGATGGCCTTTTCCGCAGCCGGATCCAGCGTCATGGCGAGGCTGCCAGCTATGTCTTCGCAGGCTCGCATCCCGGCTTGATGGAGCAGCTTTTCGCCACGCGCGAGCGTCCGTTCTTCGGCCAAGCCCGCGTCGCCCGGCTCGAACCGTTGAGCGACGTCGATCTGGCCGACTACGTCGGCACCCGCTTCGAAATGGGTGGCCGCACGGTCGACCCCACCTTGGAAGCTCTCCTTGCCCTTGCACGGGGCCATCCGCAGCGGGCGATGTTGCTCGCCCATTATCTCTGGGAGCAGACGCCTCGCGGGCAGGAAGCTACGCCCGAGCGTTGGCAGGCCGCCCTGACGACTGTGTTTGCCGAGCATGGCGAAGCCTTGGAAGCGACCTGGGACGCACTGGAGGCAAAAGAGCAGGCGGTACTCGCCGCGCTGGCGCTCGGAAAGGAGGCGCTGTTCAGCGATCGCACCCTTTCTCGCTTCAATCTCTCCAAGGGCGGCGCCCAGCACGCCCGGGACTCGCTCGTTCACGCCGGCCACGTCCACGGCGCCAGCGGCAACTGGCAGGTCGTCGATCCGCTGCTGGCAGAGTGGACCGCTCGAACCGTCGAACCGAGCGAAGTCCTGGGTGAGACGGCCGAGGTCGGCTCGATGGAGGATGATCGGCGCCCTTGACCGCCCGCCGCCGACTGGTTCGCGTGCCTGCCTCCTCGGCCAACCTCGGGCCGGGCTATGACGTGATGGCGGCGGCGCTCGACCTCTTCCTCGAGCTCGAGGTCGAGGAGACGGGCGAGTTCGGCTTCGAGCCGGGACCGGTCGACGTGCCGACCGGGCGCGACAACCTGCTCGTGCGCGCCTTCGAGACCCTGCACTCGGCGGACGGGATCGCCTTCCGGTTGAAGCAGGCGATCCCGCTTGGCCGCGGCCTCGGCTCGAGCGCCGCCGCGATCGTCGCCGGCCTCGTCGCGGCCGACCACCTCTACGAGCTGGCGCTCTCGCGCGAGGAGCTGCTTGCCCGCGCGGCCGAGATCGAGGGCCACCCGGACAACGTCGCGGCGGCGATCTACGGCGGCTTCGTCGTCTGCGACCCCGATCCGGGAGACGAGCCCCCCGAGTGCTCCCGCCTCCCGCCGCCCGACGGGCTCGAGGGGGTACTCGTCATTCCCGCCGAGGAAGTGCCGACCGAGCGGGCGCGCGAGGCGATCCCGGACGAGGTCCCGCTCGGCGACGCGCTCTCGAACGTGTTCTCCGCCGCGCGGCTGGTCCTAGGCCTCTCCGCCAACGACCCTGGGCTGATCGCCGCCGGGCTCGTCGATCGCATCCACCAGGGGCGGCGACGCGACCTCTACCCGCGCTCGATGGAGCTGGTCGAGGAGGCGGGCGAGCTCGGCGCCCTGGGGGCGACGATCTCCGGCGCCGGGCCCACCGTCCTCGTCTGGACCACCTGGCAGGACGCGGGCAAGGTCAGCGAGGAGCTCGAACGTCGCTGCGCCGGCTGGGCCGAGGTCCGCCGCACGCCGTTCACGCCGCTCGGCGCCGACGTGCCCGAGCTGTAGGGGACTCGACTGAACCCTTTGCCACCGAATCCGGGGGCAAAGTGACCACTCGCGATGGGGCCGTCCGGATAGGATCGCGCTATGCCAGCGCTGAAACGGCTCCTCTGCCTTGGGGTGCTCGTGACTTTCCTTGCCCTGCCGACGCTTGCGCAGGCGACGCTGGCCTTCGTGCGCCAGCCGCTCAACCCGGTCGTCTGGGTGGCCGCAGACGACGGCTCGGGAGCGCACCGCCTCCTCGCCGGCTCTGACCCGCGAGTCTCGCCGGACGGCAAGATCGTCGCCCTGCTGCATCAGGGGAAAGGCGCGAAGGCCCAGCCGGAACTGGTCCTCGCGCCGGCCGACGGCAGCGCGCCCGCCAGCACGCTGGTCAGGGGCTGGCGCGAACCGTCCGTCTTCGCCTGGTCGCCGGATTCGAAGTCGGTGGCGGTGGTGCTCGGCCCCGAACTCGGGCCGAAGCGGCTCGTCGTGATCGACACGGTCAGCGGCGCCCGGGACACCGTGGCGAGCGGATATTTCAACGGTGTGAGCTTCGCACCGGCAGGGCCGGGGTCAGGTGTCATCCCACTTGACAGCATCGCGTCCCCTGGCCCGGTGTCCCTCGTCTATGGCCGGGCGGGCAGCGACAGGTACCCGCCGCGCAGCGACGTCTACCGCTTCGACCTGTCGACGGGCGAGTCGGTGCGCGTCCCCACTCCCGTCCGGCTCACCCACGATCACCGTTCGCTAGATCCGCTCTGGGGCCCAAACGGCGAAATCGCATTCGTCAAGCTGCTCGGCGCCAAGCAGCGCAAATACGGTCCCAAGAACGAGCTCTTCCTGATGAACGAAGGCGGCGGGCAGCTGCGCCGCCTGACCCACACCAAGGTCGACCCCCTGCTGCAGGGCCTCTACCCCACCGCCTGGTCGGGCAGCGGCAAGCGGCTGCTCGCGGAGTTCGAGGGCCAGGACACCAGCTACGCCGTCACCGTCAACCCGCGCAGCGGGGCCCAGCGCCCACTGACCAAGCAGCGCGAGCAGGGCTTCGTCGGCACGGCGCTCTCGAGCGACGGGAAGGTCGTGCTCGGCTGGCTCGGCGGCTTCGAACCCGGCCCAGGCCACATGGTGGTCACGATCCCCTACGCGGGAGGCAAGCCGAAGGTGCTCGCCAGGAATGCCTTCGAACCGAGCTGGGGCGATTGAACGGAGGAGGGTCGAGATGCCAGGCGACTACACGATCAAGCACCGCGACGAGTTCGAGTCGATGGAGGGGTCCGGCGGCGCTACCTGGAAGCTCGCTCGCAAGGCGCTCGGCACCTCGGCCTTCGGCTTCAACCTGGTCGAGATCCAGCCGGGCGGGGGGATTCCCGAGCACGACGAGGCCCAGAGCGGTCAGGTCGAGCTCTACGCGATCCTCGAAGGTGACGCCGTGCTCGTGATCGAGGGCGAGGAGCACGCGGCGCCGGCCGGCACCTTCGCCTCGATCGAGCCGCCCGCCTCGCGCACGATCCTCAACCGGTCCGCTGCGCCCGTGACGGCGCTGCTGATCGGCGTCCAGCCCGAGGGCGGCTACCAGCCGATGGGCTGGGCCTGAGCATCGAGACTGCTTTTACCCCCGCATAGCGACGCCAAATGCAGTCTCGCTGGATCGAGGGGCTGCCCGTCCCTATAATCCGGCAACCTGTCAACCCGTCGCGTGCCCGCTCGAAGAAGGCGCGGAAACCGGGAGGTAGAGATGTCGAGTCCCCAGTCCCGTGAGCTTCACGGCGAGAGCGGCGTCGTCCGCTACTCGCCAGAGCGTGCTTATCGTCCGCTCGTCTCGCCCCCCAGCGTCGAGGACAAGGACGCCTGTGCGATCTACGCCTCGGTGCGCAAGGACGCGACCCCGAGCCACGAGCCCATCGAGCGGGCGATCCCGGCGCTGCAGAAGATGCTCCACCGCGCCGGCAACGTCGACGGCGAGGGTGACGGCTGCGGCCTGCTGGTCGACATCCCGCGCAAGATCTGGGCCGAGGAGGTCCGCGCCGGCGGACACGACCCCTCGCTGACCCTCGACGACGCCTTCGCCGTCGCCCACGTCTTCATCGAGCGCTCGCAGGACCTGGAGAAGGTCCAGCACGACGCCCGCGAGATCCTCGGCCGCGGCGGCTTCCGCATCCTCGCCGAGCGCATCGCCGAGGTCGACTCGACTGCCCTGGGCCCGACCGCGCGCGAGGAGGAGCCCCACTTCTGGCAGGTCGGCGGACTCGTCGCCGACCCCACCCACCGGGATCGCGTCCTCTTCGACCTGCTGATCGAGCTCGAGCGCGAGCTCGACGTCCACATCCCCTCGCTATCGGCGACGACCTGCGTATACAAGGTGATGGGCGCGCCGAAGGTGCTCGGCGAGTACTACCCCGACCTGCTCGACGAGCGCTTCGAGACGATCGGCGCCTTCGGCCACAACCGCTACTCGACCAACACCTGGCCGTCCTTCAAGCGGGTGCAGCCGTTCTCGACGCTCGGCCACAACGGCGAGATCAACACGATCGAACAGCTGCGTCAGGAGGCGCGGATGCTCGGCGTGCCGATCATGCCCGGCTCCTCTGACTCCCAGGACCTGAACCAGACGATCGCGACCCTGGTCAACCGCGACGGGCTGAGCCTCGGCGAGGCGATGGAGATGGTAGTGCCGCCGATCGTCAACGAGATCCGCTCGCTGCCCGAGGACCTGCACCGCTTCTACATGTACCTGCGCCAGGCGATGGGGCCGTTCGCCCAGGGCCCGGTGGCGCTGATCGCGCGCCACGGCGACGAGTGCGTCTTCTCCGCCGACGCGCTCGGCCTGCGGCCGCTCTGGCAGGTCGAGACGGTCGAGGACTTCGTCTTCAGCTCCGAGCCCGGGGTCGTCGCCGTCGCCGAGATGGTCTCCGAGCCCAAGCCGCTGGCGCCCGGAGAGAAGGCGATGGTCTCGATCGACCGCGGCTCGCGCCGCTCGACCCTGCATCCGCACCACGAGATGCTGCGCGCCGTCCGCGAGCGCTGGCTTGCCCGCAACGGAGCCGCGGAGGCGGGGCCCTACGATCGCGCTCTCGACACCGGCGGCCCGCTCGAGGGAACCGACGTGCCCGGTTACTCCGACGCCGGTCCCGAAGAGCCGGTCAAGGTCGAGGACCGCATCCTCGCCGGCTTCGGCTGGCAGCGCGACGACGTCAAACTGGTCCAGCAGATGGCCTCCAACGGGGCCGAGCCGGTCGGCTCGCTGGGCTACGACGGACCGCTGGCGGCGCTCTCGCCCGAGCGCCAGAACCTCGCCGACTACTTCAAGGAGACGGTCGCCGTCGTCACCAACCCGGCGATCGACCGCGAGCGCGAGATGGAGCATTTCTCGACCCGCTCGGTCTTCGGCCGCCGCCCCTCGATCGACGCGGCGGGGGAGGACACGGGCACGGTCGAGACCTCCTTCCCGGTGATCCTCGGCGGCCATCACGGCATGGCGCCGCTCTCCGACAAGACCTACCGCCAGATCGCCCGCGAGAACCAGACCTATCTGCTCGAGGACCTCTGGGAGGAGTTCCGCGGCCGCGCCGGCGCCGTGGACGTCTCGCTGCTGGAGTCCGAGACGACGCGCGGCGCGATCGAGCGGATCAAGCAGGAGGCCGTGAAGAAGGTGCGCGACGGCGCCGAGCTCCTGGTGCTGACCGACCGCACCGTCCATGACGGCGAGCGGCGCTTCCTCGACCCTCATCTCGCCACCTCGGCCGTCGACCAGGCGCTGAAGCAGTTCCGGGTCGAGCCAGGCGAGGAGAACCTGCGCCGCCGCTGCGGCATCGTCCTGCGCTCGGCTGCGATCCGCAACGTCCACGACACGATGCTGGCGCTCGGCCTCGGCGCCAACGGCGTATGTCCTTACACGATGGTCGAGGTGATCTGCGTCGAGGATTACCGCACCGACATCGGCAACCTCTGCGCCGCACTGGCCAAGGGGATCGAGAAAGTGATCTCGACGATCGGCATCCACGAGGTGCGCGGCTACGCCCGCCAGTTCTCCTCGATCGGGGTCAAGCCCGAGCTGGCCGAGATCTTCCAGACCGAGGCCTTCGCCGCCTCGGAGAAGGGCGGCGTCGGCTTCGCCGGCCTCGACGAGAGCGCCAACGAGCGCGCCCGCATCCTCAGCGGCGACGAGGACGCCAAACCGGCGAAGACCTTCCGCTTCTACCCCAAGGTCTACAAGGCGGCGATCGCCACCGCGAACGGCTCGGGCGACTACGCCGAATACAGCGAGAAAGTCCGCGACCTGGAGGCGCAGAACCCGATCTCGATGCGCCACATCATGGGCCTGAAGGGGGATCGCGAGCCGATCGCCGACCCCTCGACGGTCGACGCCGGCGTCGGTCATCACGACTATCCGGTGGTGATCTCCTCGATGAGCTTCGGCTCGCAGTCCGAGCCGGCCTTCCGCGCCTACGCGGAGGCGGCGAAGGCGATCAACGTCCTCTGCGTCAACGGCGAGGGGGGCGAGATCCGCGACATGTACGGGCACTACCGCAAGTGGCGTGGCCAGCAGGTCGCCTCGGGCCGCTTCGGCGTCTCGGCGGAGATGCTCAACTCCTCCTACCTCGCCGAGATCAAGATCGGCCAGGGCGCCAAGCCCGGCGAGGGAGGCCACCTACCCGGCAAGAAGGTCTCCGAGAAGGTCGCCGCCGCGCGTAACGCGGCCCCCGGCACCGACCTGATCTCGCCGTCCAACAACCACGACCTCTACTCGATCGAGGATCTCGCCGAGCTGATCGACGAGCTGAAGACGGTCAACCCCGACGTGCGCGTCTCGGTCAAGGTTCCGGTGGTGCCGAACATCGGCACGATCGGCCTCGGCATCGCCAAGGCCGGGGCGGACATCATCACCCTCTCCGGCTTCGAGGGCGGCACCGGCGCCGCTCGCCAGCACGCCTTGCGCCACGTCGGCCTGCCCTCCGACATCGGCACCCGCGCCGTGCACCGGGCGTTGATGGAGGCCGGGCTGCGCAACCGGGTCGAGATCTGGGCCGACGGCGGCTACCGCACCGGCCACGACGTCGTCAAGCTGCATTGCCTCGGCGCCAACCGGGTCGGCTTCGGCACGCTGGCGATGGTCAGCCTCGGTTGCACGATCTGCCGCGGCTGCCAGCTCGACACCTGCCACGTCGGCATCGCCACCCAGATCGAGACGGTCGAGCAGGCACAGGAGCACGGGCTGAAGAAGTTCACCCCGCAGGAGATCGATCTGGCGGCCGAGAGCTGCGCGCGCTTCTTCGCCGCGATGGGCGAGGAGGTCAAGCAGGTCGTCGCCTCGCTCGGCTACGAACGCGCCCAGGACCTGGTCGGTCGCTACGACCTGCTCGAGCAGGTCTCCCACCACGACCAGATCGACCTGGCGCCGCTGATCACGCCGCTGGAGGAGTTCCTCGACCTCGAGCCGATCGACCTGCCGGTGGCGGAGGAGATCTCCGAGGAGCGGGCCGAGGCCGGCCTCGTGGTCGCCCGGCCGATCCGCATGGAGGCCAAGCAGGCCTCGGCGCAGATCGGCTCCCTGGCTGGTGAAATCTGCTCCGGCAGCACGGTCACCAGCCGCTTCCCGCGCGCCACCGACGCCAACGACCGCGTGCTCGGCACCGAGCTCGCCGGGGCGATCGCCCGCTCGCGCATCTTCGACGGCGGCCCCGACTCGACCGACGACGTGCTCGCCGACCTCGAGTTCAACGGCGGCTCGGTCGCCGGCCAGGGCCTCGGCGCCTTCAACGCCTACGGCGTCTCGATCCGGGTCGAGGGCGGCGCCCAGGACGGTGTCGGCAAGACGATGCTGGGCGGCACCCTGTCGGTCTTGAAGGGCAAGGGGGCGAAGGGGAGGCGGCTCAACGGCTCGGTCGGCAAGTCCTTCGCCTACGGCGCCCAACGCGGCCGCCTCTTCGTCCAGGGCTCGGCCGACTCGCGCTTCTGCATCCGCCTCTCCGGCGCCGACGTCGTGCTCGGCGGCGAGCCGGAGGAGGAGATCGACGACAGTCGCGGCTGCGTCGTCGACCGGGCGAACGCCAAGGGCTTTGCCTTCGAGTACATGACCTCCGGCCGCGCGATCGTGCTCGGCGACCTCGGCCCCTGGGCCTGCGCCGGGATGACCGGCGGCCGCGTCTACGTCCGCCACAACGCCTTCGGCATTGATCGCGGCGCCATCGAAGCCCGCCTGGGCGAAGGGGCGAAAGTCGAGCTCAAGGAGCTCGACTCCGAGGGCTTGCTGGACGTCGACGATCTTCTTTCGCGCTATGCCCAGGAGCTCGAGGCCACCGATCAGGACGAGGAGGCGGAGAGGATGCGTTCGCTCTCCGCCGCCGCGGCTGACAACTTCCTGATGATCGTCCCGCACAAGGTGCAGGCCGATCCCTCCATCTCCACTGAGTGAGCGCTAACGCGTGCGGGTCAGCAGGTCCGCTATGGCGCGGACCTCTCTGAGCAGGCCGTCGAGCATCTGCTCGTTGTTCGTGTGGATTCGCCACTCCGCGAGCTGGCGCTCCTGCTCCACCTGGTCTATGCGGCGCTCGAGCTTGTCGAGCCGCTTGTCGGTGCGCTTCTGGGCCCGTCCTATGCGCTTCTTGACATAGAGCCTCGTGTCCTCGCGCAGGGCGTCGAGCTCACGACGCAGCGCTTCGTCGTCGGTCCCCTGCTCGGAGAGCATCTCCTCGACGCCGCTGCGGACCCGCTCGATCTCTTCGTGCAGGCGCTGTCGCGCCTGCTCTGCTGCGACGGATGGGTCCTGGGGGGAATCCATGAACGGCAAGCCTACGGACGCCGTAGGCCGGAATTTGCGGCTAAAGCGGGGTCAGGCTTCGAGCGCGAAGAGACGGTAACGGCCGATCGTCAGCTCGTCGCCGTCGTCGATCTTGGCCCATTCGACCGCCTCGCCGTTGACGAGGATGCCGTTGAGGCTGCGGTCGTCCAGCACCCGCAACGGCTCGCCGGCTTCCGAGACGACCAAGGCGTGGCGACGGGAGACGCTGGGATCGTCGAGGCGGACATCGGCAGTGGCGCTGCGCCCGATCCGACTCCAACCCTCCCCGACCCCGAACGCGAGCACCTCGTCGTCCTCGTCGCGACAGGCCAGGCAGCGAGCGCCGGGCTCCATCCCCGCCCGTATCTCCTCCAGCCAGCCGGAGGGCGAGCTCTCGGTTGCGGCCTCGAACTCCGCTGTGGAGCCCTCGTGCTCCTGCATCGGCTCGAAGATCGAGTCGAGGCGGAAAGTCGAGGAGCCGCAGCGGGGGCAGGCCGGAAGCTCGTCATCCTCGTGCAGGGCGAGCTGGGAACCGCACTCGATGCAGAAATAGGTGCCGGGGCCGGGGAATGTGCCGCTGGCGTAATCCTCGGAAGCGGGGGAGGGGGTGACGCTGGCAGAAATGACTACTCCTTTCCGGAGCGTTTCGCTGGGGCAATCCTAATGTTTCGTACAAACGTTGACATCGGGGTTTTGCCGCAGCGATACCCGATTCAAGGGATCCGGCAAACCTCGCGGGCCGTCGGGAGCGCGGCCATATGCCTGCGCATAGAATCCACGCCTCGATGGGCCCCCTCAGCGCAGAGATCGAGGTCGACGCGCCGCGCGAGCGGGTTTTCGAGGCGATCTCCGACCTGGCACGCCGTCCCGCCTTCACTGACCATTTCCTGCACGACTTCCGCCTGACCCGGATCGAGTCGCGCGGAGTCGGCGCCGGCGCTCGCTTTCGCACCGGATCCCGGCGACGCTCGGTCTGGATGGACACGGCGATCGCCGAGCTGGAGGCGCCGCACAAGCTCGTCGAGCGCGGGAGCGGCGGTCGTGCCAACCGCATTCCGGCGACGACGGTCTGGGAGCTGACCGAGGGCGCCGGCTCGCTGACCACGGTCCGCCTCTCTCACTGGACCGAGCCCTCGAACCCGGTCGACCACGCGCTCGAGGCGCTTTCCGGCAGCGCCGGGGCGGCCCAACGCGGTTGGCGGGAGGCCCTGCGCCGGCTTCGCGACCAGCTCGAGAGCGACCAGGGGCCGCCCTCTCCCATCGGTGTGGCCGGTGGCAATCCGCACGCGACCGGCATCCCGTAGGACGGGCTGCCGAGCGCCTTTATAGACTCCGCGCCGCCGATGGCCCGCCACCGCAGAAACGCCCTGCCTCTGCTCGTCGCCCTGCTGCTCGCCCTGACCGCGTTCGCGCTCTCGGCCTGCGGCTATTCGAGTGATTCCAAGGACGTGGCCGAGGGTGAGCCGGTGAAGCTCGGCGAGCTGCAGTACAACGTCATCTTCTCGCGTTACCTCAACCCCAACGACAACGAGGACTCGGCCTATCTGGTCGGCCAGCCCGAGCCGGCGCCCGGGCACAGCTACTTCGGCGTCTTCTTCGAAGTCCAGAACGAGAGCGAAAAGCCGCAGAAGCTTGCGGACGCCTTCACGATCACCGACGCCGGGAATCAGGTCTTCGAAGCGATTCCCAGCGAAAGCCTCTACGCCCTGCCGTTCGGCGGCGAAGTCGAATCGCAGGAACAGATCCCAGTCCTCGACTCGACCCCCCAGCAGGGCCCGATCGAGGGCTCGCTCGTCCTCTTCGAACTGCCCGCCTCCGCCTCGGAGAACCGCCCGCTGACGCTCTCGGTCCCCGGCCCCGAAGGCCCGGCCGAGATCACCCTCGACCTGTAGGCGGGCTCAGGCTTCCCGCAGCGCGGCTTCGATCGCCGCCGCCGCGGCCTCGCCCGCCAGCTCGACCGGCTCGGTGTCGCGGAGCGCACGGCTGAGGACGAACGCGCCCTCGAGGCCGGCGAGCATCTGAATCACCAGCTCGCGCGCCCGGTCGCGGCCGATCCCGGCCATCGCGAAGCGCGCGACGCCAGCTTCGATCCAGGCTTCGAAGACATCGGCACAGGCGCCGCGCAGCTCCTCGTCGCTGCTGGAGACCTCCAGCGCCACGGTTGCGATCGGGCAGGCGTCGGCGTATCCGGTTTCGCGCAACGTCTCGGCGGCGCCCGCGAAGAAAGCGCGCACGCCGGTCGCCAGCTCGACCTCCGGCCCGACGAACTCGCCGAGCAACCGGCCGTAGAGGGCGCCCGAGCGGCGGATCGTCTCGGCGCCGAGTTCCGTTTTCCCGCCGGGAAAGTGGTGGTAGAGCGAGCCAAATGGCGCCCCTGCCTCGGCGAGGATCTGCTTGATCCCGGTTCCCGCGTAGCCCTGGCGACGGAACAGCTCACCGCTGCGATCGAGTATGCGCTCCTTCGTGTCGCCGGCCACCGCTTTCTCCTCTGTCGTTGCTAGGCTTCCATCGCTCAGTAGAGCGATCTATCTAATCACGGTAGGAGGACGGACGAATGAACTCAGCTCGAATCCTCAGGGGGGCGGCCCTGCTGGGCCTCGCTTTTCCGACGCTCTACGCGTCCGCGCTTCGGCTCTTGTTCCTGCGCATCCTGGCCCGCCAGCGGGTCGGCGACCTCGGTCCGCTGTTGGCCCGACTCGCGCCCGACGTCCATTTCGTCTTCCCGGGGGAGAGCAGCTGGGCGGCCGACCTGCGCGGCCGTGAGGCGGTCGAGGCCTGGGAGCGGCGCTTCTTGGCGGCCGGGCTCGAGCTGGAACCACGGGAGATTCTCGTCTCCGGCCCTCCCTGGAACACCAAGATCGCCCTGCACTTCGACGACCACCTGACGAGCGAGGCGGGCGAGCGGGTCTACGAGAACCGCGGCGTGATCTTCGGCACCGTGGCGTGGGGGAAGCTGAAGGACTTCATCGTCTACGAGGACACCCAGAAGCTCGGGCCACTCGACGAGTACCTCGACCGCACCGAGGCCGCGGCCTAACCCAGCCCGGCCGAGAGGACTTCGGCGGCGATCGGCGCCGCGACTTCGCCGCCCGCCGCTTCGGCTTCGACCAGCAGGATGCCGATCGCGAGCTTGGCGTCTTCGGCGGGGGCGAACGCCGAGAACCAGGCGTCCTTGATCTGCTGCGGTTCTTCTTCGCCTTCGCTGCCGGGCTTCGGCCCGAGCTCGGCGGTGCCGGTCTTGCCGGCCACCTGGGCCTCGGGGATCGCCGCGGCGGTGCCGGTGCCTTCGGTGACGACGCCGATCATCAGTTCGGTCAGCTCGCCGGCGATCTTCGGGCTCATCACGCGCTCTGAGGTCGCGTGCGGGCGCAGCTTGCGGTTGGCGACGACCGAGGTCGGCTCGCGCACCCCGTCGTTGCCGATGGTCTGGGCGACGGACGCCATCTGCAGGGGCGTCGCCAGGACTTCCCCCTGCCCGATCGCGCTGACGCCGAGGTCGAGTTCGTCGCCTATCTCGGTGGGGATCGTCGACTCGGGCGGGTCGACGGCGGCGACCACGCTCGGCGCGTAGATCGTCAGGGGATGGTTGAAGCCGAAGCGTTCGGCGGTGGCGACCAGGTCGTCGTTTCCGATCTTCGGCCCGAGCGGGGCGAAGTCGGCGTTGCAGGACTCGGCGAAGGCCTGGCGGAAGGTGCCGCCGCAGACCTCGCCGTTGGCGTTGCTGATGAAGCGCCCCCCGACGTCTACGCCGTCGGTCAGTTCGAATTCGTCGTCGAGCGAGACGACGCCCTTCTGCAGCGCCGCGGTGGTGGTGATCGTCTTGAAGGTCGAGCCCGGGGGCTGGGGCGCCGAGAAGGCCTGCCCGGCCAGGGCGCGCACGTCGCCGGTCTTGGCGTCGAGCACGGCGACGCCGCCCGCCCGCCCCGCGAGGCCGGTGACCGCCGCTTCCTGCAGGGCGGGGTCGATCGTCGTCTTCACGGGCGCGCCGGGCTGCGGTTCGGCCTGGGCGAGGATCCGCGCCGAGCCTCCTTCGCCGGCGATCGCGAGGAGCGATCCGCCGGGTTTGCCGGCGAGGCGCCGGTTGAAGGCCTGCTCGAGGCCGCTGACGCCGACCGGCGTGCCCGCCGGGAAGCCTTGGCGGGCCAGGGACGGCAGGTCTTCTTCTTCTGCTTCGCCGATTTCGCCGGTGACGTCGATCGCGGCGCTGCCCAAGGGGTGTTCGCGTTCGTCGGCCGGGCCTTCGGCGAGCGGCGTGCCGTCACGGGCCAGGATCGGCGCCCGGGGCGCCAGCTCGATCCGGTTTTCGAGCTGCTCGCCTGGTTCGAGCCCAGGGAAGGCGAGGCTCGGATCCCAGGCGATGCCACCTTCCGCGTAGGGGACGTCGAGGTCGGCGAGGACCTGGCCGAAGGCGACAGTGCCGGCTTCTATCGGCACCGGCACGACGGTCGCGCCGTGCTTCTCGGTGGGGCTCTCCGGCGAATCGGCGGCGAGCGTGCGCAGGGTCGCCACTTCCGCGGCTTCGCGGTAGGTCTTGGCGAACTCCTTCTCGCCGACCGCGTTGCGGGAGGCGTCGTTGAGCTCCGCGTACATCGCGGCGAAGTCTTTGCGCGCCCACGCTTCGGCGAAGCGCTGAGCGGCTTCCTTCTGAGGCGAGCCGGGAGCGCCGGTCGCGGCGCCGACGACGAAGGCGATGAGCGCGATGGCGGCCAGCGGCGCGGTGCGGGTGATCAGCCGGCGCCGCCGCTGCGCCTCGGTTGGCAGGGTCTTCACTGACGCGAAATTTAGTGTTGGAAGAGGTCGGCTACTACTTCTTATCCGGTACAGGGGCCGGTATCGACCGGCGCCGGCGTCTGGTTGAGCGCGGCGCGCACGATTTCGTCGGGCACGGCGTAGCCGCCGCGGGGGCCGGAGGTGGTGGCGGCGAAGATGGTTGCCATCACCCGGCCGTGTGAGTCGACGAGCGGCCCACCCGAATTTCCACTGCGGACGCTGCCGCGCAGGAAGGCGATCGAGCGGTGGATCGGGCCGTTGCCATACGAGTCCTCGCTGATCACGGCGCTGGTGTCACCGAGGCGGGCGGCGGTGACCGCGTAGGGGCCGTTTTCGGGGTAGCCGAGCACGGCGCCGGCGGTGCCCGGCTGCGGGTCGGGGGCGATCCGCAGCGGCGCCAGCGACGCTTCGACCCGCAGCATCGCGAGGTCGTTGGACGGGTCGTAGTAGACGGGCGTGGCGTCCAGCGATGCCCCGTCGAAGGTGGTGACCGTGGTGTCGTCCTCCCCCGCGACCACGTGAGCGTTGGTGACGATCAGTCCCGGCGCGGCGACCCAGCCCGACCCCTCGACCCCGAGCCCGCAGGCGGTGCCGAGCACGCGCACGACCGAGCGGCTCGTGCCGTGGACATCCGGGTCGGCGGCGATCGCCGCGTCCGGCGGCGAGAGTGGCGTCGTCGGGCCGACGATCGACGGCGCCGGATCGACACGATTGAGCGCGTTCAGGACCGGGCCGGAAGGGGGCAGCAGATCGTTGAGGCGGCGCAGGATCAGCGAGCGCTGCACGTCGCCGCGCAGCTGTGCGGTGCCCGGTGCATGCAGGGCGACCGCGCCGAAGACCCAGATCAGCCCCAGGGCGACGGCGGCGATCAGCGCCGCGCCGCCGGCGCCGTCGGCGAGGCGCAGCACCCGGCCCTGGATCAGGCGAGAGCGCAGGCCGAGAGCGAGGCTCTCCACCGTCACCGCTACCACGGCGCCGACCAGCAGCGCGCCGATCGCGGCGAGGAGGGGCGCGTACGGCGAGCTGGAGCCGTCGCTCAGCAACAGCGGCCCAGCGCGGCTGCCGGCCAGCGCGCCGATGCCGAAGCCGGCCAGGGTGAGCATGCCGACGATCAGCCCCTGTCGGTAGCCCCACATCGCGAAGGCGATGGTGAAGGCGACGATCGCCCAGTCGAGAACGGTCACGGGGCAAATACAAGCAGGCGAGCCGCTCAGGCCCGTCACTTACGTTCAGTAAGCTGCATCGGAGTGGAGGCTACATCTGCGCAAGAGCAGCCCCCCGGCGTCTGCCCGCACTTTCACGACGCGATCGAGTTGATCGGCAAACGGTGGACCGGCGCGATCGTCTTCTCCCTGACCGAGGGCCCGCTGCGCTTCGGCGAGCTGGCCAAGGCCGTGCCCGGCCTCTCCGACCGGCTGCTCTCGAGTCGTCTGCGCGAGCTCGAGCGCGAGGGCCTGGTCGCCCGTCACGTCGAAGCGGGCTCTCCGGTGCGCGTCACCTACTCGCTGACCGAGGCCGGGGCGGAGCTGCGCCCGGCGATGGCCGAGCTCAAGGCCTGGGCCAACCGCTGGCGCTCCGGCTAGCCTCGACGGCGTGGAAGAGCTACCGGGGCCGTTCCCCGTCGGGCGCTACGCCCGCAAGTTGCAGGAAGAGCTGCGCCGGCGGGCGCGGGTGCGCCTGGTCGGTGAGGTGACGGGCGTCTCGCGCAGCAAGGTCCAGGCCTACTTCGAGCTGCGCGATGCCGAGGGCGCCGTTCCCTGCGCGATCTGGCTGGACGACCTGGAGAAGGCCGGCCTGCCGGAGGGCGGGCTGCGCGACGGCGCCGAAGTCGTGATCGGCGGCGGCCCCGACTACTACCCGGGCGGCGGCCAGGCCTCGCCCAGCTTCGCCTTCCGCGCGACCCAGGTGCGCCTCGCCGGCGAGGGCGACCTGCTGGCGCGGCTGGAGGCGCTGCGCAAGCAGCTGCGCGCCGAGGGCCTGTTCGAGCTGCAGAAGCAGCTGGCGCGGCCGCGGCTGCCGAGGACGATCGGCGTGGTGACGGCGGAGAGCGGCGCGGCGCGGCGCGATCTGCTCGCCGGGCTGCGGCGTCGCGGCTGGGCGGGAACCGTGGTCTGGGCCTTTGCCCCCGTTCAGGACCGGCGTGCCGCGCCGGCGATCGGCGCGGCGATCCAGGAGCTGGCGGCGACCCCCGCGGTCGAGGCGATCGTCGTCACCCGCGGCGGCGGCAGCCTCGCCGACCTCTGGGCCTTCTGCGACGAGACCCTCTGCCGCACCGTGGCGCTGCTGCGCGTGCCGGTGATAAGCGCTGTCGGCCACGAGCGCGACTCGACCCTGATCGACGACGTCGCCGCCGTCGCCTGCTCGACTCCCACCCACGCCGCCGAGGCGGCGGTGCCGCTCGATTGTCTCGCCGCACGCCGCGCCCTGGAGCGCAGCGCCGTTGCCCTGCGACGCGCCGGGGAGGGCGCGGTGGGCGCCCGCAGCCGCCACCTGGTGGCCCTGGCCCGCGGGCCGGCCCGGGCGCTGAAGCGCGAGCGAGCGGCGCTCAACCAGAAGACGCGCGAGATCCGCGCCGCCTCCGAAAGGGGCGTGGCGGAGCGCCGCGCCTTCCAGCGCCGCCTCGCCCTGGTCGTGCTCTCCCGCGCCGCCCGCCGCGCCGCGGGCGCCGACGCCGACAGCCGGCGCGAGGCACTGCGCCGCGCCGAGGTCGCCTTTCGCGCTCACGAACCCGAGCGCACCTTGGAGCGCGGCTACGCGCTGGCCGAGACCGCCGATGGGGAGCCGGTAACCAGCGCCGCCGCGGCGCAGGCCGCCGATGAGATTAGTCTGCGCTTCAGCGATGGCCGAATCCGCGTCCGAGAAGCCTGAGTCCTACGAGGCCGCGGTCGAGCGGCTCGAGGAGATCATCGATCGGCTCGACTCCGGTCAGGCCGGCCTGCGCGAAACGCTCGAGCTCTGCCGCGAGGGACGCGAGCTGGTCACCTACTGCTCGACCGAGCTCGACGCGGTCAGCGAGGGCCTGAAAGAGCTCAAGCTGGAGGATCTGGCGGCGCGGTTAGAGAACCCCGAGGCCGTCTGATCAAGCAGGCCAAGGACGCAGGGAGTGAAGCGTGCTCTGCACGTGAACGACCGAGGGCGCCGGAATGCGCCGGTCAGACGGCCTCGGGCCCTGAGCAGAGGCGGCCGAGGGCCGGGCAGCCCCGGCAGAGGTCCCAGTCGCGGCGCTCGACCGGGGCGACGGGGAACTCGCCGGCGCCGATCCGATCGATGACTTCGCCCAGCCTCTCCCGGCCGTGTTGCATCGCCTCGGCGTCGAGCAGCTCGACGACCGGCTCCTCGGGGCGCTCGAGGAAGACGTAGGCGACCTCGACCTCGGCGACGGCGAGCGACTCGGCGACGGCGAGGGCGTAGATCGAGCGCTGGGTCGCGTAGCGGCTCGCGTGCTCGGCCGGTGTCGCCTCGCCGAGGCGGTCGGTCTTGTAGTCGACGACGAGCGGGGGCGCGCCGGCCCGCGTCACCAGGAGGTCGATCGAGCCGCGCAGGGTGGCTTTCCCGATGCCGAGCAGCAGCGGCACCTCGGCGCGGGCGACGGCGCCGTCGGCGATGACCCGCTCGCGCAGCAGGGCCGAGCCGAGCCAGGCGCGGACCGGCCCGAGCAGCTCCTCCTCGACGTCCCCCTCGGGCTCACGCCATCCGTTGGCGGCGCTCCACTCGAGCAGCTCGTGCACGGCGGCGCCCCGCTCGGCGGCCTCGCTTCGCCGGTCCGCCTCCTCCCCGTCGCGCCCCGGCGCCGTAGAGCTTTGGTCCTGTATCCGGACCAAACCTCTACGGCGCTCGCCGAGGTCGAGGACGCGCTCCATGTAGAAGCGGTAGGCGCATTCCTCATAGGCGGCGATCGCGGTGTAGGAGAGGGGGCGGTTGGGGACGGTGGGGGGGTGGCGCTCCAGCGGCGGCGTCGGTGCGGCTTCGAGCGACGCCTGCGCCGTTGGTTCGCGCCGGATCGCGCGCAGCTCGGCGGCGCGCTCGGGCGAGGGGAGGTTGACGCGCACCGCGAGCCGCGAGGGCGCGAAGCTCTCCCGCAGCCCCTCGCGCGGCTGGGGAGCCGGGATCTCGATCTCCGAGTCGCGCTCGCGGTCGACGTCGAAGCCGGCGAGGATCCGCTCGACGACCGGGGTGCCGGGGCTGGCCCCGTTGCTCGGCTTCGGCATCGCGATGCCGCTGAGGATCAGTCGCTCGCGCGCCCGCGTCGCCGCCACGTGGAAGAGGCGCAGCTCCTCCGCCGCTTCGCGTTCCTGCGCCTCCTCGCAGAGGTCCCTGTGCGCGTAGAGGGCGACCGAGGCCGCGCCGAGCCGCCGCAGCTGCAGGCCCACGCGGGGGTCGTCGTGCTCGTGGCCGAGGGTCAGCGCCGGCGGGCGCGCGCTCAGCAGCCGGCGCGCCAGCGTGGGCACCGCGACGACGCCGAACTCGAGCCCCTTCGCGTTGTGCACGGTCATGATCCGCACGCCGTCATGGCCCTCGACCCCGCTCGCCGCTTCCGCCTCCGCGTCGGCTTCGGCGCGGACGAAGAGGAAGTCGAGCAGCCCCCTCAGGTCGCGCCCCTCGCGCGCCTCGAACTCCTCCGCCAGCCGCATCAGCTTGCGCACGTTGGAGAAGCGGGCTTCGCCCGCCGGGCGCATCAGGATCGCCAGGTCGTACCCGGTCTCGCCGATCGCCGCGTCGATCAATTCGGCCAGGGACAGGCGCCCGGCGCGGCGCCGCAGCCCGGCGATCGTGGCGGCGAATTCGCCCAGCAGGGCGAGCTCGGAGGCAGGGATCTCCGCCAGGCGCTCGGGCGCGTCCAGCTCGGCCTCGGCCAGCCCCGCCGCCTGCTCGACCGCCGGCCAGACATGTCGCCGCCTGCCGGAAGCGGCGCGCAGCAGCCAGAGCGTGTCCGGCGCCACCGCGCAGGCCGGCGACGCGAGCGCGCCGAAGAGCGCCTGGTCGTCGAGCGGGTTGGCGATCGTCGCCAGTAGGGCGCAGACGTCGGCGACCTGCTGCTGGGACCAGTAGCCGCGGCCGCCGATCGTGTACGGGCGCAGGCCGGCCCGTTCGAGCGAGTCCTCGTAGGCGTCGAGGTGGGTGAAGGCGCGCAGCAGGACGACCATCTCGCCGCGCTCGACCCCGCTCTCGTGCAGCTGCCGCAGTCGCTCGGCGAGGAAGCGCGCCTCCGCGAGCTGGCGGGGCGGGGTGGTGGTGTCGGTCGCCGGCGCCAGATCGATCCCCTCGTCGTCCCAGCCGTCGCGTGCGGTCAGCAGCAGCTCGACCGCCGGGCCCTCGCCGGACGGGCTGGGCGGATCGGGGGGCGACCCCACGCGCAGCGGGCGGAAGGCGTCGCCGAGCAGCTTGGCCCCGATCGCGTTTACCGCGCCGATCACCTCCGGCCGTGAGCGGAAGTTGCCGCTCAGCTCCATCGCCGCCGCGTCCTCGCTCTCCTCCGCTGCGCGGCGCTGCTCGCGGAAGACCTCGAGGTCGGCGTGGCGGAAGCCGTAGATCGACTGCAGCTCGTCGCCGACGACCATCAGCTCGCTGCCCGGCCCGCGCAGCGCCTCGATCAGGCGCAGCTGCAACCGGTTCGTGTCCTGGAACTCGTCGACCAGCAAGTGGCCGAAACGAGTGCGGTAGGCGTTGCCGATCTCCTCGCGTTCGAGCAGCGCCGCGGCGCGCAGCTGCAGATCCTCGAAATCGAGTCCCCCGCGCCGCTCCTTGACGGCCTCCAGGCGCGCGCCGAAGAGCCTCAGCAGCTCCGCGACGTGGCGGTAGGCCTCGCCGCCCTCGCCCGCCTCGCCGGTGCGGGCGATGGCGGCGTCGAGCGCCTCGCGGTAGGCGGCGAGGGGCTTCGCCCTGCCGCCGTTCTGCAATGCGACCAGCCGGTCGAGGTCGGGCGCCCCGTCCTTGCCGAGGACCGCCACGGCCCGTTCGAGCAACTCGCGGTTGGGGCTCGTCGGCTTCAGCTCCTCCAGTGCCTCGGTCGCCGCCACCACCACGCGGCGCACGGCCGCCGCCGGATCGGCGGGCGGCGGGGTCGGCAGGCGCGGCTCGGCTTCGCCGCGGCTGCGCAGCTCGGCGTAAGCGCCGCTGACGATCGCCTGCAGGCCGCCGAGCTCGAAGGCGGCGACGGTCCGCTCGCGGTCCTCCTCGCCCGATGCGAGGAACTCGGCCAGGGCATCGTCGAAGGCCTCGCGTGCGGCGCGCTCGGCCTCCGGCGCGTCGAGCACGCGGAAGCGCGGGTCGAGCCCGGCGGCGACCGGATGGGCGGCGAGCAGGCGGTTGCAGAAGCCGTGGATCGTCGTCACCCAGGCTCCGCCGATCCTCGCCAGCAGCTCCTCGGCCCGTCGCGAGCCCCCCGCTGCGCGGGCCGATAGCGCCGCGCGTATGCGCTGGCGCAGCTCCGCCGCTGCCTTGTCGGTGAAGGTGAAGGCGAGCACCGCGTCCGGCGAGATCTCGAGGTCGCAGACCAGGCGGCAGTAGCGGTCGACCATCACGCCGGTCTTGCCGGTCCCGGCGCCGGCCTCGACCAGGACGTCGTGCCCGGCCGCCCCGATCGCCGCCGCCTGTTCGGGCGTCGGCGCCCGCTCGCTCACCGCTCCTCCCACTCGTAGTCCTCGGCTTGCGTGGGCGCCCGATCGCGCCGGCAGATCGGCGCGAACTCGCAGAAGGCCGGGCAGACGTCGTGCCCGCGCAGGCCCCGGCGCGGTCCCGGATCGCGCCGGATGTCGCCGTGTCGCATGCGGGCGACGATCTCGCCGGCGCGCCGGCGCGCCTCGTCGAGCATCTGCTCGAAGCCCTCGCGGTCGAGCACGTCGTTGTCGTAGATCGCGTAGGAGCCGAGCTGCGCAGCGGCGTCCTCGCGCAGGGTTCCGCGCGGCCGCCGGGAGTCCCGCGAGGTCCCCCGCAGCGGGTGGTAGAGGCCTCCGGCCGCGTCGGCTCCCCAGTGCTCGGCGACGGCGATCATGTAGAGCTGCAGCTGCAGCTTGGCCTGCTCCTCGAACTTGCCGAGCGGGGTGACGGTGCGGGAGAGCTTGTAGTCGAGGACGAGCGCGCGGCCCGCGGCGTCACGGTCGACGCGATCGATGGCGCCGTGCAGTCCCCAGCCGTCGATCTCGAGCACCGGTCGCTCGGCCCCCTCGTCCTCGCCGAAGGCGGCCTCGAGCAGCCAGGGCTGGAAGCCGTCGTCCGCGCGGGCCACCTCGTCCTCGAGGAAGCGCACCAGCAGCGCCTCGACCCGCCGCACGATCGCCCGCTCGGCTGGATGACCGCCCAGCTCGCGCCCGGCGGCGATTTCGCCGACGATCTGCCGCGCGCGCGCGGCCCACGCGGCAAGCGACCGGGGCCGGGGTAGGGAGTCGCCGCCGGGCCGCTCGCTGTAGAGGCGCTCCAGGGCAGCGTGCATCAGGCCGCCCTGGACGAGCGGGTCGGGGGCCGGGTCGAGTGCCTGGGGGTCGAGCTCGTGCGAGACGAACCAGCGGTAGGAGCACACGTCGAAGCCCTCCAGCGTCGTGCCGCCGTAGGCGGGCACCGCCGCGAGGGCGGCGAGGACCGCCGGGTTGGCGATCGGGCCCGGGGCGCGGCTGGCCGCCTCCGCCTTCCGCGCCCGCTCCAGGTCGGCCTGCGAAGGCGCCCGCCCGGGGGGGAGCCCGGCTCGGGCCAGGTCGCGGGCGATGGTCAGCTCCTCCTCGACCGGATCGGGCTCGCCGGCCTCCGGCGCCGGGTCGAGCAGGTCGCGGACGTCGTCGAGGAAGGGCGAGCGAGCCTCGGCGACGCCGTCTTCGTCGCTGTCGCGGTAGGAGAGGAAGAGGCTCTTGCTCGGCAGCGCCAGGCAGGCGTGGAAGAGGTAGCGCTCCTCCTCCTCGGGGTCCCGGCGCGGCTCGAGGCCGAGGGCGAGCCGCTGGGCTTCGGCGAGGAAGGGGTCCTCGCCACGGTCGCGGCGGGGGAACTCGCCGTCCTGGAGCGAGGCGACGAAGACGTGCTCGAAGCGCGAGGCGCGCAGGCGGTAGGGGCTGGCGATCCGCACTCGCCCTTCGACCGGGCCGCTCCAGGCGTTGAAGCGGAGCTCGCGCAGGGTCGAGATCAGACCGGCCGGGCGCGGCGCCAGCTCAGGCAGCTCGGCGAGGTCGCCCAGCGCGGTCGAGATCGCGGCGGCGGCGCGCAGCTCCGAGCCGTCTCCCCGCTGCGGCATCGGGCCGTCCCCGTCCCCGCGCAGCGGCCGTGAGGCCATCGTCGTGGCGAGCCGGGCAGCGGTGGCGGCGAGTGGGGCGGGGCCGGCGGCTGTCGCCTCTCTGACCGCGTGCAGGTCGGCGGGCAGCCGCTCGTAGCGCTCTTCCCAGAGGGCCAGCGCCGCCTCGGCGCTCTGCAGGCGACGGCGCCGGACCGCGCGCTCGAACCAGTCCACCCGGCCCGCGGAGACCCCCGACGGACCGCGCAGGAAGCGCAACAGGTCGGCGGCGCGCCCCGTTCCCAGCTCGGCCTCGAGCAGGGCGATCAACGTCCCGCCGACAGAGGTGGCGGCGACCGGCACCTCCGCCTCGAGCGCCACCGCGATTCCGTGAGCCTCGAGCACGGCGCCGAGCAACGGGCCTCGCCGCACCGGGTCGCGGACCGCGATCGCGATCGCGGCCGGGTCGGCGCCCGCCCCGATCAGCTTCGTCGCCTGCTCGCCGATCGCCTCGGCCTCGCCGCGCGCGCCGGCCGAGCGCAGTAGGACCAGCGCCTTGCCGGGGGCGCGCCGCGCCGGCTCGGGGCGGGCGAACTCGCGCTGCAGGTGGACGAGCAGCGGATCGATGTCGAAGGGCTCGAGTTGCTGCGGCCCGCTCGTCGTCTCCCGGGCGGTTGCGAGCTCGCCGAGGCGCTCGGCCGAGGCGCCTCGCGCGGCAAGCGCCGGGTTGCCCTCCTCGTGGGCGAGCGCGACGGTCACCTCGGTCGCCGCGCTCAGCGCGGCGAGGAGCGCGCGCTGGTTCCCGCTCGGCTCGCCGGGCTCATAGAAGAAGACGGGACGCCCGCCCCAGGCGCGGGGCGCCGCCTGGAGCGACTCGACGGCCGCCCGGGCGAGGCCGTGGACGTCGCGCAGCCCCAGCCGGTCGCGCAGCTCGGCGTAAGCGCCGAACAGGGCGGTCAGGTCGCCGAGGTAGGCGGAGGACTCGAGCGTGTTCGCGCCCGAGCCGAGCGCCTCGGGATCGAGCCCGGCGCCCTGCAGCTCGTCGAGCAGGCGCTCGAAGGGGATCGCGAAGCTCGGACGGGCGGCCGAGCGCCGCAGCGGCCCCAGCGTCCCGCCGCAAGCCGAGATCGCCGCCGAGATCGCGCCCAGCCGCTGGGCCGGCGTCAGCTCCCCGGCCTGGGGCGCCCCGGTGGCCCGCGCCACCTCGCGGAAGAGGTCGTCGAAGGTGAGGACCGAGCCGCCCAGGGCCGCGCCCGCCCCGCAGAGCAGGCGCTCGAAGCGGTAGACGTCGTCGCGCGTGGGCAGGACGAGCACCGGATTGCGGTCGAGCGCGTCTCTGAAGAGCTCTTGGATGCGCCCGGCGCGGCCGGAATTCGGGGGTCCTTGGATCAGCTTCAGCGACATAGGCGGAACGACCCAGCATAGGTCGGCCTCCGGCGTGCCCGGAGATCCTCGGGAACCGCGGCCGGAAGCCGCAAATGGCGCAATTCCGCCCCTGGCTTTGTCGTCCACCCCCCCCTCTACATTGGGCGCAGCAAATGGCCCTCTGCTTCGTAGACCCAGCTGACGCGATCCGCGCGATCGCCGACTCGATCGGCCGCGAGGCCCGCCGGCAGCTGCTCGGCGAGGCGGTCCGGGCCTGGGTCGACGAGATTCCCGACGACGAGCTCGAGGTTCACTACGCGAAAGCCCTCTCCGAGCTCGACGAGCACGACCTCTCGATGCTCGCCGCCTGGCACGGCTCGCTGGAGCTCGGCCAGCCGGTCCCCAACCGCGACTTCCTCATGGGCGCCTTCGGCTCGCTCGGCGACAACCGGCGCGAGGCGCTGAAGTTGGCCGCAGGCTTCCGCGGCGAGGAGGCGGTCGACGCCGGCGTCACCGAAGACGACGCCCTCGAACTCGTCCTCGAGCTCCTTTCTCAGCCGCGCCTGATGGAGCTGGCCGTTGAGGCGGTCGATCTCTACGTCTGGGACCGCGCCGGCTCGGATAACTAGACGAGGCGTCCAAGCAAACAAAAGACCCGCCGGAGCGGGTCTGATTGCCGAGGTGGGAATCACCCACAAGCGCCTGACAAGCTTCTTGAGAATATCAGGAAGCCGTGCGCCTCAGATGTGAATTGTCTGCAAGGTCAACAGGCAGCGAGAACACGCCTCTAACCGAGCGCCGCCCGGATGTCGGAAACCGCTTGCTCGGTCTCCTGGAAGTGGACGGCGGTCATGCCGGCCTTTTCCGCGCCTTCGCAGTTGACCTTGACGTCGTCGACGAAGAGGCATGCCTCGGCCGGCATCTGGATTCGGTCGAGCGTGATCGCGTAGATCTCCGATTCGGGCTTGCGGCAGCCGACGAAGCCGGAGTCGACGACGGTCTCGAAGATCTCGTCGACTGGCAGCATCGAGCGCCACAGCGGCTCCCACTCGCGCACGTTGTTGGTCAGCATCGCCATCCGGTAGCCGGCGGTCTGGAGCTCGCGCATCAGCTCGATCATCGTCGGATTGGGCTCGAGCGCCTCGAAGTAGATCTCTTTGAAGCGGTGCATCTCGGGCCGGTGCCCGAGGATCGGCTCGAGCGCGTCGGTGAGCAGCTCGAGGAACCTCAGCTCGGTGATCTCGCCCCGCTCCATTTCGAACAGCGGGTTGTCGCCGTTGGCCTCGGTCGCGGCCTGCATCCCCTTGCCGAGGGCTTCGGTCGTGATCCCGGTCTGGTCCTGGAAGGCCATGAACGACTCGACCAGCGGCGTGGTGAGGACGCCGCCGAAGTCAGAGATCACGGCCTCGATCCGGCCGCTTCGCTCAGCCATCCTCACGCACGATCTCGTAGTGGCCGAGTCCCTCGCGCCCTTCCAGGGCCCAGCGGAAGAAGGCGACCGTGGAGACGCCGCCGGGGTTGCGCACCTCGGCGGCGCTGATCAGGGTGCCGGCTCCGCGCAGCGGCTGGCCTTCGTCGCCGTCGGTCCACAGCTCCAGGGTCGCCCGGCGCTGAACTCCGTCAGGGCCGTACTCGGTCGACAGCAGCGTCTCGGAGACCTCGGTCGGCGCGCCATCGGGCCCGCAGAGGATGGTCGTCGACCGCTCTTCGCCGTGCTCGCTGCCACCCGGTGGCCGCACCGCGCTCAGCGCCAGCAGGCCTCCGTCGGAGAAGACGACGCCGACCGACCGGCGCAGCACCTGTCCACTGCCCTCGTTCATGACCGGGAGCCTATTGTCCCGAGGTGAATTGGAGGCCCCGACGATACGCACCGCCGATCCCGACCGCGACGCCGCGGCCTGCGTCGCGATCTACGCCCCGTTCGTCGAGTCCGGCGCGACCTCGTTCGAGGAGGAGGCGCCCGACGCCGCGGCCTTCGCCGCGCGGATCGCCGAGGCTCAGGCCAGGTTCCCGTGGCTCGTCGCCGAGCGCGACGGAGCGGTGCTCGCCTACGCCTACGCCTGCCCGCATCGCTACCGCCCGGCTTACCGCTGGGCCGTCGAGACCTCCGTCTACGTCGCCGGGGAGGCGCGGCGCAGCGGCCTCGGCCGCGCCCTCTACGCCGAGCTGACGGAGCGGTTGCGCCGCCAGCGCTTCCAGGTCGCCTGCGCCGGCATCACCCTGCCCAACGAAGCCAGCGTCTCCTTGCACGAGAGCATCGGCTTCGTCCCGGTCGGGGTCTATCGCCGGATCGGCTGGAAGGACGGCGCCTGGCGCGACGTCGGCTGGTGGCAGCTCGAGCTGCAGCCGCCGGGCGAAGGCCCTCCTGCGGAGCCTCTGCCGCCCGGGCCGTGAGCCCGGCTACCATTGACCGATGCCTGAGAACCCGACCGATGTGCTGACCGAAGACGACGTGATCGAGGCGCTCGAGGAGGTGATCGATCCCGAGCTGGGGCTCGACTTCGTCTCGCTCGGCCTCGTCTACGACGTCGAGATCGAGAAAGAGGACGTCTACGTGACGTTCACTCTGACCACCCCGGCCTGCCCGATCGGCCCCCAGGTCTCCGAGCAGATGAAGGAGTTCGTCGGCGACCTCCCCGGCGTGAGCGCCGTCCATCCCAAGATGGTGTTCGACCCACCCTGGAGTCCCGAGATGATGACCGAGGACGCCAAGTTCGCGTTGGGCTTCTAGCCAGGGATTGCGGGGTCAGAGGGGTCGTAAGGGCACGCCCTTGACTGCCGCCCTTGCGGTGCCGGGTTGCCGGTAGGTCGGCGGCTGAGGATCTAGAGCGGATTGCGTGTCGCCTTAGAATGGACGGACTCCAAGATGTGCCGACACCTCAGGCTCATCTGATCTCCATCTTGCGGGCACCGTAGACGATGTCGGCGGGGATCTGGCCGCCGGTGAGGCGGCCGTGGTGGACGCGGTCGAAGTTGTAGAAGCGC
>DASTAY010000023.1:0-16909 GCA_035712345.1 Solirubrobacterales bacterium
TTGGTCCGCATAGCGGACCAAACCTCTACGGCGGTCGGGCCAGAGCTCTGCCAGGAGGGGACGGACGATGACGAGCATCGCCAGCGGGGCGCCGATCATCAGCGCCTTGGCGTGCGAGTAGTCCCCGCTGGTCGGCAGCGCCGCGAGGTAGAGGAGGACGCAGGCGGCGAGGCCGAGGGGCACCGCGAGGTCGCGGCGCCGCGTCCACCACCAGGCGCCGGCGAGCAGGGCGATGACGCCGATCGCGCCGGCCAGGCCGGTGAGGTGGGCGCCGCCGGGCGCTTCGAGGCGGTAGTCGGGGGTCGGCCAGATGCCGAGCGCCTCGATCGGCGAGACCGGCCCGTAGGTGTTGGTCCCGGCGACTTTGCTGAAGCTGCCGCCGAAGCCGAACGGCCCGACCGAGGTGGCGGCGACGGCGAGGGCGACCAGCACGACGATCGCCAGCAGCGTCGTCGGGCGGAAGAGGAAGCGCAACAGCGCCCGCGGCGCAAGCGCCCGCCGCACCGCGGGCACCGTGAGGCTCCAGAGCACCGCCGTGAGGACCGGCCAGGCGAGCCCGGCGAAGCTGTAGGAGAAGAAGACGCCGCCGGCGATCGCCAGCCAGGGCAGCGCCTGGCGCCACCCGCGCGTGGAGAGGTCGACGTTGCGCAGGCCGACCGCGACGGCGAGGACGAAGAGGGCCTCGGCGGTCTCCTTGAAGGCGCCCTGGGCGAAGTAGGAGGCGCCCAGGTAGGGGACGGCGACCATCGTCGCGGCCAGCAGGCGCCGACCGGCGCCGAAGCCCGGCAGGGCGGCGAGCGCGGTCAGGCCGGTGAGGACGCCGATCGCGAAGATCTCGCCCAGGAAGGCCTGGCCCAGGCTGATCCCCGGCACCGCCGCGGTGGCGACCGCGAGCCCGTGGGGGCCGAGCGGGTAGCCCGCGTCGGGGGCGGGACCGAAGCCGCTGCGCAGCCACTCGGCCCAGGCGAGGTGCAGGCCCAGGTCGTTGTTGAGCCCGACGCCCAGCAGCCCCCAGCGCCCGCTGATCGCAAACGGAATCGAGAGCACCGCCGCCACCGCGATCGCCACCGGCAACCCGCGGCGCAGCGCTTCCCGCCGCCGATCGGCCGAGCCCGTTCGAGAGGCGTCCGCCTTCGGCCGGTCGCCGGCTGGGCGGCGGACGAGGACGATGGCGGCTGCGGCTAGGAGAAGGACGACGCCCATGGTCGCCGAGGTGCCGTGGCCCGGCGCCCGGGCGAGGGCGCCGCTCACGGTCAGGATCGCGCCGAAGCCGGCCGCCGGCTCCAGCCACGACCACGAGTCGCGCCCGGCGATGAGCAGCAGGGCGCGCCCGACGAGCAGTGAGGCGACGCAGATCAGCGCCGCCGCGACGTAGGTCCCGATCATCAGGGTCGGCAACCTATGCCAGCAACCCCCGCCTGCGCGGCGAGCCTGGCTGCGCCTAGAGCTTCTCGGCGGCCCGCTCGAGCGTCTCGCGCAGGTTCTCGCCGCGCAACGGCTCCGCGTGCCCGGCCGCGACGACCTTCGGTTCGAGCGCCGCCAGCTTGCGCACCGACTCCTTCGCCTTGGCGTGGTCCCAGGCCCAGGCCGGGTGGGGGACGCTCGCCTCGCCCCTCGGCAGCGGCTTGAGCCGGGTCGAGTCGATGAAGTAGACGACGTCGCTGACCAGCGCCACCCGGTCGCTCTCGCGCCAGAGGCCGATCAGGCCCGGCGCGTGGCCGGGAAAGTGGATCACCTCGAAGCCGGCCACCTCGTCGCCCTCCGCGACGGTGCCCGCGATCTTCACCGCGCCGCCGTCCCAGCGTCGCAGCAGGAAGGGGTACAGCCAGCGCACCGGCGCGACAGGCAGCTGCGAGAGGTCCATGTAGGGGGCGATCGGGGCGTCGCTTTCGGCGTCGGCGACTTCGTCCGGATGGCAGTGGACGGGCACGCCCATGTAGGGCGCCGTGCCGCGGTGGTCGGCGTGCGCGTGTCCGAGCACGACCCGCTTCAGCCCGCCCAGTCGCTCGGCTTCGGCGCGCGCCTTCCTCGTCATCCCCTTGCTGCCGGCGTCGAACTGGACGAAGCCGTCGCCGTCCTCGAGGAAGTAGATGTTCATGCCCTTGCGCAGGTCGCCGCGCAGCAGCCAGACCCCGTCGGCGACTCTCTCCATGCGCCAAGCGTACCCCGGCCGGAGCCGGTCGCCTAGGCTCCGCGGTGATGCCGACGCTGTGGAAAGCGGCGATGGTCGTGCTGATCGCCTGCCTGGTCGCGGCGATGGCGATCGCGATCGTCCGCCTGGCGACGACGCCGACCGAAATCCTCGGCGGTGGCTTCCGGGGACTGCCCCCACATCACGGCGTAACGCCCAGATAAGGATCTGCCGGTCGAGCGCGCGTTAGTATCGGCGCCGCCGGACCAGCGACCCAGAGGAGGCGGCGTGTTCACTCGCATCGTGGTTGGAACCGACGGATCGGAGACCGCCGGAGAGGCTGTGCGGCAGGCCGTCGACCTGGCGAAGCTCGCGGGCGCCCGGCTCAGCATCGTCAGCGCCTACGCGCCCGTCTCCAAGCGCCGCCTGCAGAACGAGCAGGAGGGAGCCCCGGCCGACGTCCAGTACGAGATCGGCCCGCGCGAGGACGTCAACCTCGTGCTCGACGCCGCCGCGGCGAGCGCCAAGAAAGAGGGCCTCGAGGTGCAGACCCACCCGGTCGAGGGCGAACCCGCCGAGGCGATCCTCAACGTCGCCGAAGAGACCGGCGCCGACCTGATCGTCGTCGGCAACAAGGGCATGACCGGTGCGCGGCGCTTCCTGCTGGGCAGCGTGCCGAACAACGTCTCCCATCACGCGCCCTGCAGCGTGATCATCGTCCGAACCACCTGAAGTCTCAGGGCCGTTCGGTGGCTGCGCCGGCGTCGATCAGGCCGGCGCCCTCGCGGCTGGGGGGCAGGCCGAGGTCGCGGGCCGTCTTGCGAAGTTGCCGCAGCACTCGGTTGACCCTGCCCTCCGGCGAGGCGTTCTGCGGGAGGACTCCGCTCGCCAGCACCATCGCGGCGACCCCTGAGACGTGCGCGGCCGCCATCGAGGTGCCGATGTAGCTGCGGGGCTCGCCGAAGCGCCGCGGGTTGCCGGACTTGAGCGTCACCTGGTAGATCGAGCGGCTCGAGATGGACGGGCAGCCGGCGATCGGGATGCCGCCCCCGGGGGCGAGCAGGTCCACCCCCTTGCCGGGCAGCAGCGAGTATCCGCCGAGACAGCCGCCCTCGGTGCTGCCGCCGACGCCGATCACGCGCGGGCCGGTCGCCGGCGGGGAGACGCAGGCCTCCGAGCCGAGGTTGCCGATCGAGGCCACCGTCACCACGCCTTGGCGGTAGGCGTAGCGCAGCTCGCGATCGATTCCCGGCACGTTCTTGCCGCAGCCGAAGTTGAAGCTCATGTTGATCACGTCGGCGCCGTGCACGACGGCGAAGCGGATGCCGCGGGCGATGTCGTCGGCCTGGCCGCTGCCGTTGCGGTCGAGCACCCGCACGGGCATCAGCTTGGCGCGGTAGGCGAGGCCGGTGAGCCCGATGCCGTTGTCGGTCTTCTCGGCGATCGTCCCCGCCACGTGGGTGCCGTGGCCGTTTTCGTCGAGCGGGACGCTGT
Source organism: Solirubrobacterales bacterium (assembly GCA_035712345.1). Classification (GTDB taxonomy): domain Bacteria; phylum Actinomycetota; class Thermoleophilia; order Solirubrobacterales; family 70-9; genus VRUE01. The sequence continues at coordinate 3,626 of DASTAY010000023.1, forward strand.
CGTCGCCGACGAAGTCATAGCCGGGGACGAACTGACCGGCGCTGAAGTCGGGGCTGCGGCGGAAGCGCTTGCCCTCGTTGCGGTAGGCGATCCCGGTGTCGAGCACGGCGACGACGATGCCGCGAGCGCCGCCGCGCCCCGCTTCGGCCAGGTGGCGCCAGGCGCCGACGGCGTCGATGCCGCCGGGAGAGGTGGGCAGCTCGGCGGTCGGGGTCCCCTCCCAGGGCAGGAAGCTCCACTGCAGCGACGCCCAGCCGCCGGGTGGTCCCGGGGGAGTCGACAGCGGCCCCGGGTCGTCGGGCAGCGCCGACGCCGTGGCGAGGTAGTTGGGGGCCGCATAGGCGACCCGCGGGTCGCGTCGCAGGGCCGCCGCCGCGGCGCGGACACCGACGCCCTCGCGCAGGCGCACGGTCCTTTCCCGGCTCGCGCCCCGGAGCTTCACGACGACCTCGTGCGGGGCGAATTCGCGCGCCGGGGAGACGCCGGCGGCGGCCTGGGCGGGCGTCACCGCGGTTGCCGTGACGAGGATCGCGAGGGCAGCGGATATCGGAAGCGATCGGATCATCGTTTGGTCGTCTGCTCGCGCGGCCCTGCCGTGGGCGAGTCGGCAGCCGTCTGCTTCAACACCGCCCCGCCCGGGAAGTTGTCGGTGGCACATACTCTCGGATCGATGTCGAACGGGGCGGCAAGCGCCGCACATGAACGCCTGATGGCGTTGGCGATAGAGAGAGCGCGCGAGGCGGAGGGGCACGGCGACGTGCCGATCGGCGCGGTGATCGGCCGCGACGGGGAGCCGCTCGCCGCGGCCGGCAACGAGCGCGAGCTGCGTCGAGACCCGACCGCCCACGCCGAGATCCTCGCCATTCGCGCCGCCGCCGAGGCGCTCGGGGGCTGGCGCCTGCCCGGCACGACCCTCTACGTCACGCTCGAGCCCTGCGCGATGTGCGCCGGCGCGATCGTCCTCGCCCGCATTCCCAGAGTCGTCTACGGCGCCCCCGACCCCAAGGCGGGCGCCGCCGGCAGCGTCCTCGACGTTCTCGCCGAGCCGGCGCTGAATCACCGGCCCGAGGTGGTCGCGGGTGTGATGGAGGACGAGTGCGCCGCGTTGCTGCGCGAGTTCTTCGCCGCCCGCCGAAGCGGAGAGGGTGGGATTCGAACCCACGAGGCGGATTAACCCCGCCCACGCGATTTCCAGTCGCGCTCCTTAAGCCACTCGGACACCTCTCCGGGTGGCCCAAGCCTAGAGGCTAAGCGACCTCTGGAGCCTCGCTGAGGCGTCGGATCGGTGCCGGCGCGGCATCCAGCGGCATCACGATCGACTCCGATTCCGGCAGCGGCGCCGCCGGACGGTGGCCGCGCAGGCGCTCGTGGCTGCAGACGACGTAGCACCACTCCATCAGGCGCATGCGCGAGGAGGAGTCGATCTCCTCGATCGTCGCGCCGATCAGGTAGCGGCCCTCGGCCTCGCGGCAGGAGCGGACCTCGACCTGCGTGGCGACCTCGTGGGCGTCGCCGCGGGCGTCTTCGAGCTCGAGCAGGACCGCGGGTCGCTCGCCGACGCCGACCGGCGCATCCAGCACCAATCCCACGCCGGCGGCGCTGGCGTCGACGAGGTGGCCGCCGACGTGACCGCCGGCGGCGAAGCAGTGGGCGGGGGCCTCGCCCTGGAAGCGGTAGACCTGGCGACGTTGGTGGCGGCGTCCGACGGCGAGCAGGGTGCGCAGGACGCGGCGCAGCTCGATCAGGCCCAGCAGCGGCACGATCCAGGCGGCGATCCCCGGCAGGTCGGGCAGGGGCCCGACCCCGACGAGGTCGAGCAGGCGCAGCACGGTCCCGCCGGCCAGGACGACGCCCGCGATAAGGACCAGGTGCAGCTTGCGCACCGCGCGGAGGCCGCCGCCGTCGCCGCCCTGCTTCGGCGTCACCTTGAAGGCGGTGCGACCCGGGCGGAAGATGCAGCGCAGCGCCCGCGTGTAGATCTCCATCGTCAACAGCTCGTAGTGCGCGGTCTCGCCGATCTTCATGTAACCGCGGGTCAGCGCCGAGCCCGCCAGCAGGTTGAGGCTGATCGCCGGCAGCCACAGCGCCGCGAGGGCGACGATGCTGATCTTCATCGGCATCTCGCCGGTCCACATCACCAGCCCCAGGGTCGCCAGCAGCAGCAGCCGCATCGGCGGCGCCAGGTAGGCGGCGAGGCTGACGAAGTAGGAGAGGCGTTGCACCGGCCGCAGCTCCCTGGCGCGCAGGGGGGACTCGGGCAGGGTGAAGACGGCGAGGTTGCCGCGCGCCCAGCGGTCGCGCTGCAGGAGGTAGCCGTCGAGGTCGTGGGGTGCGAGACCCTGGACCAGCACCTCGTCGTGGTAGCGACTGGTCCAGCCGTGGCGCTGCATGCGGATCGTCGTGTGGAAGTCCTCGGCGATCGTCTCGGTGGCGACGCCGCCGATCTCGAGCAGCGCCTCGCGCCGCAACAGCGCCGCTGAGCCGCACCAGTAGGCGGCGCCATGGCGGTCCCGGCCGGGGCAGATGACACGGTAGAAGAGCGATTGCTCGTGGCGGCCGACGACGTAGTGCTGGACCGAGTCGTGGTTGAAGAAGTCGTGCGGGCTCTGCACCAGGGCGACGCGCCCGTCGTCGAAGTAGCCGACCATCGCGTCGAGCGCATCGGGCATCGGCACGTGGTCCGCGTCGAGCATCAGCACCAGCTCGCCGTCGGTGCGGGTGAGCGCGGCGTTGATGTTGCCCGCCTTGGCGTGGGAATTGTCGGGTCGGGTCAGGTACTCGGCGCCCGCGGTCTTCGCCAGCGCGGCCATCTCCGGCCGCCGTCCGTCGTCGAGCAGATAGGTCGTGTGCGGGTAGGTCAGCGCGCGGCACCCGGCCAGGGTCGCCGCCACCACCTCGAGCGGCTCGTCGTAGGTGCAGACGTAGACGTCGATCTTGCGGTCCGGAGTGACCGGCGGCCGCACCGCCGGCGGGTGCGACCACGAGTACCAGGCGAGGGTGCCGAGCGCCCACAGCCCGTAGACCTCGGTGACCAGCAGCATGCTGAAGGCCAGGGGGCCGGCGCCCTGGCCGCTCCAGCCGATCCTCCAGGTCAGGTAGCCGACGCCCCAGAGCAGCGCGCTGACCGCGAACAGCCGCAAGATGACGGGGTGGCGGTCGAAGAACCGCCCGATGGGGGTCTGCTCGCTGCCTTGCACGATGCCTGCATCGGCAGGCTGGCGCCGGTCTTGAGCCCTGCATCCCGCCGGCGGGCGTGGAAAATCGCCCTCGGAGGCGACTTTCAGGCCCGCGGACGGTCGAGGGCCTCCCTACGTAGAATCAGCCTTCGGATCAGTCCCCGGAGGGGTGCCGGAGTGGTTGAACGGGGCAGTCTCGAAAACTGTTGGCGTCGCAAGGCGCTCGTGGGTTCGAATCCCACCCCCTCCGCTCAGAGCCTGCCTCGCTCGAGGCCTGCGCACGTATCCGACTTCGACCACACTGGAGTGGGGTGAATGTCGGATACGCGTCTTATCGGGGGGACTAAAGGCCCATCGCCCGTTCAAGCAGCAGCTCGCGCTCGCGGGCGTTCTCGGTCATCGCGGCGGCGCGCTCGAATTCGGCCTTTGCCTCCTCGCTGCGGCCCAGCTTGGCGAGCAGGTCGGCGCGGACGCTGAGCAGCAGGTGGTAGCCGTCGAGCTCGCCGCCCTCGACGAGCGGGTCGACGAGCTCCAGGCCGGCCTGCGCGCCGAACGCCATCCCGACGGCGACGGCGCGGTTGAGCTCGACCACGGGGGAGGGGGTGAGCTGGGCGAGGGCCTCGTAGAGGGCGGCGATGCGCTCCCATTCGGTCTCCTCGGCGCTGTGCGCCCGCGTGTGGCAGGCGGCGATCGCCGCCTGCACGGTGTAGGGGCCGAAGGCGCCCCGGCTGAGCTTTTCGGCGCGCTTCAGCGCCGCCAGGCCGCGCCGCACCAGCAACGGGTCCCAGCGAGCGCGGTCCTGGTCGGGCAGCAGCACGGGCTCGCCTCCGGGGCCGACCCGCGCGCGGGCCCGCGAGGCCTGGATCTCCATCAGCGCGACGAGGCCGTGCACCTCGGGCTGTTGTGGCGCCAGGCCGGCGAGAACCCGGCCCAGCCGCAGCGCCTCCTCGCAGAGGTCGAGCCGCATCCAGCTCTCGCCGGCGGTCGCCGCGTAACCCTCGTTGAAGACGAGGTAGATCACCTCCAGCACCGACGGCAGCCGCTCGTCGAGCTGCTCGCCCTGCGGCGCCTCGAAGCGCGCGTGCGCCTCCTTGAGCGTGCGCTTCGCCCGCACGATGCGCTGCGCCACCGTCGCCTCGGAGACGAGGAAGGCGCGGGCGACCTCCTCCGTGGCGAGGCCGCCGAGCAGGCGCAGGGTCAGCGCCACGCGGGCCTCGGTCGCGAGCAGGGGGTGGCAGCAGGCGAAGATCAGGCCGAGCAACTCGTCGCCGAGCCCACCCGCCGCGGCCTCGTGCTCGGCGGCGTCCATCGCCATCCGCATGCCGGCCTCGCGCGCCAGCTGCTCGCGGCGGTCCTCGAAGCGCCTGCCGCGCCGCGCCAGGTCGACCGCGCGGTTCTTCGCCGTGGCCGTGAGCCAGGCGCCGGGGTTCTCCGGGACGCCCGACTCCGGCCAGCGCTCCAGCGCCGCGACCAGCGCATCCTGGGCGAGGTCCTCGGCGAGCCCGACGTCGCCCGTCATCCGCGCCAGGCCGGCGATCAGCCGCGGCGACTCGATCCGCCACACGGCCTCGATCGCGCGGCCCGGCGCGCCGGCGTCGCTCACGTCTGCTCGGGCGGCCTCTCGGAGAGCTGACCGGCCGCCTGCACGTCCTCGGGGAAGTCCTCCATCTCGAAGACGCGGCGCACCTCGATGAAGTCGTCCTTGCCGGCGGGACAGCGCGAGGCCCACTCGACCGCCTCCTCCTTGGAGGACGCCTGGATCAGCCAGTAGCCGCCGACGACCTCCTTGGCCTCGGCAAAGGGACCGTCGGTGACGGTCGGGGCACCGCCGCCGAAGCGCACCCGGGCGCCGTCGGCGGGGGCCCGCAGCCCGTCGAGCGAGAGCAGCACCCCGGCCTTGCTCAGCTCCTCGTTGTAGGCGGTCATCGCCGCGACGTCCTCGGCGCTCGGCTCCCAGCTCTCGGCGTCCGTGTCGATCCCCGGGTACATCAGCATCATGAATCTCATCATCGTCTCCTTCGTTCGTGGGTTGCCTCTACCCATACGACGAACGGACAGAGGCTAAATCGACAGAGGTCGAAATCCGTCACCGGACGGACGCTCAGCGTCCTGGCCCCGCCTCGCATCCGTGCGAGCGGCCCCGGCCGGGAAGGCCGTCGCAGAAGTCATAGCCCCTGCCGCCGTAGAGCTGGTCGGGGTTCGGCCCCCCGTAGAGCCTGTCGTTCCCGCCTTCGCCGTGGCAGCCGTCTTCGCCGGCCCCCATGCGGCAGACATCGTCGCCTGGACCGCCCCAGCAGCCGTCGCTGCCGGCGCCGGTCTGGCAGTAGTCGTCGCCACGGTCGCCGACGCAGTCGCTGTTCCGGTTGCCGGTGATGCAGATGTCGTCGCCCCCGCCGCCGATGCAGCGGTTGCGCCGCGCGCCTTCCGGGTAGCAGGTGTCCGGCTCGCCGCTGCCGATGAACTTGTCAGAGCCGTCGCCGAGGCGGACGGTGAGCGGGATCGGCAGCTTGTCCATCACTTCGACCAGGTCTCCCTGCGGTCCCATGGAGAGTTCGATCCCGCCGACGTCGCCCAGGGGGCAGACGACGCCGTGGCCATTCCCGCTGGGCCGGCAGCCTGCAGGTCGAGCGCCGGAGATCCGGCCTTCGATCGAGAGCAGTTCGCCTACGCGGCCGAGCCTCACGTGCGACCCGGCGCTGGGGCCGCGCAGGACGAGCCGTTCCTGCGGGATCGCGTCCGGGCAGCTGAAGATGAGCGCGAGCGCAGCCGCCAGCAAGACGATCGTCGCTGTTCCCCTGACCGAGAAGATCGCGGAACACGATAGGGACTCCGGCCCCTGCTTCGCAAAAGCGGTGCTCCGGGGTACTTTTGCGGTACTTTCGCCTGGTGGCCCGCGAGATGCTGGATGAGCATCGCCTGCGGAGGCTGATCGACGTCGGCAGGGGGCTTGTCGCCCGGCTCGACCTCGATGCGGTGCTGAGCGAGGTGGTCGAGGTGGCGCGCGAGCTGACCGGCGCCCGCTACGCGGCGCTCGGCATCCTCGACGAGGACCGGCGCGAGCTGGAGCGCTTCATCTACGTCGGGATCGATGCCGAGGCGCGGAAGCGGATCGGCGACCTGCCGCGCGGCCGCGGCGTCCTCGGCGAGCTGATCCGCAACCCGGCGCCGCTGCGGCTGCGCGAGGTCGGCGAGCATCCGCGCTCCTACGGCTTTCCCGCCGGGCACCCGCCGATGCACAGCTTCCTCGGCGTGCCGATCGTCGTCCGCGGCCAGGTCTACGGCAACCTCTACCTGACCGAGAAGAAGGGGGGCGGCTTCGACGATGCCGACGAAGAAGCGGTGACGATCCTCGCCGAATGGGCCTCTGTGGCGATCTTCAACGTCCGCCTCTACGGTCAGTCCGAGGAAGAGCGGGGGGCGCTCGAGCGCGCGGTCCACGGCCTCGAGGCGACGACCGAGATCGCCCGCGCCGTGGGCGGCGAGACCGACCGCGCGCGCGTGTTGGAGACGATCGCCAAGCGGACGCGGGCCTTGATCGACGCCCGTTCGCTGCTGGTCCTGCTCCGCGACGGCTCGCGCTGGGAGGTGGTCGCCGCCGCGGGCGAGTGCGGTCCGGCCCCGATCGGGCGCTACGTCACGATCGACGAGGGGACGGAGGCCGAGGCCCTGGAGGGCGTGCGGGGGATCGGGGTCGAGGCTCGCGCCGCCCTGCCCGCCCAGCTCGACTTCCGCGGGCGTTCGCTGGGGGCGATCGTCGCCCTCGACCGGCTCGAGGAAGGCCCCGAGTTCCACGCGGAAGACAGGCGGATGCTGACCGCGGCCGCCGCCAGCGCCGCGGCTGCGGTGGCCACGGTGCTGTCGGTCAGCGAGGAGCGCCTGCGCCAGAGCCTGCTTGCGGCGGAGCGCGAGCGGGCGCGATGGGCACGCGAGCTGCACGACTCGATCCTGCAGGGGATGGGCGCCCGGCGCATGCTGCTCTCCTCGGTGCTCAAGAGCGGGGCTCCCGAGCAGTTGCGCGCGGCCGTGGAAGAGGGGCTGCGCGACGTCGTCCGCGACATCGACGAGCTGAGGGCGCTGATCACCGAGCTGCGCCCCGCCACGCTCGACCAGCTCGGCCTCGTCGCGGCGTTGGAAGACCTCTTCGAGCGCTTCGGACACGCTGCCGGGGTCGAGCTGGCGACCGACATGGAGATCGACGCCGCGCGGCTCGAGGCCGAGCTGGAAACCGTCCTCTACCGCCTCGTGCAGGAGGCGTTGAACAACATCGCCAAGCACTCCGGCGCGGCCCACGCCCAGTTGCAGATCCGCTCCGAGGCGGACCGCGTCGAGCTGCTCGTCGCCGACGACGGCGCGGGCTTCGACCCTGATGCGCCGGTGAGCGGCTTCGGCATCGCCGGCATGCGCGAGCGGATCGAGCTGGCCGGGGGAGAGCTGCGGATCGAGTCGAAGCCGGGAGGAGGGACCAAGCTGCTCGCCTCGGTGCCGCTCGCCGCCGCGGAGGGCGACTCAGGTTTCGATCAGGCCGCGGGAGAGCGCGCTCTGGACTAGCTCGGCGCGGCTGGAGACGCCGAGCTTCTGCTGGATGTGGGCGCGGTGGGTCTCGACCGTGCGCACGCTGATGTAGAGCTTCTCGGCGATCTCCGCGTTGGTGTGGCCGAGCGCGATCAGGCGCAGGACGTCGGTCTCGCGTTCGCTCAGGTCGCTCGCGCTCGATGCGGGTTCGGACGCGAGCTTCGCGCCGAGCGCCGGCTGCAGGTAGGTCTCGCCGGCGGCGGCGCGGCGGACGGCCTGCACCAGCTCGTCGTCGGCCGCCTCCTTGAGCACGTAGCCGAGCACGCCGAGCTGCAGCGCCTGGCGGGCGAACGCCGGCTCTTTCTGCATCGTGAGGACGACGATCTTCGTCTGTGGCGACGCCTCGCGCATGTCGGGAATCGCCTCCAGACTCGGCTTTCCGGGCATGTTCAGGTCGAGGATCAGGACGTCCGGCTTGTGCCCGCGCAGGTAGCGCGCGGCCCCCTCGGCGTCCTCCGCCTCGGCGACCACCTCGAAGCCCGGCTCCTCCTCCAGCAGCAGCCGCAACGCCCGCCGTACGACCGTGTGGTCGTCCGCCAAGACGATCGAGACCCCCTGCCCCATAGCCGTTTGATCCTACCGCTCGGTCCCGCGCGCTCCGGGCTTATACCGATCACGTTCCTTGACATTTCCATACGCGTATGTTTATCCTCCGTCTCGTCGTTTGGGAACGCAAGTGTTAGTTCCAGGAACTAGCTCGTTTGCCAGACGCCAATAGGACAGGGAAAAGACGAGCCGACGGGCCGCTGAGGGAGCGGCTGGCAGAGGGGCTCGAGGGACAAGGAGAGAGCTACGTGAGAAGCCACGCGAAGGCAGCGAGCACGGATTCGACCACGCGCCCCCACCGGCGCCACCTGCTGCCATTGCTGGCAGCGATCGTCGCGGCGCTCGCGCTTGCGCTCGGGGCGGCGAGCGCCTCGGCCGTCGCTCCTGTCATCGCCGGCACCACCGTCTCCGCCGTCACCGCCGAAACCGCTGTGCTCGAAGCCGAAATCAATCCCGGCGAAGAAGCGACCACCTACCACTTCGAGTACGGGCCGGCCGAATGCTCGGCCAACCCGTGCACGCGGGTGCCCGCCGGGGAAGGCAACGTCGGGTCGGGCAGCGAACCCGTGCACGTCTCAGACGAAGTCACCGGCCTGGCGCCCGGAACGACCTATTACTTCCGCGTGGTGGCGGTGAACGGCAGCGGCCCGGTCGCAGGAGCCGACCGCACCTTCGCCACCTATCCCTCGCCCGAACCCGCCGCCTGCCCCAACGAAGCGTTCCGCACCGGCTTCGGCGCCGGTCTTCCCGACTGCCGCGCCTACGAGATGGTCACGCCGGTCGACAAAAACAACGGCGACATCCGCAACGGCATTCGCACGTTCGGCAGCAGCTCGACCTCTGGCGAAAAGATCACCTACTCGAGCTTCACGGCCTTCGGCGACGCGGAATCCAATCCTCTCTTCACCCAGTACCTGACCACCCGCGGAGCCGATGGCTGGACGACCGAAGGAATTTCCCCCCGCCAGAGCAACCTGCGGATCGTCGGCTTCCTCATCCCGCTCTATCCCTTCTTCAAAGTCTTCACCCCGGACCTCTCGAAAGCGGTCTTCCTCAACCTCTCAGCCCCACTGACGCCGGACGGGATCTCGCCCTGGGCGGACCTCTACCTCCGCGACAACACGACGGACAGTTGGCAGGCGCTGATCACCTCTCCTCCGACGCACTACGACCCGCCCGAAGACAACGAATTCTGGCCCGAACCGCAGAACATCACCCCCGACGGAAGCCATGTCCTCTTCAAGATCGACGAGAACCTGACCCCCGACTCGCCCTACAACGGCGTCAATGGCAGTAGCTATAAGGAGGACAACCTGTTCGACTGGCACGACGGGGAACTCGAACTGGTCAGCATCCTGCCGAACGAAGAACCCAGCACGCTGCTCAACTCGGCCGGAACGTTCAACAGCGTCGTCCGTACCGGCGGAGAAGACAGCACCGAAAACGCGATCTCCGAAGACGGCTCGCGGATCTACTGGTCTGCCGGCGGCGAAGCCTTCAACACCGGCCGGGTCTACGTCCGGGTCGACGGAGAAGAAACCCTTCCCGTGACCGGAAGCGTCTCGAACGCCGAAGGCCGGTTCTGGACCGCGAGCAGCGACGGCTCGAAGGCGCTGTTCACGATCGGCGAAGAAGGCGAAAAAGGGACCGACTCCAAACTCCAGTCCGGTGGCGAAGGGGAGCCGCTGTACGAGTTCCACCTCGCCAGCGAATCCTCGACCCTGATCGCGCCGCACACCACCGGCGTCCTCGGCGCCAGCCAGGACCTCTCCTACATCTACTTCGCCTCACCCGAAGTGCTCGACGCGGGCGCCACGGCCGGCGAATCCAACCTCTACAGCTACCACGACGGCCAGGCGACGTTCATCGCCACGGTTACGCCGGGAGAGGGCTCCGTCCCTCCCAGCACGGGGCTGTCCAATGTCGCGCCGCTGAGGGAACAGAAGACCTCCGCCGTCAATCCCAGCGGGAGCGCCGTGGTCTTCTCCTCGACGCGCAGCCTGACCGGCTACGACAACACGCCGGCCGGTGGCGGCTCGCCCGCCTGGGAGGTCTACAGGTACGACTCCCAGTCGGAAACCCTCACCTGCGTCTCGTGCAACCCGTCGGGCGCCCGGCCACTGACCGGAACGCCGAAAGAAGAAGAACAGGTCGTCGCCGGCAGGATCCCTCGCTGGGTGGCGCCGCTTCAGTTCAAGCCGCGGGTGATCAGCGACGACGGCAGCAAGGTCTTCTTCGAGAGCTTCGACGCCCTGGTCCCGCGCGACACCAACGGGCAGCGCGACGTCTATGAGTGGGAGGAAGGGGGTTCTGGCTCCTGCGCCCGCTCCGCGGGCTGCGTCAGCCTGATCTCGAGCGGAAAGAGCTCGGCCGAATCGCAGCTGGTCGACTCGGGCGCCAGCGGCCGCGACGTGTTCATCTCCACCTCGAGCAGCTTCGCGCCGCAGGATCCCGGTCTGGTCGACATCTATGACGCCCGCACCGACGGCGGCTTCCCGGCGCCGCCGGCGCCGGCCGACCCATGCGTCGGGGATTCCTGCCAGTCCCCCGCCGCGACCCCGCCGAGCGCCACGCCGGCGAGCGCCCAGTTCCACGGCGAGGGAGACCTGCATGCCAGGCGTTCCTGCCGCGAGCCTCGAGTAGCCAAGCTGCTGAGGAAGGCGAGGTCGCTGAGCCGTCGGGCTGCGCATACCGACAACGGAGCGAAGACGAAGCACCTGCGCAAGCAGGCCCACTCGCTGCGGAGCAAGGCAAAGGCGCTGGGGCGTCGTGAGAAGCGCTGTACGCGCCGCGCCCGGAGGGCCGGCCGATGAGGCGCCCCACGCAGGACGCCCTTTGCCCTTCCCCATTCGAGTACGACAAGGAGCCTGAGACGATGGACACCTTTGCGGAGCGCTCTCACCGGTCGCTTAAGCTGAGGACGCTGGCCTTGGTGGTGGCGATCCTCGGGACCTTCGCCGCATTCGGCGCGGCCTCGGCCTCGGCCGACTTCGGCGTCGAAAGCTTCGACGTCACCTTCGCCAACCAGGACGGCACCCCGGCGACCCAGGCGGGGTCCCATCCGTTTGAAGCGGTCGAGAGCTTCGGCATGAACACGAGGCCGGACCCCACTTACGGAGTCCTGCCGGAAGAGCCGACCAGGGACGTGACCATCGACCAGGTGCCCGGCGTCGTCGGCGACAGCCGGCCGACCCCGACGTGCAGCACCCTGGACCTCATCACGATCGATACCAGCCTACGCAACGCCTGCCCGAACGATTCCGCGGTCGGGTACGTGAACGTGCACCTGGCGCTGTTCGGCGCGCTCAACCTGACGGAGTCCGTCTACAACCTGGAGACCACCCCCGGGGTGCCGGCGAGGCTGGGCTTCACCGTCCTGCCGGTGCCGATCACGGTCAACGTCGGAGTCAACGAAGGCGGCAGCCACAACCTCGTCGCCTCGCTTCGCAACACCTCCCAGGCGCTCAACTTCCTCGGCGCCGAAACCATCCTGTGGGGCGTGCCCTCGGACTCCGCGCACGATCCCTATCGGGGCCGATGCCTCGAACTCTTCGCCCTTCCGGGCGAAGCTTTCTCCAACGGCAGCTGCCCCGTCACCCTGCCGCCAAAGCCCTTCCTGACGCTGCCGACGAGCTGCTCGGGCCCGCAGGAAAGCAGCATCGAAGCCGATTCGTGGTTCCATCCCGGCGTGCTGTCGCGCAAGACCGCGCTCACCCACGACTTCGCCTCCCCGCCGAATCCGCAGGGTTTCACCGGCTGCGGTCGCCTCGGCTTCGCGCCCTCGATCGAAACCCGCACGACCAGCGACTCCGCCGAGACCGGAACGGGTCTTGACTTCAGCCTCAACTTCGAGGACGAAGGCCTGGTGAGCACCACGGGCCTGAGCCAGTCGACGGCAAAGAAAGCCGAAGTCACGCTGCCCGAAGGGGTCACGATCAACCCCTCGATCGGCGAAGGGCTCGGCGTCTGCACGCCGCAGGAGATCGAACGCGAAACCGCGACGACGGCTCCGGGGGAAGGTTGTCCGAACGCATCGAAGATCGGCACCCTGGAAGTCCAGACGCCGCTGTTGCCCGAAGCCGTCGGCGGCTCGGTGTTCCTCGCCGAGCAGGACAATCCCGAAACGACCGAACCGGGGGCCGAGAACCCCTTCGACAGCCTGATCGCGCTGTATCTGGTGGTGAAGAGCACCGACCTCGGCATCAACGTGAAGCTGCCGATGAAGGTGGAGCCCGATCCCAAGACCGGCCGGTTGGTGGCCAGCGTGGAAGACATCCCGCAGATCCCCTTCAGCCACTTCAACTTCCACTTCAAGGAAGGCGTCAGGGCGGCGATGGTCACTCCGCCGACCTGTGGCAGCTACACCACCGAAGGGAAGTTCTGGCCCTGGTCGGACCCGACCAACCCGAGGACCGTCACCTCGAGCTTCGAAATCACCAAGGGCGTGGGCGGAGGCCCCTGCCCGCCGGGGGGCATCCCGCCCTTCGATCCCCATTTCGAAGCCGGGGCGGTCAACAACAACGCCGGGAGCTTCAGCCCCTTCGACATGCGGATAACGCGTGAAGACGGCGAACAGGACATGACCAAGTTCTCGGCTGTCCTGCCCCCGGGCGAGCTCGGCTCCCTTGCCGGAGTGAGCAAATGCCCCGACTCGGCGATCGCCACGGCGAAGGGCAAGACCGGCAGGCAGGAGCTCGCAAGCCCCTCCTGCCCGGCAAACAGCCTGATCGGCCACACCCTGGCCGGGGCGGGTGTGGGCTCGGCCTTGACCTACGTCGGCGGGCAGATCTACCTCGGCGGCCCCTACCACGGCGACCCCCTCTCGGTGATCGCGATCACCCCTGCAGTGGCAGGCCCCTTCGACGCCGGCACGATCGTCGTCCAGGAGGCATTGACGCTCAACCCCAAGACCGCCGAAGTCGAAGTAGACGGGGCCCACTCAGACCCGATCCCCCACATCGTCAAGGGGATCGTCTTGAAGCTGCGGGAC